>NZ_PBYA01000022.1 GCF_002729955.1 Salinisphaera sp. | reverse complement strand
ATCACGGGCGGGCCACCATTGCCGCAACCGAGCCTGCGGTATAGCCGTGTAGCCGCGTAGGTTGGCTTAGGCCGCAGGCCGTAAGCCAACAAGGGCGAGCACGGTTGCCGCTTTTGGAGCGTGCGAGCCGGAGGGGTCTTGCGGGCTGCGTTCGGTGTTGGATTACGCTTCGCTAATCCAACCTACGCGCTGCGGGCGCTGTGTGCTTCACGATCGTTGTGATCACGGGCGGGCCCGACCACTGCTGGATCCGAACGCGCTGTATAGCCGTATAGCCGTGTAGGTTGGCTTAGGCCGCAGGCCGTAAGCCAACAAGGGCGAGCACGAGCACGGATGCCGCTTTTGGAGCGTGCGAGTCGGAGGGGTCTTGCGGACTGCGTTCGGTGTTGGATTACGCTTCGCTAATCCAACCTACGCGCTTGGGTCGAAAGGGACCGTAGCAGCAGCGCAAACCCTCAGCTGCGAAGCATTCGATAACGACGCTGTGCCACGCAGCATCGCTGCCCTAACGGGGTGAATACAGACAGGCTCGTTTTCGATCGCCCAAGGTCGCGTTTTAATAACGCTTTTTGTCTTTATTTGCGCTTTTCGCGTTTATTTGCGGACCTGCCTACCCTTTTTCTTCGGGTTCGCGAGGAGGCGCTCTACAAACGCGAGGCCGATTCTATGCGGCGATTGGCTGCCCGTCGGCGCCGAGAATCTGACCGGTGGTGCCGCGTGCGGCGACCGACAGCAGGTGCACGTAGGTATCGGCGATCGTTTCCGGCGGCTGGGCCGATGGGTCTTCGGTGGGGAACGCCTTGGCGCGCAGCGGCGTCTGGCGCGGGCCGGGGTCGATGCCGTTGAAGCGCAGGCGGTCACTTTGTTCGTGTTCGACGGCAAACATCTTCACCAGCGAACTCAGCCCGGCCTTGCTCACGCCGTAGGCGCCCCAGAACGCTTTCGGCCTGGCGGCCGCGTCGTCGAGGGTGAATACCACCGAGGCATCGTCCACGCTCTGCAGCAACGGCAGGCAGACCTGGGTGAGCGTGAAGGCGGCGGTGAGGTTGATATGCATGATCCGCTGCCAGCCGTCGATCGGGTGGGTGGCCAGCGGCATGAGTCCGTCGAAGCGGGCGGCCAGATGTACGAGACCGTCGAGATGCCCACAGTCGGCAGCAATGCCGTCCACCAGGCGTTGATAGTCGTCTTCGCCGGCGCGGGTCACGTCGAGCGGAAACAGCGCGGGTTCCGGGCTGCCGTCGGCGACGATGGCATCGAACACCGGGGTGAGGGTACGTTCGCGCCGGCCCAGCAGCACGCATTCGGCACCCGCTGCGGCGATCGCGCGGGCGACCGTGGCGCCCAGGCCGCCGCCCGCGCCGGTAATGAGAATCACGCGATCGGCGAGCGGTTTGGAATCGTTGGATACAGTCATGAGACGGGTCGTTGTCGTTCAGGTCGGATGGGCGCCCGCGATGGCCTGCGCATCAAGCTGCTCAAGCGCGGCTGCGAGGCCGGCGACGGTGTCGATGACCACATCGGCCTGCCAGCCGTGGATATCGTCACCGGGCGGAATATAGCCGTAGGACACGCCGATGGTGGCCATGCCGGCAACACGGCCAGCTTCGATATCGCGATCCGAATCGCCGATATAGACACAGCGGGCCGGTTCGATGCCGATGCGTTCGCAGGCCAGATACATCGGCGCCGGGTCGGGTTTGGCTACGCCCGCGCTGTCGCCGCCGATTACGCAGCCCGGTGGCGGGTCGAAGTTCATATGGTCCATCAACGGCAGCGCAAGGGCTTCCATCTTGTTGGTGACCACGCCCCAGGCCAGGCCGCTGTCGGCGAGCTGGCGCACGAACTCGCGCATGCCGTCGAAGGGCTGCGTGTCGCGGGTCATGCGTTGGCGGTAGGTTTCGATGAACAAGTCGTAGCTGGCGCGATAGTCGGCGTCGTCGGGGGTCAGACCCAGCCCCTTGCCGAGCATGCCGCGCCCGCCGAAGGAACACATGGGCGCGAGCTCGGTGAGCGGCATGGCGTCCAGCCCACGCTCGGCGCGCATGTCGTTGATCGCTCCGGCCAGATCCGGGGCGGTATCGAGCAGGGTGCCGTCCAGATCGAACAGCACCGCATCGAAGGCTTGTAACTTCATGCGCGGCTCGCGGCGGGTTTGCGGGCGTGCAGGAAGTAGTTCACGTCGGGCCGCTGGGTGAGCGAGGCGCGGCGGGTGAACGGGTTGTAGTGCATGCCCGCGATCTCGGCGACCTCGAGATGCGCGCGCCGGCACCAGGCGCCCAGCTCCGAGGGACGAATGAGCTTGCTGTATTCGTGGGTGCCGCGGGGCAGCAGTCCGAGCACGTATTCCGCGCCGCCGATCGCCAGCAGCCACGCCTTGGGGCTGCGGTTGATGGTCGAGAAGAACAGATTGCCGCCGGGGGCGGTGAGCATGGCGCAGTCGTCGACCACATAGGCCGGGGTGTCGACGTGCTCCAGCATTTCGTAGCAGACCACGATATCGAAGGCGCCGGGGGCTTCGCGCATCAGGTCACCACTGGAGATACAGCGGTAGTCGATATCGAGCCCGCTATCCTCGGCATGGGCCTTGGCGGCTTCGATCAGCTCAGGCGCCAGGTCCAGGCCGGTCACCTGGGCACCGCGCCGGGCCAGCGCCTCCGAGAGAATGCCGGCGCCGCAGCCGACGTCGAGCACGCGCTTGCCGGCGAGCGGGGCGCGGCGGTCGATGAAATCGGTACGCAGCGGGTTGATATCGTGCAGCGGGCGCATTTCGCCCGACGTGTCCCACCAGTGCTCGGCCATCCGGCCGAATTTCGCCAGTTCGGCGTTCTGATCGCTTGTCATGAGGCGTCCTTTGCGTGGGCGGCGAGCTTGTGCTGCCAGTCGGCCGCTCGTGCGGCGATATCGGCTTCGTCCAGGGTCGTGAGTCGGCGCTCGGCCAGTAGCCGCTGACCGGCCACCCAGGTATCGCTGACCTGTTCCCGGCATACGTTGTAGACCAGGGCGGAAATCGGGTCGAACACCGGCTTGGTTTCGAGTGCGTCCAGATCGATAGCGCAGAGATCGGCCATCTTGCCGGGCTCGATCGAGCCGGTGGTGTCGGCGATGCCCAGGGCTTCGGCGCCGCCCATGGTGGCCATGCGCAGCACGGTATCGGCGCTGACCGCGGCCGCGTCGTCGGCGGCGATCTTGCCGATGAAGGCCGCGGTGCGCATTTCGCCGATCATGTCCAGATCGTTGTTCGACGCCGCACCGTCGGTGCCCAGGGCCACGTTGATGCCGGAATCGATGAGTTTCTGTACCGGACACAGGCCGCTGGCGAGCTTGAGGTTGGACTCGGGTGAATGCAGCACGTGCACGCCGTTGCGGGCGCACAGCGCGATTTCCTCGTCGCTGAGCTGGGTCATGTGCACGGCCAGAAAGTTCGGCGTGAGCAGGCCCAGGTCGTCAAGTCGGGCCAGCGGGCGCTGGCCGTTCTTTTCCTGGGCGTCGGTCACTTCGAAGGCCGTCTCGTGCACGTGCATGTGCACGCGTAGATCCATTTCGTCGGCATAGGTGCGGATCTTTTTGAGCGGCGCATCGGAGACGGTATAGGGCGCATGCGGGGCGAATACCGTGGAGATGCGATCGTGCCCACGCCAGGCATCGTGCAGGGCCAGGCCTTTTTCCAGGTATTCCTCCGCGTTGGCCGCCCAGACCGTGGGAAAGTCGATCACGATCATGCCCACCGTGGCACGCATGCCGGCGGCTTCCACGCGTTCGGCCACCACGTCGGGAAAAAAATACATGTCGTTGAAGCAGGTGGTGCCGCTCCGCAACATCTCGGCCATGGCGAGGTCGGTGCCGTCGGCGACGAATTCGGGCGACATGAACTCGCCCTCGGTCGGCCAGATGTATTCGCTCAGCCAGGGCATGAGCGCCAGATCGTCGGCAATGCCGCGCATGAGATTCATCGCGGCATGGGTATGGGTATTGATCAGCCCCGGTATCAGCAGATGCGTGCTGCGGTCGATGACCTCTTTCGCATCGAAGCGCCTGCGGGCTTCATCGCTGGGCAGAACCGCTTCGATCATGCCGTGATGGATGGCTACGGCGTGGTTTTCCAGCAGCCGCGGCTCACCGCAGACAGGGGCGACCCAGCGGGCATGGACAAGGGTATCGATCTGGCGCATGGAAACAGGCGATCAGTAGGGAGCGCGAACGCCCGCCACTCTAGCGCAATCAAGCGCTTTTGGCACACGCGCTGTGCTAACATGACCGGCTTTACGCGACGGCGCTGAACCGCGCTGCACAACCGGCCAACACGGCCCGGTTGTGCCGACCCCAGCCCGTGGATACGCACCGAACGCGGCCTGCGTTGCAGGCTGCTTGAACGAAAACAAGTCTATGGCCGACGTCGCAAAAGAGATTCTTTCGATCAACCTCGAAGACGAGATGCGCCAGTCGTATCTCGACTATGCCATGAGCGTGATCGTCGGGCGTGCGCTGCCCGACGTACGCGACGGCCTCAAGCCGGTGCATCGGCGCGTGCTCTACGCCATGCGCGAACTGGGCAACGACTGGAACAAGCCGTACAAGAAGTCGGCCCGCGTGGTCGGCGACGTGATCGGTAAATACCACCCTCACGGCGATTCGGCGGTCTACGACACCATCGTGCGTATGGCGCAGGATTTCTCCATGCGCTACGTGCTGGTCGATGGCCAGGGCAACTTCGGCTCCATCGACGGCGACGCGCCGGCGGCGATGCGTTATACCGAAGTGCGCATGGCCCGGCTGGCCCATGAAATTCTGGCCGATATCGAAAAGGATACGGTCGATTTCATCCCGAACTACGACGAATCCGAGTCCGAGCCGGCGGTTCTGCCCACCCGTTTGCCCAACCTCCTGGTCAACGGCGGCACCGGTATCGCGGTGGGTATGGCCACCAACATCCCGCCGCATAACCTCACCGAGGTGGTGAATGCGGTGCTGGCGGTCATGGACGATCCGCAGATCAGCATCGCCGGGCTGATGGAACACGTGCCCGGCCCGGATTTCCCCACCGCGGCCATGATCAACGGCGCGGACGGCATTCGCGAAGCCTATGAAACCGGGCGTGGGCGTATCTACATGCGGGCCCGTGCGCACTTCGAAGAAGTGGACGAGCGCGGCAAGCAGGCGATCGTGGTCACCGAGCTGCCGTATCAGGTCAACAAGGCCCGGCTGCTGGAAAAGATCGCCGAGCTGGTGAAGGACAAGCGCATCGAGGGCATCACCGAGCTGCGCGACGAGTCCGACAAGGACGGCATGCGCATGGTCGTGGAGCTGCGCCGCGGGGAAACGCCCGAGGTGGTGCTCAACAACCTGTATCGCCATTCGCAGATGCAGACCGTGTTCGGCATCAACATGGTGGCACTGGACGACGGCCAGCCGCGCACGCTCAACCTCAAGCAGCTGCTGGAAGCCTTCATCCGCCATCGGCGCGAGGTCGTCACCCGGCGTACCCAGTACGAGCTGGCCAAGGCGCGTGCCCGGGCCCATGTGCTGGAAGGGCTGACCATCGCGCTGGCGAACATCGACGAGGTGATCGCGCTGATCAAGGCCTCCAGCGGCCCGGCGGAAGCACGCGAAGCGCTGATCAACCGCGAATGGCCGCCGGGGCAGGTCGTGGACATGCTCGAGCGCGCCGGCGCGGAATCGTCGCGCCCGGCCGATCTGTCCAAGGCCTACGGCCTGCAGGAAAACGGCAGCTACCGGCTGACCGAAACCCAGGCCCAGGCGATTCTCGATCTGCGTCTGCACCGGCTCACCGGCCTGGAACAGAGCAAGATCATCGAGGAGTTCGAGCAGCTGCTCGACAAGATCGCCGATTACATCGAGATTCTGTCCAACATGGCGCGGCTGTTCGAGGTCATCCGCGAAGAGCTGGAGGCGATCCGTCGCGACTACGGCGACGACCGCAAGACCGAGATCCTCGACAGCCACCTGGACCTGACCACCGCGGATCTGATCACCCCGGAAGACGTCGTGGTCACGCTCACTCACGAAGGCTATGTGAAGTCCCAGCCGCTGGATGCCTACCGCGCCCAGCGTCGCGGTGGGCGCGGCAAGTCGGCCACCCAGACCAAGGACGCCGACTTCATCGACAAGCTGTGGGTGGCGCATACCCACGATACGCTGCTGTGCTTCTCCTCGGCCGGCAAGGCGTACTGGCTCAAGGTCTACGAACTGCCCAGCGCCGGGCGCGGCGCGCGCGGCAAACCCATCGTGAACCTGCTGCCGCTCGAGGCCGACGAGCGTATCTCCCAGGTGCTGCCCATCAAGGATTTCAACACCAGCGAGAACGTGTTCTTCGCCACGCGCAACGGCACGGTCAAGAAGACCGCGCTGGAGCAGTTCTCGCGCCCGCGTTCGAACGGCATCATCGCCATCGATCTGCGCGACGACGATGCGCTGGTGGGCGTGGACCTGACCAGCGGCGACGACGAGCTGATGCTGTTCTCTTCCGGCGGCAAGGTGATTCGTTTTGCCGAACAGGACGTTCGCGAGATGGGCCGTACGGCCGCGGGCGTGCGTGGTATCCGCCTGCCCGAGGACGAGGCCGGCGCGGCCGTGATCGCGCTCATCGTGATTCGCGACGGCGATATTCTCACCGTCACCGAGCAGGGCTACGGCAAGCGCACGCCGGTGGACGACTATCCGCTGCGCGGTCGTGGCGGTCAGGGCGTGCTCGCGCTCAAGCAGTCCGACAAGAGCGGTGCGGTCGTGGGCGCGACCCAGGTGCTCGAGGACGATGAAATCATGCTGATATCCAATATGGGTACGCTGATTCGTACGGCGGTGGCCGAAATCTCGGTGCTCGGGCGTAACACCCAGGGCGTACGCATCATTCGGGTGGCCGACGACCAGCATCTGGTCGGCGTCGATCGCATCGTCACCGACGACGAGGAAGACGACGGCGAAGCGGATGGCGAAGACTCGGGCGCGGACAACGGCGCCGAGGATTCGAGCGACGAGCGCAGCGCGGGCGACGCGTCGGCCGCCGACGACAACGATTCGGACCCTGCCGCGGACTGACCTTCGCGCAGCGTCGATTTTCAAAGGAGATTTGTTCTATGGCACGCGTCTACAACTTCAGTGCAGGGCCGGCCACGCTGCCGGTCGAAGTGCTCGAAAAAGCCCAGGCCGATCTGCTGGATTGGCAGGGCACCGGCATGTCCGTGATGGAGATGAGCCATCGCGGCGATGCGTTCGTCTCCATTGCCGAAAAAGCAACCCAGGATCTGCGCAAGCTGCTGAATGTGCCCGAAGGCTACAGCGTGCTGTTCCTGCAGGGCGGCGCCGCCGGCCAGTTCGCGGGCGTGCCGCTCAACCTGATGGGTCGCTCGAACAAGGCCGATTACGTCATCAACGGCAGCTGGGGCAAGAAGGCGGTCAAGGAAGCCGGCAAGTACGGTGATGCCCAGGTCGCGGCCAATTCGGCGGTCGACGGCAGCTTTACCGACGTGCCTGCCCGGGCCGACTGGCAGCTGCGAGACGACGCGGCCTACGTGCATTACACCCCCAACGAAACCATCGAGGGCATCGAATACCCGGACGTGCCGGATACCGGCGACGTGCCGCTGGTGGGCGATTGGTCGTCGGCGTTCCTGTCGAAGCCGATCGACGTATCCAGATACGGCGTGATTTATGCCGGTGCGCAGAAGAACGCCGGCCCGGCCGGGGTCACCATGGTCATTGTGCGCGACGACCTCATGGGCAACCCGCAGTCCGGTGTGCCCATGGTGCTGGATTACAAGCAGCAGGCCGATGCCGATTCCATGCTCAACACGCCGCCGTGTTTCGCCTGGTACATGGCCGGTCTGACCTTCGAATGGATCCTGGACAACGGCGGCCTGGAAGGCATGGCCGAGCGCAACCAGCGCAAGGCCGACAAGCTGTACGGCTTCATCGACGGCTCGGACTTCTACAGCAACCCGGTGGCACCGCATGCGCGCTCGCGCATGAACGTCCCGTTTTTGCTCGCCAACGACGAACTCAACAAGACGTTCCTCGCCCAGGCCGAGGAAGCCGGGCTGTCCACCCTCAAGGGCCATCGTTCGGTCGGCGGCATGCGTGCCTCGATCTACAACGCCATGCCGGAAGAGGGCGTCGACGCGCTGATCGACTTCATGCGCGGCTTCGAAAAAGCCAACGGTTAAGACATTTGATCCACGGGTTACACCGATCGCACAGATTCGAAGACATGCCTCGTTAGCGGCTGTACTCGAATCGGCGCAATCAGTGAAATCCGTGGATGCCTGCTTTTGAAGAGTTTGCGGATAAAAGGGTTTTCATGACATTCAAGATTCAGACGCTGAACAATATTTCGGCCAAGGGGCTCGATCGCCTGCCGCGCGATCTCTACGAGATCGCGTCGGAGATGTCCAAGCCGGACGCCATCATCCTGCGTTCGCACAACATGCACGACATGACGATCGCCGATTCCGTGCGGGCCATCGGCCGCGCGGGCGCGGGCGTGAACAACATTCCCGTTGCCGACATGAGCAAGCGCGGCGTGCCGGTGTTCAATGCCCCCGGCGCGAACGCCAACGCCGTTAAGGAGCTGGTGCTGGCCGGCATGCTGCTGGCCTCGCGCAATCTCATGAGCGCCTGGCGCTATGTGGAAGAGCTGACCTCCACCGGGGAAGAGCTCAAGAAGGAAGTCGAAGCCGGCAAGAAGCGCTTCAAGGGCGTGGAACTGCCGGGGCGCACCCTCGGCGTGGCCGGCCTTGGCGCCATCGGCGTGAACGTGGCCAACGCCGCCCAGGCGCTGGGCATGAGCGTACAGGGCTTTGACCCGGGTATTACGGTCAACAACGCTTGGCGCCTGACCTCCAACGTCTCCCAGGCGCTGTCCATCGATGAACTGCTGTCGCGCTCCGACTATGTCTCGCTGCATGTGCCGCTGGTCGACGACACCCGTGGGCTGGTCGACGCCAAACGGCTCAAGCTCATGCGCAAGGGCGCGGTGCTGCTCAACTTCTCGCGTGCCGAAATCGTGGATGAAGACGCGGTGCTCGCCGCGCTGGAAAACGGCCGTCTGAGCTACTACGTCTGCGACTTCCCCTCCGAGAAGCTGCGCGGCCACGACCGCGTGATCACGCTGCCGCATCTGGGCGCCTCCACCGACGAGGCCGAAGACAACAGCGCGATGATGATCGCCGACCAGCTGCGCGACTATCTCGAAGTCGGCAATATTCGCAACTCGGTGAACTTCCCCGAGGCGATCATGCCGCCGACGGCCAGCGCCCATCGCCTGGCTGTGGTCAACCATAACGTGCCCAACATGGTCGGCCAGATCTCGTCCACGCTGGCCCGGCACGGTCACAACATCGCGGACCTGCTCAACAAGTCCAAGGGCGAGGTGGCCTATACGCTGGTCGATATCGACGCGCCGGTCGCCGATGAAGCCATCGAAGAGTTGCGTACCATCGAAGGCGTGCTGTGCGTGCGGTATCTGGGTGCCGTGGGTAGCGACGCGGCCTAAGCGATGAGTTCGTCGCAGGACAACTCCGACAACGAGGCTCTCGCCGGCGCGCGCGAGCGTATCGATGCCCTGGACGCACAGATCCAGGCTTTGATCGCCGAGCGGGCCGGCGTGGCCCTGGACGTCGCCCGTATCAAGGCCGAGCGGCAGCGCACCGACTTCTATCGGCCCGAGCGCGAAGCCGACGTGCTGCGTCGGGTGGCCGAGCGCAACGAAGGCCCGCTCGACGATGCCACCATCATGCGTCTCATGCGCGAAGTGATGTCGGCGTGCCTGGCCCTGGAATCGCCGCTGAAGGTGGCCTATCTCGGCCCTGAAGGTACCTACACCCAGGCCGCGGTCTACAAGCACTTCGGCCATTCGGTACGGGCCATGCCACTGCCGGCCATCGACGAGATCTTTCGTGAAGTCGAGGCCGGCAACGCGGATTTCGGCGTCGTGCCGGTGGAGAACTCCACCGAAGGCGTGGTCAGCCATACCCTCGACCAGCTGGTAGGCAGTTCGCTGCGCATCTGTGGTGAGGTCGCGCTTGGCGTGCATCACCACCTGCTGTCGAAGGCGGCGGATATCACCGGCGTCAAGCGCGTGGTCGCCCATGCGCAATCGCTGGCCCAGTGTCGCAAGTGGCTCGATCGCCACCTGCCGGGCGTGGTGCGCGAAGCCGTATCCAGCAACGGCGAAGCCGCACGACGCGTGGCCGGGGAGAGCCAGGCGGCCGCCATCGCCGGGCGCGCGGCTTCGGAATTCTACGAGCTGCCGATTCTGGCCTCGAACATCGAAGATGAGCCGAACAACACCACGCGTTTTCTCGTGCTCGGCAAGCAGCAGGTGCCGGCCACCGGCAATGATATGACCTCGATTCTGGTCGCCATCCGCAACCAGCCGGGCATGTTGCATCGGCTGCTCACCCCGGGCGCAGAAGCCGGCGTGGATCTCACCCGTATCGAGTCGCGGCCGTCGCGGCGCCAGGCATGGGACTATAATTTCTTCATCGATCTGGAAGGCCATATCGACGAGCCGCGGGTGCGCCAGGTGCTCGAAGCGATCGAATCCCAGTCGGCGATGCTGAAAGTGCTGGGTGCCTACCCGCGTGCGGTCGACGTCTCGTCAACTTGATGTCGCGAATTAAATTCAATCGTTAACGTGTTGAAATAACATGGGTAAGAGCCTAAACGAACAGGCGCATGCCGGTATTCACGGCCTGCACGCCTATGTGCCCGGCAAACCGATCGATGACCTCAAGCGCGAGCTGGGGCTGAGCTCGATCATCAAGCTGGCTTCCAACGAGAACCCCTTCGGCGTGGCGCCGGCGGTCACGAAGGCGTTTGCCGACTTCGTTCAGAACGGCGCCTCCGACCTGCATCGTTACCCGGACGGCGGCGGTTATGCGCTCAAGCAGGATATCGCCGCCCGCCATGCAATCGAGCCGGAGCGGGTCACACTCGGCAACGGTTCCAACGACGTACTGGAGCTCACCGCACGGGTTTTTCTGGGCCCCGGCAAGAATGCGGTGTTCTCGCAGTACGCGTTCGCGGTCTACCCGATCGTGGCCCAGGCGGTGAACGCCGAGGTGCGCGAGGTACCGGCACTCGGACCCGATGCCGACATGCCCTATGGCCACGATCTTGAAGCGTTTCTCGAGCATATCGACGAAAACACCGGCGTGGTCTTCATTGCCAGCCCGAACAACCCCACGGGCACCTGGTTGGCACCTGAGGCGATCGAGGCGTTCATGCAGTCCGTGCCGGCCGGCGTGGTCGTCGTACTTGACGAGGCCTATCTCGAATATCAGGCGGACAGCGAGCGTCCGGACAGCCGTGAATGGCTCGAACGCTTTGAAAATCTGATTGTTACGCGAACATTCTCGAAAATTTATGGGATGGCCGGCCTGCGCGTCGGCTATGCCTTGACCTCGCCCCAGGTGGCGGACTGGATCAACCGCATCCGCCAGCCGTTCAACGTCAACACCGTGGCCCTTTACTGTGCCCAGGCGGCGTTGTCGGACGAGGAGTTCGTGATCTACTCGACCCAGACCAACGCCGTGCAGCGGGCGTCGCTGGGCAGCGAGCTCGAGGCGCGGGGTCTGCGTTGTGTGCCGTCACAGGCCAATTTCATCACCTTCGACTGTGGCCGACCCTCCACGCCCGTCTACCAGGCAATGCTGCACGAAGGCGTGATCGTACGCCCGCTCGAAAGCTATGCAATGCCTGAACATTTGCGTGTAACTGTCGGTAGCGAAAAAGAGAATCAGGTGTTTCTGGCGGCGCTCGACAGCGTTCTCGAACGCGCATGAATCGAACCGATCAAAGCCTTGAAAACGAACGAATCTGTGTAATCGGGCTGGGCCTGATCGGCGGTTCGATCATACGTGCGCTGCAGGCGAAAGGCTGCGGCGCCCGCGTTGACGCCGTGGTGGCGGATGCCAACGAGGCGCGCCAGGCACGCGAATTGGGTTTGGTGAGCGAGGCGTCGACGGATGTCGCCACGGCCGTGGCCAAGGCCACGCTCGTGATCGTCGCCGTACCCATCGGCGCGATGGCCGGCGTGTTCGCCGATCTGGCCGCGGCGCTGCCCGCAGATGCCGTGGTGACCGATACCGGCAGTACCAAGCTGAGCGTGATTCGCGAGGCCCAGGCCAGCCTGGGCGAGGGCTTTGCCCGGTTCGTGCCGGGCCATCCCATCGCCGGCACCGAGCGTAGCGGGCTCGATGCGGGCTTCGCCGAACTGTTCGAACAGCGCCGGGTCATTCTCACTCCCACGCCGGCGACCGAGCCGCAGGCGCTGGCCCGGGTCGAAGCGCTGTGGCGTACGATTGGTGCGCGCATCAGCGAAATGGACGGTGCTCACCACGACGAGGTGCTGGCGGCCACCAGCCATCTGCCGCATCTGCTGGCTTACACGCTGGTGGATACCCTGGCGCGGATGGCCGAACGTACCGAGATATTCGAATATGCGGCCGGCGGCTTTGCCGACTTCACACGTATCGCATCCAGCAGCCCCTCGCTGTGGGCGGATATCGTGACCGCGAATCACGATGCCGTGCTGCCGGTGCTCGATCGCTATATCGGCGATCTGGCGGCGGTGAGGGCAGCGATTGCCGACGACGACCGCGATGCACTGGCGGCCACTTTCCAGCGCGCGAAGACCGCGCGCGACGGTTTTGCCATGAGGCGTTCCTGATATGCGGCGTTTTCATCTGCGGCCGGGCGGCGCCCTGCGTGGCGAGTTGCGCGTGCCGGGCGACAAGTCCATTTCGCACCGTGCGGTCATGCTGTCGGCGCTCGCCGACGGGCGCTCCCGTATTACCGGCTTTCTTGAAAGCGCGGACTGTCTGGCCACGCTGCATGCCTTTGAGGCGATGGGTGTGGTCTTCGCGCGCGACGGCGAGGCGCTGACCGTCGACGGGGTGGGGCGCGACGGCCTGCGGGCGCCGCAGGCGCCGCTCGACCTCGGCAATTCGGGTACGTCCATGCGTCTGATGTCCGGCCTGATGGCCGGGCAACGCTTCGACAGCCGTCTGGTCGGCGATGCCAGCCTGTCGCGTCGACCCATGGCGCGTGTGATCGAGCCCCTGAGGCTCATGGGTGCACGCATCGACGGCGAGGAAGGCGGGCGCGCGCCGCTCGTCATCCAGGGCGGCCAGGCGCTCAACGGCATCGACTACACGCCGCCGGTGGCCAGCGCCCAGATCAAATCCTGTGTATTGCTGGCCGGGCTGTATGCCCAGGGCAGCACGCGGGTCACCGAGCCGGGGATCAGCCGCGATCATACCGAGCGCATGCTCTCCGCCTTTGGCGTACGTATCGAACGCCAGGCGCGTACCCTGGCCATCGCGGGCGGCCAGTCTCTTCAGGCCGGTGACGTCGCGGTGCCGGCCGATCTTTCCTCGGCCGCGTTTTTCATGGTCGGGGCCAGCATCGCCGAAGCCAGCGCGATCGTGCTGCCCGGCGTGGGCATCAATCCGACCCGGCGCGGGGTAATCGATATCCTAGGCCGCATGGGCGCGGACATACGCCTGCACGACGAGCGTATTCAGGCCGGCGAGCCGGTGGCCGACATCGAAGTGCGCAGCGCGTCGCTCCAGGGCATCGATATCGGCGGCGACGAGGTGGAGCTTGCCATCGACGAGTTTCCGGCGATATTCATTGCTGCCGCCTGTGCCGAAGGCACGACCCGTCTGACCGGCGCAGCCGAGCTGCGGGTCAAGGAATCCGATCGTATCGCGGTGATGGCCGACGGCCTGAGTCAGCTCGGCGTCGATGTCAGCGTGGCGGATGACGGGCTCACGATCGTCGGCCGCGGCGCCGGGCCGGTATTCGGCGGCGGCCTGATCGAAAGCCACGACGACCACCGCATCGCCATGGCGTTCGCGATGGCAGCGCTGCGTGCCGATGCGCCCATTGAAATCGACGACTGCGACTTCGTGGATACCTCGTTTCCCGGTTTCGTGGCGCTGGCATCCGCGGCCGGCCTGCAAATCGAGGCCAGCGAGGTGTCGTCATGAACCCTGCGCCGGTGATGACGCTGGACGGGCCGGGCGGTGCGGGCAAGGGCACGCTGGCCTCAGCGCTCGCGCGCGAACTGGGCTGGTGGCTGCTCGATAGCGGCGCCTTGTATCGCCTGGTCGGCCTGGTCGCGCTTCGTGCCGGACTCGACGCATGCCTGGCGAGCGACTGTGCCACGGCCGTGGCCGCGGCCCGCTCGCTGGACATGGCCTTCGAGCCGGATCGCGGAGCCGGCCAGCGCGTGCTGCTGGCGGGCGAGGACGTCACCGACGTTATTCGTAGCGACGCCGTGTCGGATGCCGCCTCCAAATGGGCCGTCCAGCCGGAAATTCGTGCCGCGCTGCTCGCGCGCCAGCGTGATTTCGCCGGCGAGCCGGGGCTGATCGCCGACGGCCGCGATATGGGCACAGTGATCTTCCCCGAGGCCGACCTGAAGCTCTATATCACCGCCTCGGCCGAAGAGCGGGCCAATCGCCGTTTTGCGCAGTTGTCGGGCGCAAACGTTGATGCTACTCTTGACCGGATATATCGAGAGATATTGGAGCGGGACGCACGCGATGCTTCGCGTGAGGTCGCGCCCCTGAAGCCGGCGGCCGATGCCCATGTTATCGACACGACCGGCGAAAGCGTGGCGGCGTCACTGGAGAAAGTGCGTTGCCTTGTACGCGAAAAAGGCTGGATTTAAGCTGAATCCGGCTGTTTCGATTGGACCGGTCGCGGCGCAATGTCGTTGATCGGATTGTTTTATCAACCACGGATGGCGCTCGCTTTTCTCAAGCGCCGTAGGATCTTTTCCCCTCATGTCTGAAAGTTTCGCCGAACTATTCGAGCAAAGTCTGCAGGGTCGCACCATGCAGCCCGGTTCCCTCATCAACGCCGAGGTGCTGGAAATCAAGAACGACGTGATCATCGTCGATGCCGGCCTCAAGTCGGAAGGCGTGATTCCGATCGACGAGTTCTACGACGATAACGGCGAAATCTCCGTTGCGGAAGGGGACAAGGTCGAAGTCGCACTGGAAGCCGTGGAAGACGGTTTCGGCGCCACGCGCCTGTCGAAGGAAAAAGCCCAGCGCATCCGTACCTGGGACTTCCTCACCGACGCCTACGAAAACAGCGAATCCGTGGTCGGCCACATCAGTGGCAAGGTCAAGGGTGGTTACACCGTCGATGTCGGCAACATTCGCGCGTTCCTGCCGGGTTCGCTCGTCGACGTGCGTCCGGTTCGCGATACCACCTATCTCGAAGGCAAGCCGCTCGAGTTCCGTGTCATCAAGCTGGACCGTCTGCGCAACAACGTGGTCGTCTCGCGTCGCGACGTGCTCAAGGAAGAGTACAGCGAAGAGCGCAAGCAGCTGCTGGACACGCTCCAGGAAGGCATCGTACTCAAGGGCATCGTCAAGAACCTGGTCGACTACGGCGCGTTCGTGGACCTGGGTGGCATCGACGGTCTGCTGCATATCACCGATATGTCGTGGAAGCGCATCAAGGATCCGACCGACGTCGTCAACGTGGGCGAGGAAGTCGAGGTCAAGGTGCTCAAGTTCGATCGTGAGCGCACCCGTGTATCGCTGGGCCTGAAGCAGCTCGGCGACGATCCGTGGGTGGATATCGCCCGTCGTTACCCGGAAAGCACCCGTCTGTTCGGCAACGTCACCAACATCACCGACTACGGTGCCTTCGTCGAAATCGAAGAGGGCGTGGAAGGTCTGGTGCACGTTTCCGAAATGGACTGGACCAACAAGAACGTCAACCCGGGCCAGATCGTCGACGTCGGCGACGAGGTCGAGGTCATGGTGCTGGAGATCGACGAAGAGCGTCGTCGTATCTCGCTGGGCATGAAGCAGTGCAAGTCCAACCCGTGGGAAGACTTCGCCGCCAATCACCAGCGCAACGACGTCGTGCGCGGCCAGATCAAGTCGATCACCGACTTCGGTATCTTCGTGGGTCTGCCGGGCAACATCGACGGTCTGGTGCATCTGTCGGACCTGTCCTGGAACGACGCCGGCGAAGAAGTGGTGCGCGAATACTCGAAGGGCGACGAGGTCGAGGCCGTGGTGCTGTCGATCGACGCCGACCGCGAGCGCATTTCCCTGGGCATCAAGCAGCTTGCGCAGGATCCGATCGGTTCCTTCGTTGCGGACAACCCGAAGGGCAGCGTCGTCTCCGGCAAGATCGACACGGTCGATGCCCGTGGCGCGACGGTCGACCTGGGCAACGACGTGGTCGGTTACATCCGCGCCTCGGATATCTCCCGCGATCGCGTGGAAGATGCCCGTACCGCGCTGTCGGAAGGCCAGGAAGTCGAAGCCCGTTTCGTGGGCGTCGATCGGCGTAACCGCACCATCAGCCTGTCGATTCGTGCCAAGGACGAAAAGGACGAGCAGCAGGCGATGCGCGACTACGCGGATACCGATGCCTCGACCGGCACCACCAGCCTTGGCGAGCTGCTCAAGGAGCAGATCGACGCCAGCGACCGCAACAACTAAAAATATCGCGGTCGGAAATGACGCGGGGCGCTTGCGCGCGCCCCGCGTTTTAACTACCTTCTTATAAGGGGCGTGCCGTAAGGGCATGATTCGGGGGCGGCGTTTCCAGGGAGAGGACGCTGGATGACTAAATCGGAGCTGATCGAACGGCTGGTTCAGCGTCAGGCGCATATGTCGCACCGTGACGTGGAACTGGCGGTAAAACTTCTACTCGACGACGTAATTGCCGAGCTGGCCGAAGGCGGTCGCGTGGAGATTCGCGGGTTTGGCAGTTTTTCGGTACACCATCGCCCGGCGCGGCGTGGTCGTAACCCGAAAACCGGCGAATCCGTCGATATTCCGCGCAAGTACGTGCCGCATTTCAAACCCGGCAAGGAATTGCGCGAACGGGTGAACACAAACCATTCATAGCGGGTCGAAACCGCCTGCGTCGAAGGGCGGAGTCGCCCGTACAAGCAACGGGAAGTAAATGCTACGCCTGATTCGTAATCTGATCGTGGTCGTGGGGCTCGTGCTGGGCGTGGCGTTCGGTTTCTTCAACTACGATCTGGTCTCGATTGATCTGCTCTGGACGACGACCGAAGCACCGCTGGTGGTTCTGCTGGTTGTCGCTTTTGTTCTCGGCCTCGCAATCGCCGCTATCGTGTGTATCGGCAAGATCACCCGGCTACGTGCTCAGCTCACGAGCACGCGGCGCCGTCTGAAAGACGCGCAGACCGAGATTTCCAACCTGCGGAGCATGCCCATTCACGATGCTTGACGGCATCTGGTGGGTCCTTCTGGCGCTGCTGCCGCTGGCGGCCGCGTCGGGCTGGTACGTGCGGGGTCGCGCCGACCGCGGCGACGAACCCATGCCGCCGGTCAACGCGGACTATCTGCGCGGCATAAGCCAGCTCGTCAACGAAGACGCGGATCAGGCGATCGCCACTTTCGTGCGCGTGCTTGAAGTCGATAACGACACCGCCGAAACCCATCTGGCCCTGGGTAATCTGTTTCGCCGGCAGGGTGAGGTGGATCGCGCTCTGCGCATGCACCAGAACCTCGTCGCACGCCCCAACCTCAAGGCCATTCACCGCAACCAGGCACGCTACGAACTGGCCCAGGATTATCTGCGCGCCGGCGTGCTGGACCGGGCCGAGGGCCTGTTTCGCGAGCTGGCCGATCAGAATCTTTTCCTCGAACGCTCGCTGTCCGGCCTGATCGCGATCTATGAGCAGGAGCGCGACTGGGATCAATCCATCGCGACCACACGGCGGCTGGAGACGGTGCGCGGCACCTCGATGCGCCCGGTCATTGCCCAGTATTTCTGCGAACTGGCTGAGCAGGCGCGCAGCGCCGGCCAGCTAGACGTGGCACGCAATCATCTGAAGTCGGCACGGCAGTCTTTTCGCGACTGCGCGCGCGCCAGCCTGATCGGCGGGCTCATGGCAGAGCAGGCAGAAGATCATCGCGGCGCCATCCGCATTTACCGGCAGGTGATGCGTCAGGACGTGGATTTCATCAGCGAAATCATCGAGCCGATGCGACGCTGTTTCGATGCGCTCGATGATCCGTCGGGCTATGCCCAGTTCCTGCGCGAGCTGATGCCGCTCTACGACGGGGCGCACCCGCATGTTGCCTATGCCCGGTTTCTGCATCGCCAGCAGAAAACCGACGAGGCGATCGCGCATATCTCCCAGTATCTGCAGACCGAGCCGAACTGGATCGGCTTCTATCATCTGCTCGACCTCACCTGGTCGCAGACGCGCAGTACGCTCACCGGCCCCCTGGACAGCCTGCGCCAGTCGCTGGGCCAGATCATCGAGCGTCAGCCGACCTATCACTGCGGACAGTGCGGTTTCTCCGGGCGCTATCTGCACTGGCAGTGCCCGAGCTGCCGGCAATGGAACACCATCGTACCCATGCGCGATGTACGCCCGGTAGAGTCGGCGCCGGGTCGAAGCGGGCGCTAGAAAGCGCGCTAGTCTGATGCGTGCGCTGCGTCGAGAACGGTCGGCGGCGGTGGTGTGGCGGGGACCGTCGGCCGTCGCCGCTCAGTAGCGTGCGTCGGCCGTCACCTGTTCCCGGCACTCGCGTTCGGACCAGGCGCGGTGGCAGGACTTCACCATCTGATCGAGCAGGGCTCGCAGTCGGGCCTTGTCGAAGGCGTTCAGCTCGGCGGTCTGTAGCGCGGTACGCAGCTGGTTGATGGCGGGGCCGTAGGCACCGCGCAGCTCGTAGTACTTGGCCTGGCGATAGTAGGCCTCACCAAGATTGCCCTGATCGCCGGCCACCCGTGCGAGCATCTGCTGCGCATCGGCGGATTGCTCGAGCAACGCGCGATCCTGCAACAGAAACGAGCGAACTGCCTGCGCGTCACCCGTATCCATGAGGAATTCGGCATAGTCGAGCTTGACCGCGGCGCTGTCGGGGAAGGCCGTACGTGCCTGTTCGAGTAGCTCGCGCGCCTGCCGGGTCTGCCCTGACTGGCGACGAGCCTGGGCGAGAGCGAGGGAATAGGCCGCATGGGGCGGCTCTTGCGCGGCCAGGGGCTCGAGCAGGGTAATCGCATCGTCGCTGCGGCCAAGTTGCAGCAGCGTGAGCGCATAGCCGTAGTCGAGGGCCGGCGTGTCGCCCTCGTCGCGGCGGCGCTGCTCGTAGTAGCGCAGCAGTTCGCCGTATTGCTTGCTCATGAGCACGCGGGCGCGTTCCTTCATCAGCGCGTAGGTATCGCTTTCTCGTATGTTGGTGTTCGCATAGTCTCGCGCACGGGTTTCCGCTTCAGCCATGCGCGTGTTGCTCACCGGATGCGACAACAGGATATCGGGCAGCTGATTGCCGTACAGCCGTGAGCGGCGCTGCATCTTCTCGAAGAAGCTGGCCATGGCGTCCGGGTCGAAGCCCGATTCCGCCATGGTTCGAATGCCGATCCGGTCGGCCTCGAATTCGTGGGCACGGGTGAAGTTGGTCTGCTGCTGGTTGAGGTTGGACACACCCGCGGTCACGGCCGCCGAGAGGGCATCCGGATCGCCGCCG
Organism: Salinisphaera sp.; assembly: GCF_002729955.1. GTDB lineage: Bacteria > Pseudomonadota > Gammaproteobacteria > Nevskiales > Salinisphaeraceae > Salinisphaera. The sequence goes on along the minus strand of NZ_PBYA01000022.1, from coordinate 29,536 downwards.
CCGGCGATCGCGGCCACCAGGATGGCCGCCGCGGTCGCCCAGCCCATGCCGGAGGTGGCTTCGATCTGGCGGGCGATATGGCGCTGGGTGACATGCGCCATTTCATGGCCCATGACGCCGGCCAGTTCGCTTTCGTTGTCGGTTTCGGTGATCAGCCCGGCGTTGACCCCGATATAGCCGCCCGGCAGCGCAAAGGCGTTGATCTGGCTGCTGTCGATCGGATAGAAACGAAACGCGCTGGCATCGGCGTCGGTATGGCCAGCCAGGCGCGCGCCCACGCTCGTGAGGTATTCACGCAGCTGCGTATCCTCGATGATCAGGTGGCGGGCCAGCAGTTGCGCCACCACCTGCAGGCCGATTTTCTGCTCTTCGGCCGGCGACATATAGTTGTCCGCCGGCTGGCCGATGCTCGGCAGCTGGTAATCGCGCGCGCTCGCGAGCGTGCTGATGGTCAGCAGGCAGGCCATCAGCAGGACCAGGAAACGGGCCGGACGGTGCGAAGAAAAAGTCACGAGAGGGACATGTGGTAAGCGTTGGGGCGCATGAACTTCTGACCCCAGATTAGCGTGTTTCGTTCATTCGATTAAACTGGCGCCATCAGGAATCTCTGCTCCATTCATACACGTTCGCGTTGCTGTTATTGCGCCTAAGTACCTGGCTGCTACGCCGTCCGCGAGGCGTCGACGGGCGCTATCGGCCGCGCAGGCGCGATCGGTGTCATACGGCAGAGGTTCACGCATGTTATTCAGCACGCTGGTTGCGAGCCGCTTTCGCCCAGCGCACAGGAGCCGATGTGTCGAAGCTATTGTTCTCTCCGGTCGTCTTAAGAACGGGCACGACACCAGTCGTCGCGCGGGGGCCGCGATGAACGTCGTACGCGAATGGTTCAGCCGACACTTCTCTGACCCGCAGGTGGTCGCGCTGGCGTTGATCCTCATCAGCGCGCTGGTGCTAGTGATGGTGTTCGGCACCTTGCTCACGCCGGTACTGGCGGCCGTGGTGGTGGCCTATCTGCTGGATTCGCCGGTGCTCTGGCTTGAACGCGTGCACGTGCCGCGCTGGCTGGGCGCGGCCCTGTTGTCCACCGCGTTGCTGATTGGCGTGGTGTGGGTGAGCTTCGCGCTGCTCCCGCTGCTGACCCGTCAGGCCGGCCAGGTGCTTACCGAGGTGCCCAGCCTGATCAGCCGGGCGCAGGAGTGGGTTGCCGCCTTGCCCCAGCGTTATCCGGCCCTGATCACCGATGACCAGATCAACGCCATGATCAACAGCATGACCTTCGACGTGGGCTCTCTGCGCCAGACCGTGGTCAGCCGCTCGCTGGTGGTGGGCATGAGCCTGCTGTACCTGTCGGTCTATCTGCTGCTGGTGCCGCTGATGGTGTTCTTCATGCTGCGCGACAAGGCACAGATCCTGCGCTGGTTCGCCAATTTCGGCCCGCGCAACGGGCGGCTGGTGCGCAATGTGTGGGCGGACGTGAATGCCCAGCTCGGCAACTACGTTCGCGGCAAGGCGCTCGAGATCGTCATCGTCTGGATCGCGGCGTACATCGTGTTCTCGTTGCTCGGGCTCAAGTACGCGATGCTGCTTTCGGCGCTGGTGGGGTTCTCGGTACTGGTGCCCTATATCGGCGCCTTCGGCATGACCGTGCCGGTGATGCTGGTGGCCTATGCGCAGTGGGGCTTCGAGGCACAGACGGTCTATGTACTGATCGCCTACGCCATATTGCAGATGCTCGACGGCAATCTGCTCGTGCCGGTGCTGTTCTCGGAGGCGGTGGACCTGCATCCGGTGGCCATCATCACCGCGGTGCTGTTCTTTGGCGGTATCTGGGGCTTCTGGGGCGTGTTCTTCGCGATTCCGCTGGCCACCGTGGTGCATGCGGTCATCAAGGCCTGGCCGCGTCGAGAGGCCGTGCTTCCGGAGCTTGATAACGGACGCGACGCGCAGGAGGACCCGTAATCGTCGCCCTCTCGCGACGGCGCCCCGCGCCCGGCGGGGCAGCGCCGGCCGCATGGGTTAGCTCTGCGTAAGCCAACAAAGGAACGCAGTCCCGATATGCTAATCGGCGATCGAGGCTCGAACGGCCTCACAACTCCGTTTCGTGTCGGTTTACGGCCTGCGGCCTAAACCAACCTACGCGGCTACGTGCCGGGTTCGGTGTGTGTTAACGCCGCATCGATTGGAGTCTGCAACCGAACGCCAATAGCGCGAATGAAGACCCCGAAAGCCGGGCAGGACGTAGGTTGGATTAGCGCAGCGTAATCCAACAAAGAACGCAACCCCGATACCAATCCCGCGATCGCGGCTCGAATCGCGCGAAGGATCAGTTTCCCTGTGGGCTTGCCGCCTGTCGACAAGGGCCTGGCCAGCGCGAAGGCCGGCCAGGACAGGGCGCAGGCGTAGGTTGGATTAGCGCAGCGTAATCCAACGCGGAATGCGGCGCGGATAGCCACTTCGGCATCACGACTCAAACGGCCTCGGTGGCCCGTTCCGTGTTGGCTTACGGCCTGTCGGCCTAAGCCAACCTACGCGGCTAGCCTAGCGGCGTGTCGCAATGAACACGCCGCTTTCTGCAGCTGCCGAGCTATGCCGCGACGGCCGGTTCCAGCAGCTCGATCCAGTGGCGTACCGGCACGCCGGCAGCGGATTCGAGATGCAGCTGGCAGCCGATGTTGGCGGTCACGATGACGTCCGGATCGCCCGCCTGCAGGGAGGCCAGCTTGTTCGAACGCAGCTCGTTGGCCATGGTCGGCTGCAGGATCGAGTAGGTGCCCGCCGAGCCGCAGCACAGATGCGGGTCGCGCACATGGGTCAATTGATAGCCGGCCTGGGTCAGGATTTCGGCTACGTTGTCGTGCAGCTGCGGCGCATTCTGCAGCGTACATGGCGGATGATAAGCCACCTGACGGCCGTGGCCCAGGTCGCCCAGCTGGCTGAGATCCTCTTCGGCGAGCACGTCGCTCAGATCGCGTGCCAGGGCGGAAACGCGTGCGGCCTTCTCGGCGTATTCCGGGTCGTTACGCAGCATATGCCCATACTCGACCACCGATGCCCCGCAGCCGCTGGCCGTGAGCACGATCGCCTCGGCGCCGTCCTCGATATAAGGCCACCAGGCGTCGATATTGCGGCGAGCGAAGTCGTTGGCCTCTTCGCGGTGTGCGAGATGCTGAGACAGCGCGCCGCAGCAGCCGCTGGCCTTCGGTGCGACCAGGCGCACCCCCAGCTGGGAAAAGATGCGCGCGGCATGGGCATTGGTATTGGGCGCGGCGACCGGCTGCACGCAGCCGTCGAGCACGATCATCGTACGCTGCGCGTTCTCGGCCTTCGGCCAGGCAAGCGCCTTGCGCCGCGGCGGCATCTTCTGCTTGAGCGGGGCCAGCGGGCCGACCAGCAGCGGCTTGAAGATATGGCCGAGGGCGAAGAAGAAGGCAAAGCGGTTGCGATAAGCCACGATATGGCGCAGCAGCCAGCGCAGCACGCGCTCATGGCGCGGGCGTTCGACCTGCTGGTCGACCAGGTCGCGGCCGATGTCTGCCAGCTTGGCGTATTCCACACCCGAGGGGCAGGTGGTTTCGCAGGCGCGACAGGTCAGACAGCGGTCCAGATGGGTCTGCGTCTTCTGCGTGGGTTTTTCGCCTTCGAGCACCTGTTTGATCAGGTAGATGCGTCCACGCGGGCTGTCGCGTTCGTCGCCAAGGAGCTGGTAGGTGGGGCAGGTGGCGGTACAGAAGCCGCAGTGCGTACAGGCACGCAGAATACGATCGGCTTCCTCGCCGTCCGGAGTATCGCGCAACTGCGGGATGATGGAAGTCTGCATGGTAAGGGCTCGTCTAAAGCTCGGGGTAAATACGGCCCGGATTGAGAATGCCGGCCGGATCCATGGATTTTTTCAGGCGCTGCTGCAGGGCCAGGATCGATTCGCCCATCGGATGAAAGCGCGGCTGCGCTTCGCCGCGATATACCGTGGCATGCCCGCCGGCCTCCTTGGCGACACGACGCAGGGCGACGGCCTCCATATCGGTCTGCACCCAGCGCTGGGCGCCGCCCCAGTCAATCACGCACTCGCCGTCGATATCGAGCATGGGCGCGGCCGGCGGCACGGAAATACGCCAGAGGGGGCGATCGCTTTGCGCAAAGAAGGGGCGTTCGTGCTCACGCACGGCACGCCAGAAAGGCCCGTCGTCGTCGAGCGTTTCGCCGCCGAGTTTCTCGCAGGCGGACTCGACCGAGGAAGTCGCGCCGGCCAGGCGCAAATACGTCTTGCCGTCTTCCCAATAGGCGCCGGTGATGGGCCAGGGCTTGCGCTGCCAGTCGCTGATCTGCTGCAGCGCCTGGGCGGCGGTGTGTTCGAACACCCGTGTGACCTGGGTGCGTGGCACCGGCAGCACTTTGAGGCTGACGTCGAGCAGCACGCCGAGCGTGCCGTAGGCGCCGGCCATTAGCCGCGACAGGTCGTAGCCGGCCACGTTCTTCATCACTTCGCCGCCGAAGCTGAGTATCTGGCCCTGGCCATTGATGATGCGGCAGCCCAGCACGAAATCCCGCGCTGCGCCGGCGAACGGCCGCGCCGGGCCGGACAGGCCGGTGGCGATGGTGCCGCCCAGGGTGGCGTTGGCGCCGAAATGCGGGGGTTCGAAGGCAAGCATCTGGTGCGACTCATCGAGTACCGCTTCGAGTTCGGCCAGGGGCGTGCCCGCGCGTGCGGTCATTACCAGTTCGCCCGGTTCGTAGTTCACCACGCCGGCATGGCCGGTCACGTCGAGGGTTTCGCCGTTGACCGCTTCGCCGAGGAAATCCTTGCTGCCACTGCCGCGCAGATGCAGCGGCTTGGCGTTGGCGAACGCCTCGCTCACGCGCTCGCTGAGTTGTTGGCTCTGATCGGCAGAGGTGGTCACAGTCGCTCCAGTTCGGGAAAGGGCAGTTCGCCGTTGTGTACGTGCATGGCGCCGAATTCGGCACAGCGATGCAGGGTGGGCACCGCCTTGCCGGGGTTGAGCAGGCCCTTGCTGTCGAAGGCCTGCTTGACGGCATGAAACTGGGTCAGTTCATCGGGCGGAAACTGCACGCACATCTGGTCGATCTTCTCGACGCCCACGCCGTGCTCGCCGGTGATCGTGCCGCCGTGCTCCAGGCACAGTTCGCAGATCGCGCCGCCGAATTCCTCGGTGCGCTCCAGCTCGCCCTCGATGTTCGCATCGTAGAGAATCAGCGGGTGCAGATTGCCGTCGCCGGCATGAAAGACGTTGGCCACACGCTGGCCATACTTCTTGGACAGCTCGCCGATGCCGATCAGCACGTCGGCCAGCGCCTTGCGCGGAATGGTGCCGTCCATGCAGTAGTAGTCCGGCGAAATACGGCCCATGGCCGGGAAGGCGGCCTTGCGCCCGGCCCAGAAGATGGCGCGCTCGGCGTCATCGCGCGATACACGGACTTCCGTCGCGCCTTCGCGTTCGACCACTTCGCGTACGTCGGCGATATGCTCATCCACTTCGGCATGGGTGCCGTCGACTTCGCACAGCAGGATCGCGGCCGCGTCGGTCGGGTAGTCGGCGTGCACGAACTCCTCGGTGGCCACGATGGCCGGGTTGTCGAGCATTTCCAGCCCGGCCGGCACGATGCCGGCCTGAATGATTGCGGCCACCGCGTCACCGGCCTTGCGGACGTCATCGAAGGCGGCCAGTACGACCTGGGCGCGTTCCGGCTTGGGCAGCAGCTTGACCACCACCTGCACGATCACGCCCAGCAGGCCTTCCGAGCCGGTCATGAGCGCGAGCAGATCGTAGCCGGGCGTATCCAGGGCCTCGCTGCCGATCGTCATGCGTTCGCCTTCGACGGTCACGATCTCGAGCTCGACGATATTGTGGGTGGTCAGCCCGTATTTCAGGCAGTGCACGCCGCCCGAGTTTTCGGCCACATTGCCGCCGATCGAACAGGCGATCTGCGACGACGGATCCGGCGCGTAGTACAGGCCGAGATCCGATACCGCTTCCGAAATCGCGAGATTGCGTACGCCGGGCTGAACCGTGGCGCGGCGATTGGCGGTATCGATATCCAGAATTTTCTTGAACTTGGCCAGCGACAGCAGCACGCCGTTTTCCATGGGCAGGGCGCCGCCGGACAGGCCGGTACCGGCACCGCGTGCCACCACGGCCACGTCATTGGCATAACAGACCTGCATGGCGATCTGTACCTGCTCGATCGTTTCCGGCAGCACCACGATCATCGGCAGTTTGCGATAGGCCGACAGGCCATCGCATTCGAAGGGGCGCAGGTCCTCTTCGGCGTGCAGTACGACGTGTTCCGGCAGTTTGGCGACCAGCTTCTCGATCAGCTGGGCCTTGTCGGGGCGTGAGGCGAGCACCTGTTCCGCGGCGTCCGCGATTGCGGTATCGGCCATGGGCGATCTCCGAGAAAAGGGGGCGACGGGGCGCGGCCGAGCGGCCGCTGTATCGCTAGATTATCGGCTTCAAAGTTTATCAGAGGCGTAATGGGCCAAACGCGATCGCTCGCCTCTGGCCAGCGTTACGTGCCCCGCATGACGCCAGTTTCGGAAGCGATCTACGACATTGGTCAAACCCGAGGTCGTTTCCGTGAGATACGGCGTATCGATCTGCGCGAGGTTGCCCAGACACACGAACTTGGTGCCCGGCCCGGCACGGGTGATCAGCGTCTTCATCTGCTTGGGCGTGAGGTTCTGGGCCTCGTCGAGGATGACGAAACGCTCCAGGAAGGTACGCCCGCGCATGAAGTTGACCGAGCGGATCTTGATGCGCTTGGCCAGCAGTTCGTTGGTAGCCGCCCGCTCCCAGTCGGAACCGCCGCCGGTGCCGGTGAGCACTTCGAGGTTGTCCATGAGTGCGCCCATCCAGGGCGTCATCTTCTCTTCCTCGGTGCCGGGCAGAAAGCCGATATCGTCGCCCACCGGCACGGTCACGCGGGTCATGATGATTTCGCGATAGCGCGACTCGTCCAGCGTCTGGGCCAGACCGGCGGCCAGGGTCAGCAGGGTCTTGCCGGTACCGGCCGCGCCCAGCAGGGTCACGAAATCGATATCCGGGTCCATGAGCAGGTTCAGTGCGAAGTTCTGCTCGCGGTTGCGTGCATGCACGCCCCAGACGGCCTGCTTGCCCACGCGATAATCCTGCGCGAGTTCGAGCACGGCGCTGTCGCCCTCGATTTCGCGGGTGATCAGTTCGATATCGTTGTCGTGGTCGAAATGCAGCAGCTCGTTGAGATGCCAGTCGGCGACCTGCGGGCCGCGCAGGCGGTAGAAGGCGTTACCGGCCTCCTGCCAGGATTCCATCGTCTGGCCATGCGTATCCCAGAAATCGGTGGGCAGGGTGGCATGACCGGTATAGAGAAGGTCGAGGTCTTCGAGCACCTTGTCGTTGATGTAGTCCTCGGCCTCGATACCGATGACCGACGCCTTGATGCGCAGATTGATGTCCTTGGACACCAGCACCACTTCGGCCTCGCCAAATACGTTTCGCAGCGCCAGCGCGCTCAGCAGAATCGAGTTATCGGCCTTGTTGCCGGGCAGCATTGCGGGCAGGGCGCCTTCGGCCGGCCGGGTTTCGAAATACAGCCGGCCGCTGGCATGGGGCGCGTCGTCCTTGCGGTGGCCGTTGAATTCGATGCCGGCATTCAACGCCAGGCCGGCGTCGATTTCGGAATGTGTCTTGTGCGCCATTAGCTCGTCGAGAAAACGACTCACCTGACGCACATTGCGTGCGACCTCCGATACGCCTTTCTTGCCGGCATCCAGTTCTTCGAGCACCACCATCGGGATGAAGATGTCGTGTTCCTGAAAGCGAAACAGCGCGGTCGGGTCGTGCATGAGCACGTTGGTGTCGAGAACGAACACGCGTCGGGACATAGCGATCCCCTGGGTTGGCTTGCGCGGGTGCGCGATGGGTCAGTCGAGTGCGCGTACGCAGTCGAGCACTTCCTGGGCGTGGTCGGCCACCTTGACGCCGCGCCATACCTCGCGCACCACGCCGTCGCCATCGATAACGAACGTGCTGCGCTCGATGCCGATATGCGTACGGCCGTACATATTCTTCTCCTTGAGCACGCCGAACGCGTTGCAGACCTTCTCGTCGGCATCGCTGATCAGGTCGAAGGGGAAGTCGTACTTGGCACGGAAGTTCTCGTGCTTGCGCAGCGAATCGCGGGATACGCCCACGATCTCGGCGCCCGCGGCCTTGAACTCGTCATACAGGTCGCGAAACGCTTCACCTTCCTGGGTGCAGCCGGGCGTGTTGTCGCGCGGGTAGAAATAGAGCACCAGGGTACGGCCGGCAAAGTCGGACAGCGCCAGCTTCTTGTCACCCGTGGCCGGGGCCGAGAAAGCGGGGGCACGTTCCTTGGGTTGCAGGGTCATGGTCGCGATGAACTCCAGTTAATGCTGCATGGAATGCAAGATGACGGAAGGTCAGGTCTTGATCGGGTCGAGCAGGCCATCGGCATGCAGGTCGTCACAAACGTCCATGAAGGCGTCACGCAGGGTTTGCGGGTGATGCAACGTCGGCACGTTCACGGCCAGGTGCATGGTGCACATCAATGCGCCGGTCAGGCCGGATTCATAAGACTGGGCACTGATCTCGATTACCTGGGTGCCCTGGTCGGTGAAGAAGTCGAGCAGTTCGCCCAGCAGTCCCGGCTGCTGCGGCGCCACCACTTCGGCCGCATAGGGGCGAAAATCGGGCTGTGCCTGCGCCGGCCGGGCATGCTCGAACTGGACCGCCAGGCCCAGATGCTCGGCGAGCCCGGGCAACGCACTTTCCATCTTGCCCATCGCGCTCCAGTTGCCACGTAGCAGCATGGAGGCCGAAAACTGGTCGCCCAGCGGGGTGATTCGGCACTCGCTGATCTCGCAGCCGCGCCGGGCGATGGCACCGACGAGATCGCGGGCGAGCTTGTCGCGATTGCCACCCAGCGCCACGATCGATAGATATTTCTTGATTTCCGGCATGGGCCTGGCGTTGTCCTGGAGCGAATGAGCGATTGTAAAAGCCGGCTATGGTAGCACTACACGTTATCTGTTCACGTGGTTACAATGCGCGCCCAATCGCTGTAGGAGAGAACAGTGGCGCAGGCAAACGCACAACTGGGTGGCAGCATGGTGGCGATCATCACGCCCATGCATGCCGACGGCAGTGTCGACTGGGACAGCTTCGAAAAACTCATCGACTGGCATATCGCGGAAGGCACCGACGGCATCGTCGCGGTCGGCACCACCGGCGAGTCCGCCACGCTCGGGTTTTCCGAGCACGATGAGGTCATCGAGCGTACGGTCGAACTGGTCGACAAGCGGGTACCCGTCATCGCCGGCACCGGCGGCAACGCCACTGACGAAGCGATCCGCCTGACGCGGCATGCCAAGCGTGCCGGCGCCGATGCCTGTCTGCTGGTCTGCCCCTACTACAACAAGCCCACCCAGGAAGGCCTTTATCGCCACTTCCACGCCATCGCGATGGCCGTGGATATTCCGCAGGTGCTCTACAACGTGCCGAGTCGTACCGGCGTCGACATGCTGCCGGAAACGGTCGCCCGGCTGGCGCATATCGACAACATCGTGGCGCTCAAGGAAGCCAAGGGTTCGATCGAGCGTATTCATGCACTCATAGAAGAGGTCGGCGACGGCATCGACATCTTCACCGGCGACGATGGCACGGCCATGGAATCCATGCTGGTGGGCGGCAAGGGCGATATCTCGGTCACCGCGAACGTCGCGCCGCGGCTGATGCACGAAATGTGCGAAGCGGCCATCGCCGGCGATCGCCAGAAAGCGGAAATGCTGGATGCCAAGCTGCAGCCACTGCACAGCGCGCTGTTTCTGGAACCCAACCCCATCGCCGTCAAGTGGGCGCTGTACCAGATGGGTTATATCGGCCCGGGTATTCGCCTGCCCATGACCCCGCTGGCGGACCATTTTCATCAGCCGGTGCTGGATGCGTTGAAATCCATGGGGTTGCTGCCCGAAACGGCTTGATGCGGGGGCAGGCCGTTGTGATTCGGCCGGTTTTGTCCTAAGGTAAAAGCATCATATCCAACGAGCCACCGGGGCTCATGCAGCACGCTATGCGTAAGTTTCTGATTGCCACCGCTTTGATTGCCTTCTCCGCGCCGGGTGCGGTCTGGGCTCAGTCGTCTGTCCAGGGGGCATCCGGCCAGGGCTCGTCCAATGGGTCCGGCGCTGCCACCAGCAGCACGACGACTCAGGGCGGCGTCGCTGGCGGCGGTGCTGCAGGCTCCGGTGCCGCCGTGACCAGTTCGGCCGTGCTGGCCGGCGTGGGTGCGGCCGCCGTGGTCGGTGGTGCGCTGGCGCTGTCCAATAGTGGCGGCAGCAGCGACGACGACACGGTGTCGACCGGTACCACCGGTACCACCGGTACGAACTAAGGCGCCGTTCGTCGAGTTTTGCTTGCGGATTTGCCGGTGAGCCGGTAGATTCGCGCCTAAGGCTACAAATTCAGCCGTTCACGGGAGTGATGTGATGAAAAATATTCTTGCGGCAACCGCCATTGCCATGTTCGTTGCTTCGCCGATGGCCTTCGCACAGAATGCGTCGGGCTCGGCCAGTGCCAGTGGTAGTGCGGGTACGGGCGGCGTGGCTGCGGGTGGCGCTGCGGGCGCTGGCGGCGCTGCTGTCACCGGCGGTGCCATCCTCGCGGGTGTCACCACGGCCGCTCTGATCGGCGGTGTGATCGCCGTGTCGAACAGCAGCGACGATGATGAAGTGATCAACGCGCCGGCGACGGGGACCACCGGCACCACCCCGTAGTACGCGCGCATGAAACGCCTCAAAGGGCTTTTCATTGAAGGCCGCCTTCGGGCGGCCTTTCTATGTGTGCTCGTTATACCGGGCGTGGCGTTGCTGGCCGGTTGCGCCGACGCGCGGCGCGGCGGGAGCCCGTTCGTATCGACCTTTGCCTCCATCCTGCCGGGTGGCGGGGGCGATGTCGGTAAGCAGGCGAACGCCATCCCCTATGCGTCGGTGGATTTATCCGTCGACGGGCGTGGCGGGCTGCTCATCCTTGCTGAGACCACGGATGAGTTGACGTTCTGGCAATCGAGTACGCGCGAGACCGTCGTACTGCGCGACGGCTATCCGGAGTCGACCCAGGGGTTGGATAAAGACCTGCTTTACAGTCGCATGGGGAGCGCATCCGATCCGCAGCAGGCACCCTGGGAAACGGCGCCCGCGGATGGAACGACTGTGGTCGCTTATTCGGTGGAACGGGGTTGGCGGGATTCGCAGGGCCGTGAACACGCGGCCGCCGGCCAGGCGAGTTTTACCTGCGCTGCGCAAACCGAACATAGGGAACTGCCGCTCACCAGCCTCGATCTGACCCGCTGTGTAGAAACGGTGGCCTGGGCAAATGGCGCGAAGACGCGGTCGGTGGTCTGGCGGCGTCCTGAAACGCATCGTATCTGGGCGGGCGATGTGGCGGCCTGGCCCGGCGGGGTTAGAATAACCTGGAACGTCGCGCGCCCGTGGTGGTAACGCGAATACTTGGCGCGAGCACTCGCGTGATTTGGGGAGAAGCAGGGCATGCAAAGCCGCGTCAAGAGCGCTGGGCACCATCGGCGCCTGCGTTGGGTCTATACCTGTAGCGTTATTGCACTCTGTCTAAGCTTTGCTTGCCATGGCCAGCAAAGCGAGGTGGCGCCCACTGGTGCGCCGCAGGTGCCCGATGCCACGCCCTCCGCCGGATTCACCACCGTGCTTCAGGCATGGCTGGCGTTCCCATCGCTGGCACAAAGCAGCGCGCCTTACAGTTATCTACGCGCCACGCCAACGGCTGATCGCATGCGCGTCAAGCGCGACGAGCTCTTTCGTGAGCTCGATGACCTACGTTGGCGGCTGGAGGGCAGCGGCTACGCGAAGCTCGTGGACGCGCTCGATCAATGGAAGTCGCGGCTTTCGCAGGTCAGCGTGTTCAGAGAACCCGGCGACTGGGGCCCGGCATGGCTCATGGCGAACCCGCTGCGCAACCCGCCCATAGCCGAGGTCGCGGCCATCGGGACGTGCGAGGTGCCGGACTGGGTGGAAGTCTGGTCGGCCGACGGCGTGCAGCGTACGCCCTGGCGTACGGGGCTGACGCTGTCGGGACTTGCAAAGAGCGATGCCATGAACGTTCGCGGAATCAAGGTGGTGAGTGTAGTCGCACCCAACGGCGAGATTCGCCGCTACGGCCAGGCGGCGTTCAACTACAGCGACACGGCCCTGTTGCCGGGCGCGCGCGTGGTGCTGCCACTGCCGCTGGGCGGCGAGGCCTTTCCCTGGATTCGTAATACCATCGCGGAAATACTGGCGCATGCGCCGTCGGGCGAAAACTGTACCGAAATGAGGCTTGCGCATACCGGGAGCACGCAATGAGCGGGGATTCGCCGAAAGTCCGCCGCATACGCCAGCGTTTCTGCGCGCTTTGTGGCTCGCTGCTGGTTTGCCTGCCGGCCACGCACGTATGTGCCGAAGAAACGGACGTGCCCGACAGCGACGTATCCCCGGTATTCCAGGCCGATTACGGCGGTGTCGGTCTGCTCGAGACGCCGACTGCCCGTATGGCCCCGGTGGGTACGTTTTCGTTCACCTACAGTGAAGTCGACCCCTATACCCATTACGGCTTCAGCTTCCAGCCGTTCGAATGGATGGAGGCAGGGTTTCGCTATACGCAGATCGGCAACCGCTTGTACGGGCGTTCCATCGCGGGCGATCGGGATTACCTCGACAAGGGCGTCGACGTGAAATTCTCGCTGCTCGACGAGCGCACCTATACGCCGGAAGTATCACTGGGCTTTCGGGATTTCGGCGGCACGGGCCTGTTCAGTAGCGAATACCTCGTAGCCAACAAGCGTTGGTACGACTTCGATTTCAGTCTGGGCCTGGGATGGGGCTATCTGGGCTCGCGTGGCGATCTGGGTAACCCCATCGGCGTTTTTTCGGAACGCTACAAGGAGCGTATCGACGAGGACACGGGCCAGGGCGGCGACTTCAATCTGAAACAGCTGTTTTCCGGGCGCACGAGCGTGTTCGGGGGGATCCAGTACCACACCCCGTTTGAGCCGTTGACGTTGCAGATCGAATACGAGGGCAACGACTACGAAAGCGAGCCGCTCAACAACCCGCAGGAGCAGGATTCGCCGATTAACGTCGGCGCCCGCCTGCAGGTCAACGATAATCTGACGCTTTCGGCGGCCTGGGAGCGCGGCAATACGGCGATGCTTGGGGCAACGCTGAGCGTCAACCTGGCCACGATCATGCAGCCCAAGAGCGACCCGCCGCCGGTCGCCGTAGGCAAGCCCGGCGCCGCGCGCGAACAGGGCCAGGGCTGGGACGAAGCCGCCAAGCAGCTATCCGCCAACGCCGGTATCGCCACCCGTCGTATTTCGCGCGACGGCAAATCGCTGGTGGTGGAAGGTTCGCCCAACCGGTACCGCAATACGGCCGAAGCCGAGCTGCGCGCCAATCGAATCCTGCACAATTTTGCCGATGCCGATATCGAGCAGTTTCGTTATCGCTGGGTCGAACGGGGCATTGTCTCGCGCGAAGACGTACTGCCGCGTGAGCCGTTGCCGGCCGATCCTTTCATCGTTAACCCCGGCAGCGTGTTCAGCGATCAGGACTACCGTTACGGCGTCGCTTCGGTGGCATCTTCGAGCAAGCGCGCCCAACGCGAAACCGAGCAGCCGCTGTACGACGATTTCGGCAAGGTGTTCAGCTGGCGCTTCTCGCCCGGTTTCCGCCAGAACTATGGCGGTCCGGACGGCTATCTCTACCAGGTGCTCGCCAAGCTGGATACCCAGCTCAAGACCGACGACCACGGCTGGTTCTCCGGTACGCTGGGCTACACGCTGCTCGATAACTTCGATCAGTTCGACTATATCGCCGACTCCGATCTGCCGCGTGTACGCACCTTTATTGCCCAGTACCTCGACGAAACCGAGCTGGGCATCTACAACCTCCAGTACACGCGCACCGCGCGCCTTGCCGACAACTGGTTCGGCATGGCCTATGCGGGCTATCTGGAGCAAATGTACGCGGGTGCGGGCGGCGAGATCATGTATCGGCCGTTCAACAGCCGTGTCGCCCTCGGTTTCGATGCCAACTGGGTCCGCCAGCGCGACTTCGATACGCAGTTCGGTTTGCGCGACTATGAAACCTGGGTCGGCAACGCAACCGCCTATATCGATACCGGCTTCAAGGACGTGCTTGCCAAAGTCAGCGTCGGCCGTTATCTGGCCGAGGACATCGGTACCACGATCGACTTTTCGCGTGAGTTTGAATCGGGCGTGCGGCTGGGCGCCTTCGCCACCTTCACCGACGCCGGCGACGACTACGGCGAAGGCGGCTTCGACAAGGGCATCTACCTGAGCATGCCGCTCGACCTGTTCTTCAACAAGTCGTCGCGCGGCTATGCCGCGGTGGGTTGGCAGCCGCTCACACGCGACGGCGGCGCGCAGCTGGCACGCCGCTATTCGCTTTACGGGCTGACCGACATGCGCGCGATTGACGATTACTGGGAAAACTACGAAGACGTCAAACGCTGATGGCGAAGTCAGGCTACGTACACATGCTCAAAGGCGAGGGCAGTGATAGGATGCGCCCAGCGGGCGGCGTGAAACCGCGTATGCCCAGCGGCCGATTTAGTGGAGTATCCGTGAAAAAATTGCTTCTTCCCGTATTCGCGACGGGCCTGCTGGGCCTCGCGGCCTGCAGTTCGACGCCCGCTTGCCTGAAGACGCAGCCCTATATGAGCGCGCAATCCTTTCCGCCGCTGACAAGCCCGCCCGGCCTGGACGCCCCGCGGCCCGACCCGAGCATGCGCATTCCCGATGTGGCCGCCGGGCCGGTGGGTTATTTCGACGAAGTGCCCGCCGATCGCGATGCCGAAGACCCGGCCGCCCGCTGCCTGGCCACACGTCCGGCGATGAGCAGCTAAAACCCGGTTTCCCCGACTGGCTGTTCACACGCAGCCAGCGTGTAGCCAGCGTAGGTTGGATTAGCGAAGCGTAATCCAACTACGACCGCAGCCTGCGAGACCCAATTCATCGCATGTCCCGACCATGCACCCCGAATTGTCGGATGCGCGCCTGCGTGCCTCCGGCCACGCCGACCTGCATCGCGCGGGTGCTTGAAGGCCGAACGCGGCCATTGAGTCCGATAACCGCCGCGAATGGCCAGAGGCCGGTGGCCAAGGTTGGGGCCCGTTCGATGCCTAGCGCCACACCGTACGCCTTGTTTACGACACAATGCGCAATCGTAACGGAAGAGGTGTCCGAGCGGTCGAAGGAGCACGCCTGGAAAGCGTGTGTGCGCCTTCAATAATCGAGGCCCGTGCCGAGGGTTCGACCCGCTGCGTCGCAGCCCACGCGAACATGCTTCGCATGTGAGTCCGCCAGGATTGAAGATCGCGAACAATCCCTCCCGCTCCGACACCCGTAAGGGCTCTTTTTACGATACAATGCGCAGCCGTAACGGAGAGGTGTCCGAGCGGTCGAAGGAGCACGCTTGGAAAGCGTGTGTGCGCCTTCAATAATCGAGGCCCATACCGAGGGTTCGACCAGCTGCACCGCAGCTGACGCGAACATGCGAAGCATGTGAGTCCGCCAGGATTGAAGATCGCAAACAGCGAGCTTCAACAATCCCTCCCTCTCCGACAGCCCGTAAGGGCTGTTTTTACGATACAATGCGCAGCCCGTAACGGAGAGGTGTCCGAGCGGTCGAAGGAGCACGCCTGGAAAGCGTGTGTGCGGTAACCCCGTACCGAGGGTTCGAATCCCTCCCTCTCCGCCATTACGGCAAATCGCAGGCGATAATACGGGCGCAGCGCCGCAGGCCGCGCCCGCTGCTGTGCATCAGTAGGTGATGCCTGGATCCTTGCTTTGGGTCGACTTGTCGCCGACGTTCCCGCCCTGCGTTTTCTCTTGTTCGTGCTCAGTGGGTTCCGGCTCGCCTTGCACCGACGGATGATCGACTTCCTGATCCGTGGTTTTCGAATCGAGCGTGCTGTCTTCCGGTACGCGCTGACAGCTTACGTCGCCTTCCGCCGATTTACGGCATTCCGTATCCGCCGAGGCCGGCGTAAGGGTCAGGGCAAGAACCAGCCCGATTCCGAGATATACACTCTTCATGATGTCCTGGGGTCGCTGAGGCATAGGTCTGCCAATAGAACATTGTCCGTGGCGCAGCGCAAATGCGCGTAGTGCTTTACAAAAAATGGCCGTGGTCGAAGGGACTTATATAGCCCTCTAAAACGAGTTTGTGATAAACACCGTGCAGTACGGTGTAAGCTGCAGCTTTAAAATCACCCACGTAACGGCGCGCAACGCACGCGCTGCGTGGCAAACACGATAGTTGTCATCGCGGCGACGCCGATCCGGCAGGCGCCGACAAGGGGACTTATTTTGGGGGGCAACGCGTTGCAAAGCGTTTATATGTCGGGAGGCTACGATGCGCGGCTCGTCGTGTTGTCGGTCCTCGTGGCAACGCTTGCCTCGTATACCGCCTTCGATGTGGTCAGCCGCGTGGGTACGCGCCAGAGCTGGCGTGCCTATGGCTGGTTGCTGGCCGGGGCGCTCGCCTTGGGGACGGGGGTGTGGGCGACCCACTTCGTGGCGATGATCGCCTTCGAGTTGCCGGTCGATCTCACCTACGATCTGCGCACTATCGTCTCCGCCTGGGTGATTGCAGTCGTGGCGAGTGCGGTCGCTCTGAACGCTTCAACACGCCTGGGGCAGCCGCTGCGCCGCGGGCTCGCGGGTGGCGTCACACTCACGCTGGGTATCACCAGCATGCACTACACGGGCATGCACGCAATGCACGTGGAGCCGGGGATCGAGTACGACGCGGTGCTCGTGCTGGCCTCGGTGGCGGTATCGTTCGGCGCCTCGGTCATCGCGATTTACAGTGCGTCGTTCGTGCGCGAGCCCCGTGGGCGCGGCGGCTTTTTGCGCAAGATCGTCGCCGCGCTGATGCTCGCGGTGAGCATCTCGACCGTTCACTACGTGGGCATGGCTGCCTCCCGGTTCGCCGCGGGTAGTGCCTTCGCAGGCAACGCGGCACTCGACTCCATGCTGCTGGCAACGCTGGTGGGTGCTTCGACGCTGGTGTTTCTGGGCATCGCGCTGGTGGTGTCGATACAGGACCGCCGGGTGGAATCGGAAACCGCGAATCTGGTCGCCTCCTTGAGTAAGGCCAACGCTGAACTGCTGCATCGCAGCCGCCACGATGCGCTGACCGGGCTGCCCAACCGGTCGTTGTTGAACGAGCGCATCGATAAACGCCTGGAGAGCTGGAAAACCCAGGGGGACGGGTTCGCTGTTGCCTATATCGATATCGACGGCTTCAAGGCGATCAACGACCATCTGGGCCATCGGGCCGGCGATTCGCTGCTCAATACGATCGCTGAGCTGCTCATCCAATCTCTGGATAGGCAGGATATGGTCGCGCGTATCGGCGGCGACGAATTCGTGGTCCTCATGGATGCGGTGGACGAGAGCCAGACGGCGCGCGCTGTCTGCGAACGCATCCTGAGTGCCATCACGGCTGTCGAATATCAGGGTATTGAGCTGGCGGCCAGTATCGGCTACGCGCTGTGCCCGAACGATGGCGCCGATACCGAGATACTGATCGCCGCGGCCGATATGGCGATGTATCGTGCCAAGCTCGCGGGCAAGAACCGGGTACAGCGCTATCGCGAAGACATGGGCGCGCGCATGTCGGACGATTTCGCCCTGCAGGGCGAACTGCGCGAAGCCATTCGCGGCGACGGTCTAGCGGTTTATTTTCAGCCAAGATTTCATGCCGGGGAGCGCACTCTCATGGGGGCCGAGGCCCTGGTGCGCTGGCCGCACGCGGTGCGTGGCTTCATCTCGCCGGAGCGCTTCATCGGTATCGCCGAGCGCTGCGGACTGATCACCGAGCTGGAGGTGCGCGTGCTCGATCTGGTGGGCCGCCAGATTCGCCAATGGCTGGATGCCGGGCTGTGCGTGCCGCCCATATCGGTGAACCTGTCGGCGGTACGTCTTCGCGACGAAGCCTTGTCGGATCATGTCCGGGCCTGTCTCGACAAGTACCGGTTGAACCCGTCCTGTATCAGCTTCGAGATCACCGAGTCGCTGGCGGTGCGCGAAATCGTGCAGGCGCGCAGCGCCATGGGCATGTTCAAGCATATGGGCATCGATGTCGCACTCGACGATTTCGGTACCGGCTATTCCAGCCTGTTCTATCTCAAGCAGCTGCCGATCCAGCAGATCAAGATCGACCGCGGCTTCATTGCCGATCTGCCTGCGTTCAGTGAATCCCGGGCGGAAATCGTCGACTGGATCATTCGCCTGTCGCATGAGCTGGGGCTCAGGGTCGTGGCCGAGGGCGTGGAGACGGAATCCCAGCTGCGTTATCTCCAGCGCGTGGGTTGTGACGAGGTGCAGGGCTTTCTGCTCAGTCGACCGCTGCCTGCCGATGCCTTTCGCCGCCTGATGGCGCCCGCTGACGAAAACCCGGTTTAGCAGCACGGGGTATATGACCCGGGGTCGGTCGATTTCGGCTGGCCCAAGTGTGTGTTTTTGTGTATCGTCTGCGCCCACAGGACAGGCAGCGACCGCGCTGCGCAACGTTCTTTCGCTTTCCATGGTGGCCCGCGTCGGTGCCCCCGCGACGACATGCCGTGAACCCCGTCAGGCCCGGAAGGGAGCAGCGGCAGCGGCAGACTCGGGCGCCGGGGTGTCGCTGGCGCGGGCCGCCACCTCTTACGCTTGAAACCGGCCGCGTTCGCCGCGATAGTCGAGCTTATGAGCCATCATCGTGCGCTGTCCGGCGGCGCTGCGTATCCGAGCGAATCATGACCCACCATCTTTCGCATCTGTGTAAAACGGGCACCTCTAGCGCATGAGTTTTCAGGCGCTTGCCCGAACCTGGCGGCCGCGACGTTTCGACGAACTCGTTGGCCAGACGCACGTGGTGCGCGCGCTCACCCATGCGCTCGAACACGACAAGCTGCACCATGCGCTGCTGTTTTCCGGCACCCGCGGCGTGGGCAAGACGACGCTCGCACGTATCATCGCGAAATGCCTGAACTGCGAGCACGGCACCACCGCGCATCCCTGTCGTGGCGACGATGCCTGTGCCACCTGTCGCGAGATCGACGAGGGCCGCTTCGTCGACCTCATCGAAGTCGACGCGGCGTCGCGTACCGGCGTCGATGACACGCGCGAACTCATGGACAACGTCCAGTACGCGCCCACGCGGGGGCGGACCAAGGTGTACCTCATCGACGAGGTGCACATGCTCTCCAAGCATTCCTTCAACGCGCTGCTCAAGACGCTCGAAGAGCCGCCGCCGCGGGTGCAGTTCCTGCTGGCGACCACCGAACCGGAGAAGATTCCGGTCACGATCCTGTCGCGCTGCCTGCAGTTTCCGCTCAAGCGATTGCCGGTTACAGAGATCGCCGCGCAGCTGCGTCATATCGTCGACGCCGAGTCCATCGACGCCGAAGAGCAGGCACTGGTGGAAGTTGCGCGCGCGGCCGATGGCAGCATGCGTGACGGGCTGTCGCTGCTCGACCAGGCGATTGCCTTCAGCGGCGGCCGGCTCGAGGCCGAACCGGTACGCGACATGCTGGGCACCATCGGCCAGGGCCGGGTGGTGGAACTCGTGGAAGCCATTGTCGATGCGCGCGCGCCGGCCGCGCTCGATGCGCTGGCCGCGCTTTATGCCCAGGGCATAGACATGCGCTATCTGCTGGAAGCGCTGGCCACGGCCTGGCAGCAGATCGCCACCATTCACGTGGTGGGCGAGGCCACCGACGACGGCAGCGAAATCTGGGCGCCGGTCGCCGAGCGGGCCGACCGGGCGAGCGTGCACCTGTTCTACGACATCGCGCTGGCCGGCATTCGCGATCTGGCCCACGCGCCGGATCCGCTGGTTGGCGTGAAGATGAGCGTGCTGCGCATGCTGGCCTTTGCGCCCGCCGAGGCCGAGGTGGGCGGCACGCCGCCGCCCCAGGCAAATAACGATTCGGCGCAGGATCCGCCGTCTGCGCCGTCCGCGCCCGCGACAGCCAAGGCGTCAGCGCCGGCCAGCGGTATCGCCCAGGTACGCGCGCAGCTCAACGGCACCGCCAAGCCCGATACCGATCAGCCGTCCAGGGCGAGCAGGAATACCGCAGCGCCCCCGCCGCAAGCGCCGTCCAAGCCGGCTGCTGAGCAGGCGCCGTCCGAGGGTGTCGACAGCCGTCCGGCTTCTTCGCCAGCAGCTGCGCCGTCAGAGCAAACAGCGGCCAAGCAAGAAGCGGCCGAGCAGCCATCGTCATTCGCCGATGCCGACGAAAATGCCGTACTCGAGCCAGCACCGAACGTAGACGAACGGCCCAGCGCGGCCCCACAGGCCGAGGCGCCCGCCGAAGACGCCGCCGCGCCGACGCCGGCGCAGCCAGCGTCCACTCCCGAGCCGACTGAGCCGGCCGCGAACATGGGCCCGGACGAGTGGCATACGCTGGTGGAGCGGTTGAAACTGGGCGGTTTCGCCGCCCAGCTAGCCCACAACGGTATCTGTCGGCGCCTGGACGAAAACCAGATCGTGCTGGCGCTGGCGCGGGCCAACGAATTTCTCGCAACGCCCAATAACAAGGACGCGCTGCAACAGGCGCTCGCTGCAGAGTGGTCGCCCAGCGAAGCGCCGCGCCTGACGATCGAATTCGTCGACGAGGCCCGCGATACGCCCGCTCAGCGGATCGAGGAAGACGCCCAGGCGCGCCAGCAGGCCGCCGTGGCCTCGATCGAAAACGATCCCTTCGTACAAAAGCTGCGCCAGCGCCTCGGCGCGCAACTGCGCGCAGAAACCATCAAGCCACATCGCCAGAGCAAGGCGATGCCCAACCGAGACGAACTATGAAAGGTCAACTAGGCAAGATCATGCAGCAGGCGCAGGCCATGCAGGGCAAGATGCAGGAAGCCCAGGCCGAGCTTGCCAAGATGGAAATCACCGGCGAATCCGGCGCCGGCCTCGTCAAGGTCGTGATGAACGGCAAGCACGAGGTCAAGAACGTGGTCATCGATCCGAGCGTATTCGACGAAGACCGCGAGTTCGCCGAAGACCTTATCGCAGCCGCCATCAACGATGCCGTCCAGCGCGTAAGCGCGGCCAGCAAGGAAAAGATGTCGGAAATGACGGGCGGTCTGGATCTGCCGCCCGGCATGAACCTGCCGTTCTGATTGTGAGCGTGGCCCGGATGGCAGGCAGCTAGGGCATGGCGTTTTCCCCGGCCTTGACGAGCCTGATCGACGCGCTGCGCATACTGCCCGGCGTGGGCGCGAAAAGCGCTCAGCGCATGGCGTTCCACATGCTTCAGCGCGAACGCGAGGGCGCCGCGCATCTGGCGCGTACGATCGAGCAGGCGGTCGAGAACGTGCAGCACTGCAAGTCCTGTCGCATGTTCACCGAACACGAGATCTGCGATATCTGTTCCAACGAGCGCCGCGACCCGTCGCTGGTATGCGTGGTGGAAAGTCCGGCCGACGTCATGGCCATTGAACAGAACACCGACTTCGGCGGCCGCTACTTCGTGCTGCTGGGGCGGCTGTCGCCGATCGACGGCATCGGCCCGAACGAGCTTGGCCTGGATATCCTGCGCCAGCGTCTGGCCGACGGCAGCGTCGAGGAAGTCATTCTGGCCACGGGCGCCACCGTCGAAGGTGAAGCCACCGCGCAATACGTAGCCGACCTGGCCCGCCAGAACAACGCCGGCGTGTCGCGTATCGCCCACGGCGTGCCCATCGGCGGCGAGCTCGAATATGTGGATGCCGGCACCCTGAGCCAGGCCTTCAGCGGGCGCCGAGCGTTCTAGTTGCGCCACCTGCAGTCGGCACGTAGGTTGGATTAGCAAAGCGTAATCCAACAAAGAACGAAGCCTGCGGGTCTGATCCGGCCCACGCGCCGCGCCGGCAAGAGAGGCCGTTCCAGGTTGGCTTACGGCCTTCGGCCTAAGTCAACCTACGCAGCCTCGATCGGGCGTAGGTTGGATTAGCGAAGCGTAATCCAACAAAGAACGCACCCCAGAGCCAATCAGGCCGCCGTACTTCAAATTGGCCTTGAGGCTTGTCCACGTTGGCTTAAGGCCTTCGGCCTAAGCCAACCTACGCGGCCCCGATCGGGCGTAGGTTGGATTAGCGAAGCGTAATCCAACAAGAACGAAGCCCGCCGCTAAATTTCGCTGCGATGTCCCATCTTCTGGCGCCGTGTTCTTGATGCCTCGAAGCCCCGGCTGAAGCCGGTCGACGCAGGCCATTACAAGCGCCGTACAACGGCCAAAGTCAGTCATCCACCAGCCGATCCACCTTGGCGGCAAAAATGAAATCGTTCTCGGACAAGCCGTCGATGGCATGGGTGGTGAGTTCGACCCGGCACTGGTTGTAGCCGAAGGTGATCTCGGGATGGTGCATTTCCCGATGTGCGATATAGGCCACGGCATTCACGAAGGCCTGCGTCTTGCCGTAGTTCTTGAACTTGAAGTCGGCGCGAATGCGGGTGTTCTCTACCTGCGTCCATCGCCCGGCCAGCTGGGACAGCGCCGAGTCGATCTCGTTGGCCGAGAGCGCGGGCGTGCTGCTGTCGCAGGCCTGGCAATGGCGTTGGCTCAAATCGGACATGGCGTACTCGTAGGTCGAAAGAGGGTGGTTGCAGGTTAACAGTCTGCGAACGACCGGCAACGCTTTTGCGCTTGCCCGCAGCGCATCGCACAATGGCGTTTTGTTCGTAACCACGCCCCATGAACCAAGCCGAAGAAAACCTCATCTGGATCGATCTGGAGATGACCGGCCTCGACCCGGAGACAGATCGGATCATAGAAATCGCCACGCTGGTAACCGACAAGGACCTGAACGTCCTCGCGGAAGGGCCGGTGCGCGCGATCCGCCAGGACGAGGCGCTGTTGGAGGGCATGGATGCATGGAACACGCGCCAGCACAATCAGTCCGGCCTGGTGGCGCGGGTGCGGGCCAGCGACGTGGACGAAGCCGAGGCGCAGCGCGAAACCATCGAATTTCTTGCCGAGTATGTTCCGCAGGGCGCATCGCCCATGTGCGGTAATAGCATCTGCCAGGACCGTCGGTTTCTGGCCCGCTACATGCCCGAGCTCGAAGCCTTTTTCCACTATCGGCATATTGATGTGAGTACGCTCAAGGAGCTGGCCAAGCGCTGGGCGCCGGAAGCCGCGAAAGGCTTCAAGAAGCAGTCGTCGCATCTCGCCATGGACGATATTCGCGACTCGCTCGCAGAGCTGGCCTACTACCGGGAAACGCTGCTCAAGATATAGGGCACCGACCGACGAACCGGATATGACGCGTACGTCATTAGTTGACGCGGTAATCATATCGGTGTACAAAAGTCGCCAAGGAAACGAATTGCACGTCTGGACCAGCGAGTCCACCCCAGAATAATAGGCGGCAGGCGCTTTCGGAGGCAGAACCACGGTCACCCGACCCGACGACAATTAAAAATCAGTTTTCCCGCCGATATCCGGTCAACGGATAACCAAAAACCACAATGTGCGGGAATGACGACTAAAGGCTCCTTAGGGAGCCTTTTTTTTTGGTCGGCCAGTCAGGTGACGGGCGCGTCATGTCGGCCTGGTCAGTCGTCGTTCTTGATTTCGTCGAAGGCGGCCAGCGCCTCCCTGCGCGATGCCTTCAGGTCCACAATGGGCTCGGGATAATCGCGGCCCAGCGTGATATTCGCGGCTTTGAGCGCTTTCGCAGGCGCTTTCCACGGCTCGTGGATATGGCGGTTTTCGAGGTTGGCGAGTTCCGGCACCCAGCGGCGCACATAGTCGCCCTGGGCATCGAAACGCTCGCCCTGACGGGCCGGGTTGAAGATCCGGAAGAAGGGCGCGGCATCGGCGCCGCAGCCGGCGGCCCACTGCCAGCCGAGGGTGTTGTTCGCCAGGTCGGCGTCCACCAGCGTATCCCAGAACCAGCGCTCGCCATGCTGCCATTTCACGCGCAGGTTCTTGGTCAGAAACGATGCCACCGTCATGCGCAGGCGGTTGTGCATATAGCCGGTCTCCCAAAGCTCGCGCATGCCGGCATCGACCATGGGAATGCCGGTGCGGCCCTGCTGCCAGCATGTCAGCCCCTCCTCATCGCCCGACCAGGGGAAATCCTTGAAGCGCGGGTCGAGGGGCTCTTCGGGCGTCTGCGGGAAGTGATAAAGCACATGATGCGAAAACTCGCGCCAGCCGATTTCGCTTAGAAAGCTGTCGGCGTGGGTACGCAGCGTTTTGGTTTCGCGGTGGTCGTCCAGCCATTCTTCCACCCGATGCACGATCTGGCGCGGCCCGATCTCGCCCCAGTGCAAGTGCGGTGAAAGATAGGAGGTGCCGTAGCGCGCCGGCTCATCGCGCGTTTCGTCGTATTCCGGCAATACGTCTTCGAGGAATGTCTCGAGTCGTTCGTGGGCGCCGTCCTCGCCGGGCGACCAGATGTCGCGGATGCCGCGGTCCCACCCGATTTTCGGACGCAGTTCAAGCGACGCCAGCGACTCCGAGCCGATGCGCGACCATACATCGGGCATCGACGTGGGCGCGGCCAGCGGTGTATCGACCGGGCGATTCTTGACCGCTTTCCAGAATGGCGTGAATACCTTGTAGGGACCGCCTTGCTTGGTTTCCACGCTCCACGGCTCGTGCAGCAGGTGTGCCTTGAAGCTTGCCGTCTGGATATCGTTGTCTTCCAGGTGCTGCTTGACCTTCTTGTCGCGCTCGATGGTGAGCGGGTCGTACAGCCGGTTCCAGTAGACGGCGGTTGCGCCGCTTTCCTCGATCAGCTCATCGAGCACGTCGGTGGTATCGCCTTCGCGGATAATCAGCCGCGAACCCAGCGCCTCAAGCGCATCGGAGAACGCCGACAGTGAGTCATGCAGCCATACGCGCTGCGCACCGCCCGGCGCCCAGGCCCCGAGCTCCTGCGGCGCATGAATGAACACGGGGACGATCGCATCGAAATCGCCGTCCAGCGCGGCGCGCAACGCGGGATTGTCCGCAAGGCGCAGATCACGCCGAAACCATACGATGACCCGTTCTTTCATAAATCCTGCTCGGTTGGGATAGCGGCCGGACCGCCAGTATGCAAGCCGCATGGTACGGCAGTGGCTGCGCAAACGATGCGCCGGGAATGCTCAGCCCATGCCGTCGTCAAAATACACCGCGGGGCCGCTCAAGCCTGGCGAATTCCAACCAACGCCAGGCGTAGTTGCACGCCGAGGGAGGCTTCGTTCTTGTTGGATTACGCTTCGCTAATCCAACCTACGCCGGCGCTGGGCGAAGCCGCGTAGGTCGGCTTAGGCCGAAGGCCGTAAGCCGACACGGGCGAGGGCGCCGCAGTCCGGGTTGATTACGCCAGTTCGACCGAAATGGCCGGTTCGGCGCGACCGCCTGTGCGCGATCGATGGCAGCTAGCCGATTGGTTCACCTTGCTTATTCGAGGCAGGCACGGGGTCGCGCCAGCCGCGTAGGTTGGCTTAGGCCGGCAGGCCGTAAGCCAACACGAACGAATCCTGTAGACGCCAAGCGCCGCAACCGCCCGGCGGACGACGACACCGCCTGTGTGGCAACCCGCAAACAACGCAAAATGTCGATGGGCTCAATCGACGGATAGGCGCGCCGATACCGAACATAGAGCCTCGAGCGCTAAGTGCTATGCGCTATCGTCGCAACTATCAAAAGGGTGGCTGCTTTTTCTTCACGGTCGTGACGGCGGAACGCCGGCCATGGTTAGCCGAGTCCGCCGACGTCGCCGTGCTGCGCCAGGCCATGCGACGCGTAAAAAAGCGATACCCGTTCGCAATCGATGCCATCGTCATTCTGCCCGATCACCTGCATACGGTATGGACGCTCCCGCCGCACGATGCCGACTTTTCATTGCGCTGGCGTTTGATCAAAGGTGATGTCGCGCGCCATAGCCGGCACCCTAAGCCGCTATGGCAACGGCGTTTCTGGGAACACACCATCCGCGATGCCGACGATTATGCGCAGCATCTGGATTACATTCATTACAACCCGGTCAAGCATGGATATGTGGATACGCCCGGCGCATGGCCGTATTCGAGTTTTCATCGGGCGGTGCGACAAGGGCGTTATCCGTTGGACTGGGGGCATACACCGCCGGCCGTGTCGCCGGCCATCGGCCATGAATGAGAGTGGCCGCGCAAGGCCTGGCGGGGTCGCCTCGTGTTAGCCAGGCTTCGTTCTTTGTTGGGTTACGCTTCGCTAACCCAACCTACGGGTCGCGGGAAGGTGCGGGCGCCGCGTAGGTTGGCTTAGGCCGATAGGCCGTAAGCCAACACGAAGCAGGCACTATGCCCGTTTGGCGCCTGGCGGGTATGGCTGAGCAGATAGGCTTGGTTCTTTGTTGGGTTACGCTTCGCTAACCCAACCTACGGGTCGCGAAGAGGTGCGGGCGCCGCGTGGGTTGGCTTAGGCCGGCAGGCCGTAAGCCAACACGAAGCAGGCACTATGCGCGTTTGGCGCCTGGCGGGTATGGCTGAGCAGATAAGCTTCGTTCTTTGTTGGGTTACGCTTCGCTAACCCAACCTACGCGTCTGCGCGATCAGCGTTTTATGTCGGCTCAAACGCGTTCGCCTTTGTGGATTCTTGCTTTCAAATCCTTCGCCTGCTCGCGGATGGCGTCCATTAATTCGGGGTCGTTACGCTTCTTCTCCAGGTTCTTTACCTGGAACACCATGCGCTGGTTGTTCTCGAACTGTTCGACGTTGCGGTCGAGAAAATCCCAGTACAGCGTGGTCACGGGGCAGGCATCGTCGCCGGTGGCCTTGCGGTAGTCGAAACGGCAGTTCTTGCAGTAGTTGCTCATCTTGTTGATGTAGTTGCCGGAGGCGCAATACGGTTTGGTGCCAAGCACACCGCCGTCGCCGAACTGGCTCATGCCCAGGGCGTTCGGCAGACTCACCCAGTCGATGGCGTCGAGATACATGGCCATATGCCAGTCGTGGAAGGCGCGCGGGTGCACGCCGGCGTTGAGCGCGAACAGGCCAAGCACCATCAACCGCTGGATATGGTGGGCATAACCGTTGTCGAGCACATTGGCCATGGCGTCGCCCACACAGGCCATATCGGTATCGCCGGTCCAGTAGCTCTGCGGGACGGGCAGCTGGGCACGCAGGGCGTTGCGCCGGATATAGCCGGGCATTTTCAGCCAGTACACCCCGCGCACGAATTCGCGCCAGCCGAGAATCTGGCGTACGAAGCCCTCGACGCTTTCGATGGGGGCGTTGCCGTTGCGGTAGGCCTCGACGGCGGCATCCACGCATTCGCGCGGGCCGATCAGATGCAGGTTGAGGGCGGCCGACAGGCGTGAGTGATAGCCAAAGCGCAGGTCGGTCCAGAGTGCATCCTGATAGGGGCCGAAGGATGCCAGGCGGTTGTCGATGAAATCGCGCAGCGCCGTACGCGCCTCGGCGTGGGTCACCGGCAGGTCAAAACCGTCGGTATGCCCGGGGTGATCGCCGTAGCGCTGCTCGACCATATCGATCACCGCCCGGGTGGTGTCATCCGGTCGAAAACCGCGCACATGCGGGAGTTCGCCGGGCCCGCCACGGCCAAAGGACTGGCGATTGCTCTTGTCGAAATTCCAGGCGCGGCCGGCCGGCTTGTCGCCGTCCATGAGCACGTCTTCCGAGCGCCGCATCTCGCGATAGAAATCTTCCAGTACCAGCGTCGAACGTGAGCCCGCCCATTCCTCGAAGTCTTCGAGCGAGCAGTAGAAATGCCGATCCGGGCGCACCTGCAGGTTTAGCTCCTGCTCGCTCGCGCACTGGGCGAGCATTGCCTGTACGCGATGATCGCCGCACTCGGTCATCACCAGTCGCTGCGGGGCGAGCTTGCGCACGCTGGCAGCCAGGATAGCCGCAAAATCCGCACCGCTGTCGTGCCGACGGTCGGCTTCGAGCGCGTGATAGTGCACCGGCCAGTCACGATCGCGCAGCGCATCGCGAAAATGGCGCATGGCGGCAAAGAAGAGGGCCAGCCGCTTCTTGTGGCACCACACATGGGTGGCCTCGGTCTCGTTCTCTGCCATCCAGATGGCATCGCGTTCCGGGTCGAAACCGTCCAGGGCGGAAAGATTCAGGTCGAGCTGGTCGCCCAACACGAGGACGAGGTTGCGAAGTTCGGGCATGGCGACTTGAGACTGACGAGTGAGGTGAGCGGGCCAGGCGGGCCGGCTGGGTACGCTGAGACGATGCCCCCTGGATGCCCTATTGGCAATGGTGCGGTGCCTGCAAGCACGCGCACGGGATGCGCGACGAAGAAACCTGCTAGAACCTGTGGGTGCCACGCGTGCGTTAGCTGTTTGCGCAAATAGCGTTATCGGCACGCGGTCGCGGGCTTATGGGTATCCCAAAGCCGAAGCCGTTGCGTTGGGCGAATCTCCACGCTGCGGCACAATGTCGCGCCACGGATATTCTTAAAAGCGGTATCGGCCGCGGCAATGGAGACGCCCGACGTGCAAAGCGAAGCGGATTCGAACGACATGCAACAGGCGGCCCGTATGCTGGCCGATGCCCGACGGGTGCTGGTAATCACCGGCGCCGGCATGTCGGCCGACTCCGGCCTGCCGACCTATCGCGGGGTAGGCGGGTTGTACGATCGCGACCTCACCGCCGACGGCATCTCCATTGAAGAGGCGCTTTCGGGCGATATGTTCGAGCGCGACCCGTCGGTGTCGTGGAAATACATTGCCGAGATAGAACGCGCCTGCCGGGGGGCGTTGCCCAACGACGGCCACCGGGCCCTGGCGGCCATGGCGCCGAAGTTCGAGCGTTTTTGCGTGCTCACGCAAAACGTGGACGGCTTCCACAAAAGCGCGGGCAGCCGGGATGTGATCGAAATGCACGGCACCATTCACCAGCTCAAATGTACGCAGTGCCACTGGCAGGCAACGGTCGAGGATTATGCCGCACTGGTTACGCTGCCGCCGGCCTGCCCGGACTGCGGCGGGGTGGTCAGGCCCGACGTGGTGCTGTTTGGCGAAATGCTGCCCGAACGCGCGGTGAGCCAGTACGAGCAGGCGCTGGGCGAAGGCTTCGATCTGGTCATGGTCGTGGGCACGAGTGCAGTGTTCCCCTACATCGCGGCGCCGGTTCAGCAGGCAATGATGCAGCGCCGTGCCACCCTCGAGATCAATCCTGAGCGTACGGACATTTCAGAGTATTGTGGTGTCTGTCTACGCACGAGCGCCGCGCAGGCGCTAATGACGTTGGCGCGCGCGCTGACTGCACAGGTTTAGCGAGGGCGCAAAAGGCGCGGGCTGCGCCGTGTTGATGAAGGAAACGCGAATGACCGAAAGCAAAAGCTCGAACATCGTCTGGCACGAAGGTACGGTCAGCCGTAAGCACCGTGAACTGCTTAACCAGCACCGGGGGTTTACGATCTGGTTTACCGGCCTGTCCGGCTCGGGCAAATCCACGTTGTCGGTAGCGCTCGAGGAACGGCTCTATCACATGGGCTGTCGGACCTAT
>NZ_PBYA01000021.1 GCF_002729955.1 Salinisphaera sp. | reverse complement strand
CGAACGCAGACCGCGAAGCCGCATACCGCGGTCCGATCGCACGGGGACACAGACATGGACATGGCGGTAAGAACCCGGCTTTCCGGGCACGTCGTTGGCGCCGATCTTCTCAGCGCGATCGCGCGCCATATCGATTACGCCTTCCAGCCGATCGCAAGCTTGAACAGCGGTCGCTGCTACGGCGTCGAAGCCCTCATGCGTGGCTGGCAGGACGCCGGGTTTGCCAGCATCGAAAGCGTGTTCGATCAGGCCTGCGAGCTGGGCTTGCTGGTCGAAGTCGATACGTTGCTCAAGCAGATGGCTTTCGAGAAGTTCAGCCGCATACCCCACCACCGCGAGCTGCGGCTGTTCTTCAACCTCGATAACCGCGTGTTCAGCGCGCCGGACTACCGACCGGCTGCGACCGTGGTCCTTCTCGAACGCTACGGGCTGCGCCCGTCCTCGATCGTGCTCGAGGTTTCCGAACGCAAGGATATGGAACGCGGCCAGGCCGCCTATGAAATCCTGCGCACCTACCGCAATGCCACGGTGCAGATCGCGCTCGACGACTTCGGCACCGGTTTTTCCGGGCTGGCGCTGCTATACGACACGCATCCCGAGTACGTGAAGATCGACCGTTACTTCATTCGCGATATCGGCAACGACCACAAGAAGAAAGTGTTTCTGTCGCATGTGGTGAGCCTGGCCAAGACGCTGGGCATCCGTGTCGTCGCCGAAGGGGTGGAAACCGAGTCCGAGTTCTACACCTGTCGCGAGATCGGCTGCGATCTGGTGCAGGGCTATCTCATCGAGCGCCCCAGCCAGTGTATTGAGCATATCGAACCGGTCTATCAGGTGGTGGCCGAGATGCGGCGCAAGGATCGCAGGCGCGAGCGGCTGGAGTCGCGGTTCGTGTCGGATCAGCTCGATCATGCGCCCGCCATCGATGTCGATATGCGCATGGAGGATATCTTCGAGTCGTTTCGCGTGAATCCGCAGCGCTCGTTCTTTCCGTTTCTGGGCGACAACCGCCACGCCATCGGCGTGATTCGGGAAACCGAGCTCAAGGAGTACATCTACTCGCCCTACGGGCGCGATCTGCTGTCGCGCAAGAAGATCGGCGATCATCTCGATCTGTTCGTGCGCCGCTGCCCGGTCGCCGATATCAATACGCCGATCGACATCATTCTCGAGCAGTATGCGGCCAGCCCCAGCCGCGACGGCGTGCTCATCACCGAGGATGGCCGTTATCGCGGCGTGCTCAGCGCCGAGGCGCTCGTGCTGGCCGTGCAGGAGCGCAATCTGGAAGTCGCACGCGATCAGAACCCGCTCAGCGGTCTGCCGGGCAATCCGTCGATCGAGCGTTTCATCGCCGAACAGCTGGCCGCGCCCACGCCGCTCACGCTGATGTATTTCGATCTCGACAACTTCAAGGCCTTCAACGATGCCTACGGCTTTCGCATGGGCGATCGAGCGCTGCGCATGTTCGCCGATCTGCTGGGCAAGGCATTCGCTGCTTTCGGCGGACTGATCGGCCATATCGGCGGCGACGACTTCTTCGTCGGCCTGCACGGCGATGCTGCGGACGCCGGCATCGAAGCCGCGACAGCGGTGGTCGCGGAATTTCGTTCCAACGCGGAATCGCTCTACAGCGATGAGGACCGCAAGGCCGGTTCGATCGCGGGCCATGATCGCGCCGGCCGGCCTACGGTATTTCCCCTGCTTTCGGCCAGTTGTGCGGCGGTCAAGCTTGGCGAATGCAGCCGGCAACGCGGCGAGCACGCGGTCATGACGCTGATCACCCGGCTCAAGGAGGAGGCCAAGCTCAGCGGCAATACCGTGTGTGTGGCCAGCCTGCTCTGAAGCCGTCGAAGCCGGCATCGACATGCATGCCCGCATGCCGATGCCCGACGCCGGTTCTTAGGTTGCCGTGCTCAGCGCCTGTTCCAGATCCGCGATGAGGTCGTCGATATGTTCGATACCGACCGACAGGCGCACCATGTCGGCGCTCACGCCGGCACTTTCGAGCTCGGCTTCGTTGAGCTGGCTGTGGGTGGTGGCCGCAGGCATGGCGGCACAGCTCTTGGCGTCGCCGATATTGACCAGCCGTGCGAACAGCTCGAGTGCGTCGTAGAACTTTACCCCCGCTTCGAAGCCGCCGGCGATCCCGAAGCTGAGAATGCCCGAGGCCTGGCCGTTCATGTATTTATCGGCCAGATGATGGTCGCGATGGGTGGGCAGACCGGCATAGCTGACCCAGGCCACCCGCGGATGCGCGTCCAGGTATTCCGCGATGCGCTGGGTGTTGATGCACACGCGTTCCATGCGCAGTGCCAGAGTTTCCAGCCCCTGCAGGAACAGCCAGGCGTTCATCGCGCTCATCGCGCCGCCCATGTTGCGTAGCGGCACCACCCGGGCACGGGTGATGAAGGCGGCTTCGCCGACATCCCGGGCGTAGTTGATGCCGTGATACGACACATCCGGTTCGGTCAGCAGCGAAAAACGCTCGGCGTGATCGAGCCAGGGGAAACGCCCCGAATCCACGATAAGCCCGCCGATGGTGGTGCCGTGACCGCCGATATATTTGGTAGCCGAATGTACGACGATATCGGCCCCGTGTTCGATCGGGCGCAGCAGCATGGGCGAGCAGACGGTGTTGTCGACCATCAGCGGTATGCCGTGGGCATGAGCGATTTCGGCAAGCCGCGTGATATCGGCGATGCTGCCCGACGGGTTGCCGATGGATTCGCAGTACAGGGCCTTGGTGCGCTCGTCGATCAGGCCCGCCATGGCCTCGAGATCGTCCTTGTCGGCAAAGCGCACGGTAATACCCTGGCGCGGCAGCGTATGTGCGAACAGGTTGTAGGTGCCGCCATACAGTTCGCTGATCGACACGATGTTGTCGCCGGCTTCGGCGATGGTCTGGACCGCGGCGGTGATCGCGGCCATGCCGGAGGCCAGCGCCAACGCGCCTACGCCGCCTTCGAGCGCGGCCACGCGCTGTTCGAGCACGCCACAGGTCGGGTTGGTGATCCGGCTGTAGATATTGCCCGCTTCCTTGAGATCGAACAGATCCGCCGCGTGCTGGGCGTTGTCGAAGGCAAAGGAGGTGGTCTGATGAATCGGCACGGCAACGGCGTGCTGTTCGTCCGGCGCATAGCCGGCGTGCAGGGCAATAGTTTCCGGTTTCATGATCGTATCTCGACAGGCATGGCTGAATTCAGCCCCGAGTATAGGGGCGCGATTCGCTGCTGTGCGCTTGCATTGTGGGCGACCGATCCTGTGCTTACGCGGCGCACTCAGTCGCGTTCGGTCTCGCGGCATTGCTCGACGATGTCGCCCGGCCCGCCGTCATTGCCGCGGGTGAACAGCGTCGCGCGGCGTTCGTCGTCCTCGCTCTGAATGAGCAGCTGCAGCTCGGTGCCCGCATAGCGCTGGCCAACCGGGCTGGGCGCGGCCTGCATTTCGATCAGGCGCGGGCCCATTTGCAGGATGGCCGTGTTCGGGCCGCGATAGGTCACGATGAAAGGCCGGCCGCTATCGCATTCGTAGCGGGCCGTGTGTTCCTGCGGGCCGCTGGCACAGCCGGCGACCAGCAGGGCCGTTACGCCGAGCAAAAAAGCGATCGAGCGATGGCGCATGACAAACTCCGGGTTGGAAAGAGGGTGTGATGGCAGAACGCCGTGCCGCCGTATCGAGGCCAGCAACCGGGCGACGGCCGAGGGCCGTTATCGGTCAGGCGGCGTTATGGCGAACGAGTGGTTGATCGTACCCCTGACAGCGTACGCAGTTTCGTCCGGCATGCTTGCCGGCATAGAGGGCGACATCCGCGCGCGTGATGGCCGCCTCCTGGGAGTCGGTTTTGCTCGGCGGCATGTCGGTGACGCCGAAGGTCAGGGTGACCTGGAGCTGCGCGCCGTTTTTGTCGTCGATGGGTACGTCCAGACGGCTGACCGTTTGCCGCAGTTTTTCAGCGAGTTGCTTGGCCTTGTCGATGGGGGTACCCACCATCAGCACCAGAAATTCCTCGCCGCCCCAGCGCGCCACGTGGTCGGACTGGCGGGTCTTGTCCGCGAGCGTCTCGCTGACCACGCGTAGCACTTGGTCGCCAACGTCGTGCCCGTGCTGGTCGTTGATACGCTTGAAGTGGTCGATATCGCAAAGAATCACCGACATCGGATTGCCGGAGCGCTTCTGGGTGGCGCATTCCAGATCCCATATCTCGAGCATGCTGCGGCGGTTGAGCAGGTGGGTGAGCGGATCGGTGGTGGCCAGCTGGCGCAGCTTGTCTTCGGTACGGGTAATGAGTCCGAAGTAGAACGCCACGATGACCGCAAGAATGGAAAGGCTGGCGATCAGATTGGCGTAGTGCAGGGTGTCGACGACCGACCGCTCCAAAACGTAGGCAGGCGCTCCGCCACGCGACAAGGCGTCGGTGGCGACCATGAGCGCGATGACGCCGAAGATGGCGACGCCTTTCATCCGGTTGTCGTCAAAATAGGCCAGAGTGATCAGGGGGATGGTGAGCAAGGCGTAATAATGGAAGCCCGAGTCCCAACCGATCAGATACGCGGTGAGTAGTGCGTGGGCCTGGAACTCGAACACGAAAAGGCCCAGCGCCAGGAATCGGGTGCCTGGCCGCAGCATCAGCAGGCATATCAGCAGATACAACACGCTGCTGGCGATATTGACGATGGCCAGCGGCTTGACGTCGAGTGTGTAGAACAGAGCGACGAATACCACGTGGGTCACCCCGGCCATGATCGAGGTGCGAAACAACAGCCGCCAGAACGACCGTTCGACCTGGCGCGGTGCACCGTGGGCCCGGCCGAGAAGCTGACTGCGATCCTTCGAAATATTGGAGTTGCTGGACGCCATGTCCGATTTCCTGAACGGCCGGGTGGCGGCCGCGAAGACTTGGCGGAGACTATCGGCCGCGCCCGCCAGCGCTTGAACGCCGGCCGTGGGTATCGCGCTTGAGCTTGTCTGCAACAGGGCGTAGGCTCTTCTTGCAACAGGAGAGTCTTTCGATGCACTCAGAACACGACAACAACCTATCGATCGCACGCGGCGCACAGGCGCGCGTGGCCTCCATGTATTTCTACGGGTATTGGTTTAGCCGCTACGGCGTCTGATCCACCCCGGACAGGCGCCCGATACACGGGACGCCTGCCGACGAGTTCTCAAACCCCCGGTTGGCGTGCCAACCGGGGGTTTTTTGTTTGTCCGTCTTTCCAACGCCACGGAGCCATCCATGTATTCCGACATTCGCTTATCGCAGCTGGCTGTTTATCGACGGCGCCAACGCCGTCGCAGACGATTTCGAGCCACCCATGTCCTTGCGCAAGACCCTAGGAACCACCCATGACCGCCACTGCCACCACGCTTGATCCCGAACTCAATAGCGCAAGCCGCGCACGCCGCACGTTTGGCCTGAGTACGCCAGCAGCCCTGCGCCAGGCGCTGCCGGTATCCGCCAAGCTCGCCCATGAAATCCAGCAGCATCGCGACGCGATTCGTGCCGTGCTCAACGGCCAGGACGATCGCCTGCTGGTGATAACCGGCCCCTGTTCACTGCACGACCCCAAGGCCGCGCGCGACTACGGTCGTCGGCTTGCCGCGCTCGCCGACGAGCTGGGCGATCGGCTGCTGATCGTGATGCGGGCCTATGTCGAAAAGCCGCGTACCACGGTGGGCTGGAAAGGCCTGTTGCATGACCCGCATCTGGACGAGCGCAACGATCTCGAAGCCGGGCTGCGCATCTCGCGCCGGCTGCTGATCGAGCTGGCCGAACTCGGCCTGCCGATTGCCACGGAAATCCTCAGCCCGGCGGCCGCCAACTATCTCGAAGACACGCTGAGCTGGGCCGCGATCGGGGCTCGGACCACTGAATCCCAGACCCATCGTGAGCTGGTCAGCGGGCTGGATATGCCGGTGGGGTTCAAGAACGGTACCGACGGCGAACTTGGCGCTGCTCTGGATGCCATCCAGGCGGCCGCACGCCCGCACAGCCATTTCGGCCTCGACGACAGCGGCCAGACCGCGCTGGTCGCTACCGCGGGCAACCCGGATACGCATCTGATCCTGCGCGGCGGGCGCCAGGGCCCCAACTACGATGCCGCCAGCGTGCGCGTCGCGGCCCGGGCGTTGGCGGATGCCGGGGTCGATTCGCGCCTGATCGTGGACTGCAGCCATGCCAACAGCGGCAAGGATGCGCTACGCCAGCCCGAGGTCGCCGAACAGGTGCTGGCCCAGCGGCGCAAGGATTCGCAGGCGATTGCCGGGCTTATGCTCGAAAGCCATCTGGAAACCGGCAAGCAGTCGCTCGGCTCCGAGCTGCGCTACGGCGTTTCGGTGACCGATGCCTGCCTGGGTTGGGCACCCACGGCGGCGCTGTTGCGTCGGCTGGCCCGCGGGTAATGGCCAGGGCGCGACTGCATGTCGCGCCGCGCGTCTCGTCGGTCAGAAATAGTCCAGATCGAGCAGGCGCACGGCGAGGTTGCGGGGCGGGGTCTGCGGTAGGGGGCGCGCAGCGCGTTGCAGGCTGCCTCGAACAGGCAGCGGCGTGCGTAGCACAGGCGATGAAACAGGTTTGTTGCGGGACGGCATGACGATGATCCTGCCTCGTTCGAGGCATGCGGTGCCGGCGTCGCCCAGAGCGCGTGTCCGGCCATGTGGTTTAAAGGCTTCTCGACCCAAGGCCACCGTGTGCATACCTTGCACGCTTGGCCCGGCATGAATGTCGTCATGCAAGGCAGGTAACGGCCACGAGCCGGCAAGACTTGAACCGTTGCCATGTCGTGGCCCGGCGTGCCCGGTACGCTACGCGTGGCTGCCGGGCCGCGTTGCCTGCGCGTTCCACGCTTGCTCGCACGGCCTCTGGCGCCGAGCCGCTATGTCCTTCTCAAAGGCTGTATTGCTATGAATATCGGCCCCTATCGTTTCTCGCCGCCCTGGTGGGGCGTGCTGCTGTTCTGCATCGGCGCGGTGATTTTCTGTTCGCTTGGCGTGTGGCAGATCGAACGCGCCCATTACAAGGCGCGGCTGCTGGCCGCCCAGCAGTCGGCCCAGGCCGCCGCCCCGGCCGATATCGACACGCTCGGCGACGAGTCTCCGGTGCAGGGGCGTACTTATTACGCCAGCGGCGTGTTCGAAGCGAATCACCAGCTGCTGCTCGCCGATCAGGTGCATGCCTCCCAGGTGGGGTATCGCGTATGGACACCGCTGCGCCTCGACAACGGCGCTCGCCTGCTCGTCGATCGCGGCTGGGTCGAGCGATCGTCTGCCGATGCCGGCTTGCCCAATCCGTCGGCGCCTAGCGAGCGTGTGCGCCTGGAAGGGGTATGGCATCCGCTGCCGGCGCCCGCGCTCAACTGGGGCACGGCCAGCGCCTGCGACAAGACCGACTGGCCGCGGGTTCTGAGCTATCCCAAAATCGCCGACGTGCGCTGCCAATACGACGACGGGCGGCTTCTCGACGGCCTGCTGTTGCTGGATCCGAAGGCGCCGTACGGGTTCGTACGCGACTGGGCCGAAGAAACGGACCGGGTCGGTCTGCGGCCGTTCGGCCACTATGCCTATGCCTCGCAATGGTTTCTCATGGCGCTGGTGGCGGGCGTGATTCTCGTGGTCGTGAATCTGCGCCGCCGCTGATCGCGTGCGTGCACGCGTTGCTGCGTCGCGCGCGCATCGATAGGCTCGCCGGCTGCGTTTGCACCATCAGCCTTCTGCCATGCCCCTGAGCCCGGAACAACACCAGACCCTGCGCGATCTTGCCGGGCGTATCGACGGTATCGACCGCGCTGTTTATACGCGTTTTGACAAGGACCCGCTGGAGCCGATCATCGGCCTGGGCGATGCCAATACCCGGATCGGCTTTTTCGGCCGCGACCCGGGCACCGACGAGGTCAAATACGGCGAGCCGTTCATCGGCGCCGGCGGGCAGCTGGTGCGCAGGACGGTGTATCAGCATCTTCACGGCGTGCCGCTGCCGGATTTCGACGCCTCGCGTGCGCTGGGCGGCGACTTCTTCTGGATCAACACGGTGCCGTACAAGCCGGTCGGCAACAAAGCCTGGTCGATGAAGATCAAACGGCTGTTTCAGCCCACCATGATTTCATTGCTCGTGGAGTCGTGGCACGGGCGCTCGCTGATCACGCTCGGGCGCGAGGCGTTTCTGTGGTTCGGGATCAGTCAGTCCAAGGACGAACGGGCCCGCATCGAGGCATTCTGGGCACGCGAGGATCGCTTCGAAAGTGCGATCGAAGTCGAACTCACCACGCCGGCCGGGCGTACCAGAACATTCGATATCCGGCCGTTGCCGCACCCGTCGCCCTTGAATGCCACCTGGTACAAGCGCTTTCCCGAACTACTGCGTCAGCGCCTCGATCAACTCGACGCCCGGGCCGACAACCTGCGCGGCTAGCGTGAGCCCGGTCTGAGCCTGCCTCAATAACCGGGCGGGCGCTGGCCCAGGCTGCGCTGCCATACACGACTGGCCACACCGCGCCCCGCGACTCGAGCGAAGGCCACGCAGAAACCGCTGACAGCGGCCCAGGCCAGAATGCGCGGCCAGCCCGGATCCTGGTCCTCGATATTGACCGGCGGCTCTTCAGCGAGGGTATAGCGCCACGCCGATGCCGCGCCGCGGCGTGCGAGGATGCCTGCCGCGATCGCGGTTCCCGCACCGAGGGCGAGCCAGAGAGTTCGTTCACGATTCATGAGTCGTCGATGCCGGCACAAGGGCCGATCGTTCAAAGCCATGCCCGATCGTATCGTACAACGCCACCGCAGCGCCGAAGTGTTTACGGCCGGCGCGACAAGCGTGGCGGCCCCCGCCCGCAATCAGGCGGCGCGGGCGCCGGCTCAAGCCGCCGCGATTTTGGCCGATATCGCAGGCGTTACTGGAACTTTCGCACCGGATACCGTATGACCGACACCCAATGGGCACGCATCGCGAGCGATATCGAGTACCTGCGGGCCTTGGTGCATGGTGCCTTTGCTTCGCCGCTCGTCTGGCTGCCGTTAGCGCTGTGCGTTGTGGTCGGCGCGGTGTCGGCCCTTCGCTGGTTCAACGAACGTCACAGTTATACCCATGTAGGTCGCAACGCCTCGCTGGCCAGTCTGGCGCTGGCCTGCCTGATCCTGGTGGCGGGCGCGTGGTCGCACGCTGACACCACGGCCGGAACCGAATTGCCGAGTGTGAGGGCCAGCAACGAGTTGCCCGGCACGGTCGTAGGCGGGCAGGGATAGTCGAAAAAGCCAGGGCTTGTATCGAATTTGCCCGGCCGGCCGAAGACCCCGAACGGCGTATCGGTTCCCCGGTCGACGGGCGGTCGGCAGAAGATGGATCTGCACATTAAATTGTGCACACTTGTTTGGCGACGTATATTAATGGGATCGCTAAGTCGTATTCGATCCAGATGTCCGTCGCGGCGGGCGTGTATGCCCCAACGCATTTTTGCGCCGCATGAACTGTTTGCATGTGGCCATTTCGGACTCAAGAGTACCCCCAAGTCATGCAGGTTCGTAGTGTTGTCGATTGCTGCGATACGGCGCTTCCGGACCCGCTTGGTCTCGTGCGTCGAAGCACCCAGCGCCTGCACGCGTCGGTTGAACACGACACGCCCATGGCACGACTGGTCGCCTGCGATTGCACCCTCGAAGACTACCGTGCCGCACTCAAACCGCTGGCTCGAATCTACGCGGCGCTGGACGACAAGCTGCACGCCGCTCGCTGCTGGCGCCCCTGCAGCGTTGGCCCCTACCGTGCGCGTTTGCCGCTGCTTCAGATCGAGCTGGAACGCTGGTGTGCAACCGCTACGGTGGCGCCGGTCAGCGCGCCGCCGCTGGACGGCGTAGCGGCCTATCTCGGCGTTCGATATGTCATCGATGGCGCCCAGTTCGGCCATCGCGTCATCGCGGCCTCGCTGGCGCGCTCCGCCGCGGCTGCGGTGGTAGCCCAGGGCTCGGGTTTCTGGGCCACCTCCTTTGTATCGACGGCCGAGTGGCGGCGCCTGTGCCAGGCGTTGAGACACCTCGGTTCGCGTAGCGAGGCTGCTTCGGCGGCCCGCGCCGCCCGGCGCACATTCGAGCTGTTTTCTCGCGAGTTGCATCGCGGTTCGCCGAGGGCGGCATGAACCCCTCGGTCGTCGCCGACTGCAAAGAGGGCGACCTGCATCTGATCGGCGCGCTGCAACCGCTGGGCGCACTGGTGGCGGTTCGTATCGACACCGGGCGGGTGGATTACTGTTCCGCCAATATCGCCGAATGGCTCGGCGATACACCGGATGGGGTGCTTGGTCGTTGGGCGTCCGATGTATTCGGCAACGCCTGGCCCGAACTCAAGCGACTGGCCGAAAGCGCCGGCAGCAACCGCATCGGCCAGATCGAACTCGCGGCACCGGTCACGGCCGTGGCCCATCGCCGCGGCGAGCATTACGTGCTGGAATTCGAGCCGGCAGCGATTACAGACCCCGAGTGGTGGGACGAAGCGGCGCGTATCGATTTCATCGGCCGCCTGTCGCATGCCTATACCCCGAAAGGCGTGGCCGAAGTGCTGACCTCAGCCATTGCCGCGGCAACGGGCTACGACCGGGTCATGGTCTATCGTTTTCTCGAGGACTGGGACGGCGAGGTGATCGATCAGTGCTGCAAGCCGGGGGTGGAAGGGTTTCTGGGGCTGCGTTTCCCGGCCCACGATATTCCGGCGAATGCACGCCGTCTTTACACGCTCAACTGGCAGCGCATCATCGCCGACACGGAAAGCGCCAACGTCGAGCTGTATGCGGCCGCCGATATCCACGAGCCGCTGGATCTGACCTTCGCCATGCTGCGTGCCGTGCACCCCGTGCATATCCAGTACCTGCGCAACATGGGGATTCGCGGTTCGTTCAGTGTGTCGCTGCTGGTCGAAGGCCGGCTCTGGGGGCTTGTCACCTGTCACGACTACTCGGGCAAGGCGCTCAACTGCGTTGAACGGCTGGCTTTCGAGGAAATGGCACGACTGGCCTGCCTGCACCTGACCAATATCTGTCGGCTGGAAACCGAATCCCTGCGTTCGGTGCTGCGTGAACGCCTGGCGGTCATGAGCCGGGCGCTGGACCCCGCCGCCGATCAGC
Source organism: Salinisphaera sp. (assembly GCF_002729955.1). GTDB lineage: Bacteria > Pseudomonadota > Gammaproteobacteria > Nevskiales > Salinisphaeraceae > Salinisphaera. The sequence continues at coordinate 68,030 of NZ_PBYA01000021.1, read as the reverse complement.
CCAAACAACTTCTGGTCGGCCAGCTCGCAGGGCTGCAGAACATGCTCGAGGCCGATGGCGTTCGATTGCGCTGGGGCAGCGAGGAACACTGCCAGGGCGAATTGCCCGATGCCGACGGCCTTGCCGCGCTTGACGACTGGTTGCTACAGAACAAACCGGGTGTGAGTTCGCATTTCGACGAACTGCCGAAACCACTGCGACATCACGACAATCTGCGCTTCAATGCAGCCGGGGTTCTGAATCTGCATATCAGCCCGAAATGCGAGCTGCTCGCCGTGCGCAAGGAGCAGATACAAAAAGTCACCTGGGCCGGCAAGCAGGCGTCCGAGGATGCCGAGCCGGCGCCGTCGCTGACCCCGCGTAGCTCATTCCAGGCCTGGGCGCAGAACGTGCGCTATCGCGCCAAGCGCTGGGGCGAGGCGACGCTCGAGATTGCCGAAGAACTGCGTGAAGCGCTGGCCGAATATCGCCAGGCCGCGCGGCACAAGGAACTGGCCTATCTCGATCCGCTCACGGGTCTGGCCAATCGTTATGCGTTTGAACAGGCCATGGCCGACCGTATCAGCCACTGTCGTCGCAGCGGTGAGCGTTTCGCCCTGCATATGCTCGATCTCGATCGGTTCAAGCCGATCAACGATACCTATGGCCACGTGGCCGGCGACGAATTGTTGAAGACGATTGGCGAACGCATGAAAACGATCGCGCGCCGCGAGGATGTCGTCGCCCGGCTCGGCGGCGACGAGTTCGCGATCATCGAATGGTATGTGGCCGAAGATGAAGACGCCGCGGCCCAGGCAGTGCGTATCGTCGAAGCCATCAGCGAACCGGTCATGTTCGGTGAGCATCGGCTCGATATCTCCGCGAGCATTGGTACGGCGATATTCCCGACCCATGCCCAGGACGCCACGGCGCTACTCGAGTACGCGGACCGCGCGCTCTATCTCGTCAAGGCGGGCCAGCGAAGGCGAGCCTAGCCCAGGGCCTCCTTCGAGCGGTGCCCCAGGGTTGCGGCGTTGCGAAGCAGGCGTGTTTGCGGTTGCCTCATGTCTAATCGATAAGGATCGGGCCTGGGGCTTATTTGCGGTGCGGGTCGATTTGGGCATCGGGCCCGGCGAGCAGGCCACGAGCGCGGTCGTAAGACAGTCCGTGGATGCCGGCGCGTTTCATCGAACGCGATAGTGAATACGCCAGGGCGAATGCCGACGCGCGGCGGTAGAAATCGAAGCCACGTTCGTAGACCGGCAGCAGGTCCTCGATCTGGGCGGCCGATTGCAGCCGCTGCTCGAAGCCGCGACGTTTGCGTTCCAGTTCGTCCAGAAAAGCCGGATCGTTTCTGGCCTCGTCGCTGAGCGTGAGTGTCCAGGTCATGTCGGACTGCAGCGTGCAGACGCCGATGAAGCGCCCGGCGACCGTTTCGCCCAGCATGCGCGGCGGCGTCAGTGCCAGCCAGTAGTCGCACGCACCGCGCCGATAGAGGAAATAGCGCTGGCCGCGTACCGGCTTGAAGCGAAAACGGCTTTCCAGCACGAACAGCGACGTGAACAGTTCGGCACTGATCTGGTCGACCTGCTTGGGCGGCAGCGTGGCCGGGAGCTGGCGCTGTACATCGAGCGTGCTGAGTACCAGCGAGCCGCCTTTGCCTTGGGGATTGGGATTCTTGGCCATGATCTGGAACCGCCTGTGACAGCGCTCGGGGCGTTTTCGGCCACCTAGGGAAGCTCTGCATAACCTGTCGCGGTCGCGCCAGCGTGCTTTGCGCGCGATTGACAAGGAAGTGAGAGCGTAGCGTGCTCGTTGCACGGTAGCGAACACTGACGCTGTTCAAGCGTGCGCAAAGCCCTGGCCCGTAAGGGGTTCGGCCTCACAGACGCCGCGGCTGCGTTGCCAGGCTTGACCTGCCAGAAAGGCAGGCGCTGCGCCTGGACGCCTTGCCGCACCGTCTGTGAGGACTCGAACGCGATCCGCGACAGGTTATGCAGAGCTTCCCTGGAGTACGACACAGACAGTTGGCGAGTTGCAATATGATCGCGCTGCCCGTACATCGGCATCAGGACTTTGCCAGGCCGCGATGCGGCGAGGTTTTTGCGATGACGTCATTCAGTCAAGGCTTGCACCATATCACCGCCATATGCGGCGACCCGGCCGAAAACCGGCGTTTCTTCGTCGATGTGCTGGGGCTGCGTCTGGTCAAGAAGACGGTCAATTTCGACGACCCCGGCACCTATCATCTGTATTACGGCGACGAACTGGGCAGCCCCGGCAGTGCGCTGACCTTCTTCGCGTTCGCCGGTGCACCGCCCGGCCAGCCCGGTCTGGGCGCGGCGATCGAGATTGCCTTTGCGGTACCGGCCGATGCGCTTGATTTCTGGCAGGCGCGTCTGGCCGATAACGGCGTCGAAACGCGTCGCGAGCACCGCTTCGACGAGCAGGCGCTCTGCTTCGAGGGTCCGCATGGCAACAGGCTGGCGCTGATCGGCTGCGACTGGGCCGCCCGTATGCCTGCCTGGCCGGGCGCGCCGGTGGCCGGCGAGTACGCGATTCGCGGCTTTCATGGCGCAACGCTCGCGCTCGCAGAGCTTGAGCCCAGCGCGGCCGTGCTCGAACAGGTGCTGGGTTTTACGCGTGTGGCGCAGCAAGGCAATCGCGTACGCCTGCGCGCCCAGACCGGCGAGGGGCTGGGGGCGGTGGTGGATCTGTACGTCGACCCCACGCTGGCCTCGGCGCGCGAGGGCGTCGGCAGTATTCATCATGTGGCGTTTCGTGCCCGTGATAGCGACCATCAGCTCGCTCTGCGCGAGTGCCTCGCCAGCCAGGGGCTGCATGCAACCCCTCAGATCGATCGCCAGTATTTTCAGTCGGTCTATTTTCGCGAGCCGGGCGGTGTGCTGTTCGAGATCGCCACCGATGGCCCGGGCTTTACGGTCGACGAGTCGGCCGCGCAGCTCGGCACATCGCTCAAGCTGCCGCCGCAGTACGAGCCGCGGCGCGCGCTGATCGAAAAAGCCCTGACCGAATTCTAGGATTGCGACGACCCCTTGGACCTGCAAAGCCGGGGCAGCGCCGTTGATCGCGTCGCGCGGTAGCCCGCGGGTATGCGGCGGCGCTGGCCGTGCAGTCGCGCATTGAACTAGAGTGCGCGGAGTTTGCCCGACATTCTTTTATGGATAATCGTATGAGCGACCCCACCCTGGCGGACATGCTGCTGGTGCCGCCGCATTTCGATGGCCTGGTGGCCGACGGCCAGCGCCTGGTCGAGGCCGAGATCGATCGCAAGGGGATGACCGTACGCACCGCGGTGCGCATGGTGAAAAAGATCAAGCCCACCATCGTGCAACGTACGGTGCGTGAACTCATGCCCGATTTTCTGGCCGAACTCGAGCCCTGTCATGCCGAATTCAAGGCCACCGATGGCAACGATTTCGGCGCCTATCTGGCGGCTCGCGAGGAGCGCGTGGCCGAAGCCGTACTGCAGGTGGCCGACCGTCGCGCCGAGCGTATCGGCAGCCGGCCCATACGCTCGGCCTATTCCCGTATGCGGGCACGCGCGATCACCGAGGTTCGATCCGCGGTGCCCGAACTCGCCCGTATCATCGAACGACATCGCCGCCAGGCGTTGGCCGACTGAAGGCGCGGCGGTCGCCGCCGTCAATTCGCGCGCTGGTCGGCCACCTGCCGGGTCAGTATGCGAGACACGCTGTCTTCGCCGATCCATGCCACCAGCTCGTCCGGCGCGAGCGGGCGGCTGAACAGATAGCCCTGGGCCTGTTCGCAGCCCCACTGGGACATCAGCGCCAGGGTGGTCTGGTTTTCGATGCCCTCGGCCACCAGCTCGTAGCCGAGATCGTGGGCGAGATTGACGATCGCCCGGGTGAGCGTTTGTCCACGCGTGTCGTATTCAAGGTTCTGTACGAAGCGGCGATCGATCTTCACGCGGCTGGCGTTGAGCTTTTGCAGATACGACAGGTTGCAGTAGCCGGTGCCGAAGTCGTCGATCGCGGTGGAGACGCCGAGCATATGCAGATGTCGTAACTTGGGCAGGCTGGCATCAAGATCGTCGATGAGCGTACTTTCGGTGAATTCCAGCTCCAGGTTTTCGCCGGGCAGGTCATGGCGTCGCAGCCGTTGTGCGACGCGTTCCACGATGTGGTCGTCGGCCAGATCATAGGCCGACAGATTGACCGCCACGCGCAGATCCAGCCCCATTTCGCGCCACTGCGCACATTGGGCCATGGCGGCGTCCAGTACCCAGTCCGTCAGACGCTGGATGAGCGCCGTCTTTTCGGCGGCTTCGATCAGTTCCACCGGGGAAACAAAGCCAAGCATCGGATGCTGCCAGCGCAGCAATGCTTCAACGCTTACGCAGCTGCGCGTGCGCAGATCGACCTGAGGCTGAAACACCAGATACAGCTGTTCCTGCGATGCCAGCGCGGCCGGCAGCTCGGTGAGCAGCTGTAGCTTTCGCTGACGGGCTGCGTCGCTGTCGGGTTTGTAGAACGTCCAGCAGCGACAGTGTTGCCAGGCATCGTCGGCGGCCACCGATGCCTGGCGCAGAAGTTCTTCGGCGCTGGCGCTGCCCTGTTCGCGCAGCATGGTCACGCCCAGCTTCACGCTGGGTTGAAGCAGCAGGCCCACACGCGAGTCGAAGGGCGCCTGTAGCGACGCGACGAGCGCATCCAGCCGGCGCTGTACGCCCATGCCCAGCGGTTCCTTCATGAAGAAGCCGAATCGGTACATGCCGATACGGTAGAGCTCGCGACTGCTGCCGATCCTGTTCGATAGGCGGTCGACGCATTCGACGATGAAGCGTTCGGTCTGGTCGTGGCCCATCACCAGCGTCAGCTCGTGCATCTGTTTTGGCACGGCGATGTCGACGATGCCGATCAGGCGCATCTGCAGCGTGCCGTCGGTTGGCGGTTGTGCCAGTTCCTGTTCGAGTACGTTGAGCATGCGCTGGCGTGTGAAGATGCCGGTACTCGGATCGCGATGGCTCGGTTTGTTCGCCTGCGGCAGACAACGCTGCAAAAAGGCGGCCAGCTGTTTGAGCAGGGCAATCTCGCGTTCGCCGATGTCCGGGCGGGGCGCGCTGTCGAGCACGCACAGGGCGCCCACGTTGTAGCCGTCGAACGTCAGCGGCACGCCGGCATAGAAGCGGATGAACGGCGTGCCGGTAACGAACGGATTGCGGGCGAAAAGCGGGTCGTCGTGTGTATCGGAAACCACGAAGGCCTCGCCGCCGGCGACGGTATGCGAGCAAAACGAATGCTCGCGCGGGACGCTGTAGTCGGCGTTGCGCGTCGACGATTTGAACCACTGGTAGTGTTCGCCAACGAGGGTGACACAGGCGTGGGTGGTGCCCAGCAGCTCGCGCGCCAGTTCGGTGACCTGGCCGAACATGGGTTCGTAGGCGTCCTGAAACCACGGCGTGCGGTCGAGCGCGGCCAGGCGTTCGCTTTCGTGCTCGGATTGGGGACGCGAATCGGTCATTCGATATTTACGTGGGCGAATACATCAGCGTATTCGCGGGTAAAATCGGCAAGGACATGCCGGGCTGGTTTCATACGCCTCTGGCTATAGTCATCGGCATGCGCAACCGGAGCTTAAGAATCGGGCGCTTATCCGTGAGAATCTCCCGGTTGTCTGCTGCCGACGCCGTGCCGTGGCGAATTGGAGCGCAAGAATCTGCAGGCGGCGAACGCCCTGGCTGGATAGGCTTCCCGATAGCCCAGGACGGGCTCTTTATTTCAGCCGGGAGCGTGCAGTGAAAGAGAATGATCGCGACAGGCAGGACAGCCAGCGCTGGCAGGCGGTCAGCACGAACGATACCGCTGCCGATGGGCTATTCCTGTACGGCGTGCGTACGACCGGCGTCTACTGCCGGCCCAGCTGTCGATCGCGTACGCCGCGCCGCGAAAACGTGCGCTATTTCGAGGATGCGGCGTCCGCCCAGGCCGCCGGTTTCCGGGCCTGCAAGCGCTGTCGACCGGATCGCATGCATGGTGTGCGGGCTATCGATGCACGCGTGGTCAAGGCCTGTCGTTATATCGCCGCGCAGCCGGCCCCGCCGCGCCTGCAGCTAATCGCGGCGGCGGTTTGCCTGACGCCGTTTCATTTTCAACGGCTGTTCAAACGCGAGCTGGGCGTTACGCCAGCCGAGTATGCCAACGCCGAGCGTCGCCGACGCCTGCATGCCCATCTGGCAGCCGGCGAAACGGTCACCGACGCGGCGCTCGCGGCGGGCTACGGTTCGGCCGAGCACCTGCATGCCCAGTCGCAGCCAGCGCTGGGCATGACGCCGTCGGCGTATCGAGCGGGCGCGCCGGATCAGGTCATCCGCTTTGCTCTGGGCGAATGTGTTCTGGGCAGCGTACTTGTGGCCGGTAGCGAGCGCGGCATCTGTGCCATCAGCCTCGGTGATACGCCGGAGCAGCTGCTGGCCGACCTCGAGGCCCGCTTCGGCAAGGCCCGGCTGGTGGGTGACGACAGTGTGTTCGCGGCATATGTCGCACAGGTGGTCGGGTTCGTGGCCGAACCCGGGGGTCAGCTTGACCGGCTGCCGCTGGATATTCGCGGCACGGTCTTTCAGCAACGGGTATGGCAGGCGTTACAGCATCTGCCCATCGGCACGACGATCAGCTATGCCGAGATCGCGGCCCGGCTCGGCTCGCCACGCGCGGTGCGGGCGGTTGCCGGGGCCTGCGCTGCCAATACGCTGGCGCTTGCCATCCCCTGTCATCGAGTGGTTCGTCGTGATGGCGGCCTATCCGGGTATCGCTGGGGCATCGAGCGCAAGCGTCGGCTGCTCGATGCAGAATCGCGTGCCGTGGCTGCCCCAGACGCCAAGGGCGATTAGAGCGCCGTCGGTCGAGGCCGGGCATCGCACCGCGTCCGCGTATCGATCGGTGGCAGTGCTCTATATTCATGCCGTGAATGGCGAATATTGAGCGCATTTACTGTTCGGATCGGGCGATCGACCTTAGAATGCGCCCCGTTAGCGGCCGAACGCCTCGATCCGTCAGGTTGTCACGATCGGCCGCGCTCGTTTCTACTCGTCAATTGTTGAGGAATGAACATGTCACAGTATTCGAAGGACGTTGACGCGATCGCGTCGCTGCGTGATGCCCAGGGCAGCGCCTGGTCGGCGATCAACCCCGAGCACGCCGCGCGCATGCGCGCCCAGAACCGTTTCCATACCGGTCTGGATATCGCCAAGTACACCGCGAAGGTCATGCGCGAAGACATGGCGGCCTACGACAAGGACAGCTCCAAGTACACGCAGTCGCTGGGTTGCTGGCACGGCTTCATCGGCCAGCAGAAGGCGATCTCGATCAAGAAGCACTTCGGCAGCCTGAAGCGCAACTATCTGTACCTGTCGGGCTGGATGGTCGCGGCCCTGCGTAGCGAATTCGGTCCGCTGCCGGATCAGTCCATGCACGAAAAGACCACCGTGCCGATGCTCATCGAAGAGCTCTATACCTTCCTCAAGCAGGCTGACGCCTGGGAGCTCAACCACTATTTCCGTGATCTGGAACAAGCCAAGGAAGCCGGCGACGACGCCGCCGCCAAGAAGGCTCAGGAAAAGATCGACAACTTCGAAACCCACGTGATTCCGATCATCGCCGATATCGATGCCGGTTTCGGTAACGAAGAGGCCACCTACCTGCTGGCCAAGAAGATGATCGAGGCCGGCGCCTGCGCCATCCAGATCGAAAACCAGGTCTCCGACGTCAAGCAGTGCGGCCATCAGGACGGCAAGGTCACCGTGCCCCATGCTTCCTTCCTGGCCAAGATCAACGCCGTGCGCTATGCGTTCCTCGAGCTGGGTGTGGAAGACGGCATCATCGTCGCCCGTACCGACAGCCTGGGCGCGGGCCTGACCCAGCAGATCGCCGTCTCCAACGAGCCGGGCGACCTGGGCGACCAGTACAACAGCTTCCTGGCCGGCGAAGAGATCAAGGACGCCTCGGAAATCAACCCGAACGACGTCGTGATCAAGCAGGACGGTAAGCTCGTGCGCCTGCAGCGTCTGGCCTCGGGCCTGTTCGAGTTCCGCAAGGGCACCGGCGAAGACCGCGTGGTCATGGACTGCATCGCCAGCCTCAAGAACGGTGCGGATCTGCTGTGGATCGAAACCGAGAAGCCGCACGTCGGCCAGATCGGCGGCATGGTCGATCGCATCCGCGAGGAAGTGCCGGACGCCAAGCTGGTCTACAACAACAGCCCGTCGTTCAACTGGACGCTCAACTTCCGTCAGCAGGTGTACGACGCCTGGGCCGAGGAAGGCAAGGACGTGTCGGCCTACGACCGCGACAGCCTCATGGACGTCAAGTACGACGACACCGAGTTGGGCAAGGTCGCCGACGAATGGACCCGTGATTTCCAGAAGGAAGGCGCCGCCAAGGCCGGTATCTTCCATCACCTGATCACGCTGCCGACCTATCACACGGCCGCCCTGTCCACCGATCAGCTCGCCAAGGGCTACTTCGGCGACCTGGGCATGCTGGCCTATGTGGAAGGCGTGCAGCGCAAGGAAATCCGCGAAGGCATCGCCACCGTCAAGCATCAGGACATGGCCGGTTCCAACATCGGCGATGACCACAAGGAATTCTTCTCGCGTGAAAGCGCGCTGAAGGCCGGTGGCAAGGACAACACGATGAACCAGTTCGGCTAAACGCCGGCGTTATCGTGACATCGCGGGTTCACCCGCGAGTGTCCATTAAAAAAGCGGGGCTTCGGCCCCGCTTTTTTTGTGCTCGGCTGTTACTGCCCCGATACGAGGCGCGCCGGCGTCAATCGGTGGCGGTATCCGCCAGTCGAGGCTGTTTGCCGCGCCGGCGTACCAGCGCGCGGAAGAATACGGCGCCGAGCACGATGCCCAGCAGCCCGCCGATGGCCTGTGCGGCCACGAGCGCAATCAGACAGATCAACATCACGAGGGCGGCGGCCCCCAGCACCAGGCTGCGATGACCCGCCTCGGGGCGCAGATAGAAGTGGCGAAACACGGCGCCGCTGACGCCGGTCAGAAACGCCAGCCCGAAAACCCCCGGCGCGCCCAGCGGTTCGGCCGCCGACCAGCGCATCATCACGAGCACGGCAAAGGCGACCAGCCCATAACCCAGACAGACGACGAAGAAGTCGAGTTCACGCCGGAAATGGCTGGGACTGGCCTGATCGCCGTGGTCGCGTCGGGTTTGCGATGCGTGCACCGCCTGGCGCATGAGCTCGCGTTCGCCGGCGTCGAAACGCGAGCCTTCGCCATTCGGGGTTTCCAGGTCGATTTTTTCGATCAGTGCCTGCAGGTCGTCGTCTAGCCGCATGGTCCCTCCGGTTCAGCGGTTGAATGAGCGTGAGTGATAGCCGCTTTACTGTCGCATGCCAGGCCCGCGCGTGCTTGGAACGCAGTTGCCCGATCCTCAGCACCGGGTAAGCGCCGGCCATTGCAGCCGCGACAAGAGCAGCTGCCGGACCGGGCATGACGCCAGACGCGTTGGCTGGCAAAACGCGCATCACTGCATCTTGTATACTGTAAATGCGTACAGTTATAAGCATTGAATTACTACACAGAGGAAAGCCCCATGACGGATGCAGGCAAGACAGACCCCAACGCGGCCGAGCCGGAACACAGCAATATCGAAAAGGATCCCGCCAACTGGACGACCGGCGATGAAGCGATGACCGGTGCTCAGAAATCCTATCTGCAGACGCTGTGCGAAGAAGCAAACGAGAGCTTCGACCCGAGTCTGACCAAGGCCCAGGCATCGGAGCGTATCGACCAGCTGCAGGCGGCAGCCAACCGGGGCGCATAGACCGGGAAAACCGGGCGGCGGATCAGCGCTGGCGCTCAAGCCAGCGCCCGATCACGCTGACCACATAGGATTGCTCGGCTGCCCCGAGTGGGGTGTTTTGGGGCACCCCGTGCCATTTCTCGAGACAGCTGCGACAACAGGTCGCGGTGGCGTGCTGGGCGATGAATACCGGGTGATTGCGCATCGGTGTCTGGCGGCCGTCGTTTTTCGGCTGGGCCGGCGCCAGACGCTCGGCAACGAACGTCTCAGCATGTTCGAGCACGGTATCGAACCCGCGTTTTTGCAGGTAATCCGCTTCTCGTGCCCCCAGCTTGAAGCGGCTGCGAAAGCGCGACCGCGCAAGGCGGGCGAACAGGTCATCGGTATCACGCATGTCTTTAGGGAAGCTCTGCATAACCTCTCGCGGTTCGTGTTCGAGTTCTCACAGACGGTGCGGCAAGGCGTCCCGGCGCAGCGCCTGCCTTACTGGCAGGTCAAGCCTGGCAACGCAGCCGCGGCGTCTGTGAGGCCGAACCCCTTCGGGGCTGAGGCTTTGCGCGCGCTTGATCGGCGTCAGTGTTCGCGACCGTGCCACTTGTTATTGGCTTGGGCACGCTACGCTCTCACTTGCCTGTCAATCCGCGCAAAGCACGCCGGCGCGACCGCGACAGGTTGTGCAGAGCTTCCCTAGGCTAACGGCGCAGCGCACCTCGATGCGAGAGCCGAGTGCGATCGGGCCGCCGCGTCATCGTGCTGCATGCGGCCATTTCATGCCGATGGAATGCGGCGCGGTGTCTACGAAACCGTAGCGGCGATACAAGTGATGGGAATCGCCGTCGGCGATCAGGCTGATATATGCATCGGCCGGCGCGTGCTTGCGCAGATAGGTCGTGATCCGATCCATGATCATGCGGCCCACGCCGCGGCGCCGATGCGCGGGTATGACCGCGATATCGCTGACCTGGAAAAAGCAGCCGCCATCGCCGATAACGCGGCCCATGCCGACGGGCGCGTCGTCGGCACGTACTTCGACCGCGAAAAGACTGGCCGCCAGCCCCACGGTTGCCGCCTCGACGCTGCGCTGCGTCATACCGGCGCTCGCACGGAGATAGCGATACGTGGTCACCGACGGAACATGCAGGTGGCAAATATACTCGGAAGCACGCATGGCAGAAGATGCTTGGATGTGTGGGAGTCGTTCGACGACCGACCGCTCATGTGGCGAACGGCCGCCAAAACCGATGGCGACGACCGGCGAGCCGAGGAGCCCGATGGCTTCGCATCCATCGGCCCACGCCGTGATTGCAGCGCGCGGCGAAGACGCGAAGGCGAACGCCTCGTCGCCGAAAGTCTCTGCCGCTGGGCGAGTAGGGCGCCCGCGGATGGGTCGACGTTTGAATCAGCGGTTCGAATACGCCAGGCCGATAGCCAGCAGGCCTGTACTGCTCTGTTGTATCGTACCGGCTGACGATACCAGTTACCGATGTTCAAGTTTGTATTCGCCCGGTCGATATCGTTACGACAACAGAATCGGGATGGCAGCTTCCTTGGCACGAACCGATCCAGGGCGAGAACGCCGCAGCCGTGACAGAGGCGGTCATGAGAGTCAACGATAGCCAGCAACCGGGTGATCTCGGCAGTCTCGTGGCGCTCGTATCGGACTTTTACTGGCGGTGTGATCAGGCCGGCCGCTTTACCCAGGTACAAGGCGCGGCCGTCGAGCGCGGCGATATCGATGCCCAAGCGTGGATCGGCCGCATGCCCGCGGATGTAGGGCTTGGTACCACCGACCGCGCCGGCTGGCCGTTTTGCGAACAGCCGGTATCGGAGCATCTGGTGCGCTGGATCGTTGCGGACGGCTCGCTGCGTTATCTCAACATCGCGGCCGAATGCGTTCGCGACGAAAACGGTGCGCCCGATGGCTGGCGCGGCCTGGCGCGCGACGTCACCCGTCACCGCCGGCGTTATCGCGAACTCAAGCAGCTGCGCAGCGCGATCGACGCCTCCCACGACATGATCTTCGTCATCGACCGCGAATCGATGCGATTCCTGTACGTGAACGATATTGCCTGTGAGCTTACCGGGCATCCGCGTGAGACCTTCATGGCCTCGACGCCGGCCCAGATGCTGAATGTCGATCCCGGTGTGCTCGAGGCAGAGTACGACCGGGTTATCGCGGTCGGGCGATTGACCGTGGAGGATCGAAGCCGGCTCGGCCGGGGCGGCTCCATGATCGTTGAACGACGGCGCTGCGCGCTGTTCGTTGAAGGCCGCTGGGTGATCGTGAGCATCGTTCACGATATTACCGATCGCAAACTTGCCGAACAGGCACGAGATCGGCTGAGCCGCATGTACGCCACGCTCAGTGCCACCAACGAGGCGCTGCTGCGGGCCAGTACGCCTGAAATGCTTTACCAGCAGGTGTGCGAAGCCGCGGTGGCCAACGACGACGTGCTCGTGGCCGCTACGCTGCGGCTCGACGAGCAGGAGAATGTCCTGCGCGTGGTGGGCGTGGCCGGCTCGATTGCCAACGAGGTGCGCGAGCTGGTGATTCCGCTCGACAGCGAGAGCGCGCGAAGCGACGGTCTGGCCGGGCGCTGCTTCCTCCAGGGCAACACCCAGATCGCGGACGATTATCTCAACGACGCCCGGGTGATGCCCTGGCATCGTATCGGCAAGCGGATCGGGCTTCGCTCAGCGGCTGCCGTGCCGATCGTCAAGGAGGATCGCACCATTGGCGTAATGCTGCTCATGGCCGATCAGAAGAATGCCTTCGGCCGCGATGGTATTCGACTGATCGAACGCATGGCCGCGAACCTGGTGTTTGCGCTGGACAATCTCGAACGCGAGGCCTGGCGACGGGAAAGCGAAAAACATATCGAATTCCTGGCCACCCACGATGCGTTGACCGGCCTGCCCAACCGAACGCTGTTCAACCAATCGCTGGCCATGGCGATAGACGCCGACGAGCGCTTCGCGGTTTTGTTCATCGACCTGGATCGCTTCAAGTTCATCAACGACTCGCTCGGCCACGAAGCCGGCGATCAGCTGCTCCAGGCCGTTGCCGGCCGGTTACGCAGCTGCGTTCGTTCGGCCCATATGGTGGCGCGTCTGGGCGGCGATGAATTCGTCGTGCTTATTCACGAGGTGGCTGATCGCGCCGATATCGAACCGCTTGCGGGCAGGATTCTGGATACGGTGCTGGAGGCGGTCACGCTCAACGGCCACGATTATCGGGTGACCGCGAGTATCGGTATCTCCCTCTACCCGCAGGATGCCCGCGATGCCTCGAGCCTGCTCAAGCAGGCGGATATGGCGATGTACTGCGCCAAGGACGAGGGCAAGAACAAGTTTCAGTTCTATGCGAACGAGCTGGAGGACCGCTCGCTCGTGCGCATGCGCCTGGAAAACAATCTGCGTTGCGCGCTGGAGAAGAAACAGTTCCAGCTCGCCTACCAGGCCAAGATCAGCCTCGCGGACAGCCGTATCGTCGGTGTCGAAGCGCTGCTGCGCTGGCGCTGCGAAGAGCTCGGCACCGTGCTGCCCGGGCAGTTTCTACCGCTGGCCGAAGAACTCGGACTGATCGTACCCATCGGCCGCTGGGTGCTGGAAACCGCCTGTGAACAGAACATGGCCTGGCAGCGAGCGGGCCTTCCGCCGGTTCGTATTGCGGTCAACATCTCGGCCGTTCAGTTGGCCGACCAGACGCTGGTATCGCATGTGCGATCGGTGCTCGAACGCACGGGCATGGCGCCGGATCTGCTCGAACTCGAGATCACCGAAACGGCGGTGATGCGGGACGTTGCCAGCGCGCTGGCCTTGCTGGCCGAGATCAAGAAACTGGGCGTGATGATCGCGATCGACGATTTCGGCACCGGCTATTCGTCGCTCACCCAGCTTCGCGATCTGCCGGTCGATACCCTCAAGATCGACCGTTCGTTCGTCAACGAGCTGGCCACGAACAGCATCGACCAGTCGATCGCGCGGGCGATCATCACCATGGGCAAGAACCTGAGTCTGAACGTGATCGCCGAGGGCGTCGAAACCGAGGCACAGGAAGCGTTTCTTCGCGCCGAAGCCTGCGACGACATGCAGGGGTTCTATTTCAGCCGCCCCGGCGGCGCGGAGGTCTTTGCCGAGCTGCTCGGTGGCCATGTCGACACGACGCGTTCGGGCCACGAGCGTCGCGTGTTGTAACGAGCGCGGCTGAACGCCCGTAGGCGCGGTCGTCGGCCGTGAAACGTCATGCACCCGCGCCAGGCGTGCTTGTCAGCTGTCGTGCGTGCCGGGCCGGCTTGCCAGACACACCTGGTTTCGCCCGCGATGCTTGGCCTCGTAGAGTGCCGTATCGGCACGGGCCACGAGCTCGGGCATCGAACACTCGATGATCCGGCCGGCCGCGGCGCCAATACTCAGCGTCACATGGCCGTATTCATCCACATGCGGGATAAGAAACTCGTCGACCGTGCGCCGCAGCCGCTCGGCGATGGCCTTGATATCGGTCGCCGCGGCGTTTACAAGCACGACCAGGAATTCTTCGCCGCCATAGCGGATCGCCACATCGTCGTCGTTACGTAACTGTGCAGAGATCGCGCTGGCGATGCGCTTGAGACAGGCATCACCGGCCGGATGCCCGAAATGGTCGTTGTAGGCCTTGAAGTTGTCGACGTCGAGCATGAGCACCCCGAGGCTGGTATTGGCCAGACGACGATCCGAATAGAGCCGTGCGCTGCGGCGGTCGAATTCATGCCGGTTGGCGAGTCCGGTCAAGGGGTCGTGGGTGGCTTCATGCTGCGATAGCTCGTATTCGAAGCGATCGTGCATGCGCCGCAGGAACGCGTATCGGGCATCGAGCTCCATTCGGTAGTTCGCCACCAGGGTGACGTAGCCGACGCCGGTTATCAGGGTCAGGCCAACCAGCAGTGTCGGGAACGCGGTCTGGGCAGCGATGAGCACGGCACAGTAACCGGCAATGAGAATGCTCGTGCTTACCAGGGCAAACCGGAATGTCGGCTTCTGGTTAACGTTGGCATAGGTCAGGATGCCGGTGACCGCGTAGTGGTAGTGCTCGGCGTTGGCCGAGTCGCGGTTGAGATAGAAGATGACCAGCAGTTGCGCAGCCATGGCCAGCGGTAGGCTGGCCGACAGACACTCGCGCATCCATAGACCGGGTCGGCGACGAACGATCCACCCCACGCCGAGCAGCAGCGGCGTGACCACCATCAGATGACCGAACAGGGCGAGCGCGAACGTTTGCGGGAGCAGCACGTAATCGACGAGCAGGAACAGGTTGTAGATAAGCAGCGTCGGTACGATCGTGCTGCTCATCACACGGGCGCGATATTCGCGCCGGTATGCCTCGTAGGCATCTTCGACGGCCGGCGGGAAATGAAGCCTGCGAGCCCGATCGTTCAGGCAACGCTCGATCGTGTGACGATCAAGCGTGCCTGCAGTCTCTGTCGTGGCAGCTTCAGCCAAGTCGCGGCCCTCGTTCGTTCGGAGATTGCGTTATCCGTGCAGGCCATCGCTTCGGCCGGGGCTCGTATCAATCGGCCAAGATGCCCTGTGCACGAGCCATGGCATAGGCGGTTTTAGGGCCTGTCCAGAGCGAGGGTAGCAGCACCAGCGATACCGGAATGGCCGTGATCACGATCAGCTGTTGGAGCGCGCTAATCTGGCCGCTGCCCATGGTCAGCAGCACCCCGGCCATGACCGCCATGATGATGCCGCACAGCGCACGCATGAGCGGCGCCGGCTCGTCATGGCCGGCCGCGACCACGGCGATCGCATAGCTCATGGAATCGCCCGTGGTGGCCACGAAGATCGAGGTCAGCAGCATGATGGCCAGCGCCATGACAGCGCCGCCCGGCAGCGCCTGGGCCACGGTGAGGGTGGCGACATCGAACTTGAAATCGGCCAGGGCGTCGCTCAGATCGAAGACGCCGGTCATCTGGTAATGAATCCCGGAACCGCCCAACAGGGTGAACCAGATCGTGGTGGCGATCGGGGCCAGGATGGCCACCGAGACGACCATCTGGCGAATGGTGCGCCCGCGCGAGATGCGCGCGACGAAGATCGCCATCAGCGGCCCGTAGCCGATGAACCAGGCAAAAAAGAAGATCGTCCACCACTTCATCCACCAGGCCGGTGCGGTCTGTGCATTCATCGTGGCCATGGTCATGAATGAACTGATGTAGTCGCCGAAAGCCTGGCTATAGGCATTCACCAGAAACAGCGTCGGCCCGAACACGAAGATGACGGCGGCGATGCCCAGCGCCAGAAACACGTTGAAGCGGCTCATGAGCTGGATGCCGCGATTGATGCCGGTCACCGCCGATGTGACATAGACCACGCCGAGCACGGCCAGGATCGACAGCTGGGTGGTCAGCCCCTCGGTGAGGCCGAAGATTTCATGCAGTCCGTAGCTGACCTGGGTGGCCAGAAAACCGATCGGCCCGACCGTACCCGCGACCACGGCGATGATGCATACGGCGTCGATCACGCTGCCGATCGGGCCATGAATGACTTTCCGGCCGAGCACGGGCAGCAGCAGGCTGCGCGGTCGCAGCGGCTCGCCGTTGTCGTAGTGGGCATGGGCAAGCACGATCGCGGTCAGTGAACCCAGCACCGCCCAGGCCAGAAACCCCCAGTGCATGAACGACTGCGCCAGGGCATCGGAAACGGCGGCCGCCGTACCGGACTCGCTATCGAAGGCCGGGGGCGTGGTCAGAAAGTGATAGACCGGTTCGCCGGCCGCGAAGAACACGCCGCCGCCGGCCAGCAGCGTGCACATGATGATCGACAGCCACTTGAAGGTGCTCAGTTCCGGCGTATCGATCCCGCCGATACGCGCCCGCGCGGCCGGCGTGCAGGCCAGGCCGAGGCCGATGAAGAACGTGGCCAGCAGCAGCCATTCGAAATAGGTACCCAGGGTGGCCGCGGTCCAGGCAAAGCCGGTCGCAATCGCGTTCGCCACGCCGTCGAGATCGTAGAGGGACAGGCCGAGGAACACGGCCACAAAGCCGACGCTGAGCACCAGCGTGATCGGATCGCCCCAGCGCGAGGTGTGCTCGGCGCCGGGCACCGTTGATGATTGATTCATGTGTCGATCTTCTGGTCTGCAACAAAACCGCTATCGGCACGAAGCGTCGTCGGTTGACCCGGTGGCGCTTCGTGCCACGGGTAAGCCGGATCTCGTGCCGCATTGTGCGGTGCAAAATAAGAGCGGGCGATCATACAGCAGGGATGCAAGCGGGCCCGCGCACCGCCTCAATCGTGTCGCGACGGGCGCGCACGCAACGCCTTGGTACGGCCGCGCCGTGTCTTGTCGTCCACGCGTTGGCGCTTGGCGCGGCGCGAGGGTTTCGTGGCCTTGCGGCGACGGGTGACCGCGGTGGCACTGGCCACGATCGAGCGCAGACGTGCGAGTGCATCCTCGCGGTTCTTGTCCTGGCTGCGAAACTGCTGTGCCTTGATCACGATCACCCCGTCGCGGGTGATCCGCCGATCCCGGCGTTGCAGCAGCCGCTCCTTGTAGACATCGGGTAACGAGGAGGCATGAATATCGAAACGCAGATGTACGGCCGTGGCGACCTTGTTGACGTTCTGCCCGCCGGCGCCGGATGAGCGTACTGCGTGCCATTCGATTTCCGACTCCTCGATCGTGACCCGGTTGGAAATCGTGAGCGTCATGCGACAAGCCTAGTCGATTTCCAGACGGACCTGGCCGTAGGCCAGCAGCGAGAAAAGCACGGTGCCGCCGAGCACGTTGCCGATCAATGCCGGCACGAGACAGCCCCAGAGCGCATCGATAATCGCGACTTCGCCAGCCAGCATCAGCAGGAAGGCTTCCATCGAACCCACCACCACATGGGCGAAGCCGCCAATGGCAATGACGTAGGTCGCGATCACGATCACCCCGATTTCGGAGCCGCGCGCATTGGGCAGCATCCAGACCATGGCGGCCACGAAAAAGCCGGCCGGGATACCGTGCAGCAGGGTTTCAAGCCAGTCCTTGTCCAGCAACGGGCGGGAGACCTCTTGAAAGGCGGCAAGCTGCGTGGGGGTCGCAAAGCCCACCACGTCAGTGAACGTCGCGGCCACGAGCGTGCCGAACATATTGGCGATGAACACCACGCTCCACAGCCGGGCGATACAGATCAGGGACTCGCGATTGGTCCGGGCCATCAATGGCAGCACCGCGGTAATGGTGTTCTCGGTGAACAACTGCATGCGCCCGAGTACGACCAGCACGAATCCCACGCAATAGCCGAAGGCCGCCAGCGGTTCCCGCCAGGGGCTGTCGGGCAGGCTGGTATGCAGCAGGCCCTCGGCGATCACCGACGTGGAAATCGCGATGCCGGCCGCAACGCCTGACCACCACAGCGAGCCCATCGGCCGGGCCATTTCCTCTTCGCCGTCGCGTCGGATGGTCTGGTAGATCGCGCGGGCGGAAACGCGGGCGTTGGGAATCGGGCGGGGCTGTGTATCGGACATTGTATTGTGCGCAAGCTAACCGGGGCGGCGCGCAAGATTAACCGAATTGGCATCCACGGTGACACTCGTAGATGTCGGCCGAATGTCGGGACGCACGCAGCACTTGTCTCGGGCCGGCTTCGACCCATGTTCAGAAACAAGTATTCGACAAGAGAACGCGTTATGGCATTTATTGAAGTCGACCGCGAAAACGATGCGCCGGTAGAGCTCTACTACGAGGATGTGGGCAGCGGTAAGCCGGTGGTGCTCATCCACGGTTGGCCCCTGTCCGGGCGCTCCTGGGAAAATCAGGTGCCCGCGCTCGTCGAGGCGGGCTATCGCGTGATCACCTACGACCGCCGTGGTTTCGGCAAGTCGTCGCAGCCGTTTGGCGGCTACGACTACGATACGCTGGCCCGCGATCTGAATACGCTGGTCGAGCATCTCAACCTCACCGACATGACGCTGGTCGGCTTTTCCATGGGTGGCGGCGAAGTCGCACGCTATATCGGCACCTATGGCAGCGATCGCGTGGCCAAGGCCGTGCTCGCCGCCGCCGTGCCGCCGTATCTCTACAAGGCCGACGACAATCCCGATGGCGGCCTGGACGATGCCACTATCGCCGATTTCGAAAACGGCGTGAAAAGCGATCGTCCGGCGTTCTTCGAAGACTTTTCCGGCAATTTCTTCTCCACCGAACAGGGCGGGCTGCTGGTGAGCGAAGCCAATCGCCAGTACCACCGCGATATCGCCTGGTTCGCTTCGCCCAAGGGCACGCTGGACTGCATCGCCGCCTTCGGCCGTACCGACTTTCGCGACGACCTGGCGAAATTCGATGTGCCCACCCTGGTCATCCACGGCGATTCGGACGGCATCGTGCCCTTCGAGGTCAGCGGCAAGCGTTCGGTGGATGCCATCAACGATAGCTCGCTCAAGCTCATCGAAGGTGGCCCGCACGGCATCAACGCCACGCATGCCGATGAGTTCAACGCCGCACTGCTCGATTTCCTCGGCTAGAACGCAGAGAGCGCGGCGTTCGGCCCCGTCTTCGCAGGCAGTGACGGCACAACATCCAGACCGCCGTGTCGCCCTGGCCGAGCTGATTGAGCATCGGCAAAGCGGTCGGGAATACTCGGCCGCGCCGATTGGCCGGGCGGCACTCGAGCGCATTGTGCATTGCGCCCAAGGGCGATCCAGATCGGGCAAACGCAATGCGCCCTCGGCGCATGGGCTCTATCCGCTACGCCTGTTCGCGATCGTTCACCGCCTTCAAGGCTCGGCCCAGGGTTTATACGCGCTTGATATGCCGGATGCCCTGCTCGGTGCATGGCGCAAAGCGATCGCGCCTGAAGCATTACGGGCGACTTCGCTGGCCGATGATGCCTGGCTGGAACATGCGGCGGTGGTGCTGGTCGTGGCCGCCGATTACGAGGCGGCGAACGCGCATTTTTTCGATCAGCAACCCGACGGTCGGCGCGGCGAACGCTATGTGCATATCGAAGCGGGCGCAGTGTTGCAGAACATGCATCTGGCCACGCTGGCCGAAGGGCTGGGTGGCGTCATCGTGGCCGGCTTCGATGCCCGTCGTCTTGCCGATCTTCTGGCCCTGCCGGCGCCGCTGCAACCGGTGGCGCTTTTCTGTGTCGGCGCTCGCGCCGAGGCTTCAGCCGGGCGTTGAGGGCTCGTTTTCGACCGGGATCGGCCCCCTGAAATGCAGCGTTCGATAGGGGTATGGAATTTCGATACCCGCCTGATCCAGGGCTGCCTTGATCGCCACCACGACTTCGTTGCGTGACTTGCGGGCACCCAGCGGTGTCGAGTCACACCACCAGCTCACGTCGATATCCATGCTGCTGCTGCCGAAACCGGTCGCAAAGACCTGTACCGGGTAGTCCTTTACTCGGCTTTCGCAGGCGCGCACGGCGGTTTCGATCACCTCCAGCGCGGCGGCCAGGTCTTCGTCATAGGCCACGCCCGTGGCGACATGGATACGGCGTACCCGCTGATTGGTGAGTACCAGCACCGAGTTCTTGAACAGGCTGGCGTTGGGCACGATAAGCAGCTCGCCGGTGACCTGACGGATATGGGTCACGCGAACGTTGACCCGCTCGACACGCCCCATGATTTCGCCGCTCTCGATGAAATCCCCGCTTTCGAAGGGGTATTTCCAGAGCATGAGCATGCCGGCGAAGAAATTCTCGAAGGTGTCCTTGAAGGCGAAGCCCACGGCCACCGAAAGCAGACCGAGACCGCCCAGCGCCTTGGCCGGCGACAGCCCGGGAAATACCACGACGGCGGCGAGTGTGAGCCCCAGGGCCCAGATACCCAGCGACAGCAGGCGATCGATCAGACGGCGCAAAGACGGGCGGGTACGCTTGCCGGTCAGGCGCGCGGCGAACACCGTACTCAGCCAAGCGCCGAGCCAGGTCAGCGCGATGATCGCAAGCGAGATGCCGATAAACGGCAGATGTGCGACAAAGTCGCCCCAGGTGGCGATCACGGTGTCGTGCACCGAGGCCACAACCTCGTCGAGGCTGGCGGGTGCCGCAGCGGCTTCTGCACGGGTTGCCATGTCCGGATGCTATCGCATGTTCACGGCCGGCGTATCGATTTTATCCGCCGCAACGGCCGGCGAACGAGGGTCTGTTCGAAAGGCCGTGCGCAATAAAGTTTTGTTTCGCTATGCCGATCTGTAGGCCGACGGTGTCGTCATCCGTTCGAGCAATCCTCGATCGGGCGGTGCAACGTCAGATCTCTCTTGCTGCTCTCCCAATACAGGCGGATACCCATGGCTGATTCTTCTACCATCGCGACGGCCGAACTCGAGGCGCTTCGTCATGCGATCGGCCAAGCGAATGCCGTAATCGAGTTCGATGCACAGGGACTGGTGCTCGACGCGAACGCCAACTTTCTGGAAACGCTGGGCTACAGCCTCGACGAAATCGTGGGTGAGCATCACCGGATGTTCTGCATTCCCGAAGAGGTCGCCCAGCCTGCCTACGAACAATTCTGGGAGCGGCTCGGCAGCGGCCATTTCGACAGTGGCGAATATCGGCGCGTGGCCAAGGACGGCAGCGAGGTCTGGCTGAGCGCGACCTACAACCCAATTCGCGACGACGCCGGAAACGTTATCAAGATCATCAAGCTCGCGACCGATATCACGCGCGAAAAGCGCGTTAGCGCGGAACATGCCAGCAAGCTCGATGCGCTGGATCGCTCGCAGGCAGTCATCGAGTTCGATCTCGACGGCATCATTCTCGACGCCAACCGCAATTTCCTGGCGGTCAGCGGCTACACGCTGGATGAGATCCGCGGCCGTCATCACCGGCTGTTCTGTGAACCGGCCTATGTCGAAAGCGAGGCCTATGGCGAATTCTGGCGTGCGCTTGCCCGCGGCGAGTTCATGAGCGGCGAATATTGCCGGCTCGACAAACAGGGGCGCGAGATCTGGCTGCAGGCCAGCTACAACCCGGTGCTAAACGCCCACGGCCAGCCGTACAAGGTGGTGAAGTTCGCTTCTGATATCACCGCACAGAAAACGCATGAAGCGGAGTCTGAAAGCCTTTTGCGAGCCATTGATCGTTCGCGGGCGCTGGTCGAGTTCGACCTCGACGGCCATGTGCTCAAGGCGAATGCGAACTTCCTGGCGCTCACGGGTTATAGCGAAGCCGAACTCATCGGCGAGCACGATCGCCGCCTCTGTGATTCCGAATATGCGCAGAGCAGCGAATACCGCAACCTGTGGGGCCGGCTGTCGCGCGGCGAGTCCGTGTCCGGCGAATTCCAGCGTTTTACGCGTGACGGTCAGGAACTCTGGCTGCAGGCGATCTACAACCCGATTCTCGACGCACGCGGTCGGCCGACCAAGATCGTGCAGTTCGCCAGCGATATCACCCAGGAGCGCCAGGCCCAGGCCGAGGTCGACGGCAAGTTCGCCGCGATTGATCGCGCCCAGGGCGTAATCGAGTTCAATCTCGACGGCACGATCATCACCGCGAACAAGAACTTCCGTGAAACGGTGGGCTATCGCCTCGACGAGCTGGTCGGCAAGCACCATCGCATGTTCTGCGAAGACGGCTATGCCACGAGCGAAGACTATCAGCTGTTGTGGAAGAAGCTCGCGGCCGGCGAGTACGTCGCCGATCAGTTCAAGCGCGTGGCGCGCGACGGGCGCGAAATCTGGTTGCAGGCCACCTACAACCCGATCTTCGATCTGCATGGCCGGCCGTACAAGGTGGTCAAGTTCGCCACCGATATCACCGCCGCCAAGCATCGCAACGCCGAATTCGAGGGCAAGGTCAACGCCATTGCGCGTTCGCAGGCGGTGATCGAGTTCGACCTCAAGGGCTACGTGCTGGGTGCCAACGACAACTTCCTGAACACGATGGGCTACCAGCGCGATGAACTGGTCGGCCAGCATCACCGGCTGCTGTGCGAACCCTCGCATGTCGCCAGTGCTGCCTATCGCGATTTCTGGCTGGCGCTGGCCCGTGGCGAGTACTTCGGCGGGCGGTTCATGCGCATCGGCCGCTTCGGACAGAAAGTCTGGATCCAGGCCACCTATAACCCGATTCTCGACGCCGACGGCGACCCGTACAAGGTCGTGAAGTTCGCCACCGATATCACCGAGCAGGTCGAGCGCGAGGAGCATATCCAGCGTCAGGCCGATGCCATGCGCGATGCGGTGGAAGAACTGCACGCCTCGATAGCCTCGATCGTGGAGAACACGCGGCTCACCCGGGAAATGGCGCGTACGACGCAGCGTGAGGCAGCCCAGGGCGTCAAGGCGCTGGAAAACTCGACCGAGGCCATGGCAGCGATTCAGAAATCGGCCGAAGATATCGATGAAATCGTCAAGGTGATCGGCGAAATCGCGTCGCAGACCAATCTGCTGGCCTTCAACGCCGCAATCGAAGCCGCGCGTGCCGGCGAGCATGGCCTGGGGTTTTCGGTGGTGGCCGACGAGGTACGCAAGCTCGCCGAGAAATCGGCCGACGCCACACGTCAGATCAACCGCCTGATCAGCCAGTCGCTCAAGCGCATCGACAGCGGCAACGAGGTGATCCATGTTGCGCACGATTCCTTCGGCCGGATCGCCGAGGGGGTCGAACAGACTACGTCGTCGGTCGAAGAAATCGCGACCACGACCGAAGAGCAGCTCGGCACCGCCGATCAGGTGGACCGTCTGATCCGTGAACTGACCGATTCCACGCGCAAGGACGAGCGTTCCGAGACGCCACGTCGTTCGGCGCCGGCCCGGCTCAAGGCAGCCAACGAAGGCTGATGAGCACGCACAAGTTCGGGATTCTCGGCGTCGGCGATAGCGAAGTCGCCTTCGAGGTGAGCTCGCTGCGCGAGGTCGTGGCACTGACACAGCCCCCGGCGCCGATGCCGCGGGTCGCGGATTGGCTGGTCGGCAGTTTCGCGCTGCGCGGGGCTCAGATTCCCGTTGTGGATCTGGCCCGCATGCTTGGTCTGCGTCGAGAGCCGGCACCGGTCGAACACGGTCATACCGTGGCGGTTCTGGCCGGGCGCGGACGTCGCTTCGGCGTGGTCGTCGATCGGGTGGAAGACGTGGTCACCCTGGACGAGTCGCAGGTCAGTGCGATCGATCAGGAAAACGACGCGATTGAGCTGTTTGCGAATCGCGTGTTCTGCCGTTCGGGGACTGACAGCCCGGTCTATGTGCTGGATATCGATGCCATGCTGGATATCAAAGGCATGGTGCATGTCGGCGACGAAGCCGGACGTGGCGCGCGCGCGGCCCGTACCGGCTGGTACGCGCGAGGGGCTGCGCGCCAGCGTGCGGTGATCGCGAGTTCGGGGGCGTTGACGCTCGCTATCGATGCCGATGTGGTGCGCGAGATCGCGGATTGCCATACGTTGATCGAGCCGGCGTTGGCGCTACCCGGTTACTTGGGCAACCATCGCCTGCGTGAGGACATCGTGCCGGTGTTCGACGCGCGGGTGCTGCTTGGACAGGCGCCGTCGGTGAGTCGGCTTGAACAGATGGTGGTGCTGGATACGGGGCAGGGCAATCTGGCGCTGGCCGTCGAGCACATCATGAGCATGGTGGAATACCAGCCGCAGGATTGTCTGGCCTTGGCCGGGCCTTCCGATCAATCGACCGACACCGGCGTCGCCGGGTTGTTGTCCCGTCCCGACATGGCCGATGCACTGCTGGTATCGCATACCGCGCTTTTCGCGCGCGAAGAGCTGGCCAACATCGCGCGCGTTCACGCCGAACTCAACGCCGACACCAAGCAGCGCGAGCGAAGCGGCGTCGTCTGGCGGCGTTTCGCTTTCCTGCACTTCCAAGCCGGCGGAAAATTCGTGGTTTTCATGGATCAACTCGACGCCGTCCTGACGATGCCGGAACACTACGCGCCCTTGGGTGGCTCGGGGGTGTTCGAGGGCGTCTTCCGCCACCTCGACGAGCTCGTCACCCTCGTGGATCTGCGTCGGCTGATCGGCGACAAGGCACCCGCACGAGCCGCCAGCCAGGTGCTCGTGGTGGCAGCGCCTGCCGGGCGTATCGGCTTCATGGTCGATCTGGCCAGCGATATCGAATACATCGAAGCGCCGGCCGATAGCCTGCATGTGCACCGCTATGGCGTGAACAAGCCCAATCCGACACTGGCCGAGCGCCAGTATCGCCTGACCTCGGTCGGTGACGGCGAGAGAAAACAGTTTCTGTCGCTGTTCTGCCTGGAATCGCTCGCCGCACAGCTGCTGGGCGATGCCGCGCCGGCGCAGGGTCGCGTGTGTGGCGAGTCGTCGGCCCGGTACCAGGCGATTGCGTGACGCGGGTTCGACCGCGCGGCGTGTTGTGGCAAAAAACCACGGGGAGGTGAATCCAAACCGCGTGTAGCTGTATATAGTTACACTTATGGAGCTGCTCAAGAAACTCGAAATCCTCGCGGACGCCGCGAAATACGATGCCTCCTGTGCCTCCAGCGGCACGCGCTCGCGGCATTCGCTGGGTGGCAAGGGGGTCGGATCCAGCGAAGGCTCGGGGATTTGTCATGCCTATGCGCCGGACGGGCGCTGCATCTCCCTGCTCAAGATTCTGCTGACCAACTTCTGCGTCTACGAATGCAGCTATTGCATCAACCGTAATTCCTCGAACGTGACCCGGGCGCGCTTCACGGTCGACGAAGTGGTGCGCCTGACGCTGGATTTCTACAAGCGCAACTATATCGAAGGCCTGTTCCTGAGTTCGGGGGTGATTCAGAGCCCGGACTACACCATGGGCCAGCTGGTGGAAGTCGCACGGCGGCTGCGTATCGACCACGATTTCCGCGGTTATATCCACCTCAAGACCATTCCGGACGCCGATGGCCAGCTGCTGGCCGATGCCGGCACCTATGCGGACCGGCTGTCGATCAACGTCGAACTGCCCACCCGGATCGCGCTCGCCGATCTCGCCCCGGAAAAGGATCATCGAACCATCAAGCTGTCGATGGCGCGTATCCGCGCGCGCCAGGACGAATATGCCGACAGTCGTCGCGAGGCGCGTCGCGCCTCCAACCTGTCGCCGCGGCGGATCGCCGCGCCCCGGTTCGCGCCGGCCGGCCAGTCCACGCAGATGATCGTCGGCGCCGAACCCTCGACCGACGCCCAGATCCTGTCGACCACGGCCAATCTGTATTCCGCCTACAAGCTCAAGCGGGTTTACTTCTCCGCCTTTTCGCCCATCGCCGATGCCTCGGCCAAGCTGCCGGCCCGGCGTACGCCGCTGATGCGCGAACACCGGCTGTATCAGTCGGATTGGTTGATCCGCTTCTACGGCTATGGCCACGACGAAATCACGGCCGGAGAAGACGATAGCCCGGCGGCCGGCATGCTCGATCTCGATGTGGATCCAAAGCTGGCCTGGGCATTGCGCAACCGTGCGTATTTTCCGGTCGATCTCAACTGTGCCCCGCGCGAGCAGCTACTGCGGGTACCTGGCCTCGGTGTGAAGTCGGTCCAGAAACTGCTCAAGATTCGACGCTGGCAGAAGATACGCCTCGAAGATCTCGTGGCATTGAAGGCGGGCGTCAAGAAAGCCATGCCGTTCGTGGTTTGCGCCAATCACTGGCCGGCCCTGTCCGAAGCGCCCAGTGCCGCGCTGCGTGCACGTTTTGCGCCCGCCCGCGCCGCGCAACAGGCCTTCGATTTCTAGATGAGTTTTCAGGTATCGCTATTCGACTGCGCGTCGACCGCCGAGGATCAGGTCGTCGCGAGGTTTTCGCCGGATTTCGCCGGCTGGCAGGCACAGGCCCGCCAGTTGCTGGCCGACCAGACGCCGCCGGCGCATGTCTGGTGGCAGCCCGCGGCACGGCGACACGACACGAAGGCCTCGGCGGCTGAACATAAGCCGTCCGCCCGACCGGTACAGCGCGTGCCCAAGGCCTTTGTCGATCAGGCTCGTGCGGTGGCCTGTCACCACAGCGACGATCGCTGGGCGCTTTTGTATCGCCTGCTGTGGCGGCTGACCCACGGCGAACGCCATCTGTTGCAGCTCAGCGGCGATCGCGACGTGGTGCGCTTTACCGCCTATGCCAAAGCCGTACGGCGCGACGTGCACAAGATGAAGGCGTTCGTGCGTTTTCGCGAAGTCGACGAGCCGGGGGCGGCCGATACCGAGCCGCGCTATGTGGCCTGGTTCGAGCCCGAGCACTTCATCGTCGAGTACGTGAGCGGCTTTTTCAAACGCCGTTTTGCCAACATGCGCTGGTCGATTCTCACCCCGGTCGGCTGCGCGCACTGGGAAGGCGGTGGCGAGGTATGGTTTTCGCCGGCCACCGACAAATCGGCCGCCCCCGAGGGCGATCGGCTGGAGGCCGCCTGGCAGACCTATTACCGCAGCATATTCAACCCTGCACGCGTCAAGATTCGCGCGATGCAGTCGGAAATGCCGCAGAAGTACTGGAAGAACATGCCCGAAGCGCATCTCATTCCCTCGCTGCTGCGCGATGCCGATCGGCGTGTTCAGGCCATGGAGGCCAACCGCAGGGACAGCGACGAGCTGCGCTGTGGGCCGCGCCCCGCGAGCCCGGATGCCGATAACGCCGCGGCGATTGAAGCCAGCGCCCCCGCCTCGCTCGAACGGGTGGCGTTACAGGCCGAAACCTGTCGCGGCTGCCCGTTGTGGCAACCCGCCACCCAGACGGTGTTCGGGGAAGGGCCGGCCAACGCCCGCGTCATGCTCGTGGGCGAGCAGCCGGGCGATCAGGAAGATCTCGCCGGTCGGCCGTTCGTCGGCCCGGCCGGCCAGCTGCTCGACCGTGCGCTGGCGGCGGCGGGGCTTGGGCGTGAGCGGGTCTATCTGACCAACGCGGTCAAGCATTTCAAGTTCAGCCCGCGCGGCAAGACGCGCCTGCATGCCACGCCGAGCGAAACCGAAGTCATGGCCTGCCGGCCGTGGTTGGATACCGAGATCGGCCTGGTCGCGCCGGAGCTCGTGATCTGCCTGGGGGCGACCGCCGGTCGCGCGCTGCTGGGTGCCGACGTGCGTGTAACCCGTGATCGCGGACGGTTCATCGACCATGAGGGCCGACGCTATCTGCTGACCGTGCATCCCTCCTATCTGCTGCGCCGCGGCGCGGCTGCGGCGAACCATAGCGAATACGCGCGTTTTGTTGCCGATCTGGCCATGGCCGTGGATTGGGCCTGATTCGAGGGTCGAAAGTCCCGCGTTTCGTAGCGAGCGCCTAAACGTCGAATGGCGCGCCCGGTTGGCCCGATGAATCGGCAACGCGCTCGGTTCGACTCGCGAACCGCAGGCCAGGCGTGCATGATCAGCGCTGCAATACAGCCGCGGATGGTCGAATCGTATGGCAGACAAAGGTGAAAGCGCACGCAGCAATCTGTTGGGTCAGTTCGCGAGCCTGAGTGGCAGCCTGTCGAAGAAGGCGCTGGGCGCGCTCACCCGCCGCGTGGGCGGGCTGACGCTTGATATCGGGCGTACGATCATTCTCGATCGGGCCCAGCGTCGGCTGCTGTCCGACGAACAGCGCGCCTGGATGAAGCGCGCCGGCGAGGCGATTCAGGATGCCCGCCAGACCGCGGGCCTGTCGCTCGATGAGCTGGCCAACGCCCTGGACCTGGAGGACAAGACCGTGCTCCAGGCCATGGAGCAGGGCTCGGCGACGGTATCCTTCGATCTGATCCTGCGGCTGACGTCGCTTTTGGCCCGCAACGATCCGATTCCGTTTCTGATTCAGCTGGTGCGCGGCTTCAACCCGCGTCTGTGGGCCCTGGCCGAGGACTGGGGCGTGGGGCGATTGCCGGGCATGGTCGAACGTGACCGCCAGTGGATGAATATCTATCGCGGCAACGAGGCCGCCCGCCAGCTGCCCCAGGCCGATTTCGAGCGGGTCATGGCGTTTTGTGAAAGCGCGCTCACCATGGCGGTCCAGTTCCAGCAGAGTGCGGCGGCATCGGATGCGCCCGACGACAACGCCCCCGGCCGGCGCCGCGGTTAGCCGCGGCGATCGCGCTCGGCCGGTACTGCTTGAAACGGGCGTAATCAACGGCACTATCGAGTTATCAATCCTGTCACGAGCCGAGCGATGCAAACGCTCAAGATCGATCTGGTGTCCGACGTGGTCTGTCCCTGGTGTGCGATCGGCGATGCGCGCCTGCAGCAGGCGCTGGCGCTGCTGGATGACGACCTCGCGGTCGAAGTCGAATGGCACCCGTTTCTACTCAACCCGGACGTGCCGGCAGAGGGCCGGGATATTCTGGAACACCTGAGTGCGAAATACGGGCGTAGCGAGGCCGATATGAAAGCCTCGCAGCACGAAATCACCAGCGCGGCCCACGAACTCGGGCTGAACTTCGAAAAGGCGCTCGAGCGGCGCTCCTGGAATACCTTCGCCACGCATCGCGTGCTGGCGTACGCCAAGGAACAGGGCTGCGATGGCGCGTTCAACCGGGCGCTGTTCGAGGCCTACTTCGGCCGCGCCGAAAACCCGACCGACGCCGAGCTGCTGGCCACGATCGGCGAATCGCTGGGGCTCGACGGCGCGCATATCCGCGAAATCGTTGCCGGCGAAGCCTATGCCGAGCAGGTCGAGCGCGAAGTCGGCTACTGGCAGTCGCTGGGTGTGACGTCGGTACCCTCGTTCGTGGTTGCCCACAAGTATCTGCTGGCCGGTGCCCAGCCGCCGGCGACGCTGGCCGATGCCCTGCGCCAGATCGCGGCCGAGCAGGTCGAGCAGGCGTGATCCGATCAGGCGTCTTGCGTGGGCGCGGGCGGGCGTGAGGGCTCGGGTACTTCGTCTTCGTTGATGCGGGCCCGCACGTTCGGCAGGTAGTCCGGATAGTCGCGCTGCACGAAATCGAGCAGTGCCTCGCGCATGCGACACCGCAGGTGCCAGAGCGTGATGGAATCGTTCGAGCTCATCAGAAAGCGTATCTGCATGGCGTGCTCGCCGGCGTCCACCACCTGGGTGGTGCCAATGAGTTCGTCCCAGGCGCTGTCGGCCTTGAGCAGGCGTTCGAATTCGGCGCGCAGCGGCGGCACGGGCATGCGGTAGTCCAGCCACATGAATACCGAGCCCATCAGGCTCGTGGGACGGCGGGTCCAGTTCTCGAAGGGGTTTTCGATGAACCACTGCAGGGGCACGACCAGGCGGCGCAGGTCCCAGGTACGCAGTACGACATAGGTGATGGTCACTTCCTCGACCCAGCACCATTCGTCCTTGAACTTGAGCACATCCTCGATACGAAACGGCTGCGACAGCGCGATCTGCAAGCCCGCGAGCAGGTTCGACAGCACCGGCCGGGCGGCAAAACCGATGATCAGGCCGCCGATGCCGGCAGAGGCCAGCAGGCTGGTGCCCAGCTGGCGGATCGAGGGAAAGGTCATCAGCGCGGTGGAAATACCGATGATCGCCACCAACACCGTCAGCCCGCGGGTGAGAAAGCGGGCCTGGGTTTCGAGCTTGCGCGCCGAGTGGTGCCGGCCTTCCACGGCCGGGTTCAGGCTGACGATGAGATCGCCGATGGCCGTGATCGCGCAGAGGGCCGCCCAGGTCAGTGCCAGGATCAGGCACAGACTGTTCATATGCCGAATGGCCGCGATCCAGGGAATATCGTCCGGGCTGGCATGCCAGACCGCCTGCAGGGTCAGGAAAAACACCACCACGGCGCCCGACTTGTCGCACTGGCGCAGGAATTCGCGGGCGATGGTATGCCGAAGCGTCAGCCGATAGGCGACCTTGATCAGCAGGGCATAGACGATGGTGACGGCAATCGCGGCGACGGCGCCGGTACACAGGGCAAGTGCCCAGCGCCCGGCCGGGGTATCCAGACTTTCTAGCATTCGATGCGTTTCATCTACGCGAACTCCGCTATACCGTGATGGGCGGTGCGACCGTTGGATCCGGCGATCCCGGCGTATGCCTTCACAACATGCTGTTGGTTAGCGAAAACCATGCCAGGCGTGTCGGTGCGGTCTACGGACCATTATGACCGTATTTGAAATCCAACCGGATACTGCCGTGCGGTCGCTGTGTTCGCTCTGCCGTATGGCGCGGGTCATACGTCGGTGCGGCCGAAGTCGGATGCCGCGATCAGGTCAGCGCCTTGCCTACGGAATAGACCGCCATGCAGGCGCCGAGCAGCAGGCCCGAGGCCAGCACGACCAGAGAGGCGTTCACGCAGTACTTGATCGTGGTATAGCGCGCCGGATGCGTATGCTTGAGTTCGCGCGTGTTCGCCAACACGGGCGCCAGACTGGCGAATACCCGGTTGGCCAGGCCGCGTTTGTCTTCGGCGGTATTGGGCACGAGCGTGGCCCGCATGATCGCCTTGTAGAAGAAATTCACGACCGGGCCCACCACGCGCGTCGGGCGCTCGACATCGCACATCAGGATTACGCGATCCTGTTCGGCATCGTTATGGGCGTAATGCAGATAGGTTTCGTCGAACAGCAGATCGTTGCCGTCACGCCAGGAATAATCCTGACCGTCGATGTTGATATAGCAGGCGTCGTCGTTGGGCGTGGCCAGACCCAGGTGATAGCGCAACGAACAGGCCGCCGGGTCGGCATGCCGCGTCAGCTTGGAACCGGCCGGCAGCACCGAGAACATGGCACCGTTCACGCAGGAAACGCTTTCGAGCAGGCGCGTGGTCTGTGGGCACAGGCGCTTGGCCGAATTATGCGTGGTGCCGTACCAGCGCAGATAGAACTTGCGCCAGCCGTACTTGTAGAAGGTGCGAAAGCCGATGTCGTAATAGGCCGCCGAGTCGGTGGCCTGGGTGTCTTCGAAGGCATCGCTGTGATACAGGGCGAGGGCTTCTTCACGAATCACCGGCCAGTTGCGCTGAATCACGTCCAGTTCGGGGAAACGCGTCGTGTCGGCGATCGGCTTTTGTGCCCGGGGCTCGGTGAACAGGTACAGAAGGCAGTTGAGCGGGCTGAAGATGGGCCAGCCCTTGCGCAGATACTGCTTGAAACTGTCGTATCGCACGTTGCCGCGAAGACGGTAC
The DNA here is from genome assembly GCF_002729955.1 of Salinisphaera sp. Taxonomy (GTDB): domain Bacteria; phylum Pseudomonadota; class Gammaproteobacteria; order Nevskiales; family Salinisphaeraceae; genus Salinisphaera. The sequence continues at coordinate 36,288 of NZ_PBYA01000021.1, read as the reverse complement.
ACATAGAACATGGAGCCGGTCACGAAGACCAGCAGGCCCGCGAACATCCACAATAAGGGCATAACAACTCCTCTGACGTGGCCCCGGCGTGATCCCCGCCCGGCCACTTGCCTCGTAGGAGTCGTTACTTTGCAAGCGTTCGTGTTAGTACGGCGTCAAGCATGTACACGCCATTTATCGCTGCGCCCGGCCGGCCTTGGAGTCGAGCGAAAGTGCGGCCTCGCCATGTAATTTCGGTTATCTTGCATGCGCAATATTGGACGCCCCGATTCGCGCCGCCGGCAACAACAGGGTCGTTAAGGAACAGGGAGCCAGAGCGTGGGCACAGCAACCAGACGGCGGGTTCGTCTTGCAACGCGGGTATCGAGTGTTTGCGCGGCTGTGTTGATCAGCGGCTGCGTCTGGCAGGCCGCCCAGTTCTGGGTCGCCGGCGAACAGGTCGAACTGCGCGCAACCGATGCCGACGAACGCCCGGCAGCGCATGACGCGCCCAAAATCCTGCTGGTGGCGATCGACGGCATCGATCGGCCGTTGCTCTACGACATGCTGCGCGCCGGCGAGCTGCCGGAGATGGCACGCCTGCTCGGCGACGACGCCAGCAACGATTTTGCCCATGCCTGGTTCGAGGAATCGGTGGTGAGCGTGCTGCCGTCGTCCACGGCTGTCTCCTGGGCGACCACGGTCACCGGCGCCAATCCGGCCGAGCATGGCGTGGCTGGCAACGAATACTTTATTCGTGCGACCGGAGAATACGCCGCGCCCGTGCCGGTGACGATTCCCGAAGCCACGCAGGTATTCAAGATTTATACCGAGGGCTATGCGAATGATCTGCTGGAAGTGCCCACGATCTATGAACGCCTGCGCGAAACCGATCCGGGTGTGCGTATCTGGGTGGGCATGCACCAGTTCTATCGCGGCGCAGATCGGCTGATCCTCACCGACCGTACGGCCATGCTGGATGCCTTCCAGAGTTTGTTCGCCGAACATGTGGCCGGCCAGCTCACCGGCGCGCAGTCGTTATCGCTGTTCGAGGAGCTGGATGCCGAGGTCATCGAGAACATGCAGGACCTCATCGAGGACGAGCCGGCCGCCGATGTGATCACGATCTATCTGCCGGGTCTGGATCACTATGCCCATATCACCGATGCCGACCCCGACGTCTCGCGCCGCGACTATCTGAAGAAGGGCCTTGAGCCGATGATGGCCGACCTTTACGAAGCGCTGGAAGAGGCGGGCGAACTCGACGATCGCTATATCGTGATTACCTCGGACCATGGCCATACCGGTGTGCTGCACGACGACGCACACTCGCTGTCCACCGATGGCGAAGGCGAGCCGCCCAACGTGCTCGAAGCCGCCGGCTTCACCCTGCGGCCGTATACCCTGGACGTCGATGACGATGTGTTCTTCGATGCGGTGATCGCCTACCAGGGCGCGCTGGCCTACGTGTACGTGGCCGATCGCACCACCTGTGCCACCCGCGATACCCCCTGCGACTGGACACAACCCGCTCGCGCCGAGGATATCGAGACCGCGGCCGAGGCGTTTTATCGCAACAACGAAGACGGTCTGCTCGTGCCCGAGATGCAGGGCACGCTGGACATGATCCTGATCCGTACCGCGGCCTCCGACAGCGATGCGGAACAGGTATTCGAGGTCTATACCGGCCATGGCCAGAGCCAGCCGATCGCCGACTATCTGGTCGAACATCCGCATCCGAACTATGTGGATATGCCGCAGCGCCTGCACGACCTGACGGTGGGTACGCACGGCGATCGGGCCGGCGATCTGATCCTGGTGGCGCATAATGGCGATCGTGACGACCCTGCGCGGCGTTATTATTTCGCGCCGCTTTATCATTCCTGGCACGGCAGTCCGTCGGCGCGGGATTCCGAGCTGCCGTTGATCGTGGCCCGGCGTGGTGATGACCGCGAAGCGCTCCGCCGTGTCGTAAAGACGACGTTCGCCGGTCGTCACGATCAGCGCCTGATCGCCGATCTGCTGCTGCGTCTCCGCCAGGACGCGTCCGCCGCCGAGCACCCCTAAGCCGCATGACCGATTCCCCGTACAACGCGATCGAAACCGCCATTCTCGACGGCGTGGATGCACGTCGGCGCGGTGCCACCATCTGCCCATCCGAAGTCGCCCGCGACCTGTGGTCGGCGAATGAATGGCGCGCCCATATGGAAGAGGTAAGGGCCGCGGCCGCGCGGCTGATCGATGCGGGCGAGATCGTTGCCACGCAGGGCGGCCGATCGGTGGATATTCGCAGCGCGCGCGGGCCGATTCGCCTCGGCCGCCCGACTGAGGGCGGCCCCTAGTCGGTACCGGGCACGGAACGAGGCCCGGCTCAGTCCGGGCGCGTGTTGTCCGGCGCGTCGTCGCCGCTATCAGCGGGCGGCTGTGGGGTGGGCGGTAGGCTGCGATGCCAAACGTCGAGCTGCGGAAAGGCGATGGTGACATCGTGTTCGCGAAAAGCGGCGTCGATAGCGAAATTCAGATCCGACACCACGAAGAAGCGCCGGGTCACATCGCGGATGAAGCAGCGCAGCTCGAAGTCGAGGGTGGAATCGCCAAAGCCGCGGAACAGGGCGACCGGCTTGGGCACGCCGCCGCGGCCGTCGCTGATGACGTCCTTGTGCTCGGCGGCGACTTCCAGCAGCAGCCTTTCCACCAGCCGTACGTCGCTGCCGTAGGCCACGCCAACCGGACAGCCGATGCGCCCGTAGCGGTCGCGCAGGTTCCAGTTCTTCAGGTGCAGGGTCAGCAGCTCGGAGTTGGGCACGACCACGGTCGTACGCTGCAGCGTCTCGATCTCGGTCGCACGAATACGAATCCGGCGTACGAAGCCTTCGGTGTCGCCCACGGTAATGTAGTTTCCGCGCCGCACCGGCTGTTCGAACAACAGAATCAGCCCCGAGACGAAATTGTTCACGATCGTCTGCAGCCCGAAGCCGATACCCACCGAGAGCGCGCCGGCGATGAAGGCGAGCTTGGTGAGGTCGAGCCCGACATAGCTGAGCACCACCAGCGCGGCGATCACGAACAGCACATAGCCGGTAATCGTGGCGACCGCCTCGCGGGTATGGGTTTCCATTGGCGTGCGCGCCAGCCACTGGTTTTCCATGCGCCCGGTCAGCCAGCGGATGACGGTGGCGAGCAGTACCAGCAACAGGGCACCCATGATGAGCTGGGCCGGCACGATCTGGACCTGGCCGAGGTTGAACCCGGTCCAGGCGAGATGGCGGAGCATGTCGAAGCTGGCCCGGGACAGCCCCCAGATACCCAGTAAGGCGAGCGGCACGGCCAGCCATATCGCCAGATGCAGTAGCGCGGCCACAAGGTCGGCCTCGCGAAAGCGTTCGCCGTCCTCGACGTTGAGCCAGCGCCGCAGGCGGCGTTGCCAGACGTGATGCCCCTCGTTGAGGCCGGTCGCCAGCCGGTCGGTCCATCGGCTGGCCAGCCATGCCAGCAGAATCGTCGCCAGCGTCAGCGCGATTTCGGGGATCGGCAGCCCGTTCCAGTGATCGGTACGCCACCAGCCATAGAGCGCTGCGCCGGCGGCAACACAGGTGGCAGTAAACAGCAGGGCCGTAATGCCCGCGCCCAGACGTTTATACATGCAGTTTATCGATACCCCGGAAAAACCCAGCCAGATGCAGATGATACGACCGTAGCCGTCGACGCGATGCCCGACAAGCAAGGCGGTGCGTACCGCCACGTCGTTTGACGCCCCGGGCGCGCGCCGACGAATCGCGACGGTAATGGCAAGTATCTTGCAATGAGCGCTGTAAAGGTCGCACCGCGACGCGCAAGGGCGCGCGAGCGCGACGGCCGTAAGCCATCAGACACTCACGCCACCAAAGGGAACACCGTGGAAAAGAAAGACATGACCCGGGCCATTCTGGATGCCAAGAAAGCCAAGGGGCTGCGTTGGGATGAAATCGCCGCCGAGATCAGCATGGCGCCGGTATGGACGGCCACTGCCTGCCTGGGCGAAGCCTCGGCGACCGAAGAACAGGCGCAGAAGATCACGGCCGTGCTCGACCTGGGCGACGACGTCGCCGACGCGTTACAGGAATGCCCTCTGAAAGGGCAGTGGATGGACAAGACCATCCCCAGCGATCCGCTGCTCTATCGCTTCTACGAGATTCTGTCGGTATTCGGCCCGGGCGTGAAGCAGTGCATCCACGAGGAATTTGGCGACGGCATCATGTCCGCCATCGATTTCATGATTGACGTCGAGCGCGAAGAACATCCCAAGGGCGACCGGGTGAAGATCGTCATGAACGGCAAGTTCCTGCCCTATGTGCGCTGGTAGCACCGCGGTGCGGCGCTCTATTCCGGTGCAGTCACCTCGTTTCAGGGAGAACCCATGTCGTATCTAGAACCGGCGGAATTCGTCAAGAAAATGGTCGATTCCGGCGAATCCAAAATCTATATGGGCCGACGCGACACGATCGTGCGTGCCTATATGGCCGGCGCGATTCTCGCGCTGGCGGTGGTCTTTGCGGTCACCATCACCGTCAATACCGGCAATCCGCTGCTGGGGGCCGTGCTGTTCCCGGTCGGCTTTTGCATGCTCTACCTCATGAAGTTCGACCTGCTTACCGGGGTGTTCATGCTCACCCCGCTGGCCTGGCTGGACAAGCGCCCGGGCGTGACCCTTCCGCGCGTGCTGGAAAACTGGGGGCTGGTGTTCCTCGGCAATCTCGCCGGCGCGCTCACCGTGGCCGTGATCATGTCGATCAACTTCACCTACGGGTTTTCCGTGCCCGTCAACGAAGTGGGCCAGACCATCGCGCATGTAGGCGAGGGCCGCACCCTGGGCTATAAGGAACACGGCTTCGGCGGCTGGATGACGTTGTTCATCCGCGGCTGTCTGTGCAACTGGATGGTGTCGATGGGCGTGGTTGGGGCCATGGTGTCGACCTCGGCCACCGGCAAGATCGCGGCCATGTGGATGCCGATCATGGTGTTCTTCTATCTCGGCTTCGAGCACTCGGTGGTGAACATGTTCCTGTTCCCGCTGGGGCTGATTCTGGGCGGCGGTTTCACCCTGGGCGACTATATCTTCTGGAACGAGATTCCCACCGTGTTGGGCAATATCGTCGGCGGCATCTCGCTGACCGGGCTCACCCTGTACTCCACCCATGTGCGTACCCAGGCACGACGCGAGATCGTTTGAGCGCGTCCTGCACATCGCAGCAACCCACGGGGCGGGCCAGCGGTTCGCCCCGTGATCCGGTATGGCGCGTGTTCGGGCCGAGCCTGAGCGCGTCATGAGCAACTCGCTCGCAATCACCGCCGGTCAGGCTACCCACGCCGGTCGCAAACCGCGCAACCAGGATTTTCACGGCCTGCGCCTACCCGAGGGTACGGCTCTGCAGTCCAAGGGCATTGCCCTGGCCATCGCGGACGGCATCAGCAGCAGCGATGTCGCCCATATCGCCAGTGAAACGGCGGTGTCGAGTTTTCTCGAAGACTACTACTGCACCTCGGATGCCTGGTCGGTTCGCAACGCCGCCCAGCGCGTCATCTCCGCGATCAATGCCTGGCTGTATGCCCAGACACGCCAGAGCCAGTATCGCGAAGACGCCGAGCGCGGCTATGTGTGCACCTTCAGCGCGGTGGTGTTCAAGGCCGCAAGCGCCTATCTGTTTCATGTGGGCGATGCGCGTATCTATCGCCTGCGCGACGGGGCGCTGGAACGCCTGACCGAAGATCATCGGATCCAGATGTCGCGTCACGAGAGTTATCTGGCCCGGGCGCTGGGTATCAACAACCAGGTCGAGATCGACTACCAGCGCCTGGATGTCGAAGTGGGCGACGTATTCATGCTCGCCACCGACGGCGTCTATGAATACATGGACGATGCCACCCTCATCGATACCGTCAGCTGCCACGGCGATGCGCTGGACACCGCGGCCGAACGCATCGTGGCCATGGCCTACGAACACGGCAGCCACGACAACCTCACCGTGCAGATCGCGCGCATCGACAGCCTCGACGAGCAGAACGCGGACGATATCGCCGAGCGGCTCACCGACCTGGCGTTTGCGCCCGCCCTCGAACCCCGGATGACCTTCGAAGGCTACGAGATCGTGCGTAGCCTGCATGTGAGCGGGCGTAGCCATGTGTTTCTGGCCCGCGATAACGACAGCGCACAGGCCGTGGCCCTCAAGATTCCGGCCAGCGATCTCAAGAATGATCCCGTGCTGCTGGAACGTTTTCTGCTCGAGGAATGGATTGCCCGTCGTGTCGACAGCCCCCATGTGCTCAAGGCCTCGCCGCCGCGGCACAAGCCCGCGCATGTCTTTGTGGCCATGGAGTACGTGGAGGGCCAGACCCTGTCGCAGTGGATGCTCGACCACCCGCGGCCGGATATGGCCAGCGTGCGCCCGATCGTGGAGCAGATCGGCAAGGGCATACTCGCCTTTCATCGCCAGGAAATGATTCATCAGGATCTTCGGCCCGACAATATCCTCATCGACACGCTCGGCACGGTGAAGATCATCGATTTTGGTGCGGTCGAAGTCGCCGGCATTCGCGAAAGCGTCGGCCGTCACGGCAGCGACGACGTGCTGGGCACAAGTCAGTATGCGGCGCCGGAATATTTCGTCGGCGGGCAGGGCAGCACGCGCTCCGACGTCTATTCCCTGGGCGTGATCGCCTATCAGATGCTGACCGGTCGCCTGCCGTACGGGCCCAAGGTGTCGCGGGCACGCAGCAGCGCCGACCTCAACCGCCTGAGCTATCCGAGCGCGATCCCCTACAACCCGGATGTGCCGGCCTGGGTGGACGGTGCGCTACGCAAGGCCCTGCATCCGAACCCGAGCCAGCGCTATGCGGAAGTCGCCGAGTTCGTCTACGACCTGCGCCACCCCCGCGGTGATCTCGTGGCCGATCATCGACTGCCGTTGATCGAGCGCGACCCCAACCGTTTCTGGAAAGGGCTGTCGGCCGTGCTGGCGCTGGTTATTGCCGGCCTGCTGTTTTATATCGGCCGAAGCTGATCGCATGGCCGTATCGATCGTCGAGGCGGGCGGGTGAAAGCACCTGGCTACGCCTGTACCGCCGGCTCGAAATTCGGCACGAGAAACGGCTGGTAGGTCTGTTCGCTGGGCAGGCCGCGTAGTGCCCAGAGCGTGCCGGCCGCCGGGTCGGCGATCACGGCGCCGCAGCTGGCCTCGCGCACCTCGGCCGTGGGTTCGACACAGATCGCTTCGCGGTCGCGGGTGATCGCGGCGAGCGAATCGATATCGTGCAGCGGGGTCTGCTCAAGCAGAGCATAGGCACGGGCCAGGCGTTTCTCGCTCGATGCCTGCGAGCCCGGCAGGCGCCTGCGTTCGACGGCAAGTGTCGCATCGCTCAGGCAATGATTGGTATGCGCCAGCGGTGATTGTTCCAGCGGCGTGATCGCATGTCGGCTCGGCATGGCTTCCACGTTCATGCCGCGGCCCTGCGAATCCAGCAGCAGATAATTGTGGGCGCCGGCCAGCGGCGTGTCGGTGATACAGGCCAGGGCGTCTTCGAGGGTGGACTGGCGCAGGATCGCGCGCACGATGAAGTTCCAGGTCACCCCGGGCTGACCGTCGGTTGCCACCAGATTGTTGATGCCCACGGTAATGCCGTGTTCGTTCATGCCGATCATCCCCGGACAGCCCATGCTGGTGAATACGGTGAAGGCGGGGGCATCGTCCGGCGTGGCTTCGACGAGCAGTACGTGCTCGGCCGCGCTTTCGTGCATGTCCCAGGTCTGGGCGAACAAGGCGTTGCCGTCGGCGCAGCGCGTGCCGGGGACCAACAGGGCCGTACACTGATCGGCGCCCCGCGGGGCGGGCGCGCCGTGACCATGGCGGCCATAGATCGTATCCACCAGGTCGGTGAAACCGCCGACCACCAGCATGTCGGCGATATCCAGCCCGGCGGCTTCGGCCATGGCCTGCAGCTCGCTGGTCAACGAGGCGTCGAAGCGTTCATGTGCGTCCATGCAGCCACGGGCGATATCCAGGACCTCGCTTCGCGCGAGTTCGCGCCCGACCCAGTAGGCCGAACCCGCCATGGCCGTACGTTCGCGGGCAAAGCGGCGAATTGCGTCGCGATAGCGTGCGCCGTGGGCGGCGCCCATCTCGGCAGCGGAACCGGTCAGTCGAAGCGGGGTAAGGCCCATGGTGTATCCGGGGTGGTTGGATAGCCACAGCCTGGAGGCCCGGCCCGCCGTGGGCAAAATCGAAGCATAAGGCCGGTGGGGGCGCGCCTCGAGCGCCGGGGGCTGCCAGGCGATCCGCCCGAGCCGGGACTCAGCGGCCAGTATGTGGAACTTGCGGCGCGCTCTGAAAAGCCATGTGGCACGCGCTTAGCGGACTAGGGATTGAATATCCGCTCCCCGCCCAGCATCCCAACCGAGCTTCGACGCCAAATGCCGGTAATCGCGAAATCGGGCGCGGCAGAATTCGGGCTTTGCATCGCCCGCCATGGCCCCAGCGGCATGCCCGTTGAAACCGAACGCCCTCGAGCACGCATACTAGCGCCATGGAATTAACCTTCATCGGCGGCGCGGACGGCGTCACGGGCTCTGCCAGCCTGCTTACGGATACGCGCCTGGGGCTGCGTGCGCTTGTGGACTGTGGTGCCCATGCCGAGCGCGAGCTGATGCGACCCGACGGGGCGCCGCGGCTGGGTTTCGATGCGCGGGCGTTGAGCTGTGTCTTTTTGACCCATGCGCATCGCGACCATTGCGGGCGGCTGCCGCAGCTGCATCGGGCCGGGTTTCGCGGGCCGGTGTATTGCACCGAAGCCACGGCGGCGATGACGCGTATCGCGTTGATGGATGCCGCCAAATTTTCGCGCGAGTACGACGCGGACGATGTCGAGATGATCGATTTCCAGCCGCTCGATCGCCGTGCCGACTTCAACTTCGGCCAGCCCATGCGGCTGCACGGTGTCGCGGTCACGTTTCACCGCAGCGCGCATATCCTGGGCGCGGTCGCGCTCACGATTGCCTGGCGCAGCCGTACGAGCACGCGGCGATCGATCTGTTTCAGCGGGGATATCGGTGGCAATACGCCGGCCAACCCGTATCAATCGCTGCTCGCCGGTCAGCAAACGCCCGGTGCGGTGGACTATATGGTGGTGGAGTCGACCCGCGGCGCCGAGCCCGCGCGACCGCCGCGCTATAAGTCGGCCGCCGGTCGCGAGACGGCATGGGCCGACGTGTTTGCCGACAGCGACGCACGCGGCGGCGGGCCGGTGGTGGTGCCCTGTTTTGCGATTCATCGAGCGCAGGAACTGTGGTTCGATCTTCATCGGGTGCTACGCCATAGTGCCGCCGGTGCGCCGGATGCGGCCGGTCGGCCCCGCTGGCTGTCGATGGATGCCCCGCTGGCGGCGCGGATGACCGAGGTCTATGCCGAGCTGCTGACGCGGCGCAGCGAGCAGGGCGCGCAATCGCCCTGGCGTAATCCGACATTGGCGGATCGGCTGGGCCTGGCCGACGAGGCCGCGGTCGATCGGTATCTCGTTGAACTATGGGCGCGGGTCGGCCGTAACAGGGCGCCCGGCGGCACGCTGCGTGCGATGCACGACCCCGAGCTGTCGCGCGTGGTCGCGCTGGCAGGCAGCGGCATGTGCGAGGGTGGGCGCATCGTGGATTTCATTACCGACCAGATCGGTAACCCCGCGGCCACGATCGTGCTCTGCGGCTATGCGCCGCCCGAAACCGGTGCGGGACGACTGCGGCGCCTGATTGCGGGCGATTGGCCAAGCGATACGCCCCTTGTGCTCGGCAAAGCCCGTATCGACCCCACCCGTATTCAGGCCCGCCTTGTGGATTTGGGCGACTATTATTCCGGCCATGGCGATATCGATGCGCTGTGTCGGTTCGTATTCGAAATCGATGAGCCGGCGCCGGCGGCGACCGTGTTTCTCAACCACGGAGACAGCGCGATGCGTGCGGGCCTTGCTGACGCATTGCATGCGCGCGCGGCGATGAAGCGGCCGCACGATCGGCCGCTTGCCGACATGGTGCTGCCGGCTACAGGCGAGCAACACGATCTCGACGCAGCGGACCAGAACGCCCAGGCGATACGTGCACGCCTGCGTGCGCAGGCGCTGGCCAGCCTGCGCCGCGCAGAGTAGCGCCTGGGGCGGGCTGCGAGCGGTGGGTACTCGTGGGTATTGGCTGATTGAGTAGCGGCCGGTGGATCCCGGTATGCGACGTCAGACCGTGCATGAAACGGGTCGATCAGGCCCTGCCAGCCGGCGCATTCGCTCCGGCGCGGCCCGTCCGGCAATCAATGAGCGCGGGATACCAGGGCGGTATCCACGCGCGCGGCCGGTCGGGTCGAGAAGCTGGATGGCCCCCGGCCTCGGCGGCTGTCGAGCGCAATACGCAAACACGGCGTACTAGCGCGCATCCGGCTCCGGGTCGTGCCAGGCGATCCGCCCCAAACCGGGCCACTTGATCGCCAGGTCGGCCGGATCAATGCCCCAGACCAGCCCGAACAGGTTGATCTCGATGCCTTCCTCGCGGGCGGCCAGTATGCCGAGCGCGCCGTACAGCGATAGCTGATAGCCGGTGGCGCTGGGCGCTCGCGCGAACACTTTGGCCTCGAGATAATCCTTGCCGATCGCAGTGGGCGGCAGCTCGACGGCAAGGGCCGGCACACGGCGTATCAGCCAGGCAACGAAGGTATTGCTGTTCGGGCCGGGCCATATTCGATAGACGTCGTAAGGGTAGGCTGCCACCGCCGCTTCGATTCGAGTGATGGCCGTGGCCGCCTGCGCGCCGCGCAGATCGAGCAGCAGCTTTGGTGTGGCACCCACCCAGCGGCGATCGGGGATATCGGTGCGCGAGCTCAAGGGCGGATGGTTCCACCCGGCCACCTGATGCACCGTATAGCGATCGGCGCCGGCCGCCTTGGTGGCCACCCAGGTGTGTACGGCAAAGATGCCGCGCCAGCTGAACGCGCGTGCGGCGTAGACCTGAACCACGGCCCGCGGTTCGCTGGCGGGCGACGGCGCCAGCTGCGCCGAGCTGCGATCGGCATCGCGCCAGCTCTGGCCCATACGCAGTTCGTCGCTGGCGAGCATGAGCACCGGGCCGGATACCACGAACACTATTGCGGCGATGAAAACGAGCAGCGCGCGTTTCATGTGCCGAGCGTCTGCATGTTGATACGGCATCGCCTGTGCGCAGACGCAGGAACGCGGTCGGTCGAAAAATTCGTCATATGCCGTCTGTATGCCATGTCGTACGTCCACTGGCCAGCGCCCCACGGCCGGTATGCAAGGGATGACTCAAGCCCGGTCGTGGTAATGCCGATAATTATTGATCTGCCTTGATCGCCTGCCTCCATGAGTCGTCCGTGTCCGCCCGCCAAGTCGAGCCGCCCGGCGAATGCACCCTCGCAGATGGCGTCCGTCGCCGAGCCGCTGGTGCCGCTGGAGCCGTCCGGTCGCTACCGGCTTTCGCGTTGGCGCGCGGAGTTCGTCGAATGCGACACCGAGCAGCGCTATCGGGGTCATGTCGAAGCATCTCTGGCGGTCTATGTCAGCCATGCGCTCGTGGTCTGGGGCGTGCTGTGGCTGTTCTTCGGTCTGAGCGATTACTATCAGTTCGGCCTGTCGTTCATGCTTGGCTGTGCCTGGGCTGTTCGGCTCACCCTGTTCTGTGCGTTGCTGGCCGGGGCCATACTCGTTCGGCGAAGGCCGGCGCTTGCCACTTCGGGTGTGGTCATGACGGCTGCCATGCTGCTGGGCATGACTTCGTTCTTCGGGCTGTATTTTGTCAGTCCCGACGAGCATATCCGCTGGCTTGCGGCGGTGACCATGACGTTGATCATCGAACTGTTCGTGCTGCTTCCCAACCGCGTTATCTACACGGTCGGCGTGGCCGTCTATGCCATCGTGGGTACGCTGGTCTGCGTTGCGATCAATATCAGCGAAACCACCCCGTTAAGGATGATCATTCTCGCTGAGCTGCTGCTGATCCCAGCCATTTCCGGCTGGTTTGCCGCCCAGCGATTCGAAATCACGCGCCGACGCGAATTCATGGCCCTGGAACAGGCGGAGGCAGAAATCGAACGGCGTACGGCCCTGGAGGTCCAGCTCCAGAATCAGGCCCTTACCGACCCGCTGACCGGTGCCTGCAACCGCCGTGCCTATGCGAGTGCGGCGCAGCGCGAGATGGCCACGGCACGCGCCACCGGTCGGCCCTTATCGTTCGTGATGCTCGACCTCGACCATTTCAAACGCGTCAACGATACCCACGGCCATGCCGTGGGCGATGCCGCGCTCGTGGCCACCGCCGAGCTGTGCCGCGACGTACTTCGGTCATGCGATATCTTTGGCCGCCTGGGCGGCGAGGAATTCCTGATCATCCTGCCCGATACAGACCACGCCACCGCCTGTGGCGTTGCCGAGACGATACGCAGCCGTCTGGCCGCCAGCGGGCGGGTCAACGGTGCTGCCGACCTGCGCCTGACTGCAACGCTGGCCGTCACCGAACTTGGCCCCGACGACGAACATCTGGACGACGTGCTGCGTCGGGCCGATGCGATTCTCTACAGGGGCAAGAACGCCGGCCGGGATCGTGTTCAGACAGCGTGAGTAGGGCCCCCGCGACTGATCCGCGCCGAGCCAAAATTGATCGAGATCAAATAGCGGCCGTGTCGACACCGCTAACCTGCGTGGTTCATATCATCGCGGACGTACGTCATGGGCTCATCGCTGTCTTTCGACCTGGATCTGGTGCGCCGCTACAGCGGTAGCGGCCCCCGTTATACGTCCTACCCCACCGCGCCGCATTTTTCGGCGGATTTCGGCGAAGCTGCCTATCGCGAGCGCGTGGCCGCGAGCAATGCCGTCGGCGGCCCGCTGTCGCTCTATCTGCATCTGCCTTTCTGTTCGAGCCCCTGTTTCTACTGTGCCTGCACCCGGGTGATCACCCGCCAGCCACAGATCATCGACCGCTACGTTACCGCGTTGCGCAGCGAGATCGCCCTGCAGGGCGGGCTGTACGATGGCAATCGCACGGTATCGCAGATGGCCTGGGGCGGCGGTACGCCGACCTATCTCACGCCGGCACAGATGACCGCCCTGATGACCGATCTGAACACGCATTTCGATCTCGATACGAGCGATGCGCGTGAATTCACCATGGAAATCGATCCACGCACCGTGGATACCGACTCGATCGGCCTGATGGCGGCCCTGGGCTTCAATCGCGCCAGCCTGGGGGTACAGGATTTCGATATCGACGTGCAGCGGGCCGTGAACCGGATCCAGTCCAAGGATCAGGTCGCCCGCGTGCTCGACGAACTGCGCCGCGTGGGGTTTCAGTCGGTCAATTTCGATCTGATCTACGGGCTGCCGCGTCAGTCGGTGACGGGCTTCAATGCCACGCTCAGCGAAGTCATCCTGCGCCGGCCCGATCGCATCGCGCTCTACAGCTATGCCCATATGCCACAGCTGTTCTCCGCCCAGCGCCAGATTCACGACGAGGACATGCCCAGCGCCGAAACCAAGCTTGCCCTGATGGCGCTGGCGATCGAACGGCTGACCGCCGCCGGCTATGTCTATATCGGCATGGACCATTTCGCGCTGCCCGACGACGAACTGGCCGTGGCCCAGCGCGAGGGGCGGCTGTATCGCAATTTCCAGGGCTATTCGACACACCGCGGCTGCGATCTCGTGGGCATGGGCATGAGCGCCATTTCCAGCGTGGCCGACAGCTACAGCCAGCACGGCAAGAGCATTCCGGATTACCAGCAGGCGCTGGCCGAAGGCCATCTGCCGGTTCAGCGGGGCGTACATCTGAGCGACGACGATCGGCTGCGCCGCGACGTGATCCAGGGCCTCATGTGCCATAACCGGCTCGACTTCGCGCCGATCGAGGCGCGCCATGGCATCGTCTTCAACGATTACTTTGCCCGCGAACTCGAATCCCTGCGTGCCCTCGCCGACGATGCGCTGATCAACGTCGACGCCGAAGGGATCGATATCCTCGATCGTGGCCGGCTGCTGCTGCGCCCGATTGCAATGGTCTTCGATGCCTACCTCAAGGCACCCGACATTCCGGCACGCTTTTCGCGGGTGATCTGACCCGGCTCGGTTTCGCGGTTAAGCGGTGCGAGCCGGGACGACGGTCCGGGTCGGTTGCGCCGTAACGCCTTATCCCGAACACTCAGGGTTATCTGGATAACTTCGGGGGTGGCACGGTGATGAAACGTCTGTCTTTAGCTTTGGTGGTCGCGGTCTGTGCGTTCTCGTCGCTGGGGGGGCGGCACGGCGGTGGCCGCCGAGCCCGATCCGATTCGGATCTATGTCGACGAATATGCCGAAGGCCAGGTGATGAGCCATGTGGCCAGGCACGTGATCGAATCGGAATACGATATTCCGGTCGAGCTCAAGATGGTGGCCGTTGGTCCGGCGTTTCTCGGCGTGGCCAACGACGAGCGCTCGCTGTTTCTGGTCGCCTGGCTGCCGCGCACGCACGGTGCCTATATGGATCGGGTGGGCGACAAGGTCGACAACCTGGGCGAGCTGTTCGACGGTGCGCGTCTGGGCTGGGCCGTGCCGTCCTACGTACCCGAGGAACAGCTGGCGAGCATCAGCGACATGAAAAAGCCGGCCGTGGTGGACAAGCTCGGCGGCCGTATCCAGGGTATTTCGGCCGGGGCCGGGCTGATGCAGGTCTCGCGAGAGACGATCGACGGTTACGGCCTGGACGACGACTACCGACTGATCACCGCCAGCAGTGCAGCCATGACGGCCGCGCTCAAGCGTGCGATCGATAACAAGGAATGGATCGCGGTGACCGCCTGGAGCCCGCACTGGATGTGGGAGCGATTCGACCTGCGCTATCTCGATGATCCAGAAGGCCTGCTCGGCGCCCGCGAGCACGTCGACGCCATCGCAAGCCCCGGCCTGGCCGAGAGCGCGCCCGAGGTACACGCCATGCTCAAGCGCATGCACTACACGCTCGAGCAGATCAATACCATGCTCGTGAACGCCGAGCAGACCTCCTACGAAGAAGCTGCCCAGACCTTCATCGACGAGCATCCGCAGGTCATCGCCCAGTGGACGGGCAAGGCATCGACCCAGTGACGGCGCCGTAAACGCCGACGCCGGTCAGGTCATGAGCGGTCGGTTTTCCTGCCAGGGCCAGGTGGATAGCTGAACCTCCCAGGCCTGGTCGCGGCGCCGCGCATAGCGGATGTTGACGGCCAGGCGCTCCTGCAACGCCGCCGTGTCGAGGCCTGCGGGTTCGGCGAGAAGATCGGGGGCGTTGTCGGCCGGGGTGCGGTCATCGATCGCCATGGCGTGGTCGCCGTATTGAAGCCAGCACGGCAGACCGGCGGCATTGCGTTCCACGATCGGCTCGGCGCTGGCAAGCGTCGTCAACCGCCGCCAGATTTCGCGATAGCGCCCGCTCGGGTGGCATTCTTCGAGGGTATCGTCGTCGATGAACCGCATGACGCCGATGTCCTTATCCAGCCCGGGCGACAGATCCACGAGCCGATGCCAGGTACAGAACGGGCCCTGGACGCGGGTGATGCCGGCAAACGCGGTCAGCCCGGCCAGCCACTCGAGCTGATCGCGTCGACAGGCGGCCCGCGATTCAATGCCGGCGAAGTCGGGACGATCGGTCGGCACGCGCAGATCGGCATGCCAGTCGCCGGCCTGCAGCCAGAAAACCTGTGTGGTGTCGTCGACTCGGTCGGGCTCGCCCCGGGCCGGCTCGGCATAAAGGGTGCGCTGCCACAGGCCGTGGTAGCGGGTCGGTACCAGGCTCACGATACGCCGTCTGTCTTGTGGCGGGCGTGCTGGCCCAGGCTGCCGGCGCTACGCGAACCGTCGGGCAGTTCGATCTCGCCTGCAGCCAGGCGTTTCTTGAGATAGTTGAAGGTCTGGATGGTCTGGGCCCAGAGATGATCGCCGGCGGCCAGCGGTTCGTAGTTCGGCGTCTCGCCGTCTTCGAGCAGCTGCGCTAACGGCGCGACTTCGGTGTGGTAGTCGGCGGCGAAGAACAGGGGAAAGCTGTAGCGCTCCTCTTTGACCTTGCGGACGCGGTGCGAGGTGGCGACAAAGGCGCCGTTGGTCCAGATTTCCAGCATATCGCCGATGTTCACCACCAGTGCATCGGCCCGGTAGGGCACGTCGATCCACTCGCCGGCGCCGTTCATGACTTCCAGGCCGGGTGCGGTCGGGCGCAGCAGGGTGAAGCATTCATAGTCGGTATGCGCACCAATGCCCTGGGCATCGGTCGCGCTCGGGTCGAACGGGTAGTGAATCAGACGCAGCTGGCTCGGCGGTTCGGTCACCTGGCCGAGCAGCGTGTTTTGTTCGAGTCCGAGCGCCTGTTCGAAGCCGCCCATCAATGCCCGGCCGACGTTGAACACGTCCTGGTAATAGGCATAGACATCGTCGGCGAAGCCGTCGAGATCGGGCCAGACGTTGGCGCCGAGCATGGGCGTGCCGGCCTGCACATCCGGATGATCGGCCGGCAGTTCGAACGACAGGTCGAAAGCCTCCTTGGCATCGGCCTTGGCTGGGTCCGGCGCTTCTTCGCCGGCCGGTACATAACCGCGATGGTTATCGGACTTGCCGATGTAGTAATCCATCTTGTGTTCCAGCGGCAGCTTGAAAAACCGTTCGGTCTGGTCGAACAACGCCTGCTGGCGCGCCTCGGAAATACCGTGGTTGGTTACGTAGAAGAAGCCGACCTCACGCGCAGCGCGGCCGAGTTCTTCGGCCACGGCCTGCCTTGCAGTCGTATTGCTGCCGAATAACGGGGCGATATCGATGGCGGGGATGGATTCAAAGGCCGTGGGTTGGCGGGTGGTCATTTCAAACCTCTTGAAACGTTTGCGTTCTCATACGTGAGCGGTTGGCTATTTCGGTTCTTCCCATAACGGGTATGGCGGCATGTGAGTTGCCTCCACTCTTGGGGACGCTTCGGCTTGGGGTTTCGCACTGATGTGCGAGTCACTTTCATTTGCTTGTCCAAATGAAAGTAACCAAAGCAAAAGACACCCTGTCTTGCGTCGGCGCTACGCGCCGATGCCCTCCTATCGCGGATCGCGAGCGGGACGGCCGGAAACTCGCTGACGCTCAAACATCCGGCCGCCTTTTTCCGCACGCGATCCGCGCTACTCGGCGCTACGCCCAAGGGGCCAATACAGGCAAGCGTCGCTGGCGCTCGCTCAAGGTCACGTCTTTTGTAGGTCGGATTAGCCGAAGGCGTAATCCGACAGAACGCAGCCACTGCCGGCAGCTTTGTTCGTAGCTGCAACGGCTCAGGACTACGGGCTAATCCGCCTGTATTCAGGCCCCGTGTGAAGCGAACGAGAAGCGCAGGGCCGAAGGGTGTCCGGCGCACTGCGCCGGTGCGGCAAGGTGTTTGAGCATCGCGAAAGCGATGCGAGTTTTTGCCGCATCGCTTCGGCTCGAGCATCGCAGTGGTTCGGCGCGCTGCGCGCCGACGCGTAACCCGGGTGTCTTTTCCTTTGCCTACTTTCGTTTGGACAAGCAAACGAAAGTGGGTCGCGCAGCAGCGCGAAACCAAAGTTTCGGCAAACTCGTGAGTGCCGAAAGACTTGTGGCATCGAAACAGCGGCGTAACCTCGGGAATATCACTATCGCGCTTCCAACCGCGTCGATCTGGGCCCATCTGTGGCAAACGTGTCTTAGAACGAAGTGCGGGAGCGTCAAGCATCGCCCGTATCAACAATCACCACCGGCTGTCCCGCCGCCACGGCCCCGCCTTCAGCAATCGGCAGACGCGCCACAACCCCGGCCTGGCGGGCGACGATCTCGACCTCCATCTTCATGGATTCGACCAGGGCCACGACCTGGCCGTCTTCGACCGCATCGCCCTCGGCGACCTGGAGTTTCCACAGGCTGCCGGACACCGGGCTGTCGACGCCGGTTTCATTGGCGGCGAGTTCGGCAGTTTCGCTGACCTCGGGTGTGTGATCCTCGAAGGTGAACTGGCCGTTGGCCCGCCAGCGCGCCATTTCCTCCTGGAACGCCTGTTCGCGCTGCTGGCGAAACGCGTCGATTTCGTCGCGTACGGGTTCGAGCGCGGCTTCGTGCTCGGCCAACGAAAACTGAACCGTTTCGGTCTTGAGGTCGAAACGCCCATGGATGAACTCGCGCCGAATCTCGGTGAGTTCGTCATGGCTGACTTCGTAGAAGCGCAGCTGGTCGAAAAAGCGCAGCAGCCAGGGATTCTCGAAATGACGGGTTTCGCGGTAGCGATTCCACATCTGCAACGTACGGCCCACGAACTGATAGCCGCCGGGGCCTTCCATGCCATAGACGCAAAGATAGGCGCCGCCGATGCCTACCGAGTTTTCGGCTGTCCAGGTACGCGCCGGGTTGTACTTGGTGGTAACCAGACGCTGGCGCGGGTCGAGTGGGGTGGCCACCGGCGCACCGAGATAGACGTCGCCCAGGCCCATGACCAGATAGCGCGCGTTGAACAGGATGTCGCGAATAGCCTGATGGCTTTCCAGGCCGTTGATGCGTTTGATGAAATCCAGGTTGCTGGGGCACCAGGGCGCATCCGGGCGCACGCTGCGCTGATACTCGTCGATGGCCTCCTGACAGGCCGGATCGTCCCAGGACAATGGCAGGTGCACGACCCGCGATTCGACGGTGAGATCCTCCACGTCGCGCAGTTCGCGTTCGGCGCCTTCCAGATGGGCGAGCAGCGTATCGAGGGCGAGCACGTTGGGGTCGTAGTGGATTTGCAGCGAACGAATGCCCGGCGTGAGTTCGGCCATGCCCTCGAGCGGATGCTCGCGCAGCCAGAGCATCCAGGCATGGGCCCGAAAACGCAGAGCGATATCCAGCTGCATTTCGCCAAATTCGATCAGCAGGAACTCGTCCCCGGCGCGCCGATACACCAGCCGCTCACCGGCGGTCGCTGCATCCAGTTCGCGCAGAATCGGGCTGTTTCGATCCTCGGCGAAGGCCGGTTTGGGCGTTTCGGCGAGCGTTTCCAGCAGGGTTTGCTGGCGCTCGTCGATTGCCCTTGCGGTGGCAAGCGTGACCGACACGAAGCGCACGCTATCGCCGGCGGCGAGCTGGCCGAGCTTCCAGCGTTCGGCGCGTACGGTGGTGGCCGGGCAGACGAAACCGCCCAGCGACGGGCCGTCGGGGCCGAGGATCACCGGCATATCGCCGGTGAAATCGATGGTGCCGAAGGCATAGGCGTTGTCGTGGATATTGGACGGATGCAGGCCGGCCTCGCCGCCGTCTTCGCGTGCCCATTCCGGGCGCGGGCCTTTCAGGCGTACGCCGGTGCGATTGGAATTGAAATGCACTTCCCAGTCGGTGGCGAATATCGTGTCGATATCGTCTTCGGTAAAGAAATCCGGCGCGCCGTGCGGGCCGTAGAGCACGGCGATCTCCCAGTGGCGGCCGGTCTCGTTTGGCTTGCCGTATTCGGGCTGTAGTTCCTTTGCGAGTGCTGCGGGTTCGATCGCCTCCAACGGGGCCAGCGGCAGCACGTCGCCGCTGCGCAGGGCACGCCCCGCATGGCCGCCGAACTGGCCGAGCGTGAACGTCGAACGCGAGCCCAGATAGGCGGGGCAGTCGATACCGCCGCGAATGAGCAGATAGCAGCGCGCGCCGCCCTCGATCTTGCCGAGTTTGAGTTCGGCGCCTTCGGCGACATCCAGCACCTGCCAGTTGTCGACCGGCTCGCCATCCAGAGTGGCGTCGATCGGCGGGCCGGCGAGCACGATTTGGGTGGCGCGATTGAAGCGCAGCTGCGGCCCGGTGAGGGTGATTTCCAGCCCGGCCGCGTCGGGGGCGTTGTCCAGCAGCCGATTGCCGAGCTTGAACGACCAGTCGTCGAAGGGCCCGGACGGCGGCACGCCCACGTCCCAGTGGCCGAGACGGCCGGGCACGTCCTGAATGGTGGTCATGGTGCCGGCATCGAGCACTTCGATGGTCGGCGGTGCCCAGGCCAGATCGGCCAGCCAGCGGGTATGGATATCGGCCGCGGCAAAGCGGTCATCGCGCAGTACGTGGGCCAGCCATGTACGGTTGGTTTCTATGCCGTAGACCGCGCTTTGTTCCAGCGTTTCGGCAAGGCGCGCGCGCGCCGTATCGCGATCGGGGGCATGCACGATCACCTTGGCCAGCATCGGGTCGAACAACGGCGAGACTTCAAGCCCGGCCTCGATGGAATGATCGATACGCAGATCATCACCACTGGGAAATTCGACCTGGGTCAGCAGACCGGCACTGGGGCGAAAATCCTGGTGCGGGTCTTCCGCATAGAGGCGTGCCTGGATGGCATGGCCGCGCGGGCTGAGATCGGCGGTGAGCGCGTCGAAATCGCCCAGCTCGCCGGCGCCGAGGCGTACCATCCAGTCGACGATATCCACGCCGTAAACTTCTTCGGTTACGCCGTGCTCGACTTGCAACCGTGTATTCATCTCGAGAAAGAAGAAATCCTCGCGCTTCGCGTCGTAGATGAATTCCACGGTGCCCGCACTGCGGTAGTTCACCGCTTCGCCCAGGCGCACGGCGGTATCGAGCAGGGATTGGCGCACGGCTTCGGGCAGCGCCGGCGCCGGGCATTCTTCCAGCACTTTCTGATTGCGGCGCTGGGTGGAACAATCGCGCTCGCCAATGGCGGCCACGCGGCCCTGGCCGTCGCCGAAGATCTGAACTTCCAGATGCCGGGCACGTGCGATATAGGCTTCCACGAATACGCCCGCATCGCCGAAGTTACGCTCGCCGAGCCCGCGTACCGAGTCGAAGGCTCGGGCGAGTTCGGCCTCGGTTTCGCAGACCTGCATGCCGATACCGCCGCCGCCGGCGGTGGACTTGAGCATCACCGGATAGCCGATCCGGTCGGCTTCCCGCTTGGCCTCGTCCACGTCGTCGAGCAGCGCCGAACCGGGCACCAGCGGTACGTTCGCGTCTTCGGCGAGTTTGCGCGCCTCGTGCTTCAGGCCAAAGGCGTGCACCTGTTCGGCGGTGGGGCCGAGAAAGATCACGCCGGCCTTTTCGCAGGCGGCGATGAAGTCTTCGTTTTCCGAAAGAAAGCCATAGCCCGGATGGATCGCCTCGGCGCCGGTTTCGGCCGCGATCGCGAGCAGCCGGTCGCGGTCGAGATAGGTGTCGCTCGCGCCGCCGCTGCCCAGCGAATACGCTTCGTCGGCTTCCTGTACGAACAGCGCATCGCGGTCGGCCTCGGCATAGACCGCGACGGATGCCACGCCCAGGGCCTTGAGGCTGCGCTGTATACGACGGGCGATGGCGCCGCGATTGGCGATCAGAACTTTCTTGAACATGGCTCGATTTCGCTCAGGCGCGGGTCGTCCCGCATGTTTCTCAAGGCGCACGAGTCGTCCCGTGGCCGAAGACGGTTATCCGCGAATGAACGCTAACGAGCGCAAATAAAAGGAAGGCCTCTGTCCACAGATTTCACAGATCGCACAGATTCAGGAAGAGTAATAAGGTATTCCTTAACCATCTGTGAAATCTGCGTCATCTGTGGATAGTCGTGAAGGAACGAAGCCGTCGGCGGCGAGGCGTGCGCCGATCCGTTCAGCAGCGCTCTTTCATTTGCGCGTTTTTGCGTTCATTCGCGGACGAAAACCTTGGAACCAGGCATCAATCCCAGATCAGCACTTCCAAAGGCGTGGGGTTGAAGCCGCTGCAGGGGTTGTTGAGCTGGGGGCAGTTGGAGATGAGTACGACCACGTCCATTTCGGCCACCATTTCCACGTATTTGCCGGGCCCGGAGATACCGTCGTCGAAGTACAGCTCGCCGTTGGCGGTGACCGGCACGTTCATAAAAAAGTTGATGTTGTGGGCGATGTCGCGCTTGGTAATGCCGTATTCCGGATAGTTGGCGATGGCCAGCATCCAGTTGTCGCGACAGGAATGCATGTGGCGCTTTTCGAGGTCGTAGCGCACCGTGTTGGATTCGCTGGCACAGGCGCCGCCGAGTGTGTCGTGGCGGCCGCAGGTATCGGCGCTGATGGTGAGCATGACGTTGTTCAGGTTGGAGCGCAGTTCGCTGCCGGTGCTCAGATAGACCTTGCCCTGTTCGCGTACGGTATCCACCGCGCTGTAGCGCTCGGACGGATCGTTGGCGTTGAAGAACAGCGTATCGGCGGCTTCATTGCCTTCCACGTCGACGATACGAATCGTCTGGCCGGCCTTGACCGTGCCGATGTAATGATCGCCGGCGTCGATGAGCTGGCGAAAGATCGCGTTTTCTTCGCGTTGCTGGCTTGCGATGGTCATGAGTGCTCCTTGTCTTACTAGCGTTCATGCACGGGAATCGTGGAACGCTTTTTATCGTCCGCAGATCTACGCAGATCGACGCCGATATAAAAATGACGCCGGCTTTGCATACGCCGGTTTCTTATCTGCGATGATCTGCGTCGATCTGCGGATGGTTCTTTTACCGGCGAGCGATCAGGCTGCCCCGAGGTAATACAAACGGTTGTTTTCGAACCCACGTGCGTTTTCGGCGCAGTGGTTCAGGCACACGTCGTCGTCGGCCACGGGTGCAGCTTCTGCCAGCGCGATATCGACGCCCCGCTTGGGGTATTCGGCGGCCGGGTCGAGCGGATGGGGGCAGGTATGCAGGGCGACCAGCGTGTCCATTTCGAAACGCAGGGTCACCGAGTCGCCGGCCTTGCAATGGCCGGACACGAACGACAGATTGCCGTCGTCGTCGGCGGCGACCTTGGAGAACAGATTCAGGTTGGCGGCGAGATCGCGCTTGCCCAGGCCGTATTTGGCCAGTTCGATCAGGAAGCTGTCGTGGCCGGTCTGGGTACGGTCGTTGAGCGCGGCCTGAAAGCTCACCGGCTGCCAGCCTTTTTCGATGAGATGGCGTTCGTGCAGGTTGCCGCCGACCGCGTCGTGCCAGCCCAGATCGTCCTCGACGATAGAGGCGAAGATCCGCCCCATGTCCGAATACAGGCAGTTGCCGCGGGTCAGCTTGAAGGTGTGCTGACACTTCAGGCTGTCCGGCAGGTTGAGCCGCTCGAGCAGATTCTCCGGGTTGTACATGAGCATGCCGACATTGGTATCGGGCTCACTCGCGGTCAGTGTCATGGTGGTGCCACGGCGCAGACGCAGCGACCAGTGCTGGCCACCGGGCAGGTGGGTGGTATAGGCGTAGTCGCTCATGCGTACATGTCCTCCTGGATTTGCTTTGCCTGGGAAGGCGCGTCCTCGCGGTTGCGTTCCACGTCCAGGTCGTAGGTGATGGTGGCGCCATAGGCCTGGGGCGCCTGCGGGTCGTCACGCCACTTGTCGAAAACCCAGACGCGCGTACCCAGCGCGAAGGCTTCCTCGATGTCGTGGGTGATCATGAAGATGGTGAGCTGCTGTTCGCGCCAGAGCTTGCCGACCAATTCGTGCATGTCCTGACGAATGCCCGGGTCGAGCGCGCCAAAGGGTTCGTCGAGCAACAGAATGCGCGGCTTCATCATCAGCGCCTGGGCAATGGCCAGGCGTTGCTGCATGCCGCCGGACAGCTCGTGCGGATATTTGTCGAGCGCGTGCTGCAGGCCGACCTGGGTGAGCCGTTCCAGCGCCGCTTCGCGGGCCTTGCGCCGGCCGCGCCAGAACAGCTTGCCGAACAGGCGCGAGCGCGAGAGCTCTTCGGCGATGATGGTATTGCCCAGCACGGTCAGATGCGGGAAAACGGAATAGCGCTGGAACACCACGCCCCGATCCGGGCCCGGCTCGCCGGGGATGGGCTTGTCGTCCACCCGCAGCTGGCCCTTTGTGATGGATTCGGTGCCCAGCATCATTTTCAGGAACGTGGTCTTGCCACAGCCCGAGGCGCCGACGATGGTCACGAATTCGCCGGGTTCCACGCTGAAGTTGAGCCGTTCCAGCACCACGTCGTCGCCGTAGTGTTTTTCCAGCCCTTTGGCTTCTACGAGACTCATTAGGACTTCCCCTCGTCGACGTGATACCAGGGGAACGACAGGCGCGAGATCCAGAGCAGCGCCTGATCGATGATGAACGCCAGCAGGGTGATCCACGCCACATAGGGCAGGATCACGTCCATGGACAGATAGCGGCGCACCAGAAAGATGCGATAGCCCAGCCCGTCCTGGGCGGCGATGGCTTCGGCGGCGATCAGAAACAGCCAGGCGCTGCCCAGGGCCAGGCGGGTGGCCGAAATCAGCCTGGGGGTGAGCTGGGGCAGCAGCACGCGCAACATCACCTGCCAGGAGTTCGCGCCGAGCGTTTGTGCCTTGATGCGCTGTTCGTCGGGCAGCCGAAGGGCCTCGCCGGTGAGATCGCGAATCAGAAACGGCGTGATGCCGACGATGATCAGCACGATCTTGGCCAGTTCGCCGGTGCCGAAGGCGATGAACAGAATCGGCAATACCGCCAGCGGTGGAATCAGCGATACCACGGTGATCAGCGGCGAGAACGGGGCCCGAAACAATGGCAGCCCGCCGCTCAACAGACCGAAGACGAGCGCTGCGAATGCGCTGATGCCCACCCCGATGCCCAGCCGCTTCAGGCTGGCCGCGGTATCGGCCCAGAGCGGAATGCTGCCCGTGCGCACGTTCGCCTCGGTGGCCAGGCCGTGCATGGTGTCGGCCATTTTGGCCGGTGAGGGCAGCAGCCGGTCGTTGGGATTTTCGGCCAGCCGTGCGCTGGAGGCACTGAGATAGACAAAGGCGATCAGCAGAAACGGCAACAGCGCGAGTGCGACACGCGCCGGGCGTGCGGGCTTCAGGTTGATCAGGCGCTTCATGGCGGCAGTCCTTGGATTCGGCCGAAGAGGCGGCGCCCGAACTCACGGGCGCCGCGCGGGCAGCGGGCTCAGCGCGACTCGGCGTAGTCTTCGGTAAAGCTCGGCTCGAAGCGCATCATCACGTTGGACTCGTTGCCGTAAACGCCGGCCGGCGATTCGATACCGACGAAGTCCGGACCGGGGGCAGCCGGGCCCAGCAGGCCGTGTTTGTAGCTGAACTCGGCGATGCGCTGCATCGTGTCGAGCAGCTCGGCGCTGTTCATCAGCTCGGCGGCCTCGCTCGGATCGGTATACAGATGGGTGGCGGCAAGCTGCTGCTTGTAGCCGGCCACATCGGTGCCCGCCGCTTCGGCCATGGCCGCCAGCGCGTCTTCGTCGCCGTCGGCGATATGCTGCATGACCTCGTACCAGGCGCCGACCATGGCCTTACCGAAGTCCGGGTTGTCGGCCAGCGTCTGCGTGTTCACCACCAGCATGTCGAGGATTTCACGCGGGATCTCGGCCGACGTATAGACCAGGCTGCTGTTGGGCATGGCATCGATGGCCTGCAGCTGCGGGTTCCAGGTCACCACCGCGTCGACGTCGTCGTTGGCGTAGATGCCGACCATGTCCGCGTCGGTGGTGTTCACGGTCTTGATGTCGCGCTCGGTCAGGCCGACCGAATCCAGCGCACGGGCAAGGAAATAGTGGGAAACGCTGAACTGCACCAGATTGACCTGGCGGCCTTTGATATCCGCGAGCGAATCCGCGTTCTTGAGGATCACGCCGTCGTTGCCGTTCGAATAATCGTTGATGAGCAGGGCGGTGGAATCAACGCCCGAGGCCGCCGGAATGGTCAGCGTATCCATGTTGGTCATCGCACAGCCGTCGACATTGCCGGCGGTGTACTGGTTCACCGACTCGATATAGTCGTTGATCTGGACCAGTTCGACGGAAATGTCGTACTTGTCGGCCCATTTATCCATGATTCCGGAGCTCTCAGCGTAGCTCCAGGGCATCCAGCCGGCATAGATCGACCAGCACACGCGAAAGTTGTCCTTGGCCTGGGCCGCGCCCAGCGGCATGAGCGCACAGGCGACAATGGCAAGCGATGAAACAAGGCGGGACGTACGGGGCATGGCGGTCTCCAACTTCGGCGATTGACACAGGGGGTACCGGACGCAGACGAACTGCTGGGTGACCTCCCGGGCTTTTATCCCGCCGTGTAACCTGCGCCAATCTTGCGATTGGCGGTGCAGGTCGATGGCTCTCGGACCAGCCATCGGCGCTTGCATGTCGCACCGACCGGAACCCTAGCCATCCATTGGAAACTGATTGTGGGGCAGCCGATGCTGCCGATACCCGATTTACTCGTTATCGGGGTTAATGCAGGAACCTTGCCAGGTCTCTGCGACCAGGCAGAATCAGCGACTTGCGAGCGACTTCGGTCGGCAATGCCACGCCGTGCCCGTTTCAAGCCCGGTTTTGCACCCAAACGGGGCGCGACGAAGAGGCATCAGTCGCGGGAACGCTCCACGCGCAGGTGCTGGGCCCGCATATGACGGGCCAGGTCGACGAGTTCGCCGAGATTGTCCACGACCGCGTCCGGGCGGTGCGGATGGCTCACCGTGCCGGGAAAGATCTTGTCGATCCACTGCTGATCCCAGCCTGCACCGTTATAGAACACTGCCGTCACGCCGGCGCGCTTGGCGGCGATCACGTCGGTGGTGGAATCGCCCACATACCAGACGTGGTCGCCAGCACCGCGCCCCAGCTGGTCGAGCGCCTTGAGCAACAGGTGCGGATGCGGTTTTCGATGCGGTACATCGTTGCCGCAGGTCATGGCGTCGAACAGATCCTGCCAGCCGGTGCCGTCCACGATCGCAAGCTCGTGATTCATGAACTCGCGGTTGCGGTTGGAGATCAGCCCCAGGGTGATATCCAGATCGCGCAGGGCCTGCAGATTGGTGCGGGTGTCGGGCTCAAGCGGCGTAACCTCGCCCACGTACTTGCGATACGACTCGTCGAAGGCGCCGTGCGCGCGTTGCTTGGCATCCGGATTGTCGCCAAACAGCACCTCGAAGATGTCGGTCCGCGAGATCTTGCGCTCGGCGACGATGCGCGGATGCAGTGCGCGGTTGTCGCGCACGTACTTGACCAGCTTCGCATCCTCGATTGTCTTCGACTGATCGGGGGCGAGCAGATGCTCAAGCAGGCCCAGATCCTCCAGGCGTGGCAGTACATCGTCGACCGCGTGATACATCGCGTCGTGGGTGTTGACCAGCGTGGCGTGCCAGTCGATAAGGATCACGCACGGGTCGCCCGTGGGTAGCTGACGGATGCTCATACGTTCGGCCCGATAGGAGCGACGATACCGATCGAGTCGGACATCGAACGGCGTTTGTGACCGATAAGCGAGCTGATGCCGGACTTCACGCGGCGTCCGCCTGCTGTTTTTCGCGAATGAAGGCTTCCACCAGGTCGAGCAGGATGCGGGCGCTTTCGGTCTGGTAGGCGTCGATTTCGTCCTTGTCGCGGGACTGGCCGGTGAGTTCCTGTTCCTGCGGGTCTTCGCCTTCTTCGCTTTTCTCGAACGCGGCGTAGTCTTCGAAGGGTTCTTCGCCGGTCGCTTCGCGGTGGGTGTTGGCCAGACGCAGGCTCTGCTGCTTGAGGGCTTCCTGCTCCGCGCGGCGTTCTTCCAGGTTGAGCGAGACGCGGGTCTTTTCGCTCTGCTGGCGGGCCAGACGAATACGGTCGACGCGGTACTTGTAGTCCGGGTCTTTTTCCACCCGCATCTTGTGCCCGCGCTCGAGGGTGTCGAGCAGCTGCTCGATCTCATCGGAATAGGGGTAGGTGGTGGGCTTGATCCGGTCCCAGGGCAGGGCGTTGGGCAGCGCGCTTTCGCCGATCTTGCTGGGGTCGATGGCAGCCGGGAAGGTCAGGTCCGGGGTCACGCCCCGATCCTGGGTGGATTCGCCGGTCACGCGATAGAACTTGGCCTGAGTGAGCTTGATCTGGCCTTCCGAGAGCGGCATCAGCGTCTGTACCGTGCCCTTGCCGAAGGTCTGGCCGCCGAGCACGATGGCCCGACCGTAGTCCTGCAGGGCGCCGGCGACAATCTCGGAAGCCGAGGCCGACAGGCGATTGACCATCACCGCCAGAGGCCCGTCGTAGACCGGGCCGTCGTTGCGATCGCCCAGCACCTGGACGTTGCCGTCGGCATCGCGGATCTGCACGACCGGCACCGAGTTCATGAACAGCCCGGTCAGCTTCATGGCCTCGCCGAGTGCACCGCCGCCGTTGTTGCGCAGGTCGAGCACGATGCCGGCGAGGTCTTCGTTCTTCTTGAGTTCGACCACCAGCTTCTTAACATCCTTGGCGGTGCCGTTATAGAACGAGGGCAGGGTGATCAGGCCCACGTCCACGGTCTGGCCGCCCCGTTCGAGCTGGATGATCTGCTTGCGCGCGGCCTGGTCCTTGAGCTCGATCTTGTCGCGTACCAGCGTCACCGTCTTGGTCTGGCTGCCGTCCTGCGACGAGATTTGCAGGCGCACGGTGCTGCCCTTCTCGCCACGGATGAGCTGTACCGTTTCGTCCAGACGCATGCCCACGACGTCGGTGAACTCGCCGTCTTCGCCCTGGCCCACGGCGATGATCTGGTCGGTGGGCTTGAGCTTGCCCGACTTCGCCGCCGGCCCGCCGGGAATCAGGCGCACCAGTTCGGCATAGCCGTTCTTGGAGCGCAGTTCGGCACCAATGCCCTGCAGCTGCAGGTTCATGTCGATATTGAAATCTTCCGAACGCCGCGGCGAGAAGTAATCGGTATGCGGATCGTAGCTGTGCGTGTAGGCGTCCATATAGGCCGAGAACGCATCCATCGGCTCGGTCTGGCGCAGCTGCTTGAGCTCGTTGGAGTAACGCTGGGTCAGACGTTTCTCCACCTCCTCTTCGTCAAGATCGTTGAGCTTGAGGTTGATCAACTGATTCTCGAGCTGCTGGGTCCACAGCGCTTCACGCGCGGCGGCATCGGCCGGCCAGGGCGCGCTCTCGCGGTCGATATCGAAGCTTTCGTCGTCGCTGATATCGAAGCTGTCGATGCCCTGCGAAATACGCTCCAGCGCCCATTGGTCGATCTGGATACGCCGCTTCTGATAGGTGTTGTAGATATCGAAGGCCGCCCGGGTCTGGCCTTCCTTGAGCTCGTCATCCAGCGCGTGCTCGTATTTGTCGCGCAGGCGATCGATATCCGATTGCAAAAACACCCCGCGGGTGCCGTCGAGCTCGTCGAGATAGGCGTTGAAGAACTTCTCGGAAAATTCGTCGTCGAGTTCGACCTTGTTGTAGTGATTCTGCTGCAGCTGCTTGACGATTTCGCGGTCGATCTTGGCCTGGTTATCGTCAGGCACCAGCGGCGAATAGCCCTCGGCGGCGCCACCGCCCGCGTCGGGTACCGGCTCCGGATCGGCCGGTGAATCGGCCGCGCAGCCGGTCTGCGCGAACACGAACAGGGCAATCAGGAAAAGCAGGGCAAGCTTGCGCATGAAGGAACTCATTGATTGGCCGGAGTCGGCGGCATAATCTGCCTGCATGGCGCCCAGGGCGGCCGCAGGCTTAAACAGTTATCGCCATTGTCCCCATTATGGCGTATCGCTTTCACGATACACGAATTATTCGTGATGACCGGCACCAAACAGGGGACGTACGGGCCATCTTTGCGTCGGTATCGGTGCATGCCGGTGTCATATTCGCGATCACAAACCGGTTTGTGGTGCCATGGCCCGCCGAGGTCGAGAATGACGGGCGATCGGCTGAACACGCGGCGATAACCGATATTTCACTCATGGAATCATGCCCGTGCGCGCGGGTAGGGTGCAATGCCGATATGATCTCGACGCCGGCACATGGCACCCAGGCCTCGATCAACCCCAGACCAGACGCAGCGCCGGAAATAGCAGAATCAGGGCCAGGGCGCGTGCAAAAGTCTTCTGGTTGATCCGGTAGTGCAGCCGGTTGCCCACCAGCAGGCCCAGCGCGATCCCCGGCACGGTCAAAAGCGCCATCAGCGCCAGTTCGCCGGTGAGCAGGCCAAGCTGATAGTAGACGATGTTCTGGGTGATGGTGCCGCAGAAGAAGGCGAGCGTGAGCACCGAGCGGGCGATCTGCTTGGGATAGCGCAGGCTCACGTAGATCAAAAGCGGGATGGGGGATACGCCCACCGCGCCCACGATCACCCCGGCTGCCGCACCGCTACCGAACAAAAAACCGCCCTCGCGGACCGAGCGCGGCGGTGCCTGTTCCGGGGTGGGCGTGCGCCAGAGCATAAGGGCGACGTATACGAGTATGGCCATGCCCAGCCCGCGGCGTAGCAGCTCGGCCGGTAGAATCGCGAGCAGCTGGCCGCCCACGATAATGCCCAGCGACAGGCCGAGCGCGGCCACGGGCCCGCGGTGCCAGTCCATTTCGTGGCGGGTCAGCCAGGTGAGCATCAGGTTGGGCACAAGTACGAGCATGGCCACCGTCGCGACCACGTCGCGAAACGGAAACAGCATCACCAGCAGCGAGGCGGTGAGCGTACCCGAGCCAAAGCCGGTCATGCCCTGGGCACAGGCACCGGCGAATGCGGCGAGGTTGAACAACAGAATCTGCACGGCCTTCCCGGTCTGGCGCCGGCTATACCGGCCCTGATCTGCGCCGCCATCCGGCGCGGCGCGTGGCAGGGTATATGTTTGCCGCGCGCGCGTCGTCCCCGATGTGTCACGGTTGCGCGTCGCGGCGGGGCGACGGCATGCCGCGGCCAGCGTATGAGCGCTGCGAACGTCTAGAATACGATGGTTGAATTTCGCCCGGGATCGTCGGATTGCGCTGGCACCGTCTCCAATACCTGCTCGCCTTCGAGCGCTTTGCCGATGCACTGCGCGTGTTTGCCGCGCTCGCCGGGGTGATGCTCTATGCCGGGCTGGGCGACAATGTCCACGAGCTGATTCCCCTCATGCTCGGCGTGATCGCGGCCGCGATCGCGGAGACTGACGATAGCTGGCGCCGCCGCGCGAGCGCCCTGGCCGTGACGTTGCTTTGTTTTGCGGCCGCCGCGCTGCTGGTACAGCTGCTGTTCGAGCGTACGCTGGTATTCGGCGTTGCCCTGGCGCTGGGGCCGTTCGTGCTCGTGATGATGGGCGCGGCCAGCCCGCGCTATGCCACCATCAGCAACGCGACGTTACTGCTGGCCGTCTACGGCATGATCGGGCGCGACCAGCATCCCGTGGCCGACACCTTCTGGCGCCAACCGGCGCTGCTGGTGGCCGGCGCCGGCTGGTACGGAGTGTTGTCGCTGGTCTGGAACGCGGTGTTCGTACATCGGCCGGTACGCCATGCCCTGGCCCGACTCTACGAGGCGCTCGGCGACTATCTGGACTGCAAGGCCCGCCTGTTCGAACCCAGCCGCGGTCTGGATATCGTGGCCTGTCGCAACGCGCTCGCCCATGCCAATGCGGCCGTCGTGGCCGCCCTCAACGAGGTTCGTCTCGCATTGATCGACCGCCTCGACGGGCGTCGCTCACGCTCGGCCATGAACGAGAATCTGCGCCTGTATCTGGCCGCACAGGATATTCACGAACGCGCGGCCTCCTCGCATCATCCCTATGCCCGTCTGACCCATGCCTTCTTTCACAGCGACCTGATGTTTCGGGCACAGCGATTGGTCATGGCCGTGGCCGGCGCCTGTCGCGAGCGCGCGGCCGGGCTGCGCTACCAACCCACCCGCGGCTTTTCGGCGGTGAATACGGCGCGTCGCGAATTCGATGCCGCGCTTGCCTATCAGCGCGCGCGTGAAAACGCGCCGGGCCGCGAGCTGCTTGGCGTGGTCGAGGAACTGGCCGACAACCTCGATTCGCTGGCCGAGCGTGTGGCCACCGCCAAGGCGCCGGTCGAGCAGGCCGAAGAGCAGCGGCTGCAGAATCCGGCCCCGGCCAGCCTGGCCGAAGGGTTGCGCCGTATTGCGGTGGAACTCACCCCCGCCTCGGCGCGTTTTCGCCACGGCCTGCGCCTGGGGCTGGCGATGCTCGTGGGCTATGCCGTGCTCAAGATCGTGCACCCGGAGCAGGGCTACTGGATTCTTCTGACCGTGATGCTGGTGTGCCAGCCCGATTACGGCGCGACCCGCAAGCGTGCCATCCAGCGTGTGAGCGGCACGGTGTTCGGCCTGGTGGTCGGCTGGGCGCTGCTCAAGCTTTTCCCGGGCACCGAAATCCAGCTGCTGCTGACCATTGCCGCCGGGGTCACGTTTTTCGCCACTCGTTTTCGGCGCTATGTGGTGGCCGCGGCGGCCATCAGCGTGCTCGTGTTGCTGGCCTTCAACCAGGTCGGCAACGGCTTCGACCTGATCGTGCCGCGCCTGCTGGATACCCTGATCGGCGGCGCGATCGCATTTGCGGCCATGCGGCTGGTGCTGCCGGACTGGCGTTCGCGCGAACTGCACCAGCGCCTGGCCGATGCGCTGGCTGCCAATGGCCGCTATCTGCGCGCGATCTTCGTTCAGTATCGCCACGGCAAACGTGACGACCTGGACTATCGTATTGCCCGTCGCGATGCGCACAACGCAGACGCAGCCGTAAGCACCCACGTCTCATCTGCGCTCAAGGACCCGCACGGCGCGCGTGCCGACAGCAAGCAGTCGCTGGCCGTGCTGGCCTGTGCGCAGACGCTGATCGCGCATCTGTCCACGCTGGGCGCCCACCGCCAGGTGCTGCCGGCGCATGCGGGCAACACACTGCTCGAACAGGTGGCCGCCTATATCGCCGATACGCTGGAAGAGGCCGGGCATGCGCTCGTGCGCGGTGAACCCATGCCGGTGGACAGCGAACACGAACACAGCCTTCGGGATGCGCTCACCGCCATGCCGCTGGACAATATTGAGCCCCAGCGGCTGATCCGCGGCCAGCTCGCCCAACTGCTCGACGAGCTGCCGCGGCTGCGGCGGGTGGGTCAGGCGCTGGTACGTTAGCGGCGTGCTGACTATGGCCGAAGTTCAGTATGCAGCTTGAGCACACGCCCACTGGCCTTCGAGCGACCGCGCTTTTGCCTTGTTCGTGGTTCTTCGCGTTGGGGCAATCTGCCTGATCGAGAACAGCCCGCTGCGTTGAATACCTTGATCAAGAAGCGGTTTATCCGCAGATTGCGTCGATTACGCAGATGTATCGATTCGGCCGTGTCGGTTGACGTACGCCATCGGCGCGTCGGCTTCGCTGGCATTAGCGGTAAGGAAAAGTCCGCAGATCGACGCAGATCACGCAGATCGAAGACGGGGCTTCGTGGCCGTTCGACGCATCTGCGGCGCTTGTTCATCTTCATCTGCGCAATCCGCGCAATCTGTGGTTGCTCTTGAAGAACGAAGCCACATCGAGGTTGATCACGGGAATCGCAATATCGGCGCCCATCTGCCGGCGGCCGTGATCGTACGGCGCGAAAAAAAGCTCACCTGCGCTCTTTTGTCTTATTCGCGTTTCTTCGCGTTCATTTGCGGACCACCGGTCTGCTCGATGGCAACCCGCTGCGTTTCATACATGATCAAGAGCGGCGTTCGTCGTCGCCCGGCAGCGGCAGCTGGGCGATATGAAATTCGCGGGCGACCTTGATCGTCGGGCGCAGCAGGAAATGCACCGAGCCGAGTGTGAAGCACCAGGTTGCGGCGATCATCAGGCTTTCATAGAAGAACATCACCGAACCGACCAGAAAATACAGCGCCGCCAGAAAGTCGTTGAGGGTATAAAGCTTTTCGTAGCGGCCGTAGACCCGGCGTTCCTTGTGGGTGGCGGCGTGTTTGGGTTCGAACATGGCGGCCATGAATCGCTTCCTTTATGCGGGGGTGAAAACTCAAAACATAGCCGAACTGCGCCAGCGCTCACCAGCGCAGCGCCACGCCGGACCCGCCGAATAACCGGCCGTGGCCCGGCGTGGCGTCTCGATCAGGCCGGTACGCCACCCAGGCAGTAATACTTGGTTTCCAGATATTCCTGCATGCCGGCATGCGCGCCTTCGCGGCCCAGCCCGGATTGCTTCATGCCGCCGAAGGGCACGTGCGGGCCGGTAATGTCCATGGTGTTCACGCCTACCATGCCGTAGTCGAGGGCGCGCATGAACTTGCGGATCCGGGCGTCCGAATGGGTATGCACATAGGCCGCCAGCCCGTACTCGGTATCGTTGGCCTGGGCGATCACGTCGTCGTCGTCATCGAAGGCACAGACCGCCGCCAGCGGCGCGAAGGCCTCCTCGGAGAAGATACGCATCTCGGGGGTGATATCGGCCAGTAACGTCGGCATGAAGTAGCGCGTGCCCGGCGCTTCGGCCTGGGCACGACCGATCACGCGTGCGCCCCTGCTTTCGGCATCGTCGGCCAGGGCCTGTGCCTTCTCGACCGCACGCTCGTGGATGAGCGGCCCGATTTCGGTCGCTTCGTCAGCGCCGTTGCCCACCGTCATTGCGTTCATGCGTTCGGCAAAGCGGGCCACGAAGTCGTCGTACAAGGTGCGGTGCACGAATATGCGGTTGGCAGCCACACAGTCCTGACCGCTGGTCTGAAACTTCGCGGCCACGGCCGAGTCCACCGCGCTGTCCAGATCCGCGTCTTCGCAGACGATGAACGGCGCGTTGCCGCCGAGTTCCATGGACATGCGTTTGACCGTGGCCGCGCCGTCGCGCAACAGCTGACGCCCGATCGGCGTGGAACCGGTGAACGACAGCGCACGCACGCGGCTGTCGTCGCACATGGCCCGAGAGACGCGCTCCGCGTCCCCGGTCACGACGTTGAATTCGCCGTCGTCGAGGCCTGCCTGTTCGGCCAGGGCGGCCAGGGCGAGCGCCGAAAACGGGGTTTCGCTGGCCGGTTTGACCACCACGGTACAGCCGGCGGCCAGCGCCGCGGCGGCCTTGCGCGTGATCATTGCCAACGGGAAGTTCCAGGGCGTGATCACGCCCACCACGCCCACCGGTTCCTCGACCGTACCCAGCGCCATATCCGCGTTTTCGGCCGGGATGTTCACCCCGTTGCTGCGCCGGCCCTCTTCGGCAAACCAGCGAATGAAGCTGGCCGCATAATCGACTTCGCCGCGGGCTTCGGCGATCGGCTTGCCCTGCTCGCGGGTCATCAGCTGCGCCAGGGCTTCGCGGTTTTGCTGCATGCCGTCGTACCAGGCCAGCAGCTTGTCGCCGCGGGTGGTCACAGC
The DNA here is from genome assembly GCF_002729955.1 of Salinisphaera sp. Lineage (GTDB taxonomy): Bacteria > Pseudomonadota > Gammaproteobacteria > Nevskiales > Salinisphaeraceae > Salinisphaera. The sequence continues at coordinate 1,317 of NZ_PBYA01000021.1, read as the reverse complement.
CGTTTCGCGCCAGCGCCTGAACGCCGCATCGGCGGCGTCGATGGCCCCCTGCAGACGCGCCGGCTCAAGATCCGGGATATGGCCGATGGTTTCGCCGGTGGCCGGGTTGTCCACGGCGCGGCGGGCGTGTTCCGCGGCATCGATCCAGCGGCCGCCGACATAGGCTTGTTCGCGAAAGAGTTCGGTTTGGCTGTCCGTCATGGCTGTGCCTCGATATTCGTGCAATGCCCTCGACCTTGGGGCGCAAGAAGGCCGTGTCAACCAGGTGGCGAAGGTTCCAGCGGTCGGCGTGCCGGATTCGATCGGCGGCCACGGCGCGGGTACTATGGTCGGTCTGTGAACGATCGATTCGCAGGGTTAGATCATCGCGAGTCACGACATGCACGAACCACGGCCGCCCGGTGCGAATACGGGCGCAGCTGCTGCGAATTCCCTGAAGGCGACGCTGGTCGAGCTGTTCGCCCACTCCGAACACGCGGTGCTGTGTGCCGACGGTAGCCGGCGAATCTGTTTTGCCAACGCGGCCGCATTGGCGCTGTTCGGCGGCTCGGAAGACGAGCTGATCGGCCGCAAGGCAAGCGATTTGTATGCCGAGGCCGAGCAAACGGCCTCGGACGGCGCGTGCCAGCAGACCAGCGCGGATACGGGGCAGGGCTATATCCGTTGGCTCGGGCATCGCCGTCGCTGCGACGGCGCCACGTTTGCCGGCCAGACCCTGATTGCCACCCTGCGTGATCCGCGCGACGGCGGCCTGGCCTATCTCGAATTCGTGCACGAAGTGAGCGCCTTGGCGGGTCAGACACAGGTGCTGCATGCGCTGCGCGGCATCATGTTCGATTCGGCGCTGACGTTCGAGGCGCGCCGTCGGGCGCTGCTCGAATTCGGCTGCGAGCACTTCGGCCTGGCCTGCGGCGCGATCAGCGAACAGGATGGCGATGAACTGGTCGTGGTTGCGGCGGTCGGCTCTGAGCCCGGTCTGCAGGTCGGGCAAGCCTTCAATCGTGGCGACACCTACTGCGACCATACGCTGGCCCAGAACGCGGCGTTCCGTCGCGACGGGCTGACCTGCGAACGCATGCCGCCACGGGCTTATGCCGGTCGTCTCGAGCTGAGTCGCTATATCGGCTGCCCGGTTCTGGTCGGCACGGCTTGCCACGGCACCCTCTGGTTCGCAGATCGCGAGGCGGACGGGCTGTTCAGTCAGGCCGATCTTGATCTCATCGCCGTGCTGGCACGCTGCGTGGGCGAGGAGATCGAGATGGAGCGCTGTATCGGCTCGCTCCGGCAGGCGCAGGATCGGCTGGGCCACACTGGCGG
>NZ_PBYA01000020.1 GCF_002729955.1 Salinisphaera sp. | reverse complement strand
CCGTCAGCGCCGCCGTCAACGTGGTCTTGCCATGGTCCACGTGACCAATCGTGCCGACGTTTACGTGCGGCTTGTTACGCTCGAATTTTGATTTGGACACGGAACTACCTCTTATGCCTTTTGCGACTGGTTGCGGGTAAGGCCTTCAATCACGTGCGAAGGCGCTTCCGAATATTTCTCGAACTGCATGGTGTAGGTTGCACGACCCTGGCTCATCGAGCGCAGATCGGTCGAATAACCGAACATCTCCGACAGCGGCACTTCAGCAGACAGCTGCTTGCCGGTGGGGATGTCCTCCATGCCCTTGACGGTACCGCGACGGCGATTCAGATCGCCCATCACGTCACCCATGTACTCTTCCGGGGTCACCACCTCAACGTCCATCATCGGCTCGAGAAGAACCGGCGATGCCTTGCGAGCACCGTCCTTGAACGCCATGGAGCCGGCTATTTTAAACGCGGACTCACTCGAGTCAACGTCATGATAGGAGCCGTCGTACAGCGTGACCTTGAGGTCGACCATCGGATAACCGGCGACCACACCGTTGGTCATCGCTTCCTGGACACCCTTGTCCACGGAGTTGATGTATTCCTTCGGCACGACGCCACCGGTAATGGCGTTAATGAATTCGTAGCCGGCGCCGGCTTCTTCCTGCGGTTCAAGGCGCAGATAAACGTGACCGTACTGACCGCGACCACCCGACTGACGAACGAACTTGCCTTCCTGCTCGACTTCCTTGCGGATGGTTTCACGGTAGGCCACCTGCGGCGCGCCGACGTTGGCCTCGACACCGAACTCCCGCTTCATGCGGTCGACGATGATTTCGAGGTGCAGCTCACCCATCCCGGAAATGATGGTCTGCGCGGTTTCCTCGTCGGTACGAACCTGGAAGGACGGATCCTCCTGGGCCAGCTTCGACAGGGCCACACCCATCTTCTCCTGGTCGGCACGGGACTTGGGCTCCACGGCCACGGCGATAACCGGATCCGGGAACTCCATGCGCTCAAGGATGACCTGCGAGTCCGGCGCACACAGCGTGTAACCGGTGGTGACGTTCTTCAGGCCGACCACCGCGGCGATATCGCCGGCGCGGACTTCCTTGATTTCTTCACGCGTGTTCGAGTGCATCTGCAGGATACGACCGACACGCTCTTTCTTGTTCTCGATCGAGTTGTAGACCGCATCGCCCGAGGCAAGCACGCCAGAATAGACGCGAATGAAGGCGAGCGAACCCACGAAGGGATCGGTCGCGATCTTGAACACGAGCGCGGAAAACGGCTCGTCGTCGCTGGCGCGACGCTCGATCTTGGTATCCGGATCGTTGGCGTCCTGGCCCTTGATCGGCGGCACTTCCGTCGGCGCCGGCAGATAGTCCACCACGGCGTCGAGCATTGCCTGAACGCCCTTGTTCTTGAAGGCGGTGCCGCAGAGGCACAGGCAGATTTCGTTGTTGATGGTGCGCGTGCGCAGGCCGGCCTTGATATCGTCGTTGGACAGCTCACCCTCTTCGAGGTACTTGTCCATCAGCTCTTCGCTGGCTTCAGCAGCCGCCTCGACCATCTCTTCGCGATACTTGGCCGCATCGTCCTTGAGGTGATCGGGGATATCGCGGGCCTCGAAGGTACGCCCGGCGTCTTCCTGATTCCAGTAGATCGCCTGCATGCGCAGCAGATCGACCACGCCCTCGAAATCGTCTTCCGCGCCGATGGGCAGCTGAATCGATACCGGATGGGTCGCCAGACGATCGCGCATCATCTGCACGCAGCGATAGTAGTCGGCGCCGAGCTTGTCCATCTTGTTGACGAACACCAGACGCGGCACATGGTACTTGTTGGCCTGACGCCACACCGTTTCGGTCTGCGGCTCTACGCCGGCATTGGCGTCCAGCACGCATACCGCGCCGTCGAGCACACGCAGGGAACGCTCGACTTCAATGGTGAAGTCCACGTGGCCCGGAGTGTCGATGATGTTGATGCGGTACTGCTCGGGGTACTGCTGCTCCATGCCCTGCCAGAAGCAGGTGGTAGCGGCCGAGGTAATCGTGATGCCGCGCTCCTGCTCCTGCGCCATCCAGTCCATCACGGCCGCGCCGTCATGCACTTCGCCCATCTTGTGGGAGATACCGGTGTAGTAGAGCACGCGCTCGGTCGTCGTGGTCTTGCCGGCATCGATATGCGCCATGATGCCGATGTTGCGATAGCGCTCTAGAGGATGCTTACGGGCCATGAAAGTCTCTTGATTCTTACGAAATGGAGCGCGCGATGGTCGCGCGTCTTACCAGCGGAAATGCGAGAAGGCTTTGTTGGCGTCAGCCATGCGGTGCGTGTCTTCACGCTTCTTGACCGCGGCGCCGCGATGCTCAGAGGCATCCAGCAGCTCACCAGCCAGCCGCTGCGCCATGGAGTGCTCGCCGCGCTTGCGCGCCGCGTCGATCACCCAGCGCATGGCCAGCGTCGTGCGACGTACGGCGCGCACTTCGACCGGCACCTGGTAGGTGGCACCACCCACACGACGCGACTTCACCTCGACGGCGGGACGGATGTTGTCCAGCGCTTCCTCGAGAATTTCCAGCGGCTCGTCGGTACCCTTCTTGGTGCCGATCTGGGTCAGCGCACCGTAAACGATGGCTTCGGCCTTCGACTTCTTGCCATCTTCCATGATCATGTTCATGAATTTGGCAAGCAGCTCGCTGTGGTAGCGAGGATCGGGCAGGATTTCGCGACGCGGCGCGGATGCACGACGGGACATAGTGAACCTTTAGGTATTCTGGGAACTAGTACGTTCGAACTAGGACTTCGGCTTCTTGGCGCCGTACTTGGAACGACCCTGACGACGCGCTTCGACGCCCGAGGCATCCAGCGCACCGCGCACGGTGTGATAACGCACACCGGGCAAGTCCTTCACACGACCGCCACGAATGAGCACGACCGAGTGTTCCTGCAGGTTATGACCCTCACCGCCGATATAGCTGGCGACTTCAAAACCGTTGGTCAGGCGAACACGGGCTACTTTACGCAGCGCGGAGTTCGGCTTCTTCGGCGTGGTGGTATAGACACGCGTACACACACCACGGCGCTGCGGACAGCCCTGCAGCGCGGGTACGTCGTTCTTTTGGCGCTTGTCTTTGCGGCCCTTGCGGACCAGTTGGTTGACCGTAGACACGTCGTCACCCTACTCGATCGATTAAAAATATTAAGGCAGCGCGACCCGACGTCGTGCTGCCGTTAAAGGACGGCGGATACTAATAGTGGCGCGCCGCGCTGTCAAGCACGGCGCGCCATATCGCCTCAGGCGGAGTCTTCGTTGGTCGATTCCTGAGCCTCGGCTTCTTCGCTTGCGCCCGGGATCTGCTCGTCGCGCGGCAGCGCGCCTTCCAGATCCAGCGGGCCGAGACGCTCGCGACGGCGCTGTTCGTGGTACGCCAGGCCGGTACCGGCCGGAATCAGACGGCCCACGATGACGTTCTCCTTGAGACCGCGCAGATCGTCGCGGGCGCCGCGTACCGCGGCCTCCGTGAGCACACGCGTGGTCTCCTGGAACGATGCCGCGGAGATGAACGACTCGGTCGACAGACTGGCCTTGGTGATACCCAGCAACAGGCGCTCGAAGGTCGCCGGCTGCTCGCCCTTGGCCTCCACACGCCGGTTTTCGTTGAGCACCGCCTGGTACTCGGCCTGTTCGCCCTGCAGGAACGACGTATCGCCCGCATCGGTGATCTCCACCCGGCGCAGCATCTGACGCACGATCACTTCGATGTGCTTGTCGTTGATGCGCACGCCCTGCAGACGGTAGACGTCCTGGATTTCCTTGACCAGGTAGTCCGCCAGCTTGGGAATGCCCTGCAGACGCAGCACGTCATGCGGCATCGGCTCGCCGTCCGAGATGATTTCGCCCTTCTCGACGTGCTCGCCTTCGAACACGTTGATCTGGCGCCACTTCGGAATGAGGATCTCGTTCTCGTAGCCTTCCGTGTCGACGATCTTCAGGCGCTGCTTGCCCTTGGTCGCCTCGCCGAAGCGAATCGTGCCCGCGGCCTCGGCAAGGATTGCCGGGATCTTGGGCTTGCGTGCTTCGAACAGGTCGGCCACACGCGGCAGACCACCGGTGATATCACGCGTCTTGGACGACTCCTGCGGGATACGTGCGGTGACGTCGCCCACGACCACGCTCTGGCCGTCCTCGACCACCACGATCGCCTTCGGCGGCAGACTGTAGGCTGCCGGGATCTCGGTGCCGGGGAAGTTGAGCTCGTTGCCGTCGTTGTCCAGCAGCTTGATCACCGGACGCAGGTCGCGGTTGCCCTGACCACGCGATTTCGGCTCGGTGACCACCAGCGTGGAGACGCCGGTGATCTCGTCGATTTCGCGCTGGACGGTCACACCCTCGATGAACTCCTCGAACTTCACCTTGCCGGCGACTTCCGAGATGATCGGATGGGTATGCGGATCCCAGTCCGCGAGACGCGCACCGGCTTCCACCGCATCGCCCTCGCCGACGTGCAGACGCGCGCCGTAGGGGATCTTGTAGCGTTCCTTCTCGCGGTAGTTCTCGTCCATGACGCCGATCTCGCCGGAGCGGGATACGGCCACGAGATGGCCGCCTTCGGCGTGCTCGACCGTCTTGATGTTGTGCAGCTTGACGGTACCGGCGGACTTGATTTCCACACCGTCGGCCGAGACCGCACGCGAAGCCGCACCACCCACGTGGAAGGTACGCATGGTCAGCTGGGTGCCGGGCTCACCGATCGACTGCGCGGCGATCACGCCCACGGACTCGCCGATCGAGACCTGCTCACCGCGTGCCAGGTCGCGGCCGTAGCACTGTGCACAGACGCCGAAGGGCGCCTCGCAGGTGATCGGGCTGCGGACATGCACTTCGTCGATCGAATTGACCTCGAGCAGATCCACTTCCTTTTCGGAGAGCAGCTGGCCGGCATCGAGCAACGTGTGGTTGGTGGCCGGGTCGACCACGTCGGAGGCCAGCACACGACCGAGCACGCGCTCGCGCAGCGGCTCGACCACATCGCCGCCTTCGACGATGGGATACATCATGATGCCCTGATCGGTGCCGCAGTCGTGATCGGTGATGACCACGTCCTGGGACACGTCCACGAGACGCCGGGTCAGATAACCCGAGTTCGCGGTCTTGAGGGCGGTATCGGCCAGACCCTTACGCGCACCATGCGTGGAGATGAAGTACTGAAGTACGTTCAGACCCTCGCGGAAGTTCGCGGTAATGGGCGTTTCGATGATCGAGCCGTCCGGCTTGGCCATGAGGCCACGCATGCCGGCCAGCTGACGGATCTGGGCCGCACTACCACGCGCCCCGGAATCGGCCATCATGAAGATCGAGTTGAACGACGTCTGGTCGATGGCGTTGCCTTCGGAGTCGACCACTTCGTCGAGTCCGAGCTTGTCCATCATGGCGCCCGCGATCTGTTCGTTGGCGCGCGACCAGATATCGATGACCTTGTTGTAGCGCTCGCCCTGGGTCACGAGACCGGAGGTGTACTGCTCCTCGATCTCCTTGACCTCGTCCTCGGCACGCGCCAGCACGGTGGTCTTTTCTTCCGGGATCACCATGTCGCCCACGGCGATGGAAATACCCGCCCGGGTGGACATACGGAAACCGGTGTACATCAGCTGGTCAGCAAACACGACGGTGTCCTTGAGACCCACGTCGCGATAGCTGGAGTTGATGACATCGCCCACGGCCTTCTTGTCCAGCTCGCGGTTGATGAGCTTGAACGGCAGCCCCTTGGGCAGGATCTCGGACAGCAGCGCACGGCCGACCGTGGTTTCCACGATCCGGGTCACCGGCGTCTGGTTGTTGTCCTCGTCCACGTCGACGTCGTTGATGCGCACCTTGATATGCGCCTGCAGATCGACCTGCTGCGCGTCATAGGCACGATAGACCTCGGAGACGTCCGCGAAGGTCATGCCCTCGCCGAGCTGGTTCACGCGCGAGCGCGTCATCCAGTACAGACCGAGCACGACGTCCTGAGTCGGCACGATGATCGGCGCACCGGAAGCCGGCGACAGGATGTTGTTCGAGGCCATCATCAGCACGCGCGCTTCCAGCTGTGCTTCGATGGACAGCGGCACGTGGACGGCCATCTGGTCGCCGTCAAAGTCGGCGTTGAAGGCGGTGCAGACCAGCGGATGCAGCTGGATCGCCTTGCCTTCGATGAGCACCGGCTCGAACGCCTGGATACCCAGACGATGCAGGGTCGGCGCACGGTTGAGCATGACCGGGTGCTCGCGGATGACCTCCTCGAGCATATCCCAGACTTCCGGCTCTTCACGCTCGACCATCTTCTTGGCGGCCTTGATCGTGGAGGCCAGCTCCAGACGCTGCAGGCGCGAATAGATGAACGGCTTGAACAGCTCCAGGGCCATCTTCTTGGGCAGACCGCACTGGTGCAGCTTGAGCGTCGGGCCAACCACGATGACCGAACGGCCCGAGTAGTCGACACGCTTGCCCAGCAGGTTCTGACGGAAACGGCCCTGCTTGCCCTTGATCATGTCGGCCAGCGACTTGAGCGGGCGACGGTTGGAGCCGGTGATCGCGCGGCCGCGACGGCCGTTGTCGATCAGCGCGTCCACGGACTCCTGCAGCATGCGCTTTTCGTTGCGCACGATGATGTCCGGGGCGTTGAGTTCGAGCAGGCGACGCAGACGGTTGTTGCGGTTGATCACGCGGCGATACAGATCGTTGAGATCCGAGGTCGCGAACCGACCGCCGTCCAGCGGCACCAGCGGGCGCAGATCCGGCGGCAGCACCGGCAGTACGCGCATGATCATCCACTCGGCCTTGTTGCCCGACTGCTGGAAGTACTCCAGCAGCTTGAGGCGCTTGCCGAGACGCTTGATCTTGGTGGCCGAACCGGTGGCATTGAGTTCTTCGCGCATGCGCGCCGCTTCTGCGCCCATGTCCATGTTGCGAAGGATGTCGAGTACCGCTTCCGCGCCCATCTTGGCCGCGAACTCGTCGCCGTACTGTTCAACCGTATCGAGGTATTCCTCTTCGGTGAGCAGCGAGTACGGCTCGAGCGGGGTCATGCCCGGGTCGGTGACCACATAGGCTTCGAAATACAGCACGCGCTCGATCGCGCGCAGCGGCATGTCGAGCAGCAGACCGATACGGGACGGCAGGCTCTTGAGGAACCAGATATGGGCGACCGGCGATGCCAGGTCGATATGACCCATGCGCTCACGACGCACCTTGGTCTGGGTGACCTCGACGCCGCATTTTTCGCAGATCACACCGCGGTGCTTCATGCGCTTGTACTTGCCGCACAGGCATTCGTAATCCTTGACCGGGCCAAAGATACGCGCACAGAACAGCCCGTCACGTTCCGGCTTGAACGTACGGTAGTTGATGGTTTCCGGCTTTTTCACCTCGCCGAACGACCACGAACGGATCGTTTCCGGCGACGCGAGGCCGATCTTGATGGCGTCGAACTCTTCGACGTCGTCGGCGCTCTTGAACAGATTCAGCAGATCTTTCATGGGGTACTCCAGATCGTGAGGGGCGTGGACACAACGCGCGGCGGTGGGTTAGTCCGCCGCTGGCGGCCGGACGAGCCGGCCGCCACCGCGTACCTCACTAATCATCTTCCTCGAGTTCGATGTTGAGACCCAGCGAACGGATTTCCTTGGTCAACACGTTGAACGATTCGGGCATGCCGGCATGCATCTGGTGATCGCCGTCGACGATGTTCTTGTACATGCGGGTACGACCCGTCACGTCGTCGGATTTCACCGTGAGCATTTCCTGCAGCGTGTAGGCCGCGCCGTAAGCCTGAAGCGCCCAGACCTCCATCTCGCCGAAGCGCTGGCCGCCGAACTGCGCCTTGCCGCCCAGCGGCTGCTGGGTGACCAGCGAGTACGGACCGGTGGAACGCGCATGCATCTTGTCGTCGACCAGATGGTTGAGCTTGAGCATGTACATATAGCCCACGGTCACGGGCCGCGAGAAGGTGTCACCGGTGCGACCATCGATCAGCGTGGCCTGCCCGCTTTCCGGCAGCCCGGCCAGCTTGAGCAGACGACGGATCTCGTCTTCGTCGGCACCGTCGAACACCGGCGTCGCGGGCGGCATGCCGCCGACCAGGTTGCCGGCCATCGTCATCATCTCTTCATCGTTGAGACTGTCGATGTCTTCCTGAGTACCGCCTTCGGTGTAGTAGGCCTTCTTCAGGAACTCGCGAATCTCGCCCACGGCCTTCTGCTGCTCGAGCATTTCGCCCACGCGCAGACCGATGCCACGCGCGGCCCAGCCCAGATGCGTTTCCAGCACCTGACCGATGTTCATGCGCGAGGGCACGCCCAGCGGGTTGAGCACGATGTCGGCCGGGGTGCCGTCTTCCAGATACGGCATGTCCTCGACCGGCACGATCTGCGAGATCACGCCCTTGTTACCGTGACGGCCGGCCATCTTGTCGCCCGGCTGTACACGACGCTTAACGGCCAGATAGACCTTGACCATCTTGAGCACGCCCGGGGCAAGCTCGTCGCCCTGGGTGATCTTTTCCTTCTTCGAGGTGAAACGACGCTCGAAGTCGGCCTTCTGATCCTTCAGGCGCTGGGCGATGGCCTCAAGCTGCGACTGTGCGCTTTCGTCCTGCAGACGAATATCGAACCACTTGCCACGATCCAGGCCGTCGAGATAGTCGGCAGTGATCTTGGCATCGGCCTTGAGCTTGTTCGGGCCGCCGTCAGCGACCTTGCCCAGCAGCATGCTGCGCAGGCGATCGAACAGATCGTCCTCGAAGATACGCTGCTGGTCGTTGAGGTCCTTGCGCACCTCGGCCAGTTCGTCTTCCTCGATCGACAGCGCACGGGCGTCCTTCTCGACGCCGTCACGGGTGAATACCCGCACGTCGATCACGGTGCCGTCCATGCCCGGCGGCACCCGCTGCGAAGAGTCCTTCACATCGGATGCCTTCTCGCCAAAGATGGCCCGCAGGAGCTTTTCTTCCGGGGTGAGCTGGGTTTCGCCCTTCGGCGTGACCTTGCCCACCAGGATATCGCCGACCTTCACTTCGGCGCCGATATAGGCGATGCCCGATTCGTCCAGTTTCTGCAGCGCGGATTCGTTCACGTTCGGAATATCCGAGGTGATTTCCTCCGGCCCGAGCTTGGTTTCGCGCGCGACACAGGTCAGTTCTTCGATATGCACCGAGGTGAAGCGGTCTTCCTCGACCACGCGCTCGGAGATGAGGATGGAATCCTCGAAGTTGTAACCGTGCCAGGGCATGAAGGCCACCAGCAGGTTCTGACCCAGGGCCAGTTCGCCCATGTCGGTGGACGGACCGTCCGCGAGCACGTCGCCGCGCTCGATGCGATCGCCCGGTGCCACCAGCGGCTTCTGGTTGAGGCAGGTGTTCTGGTTCGAACGGGTGTACTTGACCATGTTGTAGATGTCGACGCCGGCTTCCTCGGCCGAGGTTTCCTCGTCGTACACACGGACCACCACACGCGAGGCGTCGACCTTTTCCACCACGCCGCCACGGCGTGCGGTCACGGCGTTGCCGGAGTCGATCGCCACCTTGCGTTCGATACCGGTGCCCACCAGCGGCTTGTCGGCACGCAGACAGGGCACGGCCTGACGCTGCATGTTCGAACCCATGAGCGCGCGGTTGGCGTCGTCATGCTCCAGGAAGGGCACGAGCGAGGCGGCCACGGACATGATCTGCTTCGGCGACACGTCCATGAACTGGACGCGATCCGGCGAGGCCATGGTGAACTCGTTGAGGTGACGGCAGGAGACCAGCTCGTCCACCAGGTCGCCGTTGTCGTCGACGCGGGCGTTGGCCTGGGCGATGACGTAACGGCCTTCCTCGATGGCCGACAGATACTCGACCTCTTCGGTCGCACGGCCGTTCTCGACTTTGCGATACGGCGTCTCCAGGAAGCCGTATTCGTTGGTGCGCGAATACACCGACAGCGAGTTGATCAGACCAATGTTCGGGCCTTCCGGCGTCTCGATCGGGCAGATACGGCCGTAATGGGTCGGATGCACGTCGCGCACTTCGAAGCCGGCGCGCTCACGGGTCAGACCACCCGGGCCGAGCGCGGAGACGCGACGCTTGTGCGTGACCTCGGACAGCGGGTTGTTCTGGTCCATGAACTGCGACAGCTGCGAGGAGCCGAAGAATTCCTTCACCGCGGCCGCGACCGGCTTGGCGTTGATCAGGTCCTGGGGCATCAGGCCTTCGGATTCGGCGATCGACAGCCGTTCGCGCACGGCACGTTCGACACGCACCAGGCCGGTACGGAAGGCGTTTTCCGCCATCTCGCCCACCGAGCGCACGCGACGGTTGCCCAGGTGGTCGATATCGTCGGTCTGGCCGATGCCGTTACGAATCGACACCAGCTCCTTGAGCACGTCGATGATGTCGTCGTTGGACAGTACGGACTCACCGGTGGCTTCTTCGCGGCCCAGGCGGCGGTTGAACTTCATGCGGCCGACGGCCGACAGATCGTAGCGATCCTCGTTGAAGAACAGATTGCCGAACAGGTTCTCCGCGGCGTCCTTGGTCGGCGGCTCGCCGGGACGCATCATGCGATAGATCTCGACCAGCGCTTCCAGCTGCGTGGTGCTGGGATCGACCATCAGCGTGTTGGACATGTACGGACCGTGGTCCAGGTCGTTGACGTACAACGTCGGCACGTCCTGGATGCCGGCCATGCGCAGCGCTTCGACCAGCTCTTCGGTGAGCTCGGTGTTGGCGGGGGCCAGTTCTTCGCCGGTGTCGGTGTCGATGATGCCGCGCGCGAGCACCTTGCCCACGAGATAGCTTTCCGGCACTTCGAGACGGTCCACGCCCGCCTCTTCCAGCTTGCGGATATGGCGCACCGTGATACGACGGCCTTCCTCGACGATCACATCGGAGCCGGCCTTGATATCGAACGTCGCGGTTTCGCCGCGCAGACGCTCGGGCACCAGCTCCATTTCGACGCCCTTGTCGGACAGATGGAACATGTTGGTTTCGTGGAAGATCTCCAGCATCTGCTCGGTGTCGTAACCGAGCGCGCGCAGAAGCACCGTCGCCGGCAGCTTGCGGCGGCGGTCGATGCGCACGTAGACGTTGTCCTTCGGATCGAACTCGAAATCGAGCCACGAGCCGCGGTACGGAATCACGCGCGCGGAATACAGGTATTTGCCCGAGGAATGCGTCTTGCCACGATCGTGGTCGAAGAACACACCGGGACTACGGTGAAGCTGGTTGACGATCACCCGCTCCGTACCGTTGATGATGAAGGTGCCGGTGTCGGTCATGAGCGGCAGTTCGCCCATGTAGACTTCCTGCTCCTTGATGTCCTTGACCGGCTTCGGGGTGGCCTTGCTGTCCTTATCGTAGATGATCAGACGCACGGTCACGCGCAGCGGCGCCGAGTAGATCATGCCGCGTACGCGACATTCCTTCTCGTCGAACACGGGCTGGCCGAGCCGGTAGCTGACATATTCGAGCGCGGCACTGCCCGAATGACTGGACATCGGAAACACCGACGAGAACGCGGCATGCAGCCCCACACCAGCGCGCTTTTCGGGATCGAGATCCTTTTGCAGAAACTGCCGATAGGAATCCAGCTGGGTCGCCAGCAGGAACGGCATCTCCAGCACTGAAGGCTGTTTCGCAAAGTCCTTGCGAATACGTTTTTTCTCGGTAAACGAGTAGGCCATGTCACTCAACCCTCTGGTTGGACTTGCTGCAAAACCGTGAGTATTTCGCAGCCGGTATCGCGCGCGCTTTCGGTCGGAGGCAACGGGAAAAGGCCGGCAGCGTCTCCCGCTACCAGCCAAATCCCCTAATGCGTCAAATTATCGTTTCGAACAATGCCTTTGACGCGTCCTGCCTTACTTGAGCTCGACCTTGGCGCCGGCTTCTTCAAGCTTGGTCTTCATTTCTTCGGCTTCTTCCTTCGCAACGCCTTCCTTCAGGGTGGCGGGCGCGGATTCAACCATTTCCTTGGCTTCCTTGAGACCCAGGCCGGTGATGGCACGGACAGCCTTAATGGCGCCAACCTTGTTGTCGCCGAAGCTGGCCAGAACCACATCGAACTCGGTCTGCTCTTCGGCCGCCGCGGCTTCGCCGCCGCCACCGCCGGCCGCAGCCATCGCCACCGGGGCAGCCGCGGACACACCGAACTTCTCTTCCATCATCTCGACGAGCTCGACGACGTCCATCACGGACATCTGGGAGATCGCTTCGAGTACTTCTTCCTTAGTAGCAGCCATTCTTCGCTCCTAATACGTTTGGGGCCGGTCGGCCCGATTCAAATGATTCAAGCAGCCTGCTTTTCGTCGCGGACTGCAGCCACGGTGCGGGAAAGCTTCGCAACCGGCTCGCGCGTGGTCCGTGCCAGCTTGTCGATGGGCGCCTTCATGACACGCATCAGCTGGGACAGGGCCTCGTCACGGGTCGGCAGCTTGGCCAGACGATCCAGCTGTTCGCCGGGCAGCAGCTGCCCGTTGAACGAGATCGCCGTCACCTTCAGGGCATCGTGATCCTTACGAAAATCACTGACGACGCGTGCCGCCGAACCCGGATCTTCCAGGGAGAACCCCAGAATGACCGGCCCGACGAACGCTTCGCTCATGCATTCGTAATCGGTGCCCTTCAGGGCCAGCTTGGCCAGACTGTTCTTGACGACCTTCAGATACGCACCACCCTCACGGGCGTTCACGCGAAGTGCGTCCATCTGGCCAGCCGTGAGACCGCGATATTCCGCAATCACTGCGGAATGCGCGCGATTCGCCACGTCGCTGACTTCTGCCACCATGGCCTGCTTGGCTTGAAAACTCATGGCCATAGTCATCACTCCTTGAGCAAACCGACGGCACATGCCGCCGGATGATTGACCGGACACGCCCGAAGACATGCCCGTCGACGACTGCCGCTTGGCACCCGAAAGCGCCGCGCGACACACGTCATCTGCGTAGGCTGGCGTGGTCGCCTTTAAGAGCCGACACCTTCGGCTCGCCTAACGGTCTTTGACGACGCAGCCATCCAAAGAGCGGGCTGCGCTACAAAGAACTTCCTGACCGGCGCTACGCCCGCAGAGGCCGTAGCGCCGGAATCTCTCTAACTAAGCCGCCGTCGAACTGCCGGCGTCCACGGCCAGGCCGGGACCCATCGTCGTCGACAGCGACACCTTCTTGAAATACACGCCCTTGGCGTTGGCCGGCTTGGCCTTGCGCAGATCGGCGATCAACGCAGCCAGATTTTCCTTGAGCGCGGCATTCTCGAAGTCGACCTTGCCGATCGCGCAATGAATGATGCCGGCCTTGTCGGTGCGATACTGCACCTGACCTGCCTTGGCGTTCTTGACCGCGGTTTCCACGTCGGTGGTCACCGTGCCTGTCTTGGGGTTCGGCATCAGGCCCTTCGGACCCAGGATCTGACCCAGGCGACCCACGACCGGCATCGCGTCCGGCGTGGCGACGACCATGTCGAAGTTGATCTCGCCGGCCTGAACCTGTTCGGCCAGATCATTGAAGCCGACAACGTCGGCGCCAGCGGCCTTGGCCTTCTCGGCGTTCTCGCCCTGGGTGAACACGGCGACGCGCACGCTCTTGCCGGTCCCGTTGGGCATGACCGTGGAGCCACGCACGTTCTGATCCGACTTGCGCGCATTCACGCCGAGGTTCACGGCCACTTCGACCGACTCGGTGAACTTCGCGCTGGACAGCTTCTTGAGCAGATCGAGGGCTTCATCCACCGGATAGACCTTGACCGGGTCGATCTGGTCGCGGATGGCAGCCTTGCGCTTGGAAATCTTCGCCATGGCTTAGCCCTCCACCTTGATGCCCATGGAACGGGCACTGCCTGAAATAATGCGAACGGCGGCATCCATGTCGGCAGCGTTGAGGTCTGCCCACTTGGTCTGCGCAATTTCCTCGACCTGGGCACGAGTGACCGTGCCGACCTTGTTGCGCAGCGGATCCGCAGCACCGCTGGTGATCTTGGCCGCCTTCTTCAACAGAATTGCCGCCGGCGGCGTCTTCTTGATGAACGAGAAACTGCGGTCCGAGAACACCGTGATCACGACCGGAATCGGCAGACCCGGCTCGATATCCTGCGTTTCGGCGTTGAACGCCTTGCAGAATTCCATGATGTTGACGCCGTGCTGACCCAGAGCCGGACCCACCGGGGGACTCGGATTGGCCTTGCCGGCCGGGATCTGCAGCTTGATATAGCCGCTAATCTTCTTGGCCATTGAACTACTCCTTCAGGTACACACGCCGCGGGCCTGACCCGGGCTCCCTGTGACAATGAATACGGCGCTGCTTGCGCCGCGACAATGAATCAGCTCTTTTCGACCTGATCAAATTCGAGATCGACCGGCGTGGAACGCCCGAAGATCGTAACCGCCACACGCAGACGATTCTTTTCGTAATTGACTTCTTCGACCACGCCGTTGAAATCGGCAAACGGCCCGTCGATGACGCGCACTTCCTGACCCGGCTCGAACACCGTCTTCGGACGCGGCTTCTCGACCGACTCTTCGACGCGGTTGAGAATCTGATCCGCCTCGGCGTCGGTGATCGGCGCCGGGCGATCCGCCGTGCCGCCGATGAAGCCCAGCACACGCGGCACGCTCTTGACCAGATGCCAGGTGTCGTCGTTCATTTCCATGTGCACGAGCACATAGCCGGGGAAGAACTTGCGCTCGGTGGTCCGGCGCTGGCCATCCTTGACCTCGACGACCTCTTCGGTCGGCACCAGGATGTCGCCGAAATAATCTTCCATGCCATGGCGCGCCGCGTACTCCTTCAGGGAGTCGCGCACTTTCTTCTCGTACTGCGAGAAGGCATGAACCACGTACCAATGCTTGGCCATAAGTATTCGCCTTGCGCCTAGCGGCCGGTCAGGAATTGAACAGCCCAAGCGAGCACGATATCCAGTGCCCAGATGAACACGGCCAGAATGAGCACCACGACCACGACCATGAGCGTGGTCTGCACCGTTTCACGGCGCGTGGGCCATACCATGCGCCGCAGCTCGGTACGCGACCCCTGGATATACGCCCAGGCGGTCTTGCCAATCGCGGTCTGCAATGCAATGGCGATGGCGACGGCGGTGCCGCCCAGCAGGCCGAGCACGCGCACGAGGTCGGTATGCGCCGTGAAATAGTAGTAGCCGACCATGCTCGCCAGCAGCACGGCAACGGCAAGCCATAGCAGCGCTGTGTCGAGCGCGGAGCTCGTACGTTTCTCTTGGGTTGCCATCGACGACTCGACCGAAAAGTGGGAAATGCTGCGTTTACGTGGCAGGCCAGGAGGGACTCGAACCCCCAACCTGCGGTTTTGGAGACCGCTGCTCTGCCAATTGAGCTACTGGCCTATGCGCGTAAACTCACTGCCCGCGAAAAAGGACGGCGGATGTTATCACAGTTTGCCGGTTTGGCAACTGCCCCGCCCCATTTGCGGCTCAGAGACACGAAGGCGGCACCACGAGCAACCGAGCTTTCGCCCGACGGCTCGCGCGCCGCCAGCGTGCTATTCCCTATTCCGTAATCTTGGTCACGACGCCGGCACCCACGGTGCGGCCGCCTTCACGAATGGCGAAGCGCAGGCCTTCTTCCATCGCGATCGGGTGGATCAGT
>NZ_PBYA01000019.1 GCF_002729955.1 Salinisphaera sp. | reverse complement strand
GTACAGCAACCGTCGCCATCGACGCACGGGTCACCTGTTTCAAGGCCGCTTCAAGGGCATTCTCGTCGACGGTGATAGCTATCTGCTGGAGTTGTCGCGATATGTTGTGCTCAATCCCGTTCGCGCACGTATGGTCGGGACTGCGAAGAACGGCAACTACGTGCTGGGCAGCGAGCGCTTTCAAAGCGAAGTCGAAGCGATGCTGGGTAGACGGGTCACGCCCGGCAAGGCAGGGCGGCTTAGACCGAGAAATCACGATTTGTCCCGTTACCTCGTTCCTTCGTTTGCCGCTGATTGCCAAAGCGTTAGGCGTACAATATTCTGTACATGAACATATACAGGTACATGGATGCTTCTATGGATGCCATCAGCTACACGGCCGCGCGGACCAATCTGGCGAGAACGATGGAGCAGGTCTGCGAAGATCATTCGCCCATGATCATTACCCGGAACAAGGCACGATCCGTGGTCATGATGTCTCTTGAAGACTATGAAGCGTTGCAGGAGACGGCGTATCTTCTTCGTGCCCCTAGGAATGCCCGTCGTTTGCTGGAGTCCGTTGCAGAGCTGGATCGTGATGGCGGGCAGGAGAGAGAGCTTATTGAATGAGGATCGTTTTTTCGGAAAACGCCTGGGCGGACTATTTGTACTGGCAGCAAACTGACGAAAAAACCCTGCGCCGAATCAATAAGCTGATTAAAGAGATACAACGAGAGCCGTTCAACGGTGTGGGCAAGCCGGAACCGCTGAAACATGGCCTCGCTGGCTACTGGTCCCGCCGAATTAACGAAGAACAACGTATCGTTTACCGGGTTGCCGACGGCGCCTTGCTCACTGCGCAGCTTCGGTACCACTATTGATTCATGCCGCTGGGGTCGGTCACGGTCAGGACCGACAGTTCGGGCGGCGTACAGAACCACTACTCGTACGACGCGTTCGGCAAACGCCGCGTCGACGACTGGGTTGCCAATCCCAGCGACTCGTTGCTCTACGATCTGGCGATCGAGCCCAAAAGGGGCTTCACCGGCCACGACCATTTGGACAACGTGGGGTTGATCCATATGAACGGCCGGGTCTACGCCCCGATTCTGGGGCGGTTCACGTCGCCGGATATCTATGTGCAGTTCCCGGAGACCACGCAGGGGTGAGGCGTCCCGGCCGTAACGGGCATCCAGACCGGAGGCAATCGTGAGGGAGGCGTTCGATGACTCGACCACTCGTCGCTACGAGCAGCAACGCTGTCTGGAATTCAATTATCCGAACTCTGGATATTGGAAATTACTAAGCGCTATGCCTCATGGATCGTCGAGGGTTTTCTACCACGACATCCCGCGCAAACCAATCCGAGGTCCGGTAGTGGGCTTTTTAGCTACAGCCAATTCTTATACTTGAAATAGGCGTAGGGCGCGATGCCGGCGAGTACCATCGCCACCAGTGCAATGGGATAGCCGTAGGTCAGGGCCAGCTCCGGCATGTGTTCGAAGTTCATGCCGTAGATGCTGGCGATAAGCGTGGGCGGCAGAAAGACGACCGCAGCGATCGAGAATATCTTGATGATCTGGTTCTGTTCGATATTGATGAAGCCCTGCGTGGAATCCATCAGGAAGTTGATCTTGTCGAACAGGAAGGCGACATGACTCATGAGCGTTTCTAGATCGTGTAGGCACTCACGTGCGGTGCTCGCGGCAACGGATGTAGTTGGTAGATGCCCCAGTAGAAACGATAGCGAGCGCTGCGTGTCCATCAGGCACAGCCGGATTTTGCCGTTGGAATCCTCGAGCTGGGCAAGTTGGTCGATGGCGTCTTCAAGGTCGGCTTCTTCATCTTCGAGTACCAGGTGGCTGACTTTTTCCAGTCGGTGGTGGAGGTCTTCCACCGTGTCGGCCAGATTCTCGACCTTTTGATCGAACAGGGTAGCCAGAAGGCTGGCTGCGGATTCAGCTTCGACCTGATGGCGGCGGGCGCGGATGCGGAGCAGTCGAAAGTCGGCGAGATCGCCCCCGCGAATCGATAACAGGCGCTCTTTCTGAAGGATGAAGGCGACGGTTTGTGTTCGATGTCGGCCTTCGCTCTGCGCCAGGAACAGCGAATGCACATGAATGCCGGCCGCGTCCACGAAATAGCGGGCCGAGGATTCGATGGAGTCGACGTCGTCGCCGTCCGGCAGTTCGACGGCAAGAAAGCCGGCCAAGGCCTCGCGCTCTTCGGCCGACGGGTCGTGAGCGTCAAGCCAGGTAGCGCTGGCCAGGGTGGCCTGATCCGGCAGGCCAGCCTCGTAACCTCGCTCGACGATGGTCTGATCAACGATTTCGAATGTGCGCAGCATACCGGTCACGCGGGTGTAGGCGGCGCCGGATAGTATCAAGAAAATGTTAAGACGGAATAACGCTGTTGCACATGACGGTTCGAGTGAGTTCCGCGAAGCAATGATTGCCGGTTTGCTTTTCGCTAAAGGCTATTGCGGGATACCCGGGGACAGTATGAGACGTCCCGGCTGTAACGGGCTCCCGGATCAGGACACAATCCTGACGGGGCATCATGACCGAACGACAAACGCTTTCAGCCGACGCCCCCGGTGGGATTAATAGCCGCCTCGACCCGGAGCGTTTCGGTTCAAATTGCCGCTTCTAGAGATATTCGTGCGGCCTGAACGGTTGAAGTCAGGCCGCCATTTTCCTCATTCGGCCGCTGGAAAAGCTGATTGACTGCATTCCTGTGTTCGCGCGGCGATGTCGTCTCTTGATTCGTAAATGGTCGTGGTTAGTTCAATGATGACCGAATTGGGCGCCATATCTGTCGCGGTGCCGCCGGATACTTGATCCGGCGCCAGAAAAGCTGCATCTCTCAGCGGTTTCCCACCTCATCGGCCCAACGTTGGGGCACTTTCGCCGGTCGTTTTTCAAGCGGTGCGTTCGTATACGCGGCCTGCCAACCCTAAACGTTTTCTGGTGGTAGGCCGGCTGAGTAAGCTCGAAGCATCGATGAAGGCGGTTTCGCTCACGGCGTGGTCTGAAAGCGTTACAGCTCATGCATGCTCAATACATTTACTTCTTCGGCGCTTTTTCGGCTTTGGCTACTCAAATGGTGGAATAGCCGAAAGTATCATTGCCGGTCGTACCCCGCTGGTCGAGGATTGCCCAGGACAATTCATAACAATGGAGGGGGATATGTCCGATCGGCCATCCGATTCGGCGGCAGCCTACTGGCAGGCCAATATCAGGCTTGTACTGAAGCTGCTCGTCGTTTGGTTCGTGGTGTCCTACGGCTGCGGCATTCTGCTCGTGGACGTGCTCAATAACTTCTATATCGGCGGTTACCCGGTGGGCTATTTCTTTGCTCAGCAGGGCGCCATCTATGTGTTTTTGTTCCTGATCTTTTTCTATGCATTTCGCATGAACAAGATCGATCGGGAATTCGGCGTAGAAGAAAAGGATTAGAGCACACCCATGGATACACAAACCTGGATATATCTCGCCGTGGGCGGCAGCTTTCTGCTGTATTTCGTGATCGCGATCGCCTCGCGTGCCGGCAGCACCGAGGATTTCTACGTTGCCGGCGGTGGTGTCGGCCCGGTCGCCAACGGCATGGCCACGGCCGCCGACTGGATGAGCGCGGCGTCGTTCATTTCCATGGCTGGGCTGATCGCGTTTTTGGGCTATAACGCCTCGCCCTATCTGATGGGCTGGACCGGCGGCTTCGTGCTCCTCGCGCTGCTGTTGGCACCGTATCTGCGCAAGTTTGGCAGCTTTACCGTGCCCGCCTTCATCGGCGCACGCTACTACTCGAACGTGGCCCGTACGGTTGCGATCATCTGTCTCATCGTGGCCTCGATCACCTACGTGATCGGCCAGATGAAGGGCGTGGGCGTGGCCTTCGGCCGTTTTCTGGAGGTTGAATTCGAAACCGGTGTGCTTATCGGCATGGGCGTGGTGTTCGTCTATGCGGTGATGGGCGGCATGAAGGGCATCACCTATACCCAGATCGCCCAGTACATCGTGCTGATCTTCGCGTTCACGGTGCCGGCGATCTTCATCTCGATTCAGCTCACCGGTGTGCCGCTGCCGCAGATCGGTCTGGGCTCGACCATGGCCGACGGTAGTGGCGTCTACCTGCTGGAGAAACTAGACGGGGTGATTACCGAGCTCGGCTTTGATCGGTTTACCAACCCCGAGCATTCGACGCTCAATATCTTCATGCTCACGCTGTCGCTGATGATCGGCACGGCGGGCCTGCCGCACGTGATCATCCGCTTCTTTACCGTGCGCAAGGTCAGCGACGCGCGTAAGTCGGTGGGCTGGGCGTTGTTCTTCATCGCCATTCTCTACACCACGGCCCCGGCTGTGGGCGCGATGGCACGCCTGAACCTCATGGAAACGGTACAGACCGGGCCGGTCGGCACCGAGAATTCCAACCTGGAATACGAACAGCGCCCGCAGTGGTTCAAGACCTGGGAAGGCACCGGCCTGCTCGGCTTCGAGGACAAGAACGGCGACGGCCGGATTCAGTACTACAACGACAAGAATCCGGATTTCGCCGCGACTGCCGAAGGCTATGGCTGGCAAGGCAACGAAATGGTCAACGTCGACCGCGACATCATGGTGCTGGCCAATCCGGAAATCGCGCAGCTGCCGGCCTGGGTGATCGCCCTGGTGGCCGCAGGCGGCGTGGCGGCGGCCCTGTCGACCGCAGCCGGGCTGTTGCTGGCGATCTCCTCGGCCATTTCGCATGACCTGCTCAAGAGCATGCTCAGGCCCGATATCAGCGAAAAGGGCGAGCTCATGGCCGGGCGTATCGCCATGACCGGGGCGATCCTGGTGGCCGGCTATCTGGGGATCAATCCACCCGGCTTTGCAGCCGAAGTGGTGGCCCTGGCGTTTGGCCTGGCGGCATCGTCGCTGTTCCCGGCGCTGCTCATGGGCGTGTTCTCCAAGCGCATGAACCGCGAAGGCGGGATTGCCGGCATGCTGGCCGGCCTGACCGTGACCATCGTCTATATCTTCCTGTACAAGGGGGTATTCTTCGTGCCGGGAACCAACCTGTTCGCCGATAGCGCGGCGAACTGGATGTTCGGCATTCAGCCCGAGTCGTTCGGCGCCATCGGTGCGCTGATAAACTTCGTGGTGGCGTTCCTGGTCTCGCGTGCGACCGCGGCACCGCCGGCGCATGTGCGCGAGCTGGTCGAGAACGTCCGCGTTCCGGGCGTCTTGCGCTAGCCGTTGCGCAACGCCGGCTGCTGCTTGAGGCCCCGCTTCGCGGGGCCTTTTTATTGCGGCGTATGCCTGACGCGGCGCCTTTCTGTGCAGGCCGTCGCGATTGCCAGCGCACGGCGCTTTTATGCCTCTGGCCACGCCGCAAGCCATGGTCCAGGTGCGCCGGTTTGGTCTTCAGTGCCCTGTCGTGGCCGGTTCGCCGAGGCGGGATCTGGCAATTATGGGAAAAATCGCCCGCAGCAGGCGACAACCCCGCTCAATAACTGTATGTTGATTCGAAAACGCGATCTTTTTAGAGCCGGTGACCGGCCGCCGAATCGCGACTATAAGAATAAGAACCCGTCAATGCAGGATACGAGGAGATCGGCATGATGGACCTGGCGTTTCTTGGAACGGCGACGTTCTGGAAGTATGCGTCCATGCCGTTTATCAGCGCGATAATCGGCTATATCACCAACCGGGTCGCGATCTGGATGATGTTTCATCCGATCGAGTTCGTGGGTATCTGGAAGCCTTTCCTCGGCTGGCAGGGCATCGTGCCGCGCAAGGCCGCCAAGATGTCGGCGATTGCCACCGATACCATCACCGAAAATCTCATCGACAGTGAAGAAATCTTCGCCCGCCTGGATCCGGACGAAGTCGCCGCCAAGCTCACCGGTCCGCTCAACGAAATGACCGCGGACCTGGTCAATGAGGTCATGGAAGAGCATCACCCCAGCGTGTGGGCGCGCACGCCGGAGGCGGTTCGCGACACCATCGTGGCCCGGGTTCAGGCGGCCGTACCCGGCGCCATTGCCGATACGGTGCGCGACCTGCGCAGCGATGTGAATCAGGTGTTCGATCTCAAGGACATGGTCGTCACCAATCTGGTGCACCACAAGGAGCTGATGAATCGCATCTTTCTGGAAACCGGGAAGGAGGAGTTCAAGTTCATTGCGCGCTCCGGGGCCTATTTCGGCTTCCCGCTGGGTGCCCTGCAAATGGTGGTCTGGATATTTTTCCAACCCTGGTGGCTGCTACCCGTATTCGGGATGATCGTGGGCTGGTTCACCAACTGGGCCGCGCTCAAGATGATCTTCAATCCGAAGAAGAAGTATCGCGTCGGCCCGTTCGAACTGCACGGGCTGTTCTTCAAGCGCCAGGCGGACGTCGCCCGAGCTTATGGCGATCTCGTGGCCAACGAGGTACTTGCCCCCGCCAATATCCTGCAGCAGGTACTCAAGGGCCCGTATTCGGATCGTATCTTCACCATCATCGCCCACCATGTGGGGGAAACGGTGGATGAGAGCGCGGGGCCGGTCGGCTCTTTCATGAGCTGGACGGTTGGCGACGTGAACTATATCCGGCTCAAGCAGACCGCGGTCGAGCGCTTGATCGAGTACACACCGGATGCGCAGGGCAGCGCGTCGCCGACCATGCAGGAATTCATCAGCTATACCAATCGCACCATGGCCATCGAACAGACGTTGGTCGAGCGCATGCAGCAGCTCTCGCCACGCAAGTTCGAGGGCATGCTGCGCCCCGCCTTCGAGGAAGACGAATGGATTCTGATCGCGGTGGGGGCCGGTCTGGGGCTGGCGGTGGGTGTGTTCCAGTTCATGGTCCTGTTCGGCGGCGGGTAAGCCGGGACAGCAAGGAGGCCTGTGTGAATCAATACGATTATGAACAGCAGCGCTACGATGCGTTTGCGCCGGAATTCGAGACGGAAAAGAGCGCGCCTCTGCCGCTGGAGTTATTGCGTCGAACCGCGCTGTGGCTGGGCCGCCGGCCGGTGGCCGGGCTGGGTATTCGCGCGCTGCGTCGTGCCGAATACCGCGCGCTCAAGAGCCTGGGCGACCGACTCGATCGTGCCGGCATCCGCCCGGCTGATCCGCTCGGCAACTCGAGCCCGAACAGCGACACGCTGCCGGCGCAGATCTTCGCCGAGCTGCTGGATGCCTCTCGCGGTACCGACCAGCAGGCGATCGAACAGGATTTCTATGTGCGGCTGCTGCGACAGCTCAATCCGTCGCAGGCCCGCATTCTGGTACTCATGGCCGACGGCAGTACCTGGCCAATGGTGCATGTAAACGCCGGGTCGCTGCCGGGCATTGGTAGCACCCGCGTGTTGTCTTATGCCTCAAGCGTTGGCAAGGAGGCCGGGGTGCTTTTACGCGCCCAGGTGCCGAACTTCATTGCCCATATGTATTCGCTGGGCCTGCTAACGGTCGGGCCGCAGGCACGCGAACTCGAACCCCAGTATGAAATCCTCGAGGCGGACACACTGGTGCGCGACGCCATGGAATACATCGAGGACGAGCTCAACCAGTATTCGAACATCGAGCGCTGCACCATCCGCTTGAGTGAATTCGCCGAGTCGCTGTGTGCGGTGGCTTTGCCGCACGGGCGCGTCTGACAGCACAAGGCCAGCAAGACGAAGCTGAAAAGGCAAGGTGCTGAAAACGTTGCAGTAAGAAGCTGTATAATGACGTAATGCCGTGTTTCTCGCCGCCGAACGAAGACTCGTTGAGCGCTTGCTGTAATTGCTCAGAGCCAGATCGATGCAGCTAAAAGGATTCGAAGTTCTCGAGCGCCATGGGCGTGCAGGCGTATGGTTCTACGACTTGGAAACCGGGCAGATTCGCTGGTCCGATGGGGTGTATACGCTGCATGGCGTCGAGCGCCGGACGTTTACCCCGCAGATCGACTCCGCGTTGGCGTTTTATACCGAGGATTCGCGAGAGGCCTTGAATAAGGCGCTCGCCGCGGCGCGCGAGACGGGTACGGGCTACAGCCTCATCGTCGAGCTGGTTCGCGCGGATGGCACGCATCGCTATATTCAGGCGATCGGCCAAGTCGAGCTACGCGACGGACGATTGCCTTTGCTGGCTGGCGCCGTAATTGACGTGCACGACCAAAACGAGGCCCTGGTTGCCAGTGCCGCGCGCGAGCGGCGGCTGCTTGGCGAGAATACGCGCTGGCGTACGGCCAGTGAAAACGCCGGGCTGGGTTTGATCGATATCGACATCGACGAAGATGTCTATCGACTCTATGGGCGCTTTAATAGCCGTATTGGGCTGAGTTTCGCTGACGAAACGGCCATTGAACGCGGCAAATGGTATTCCTGGATACACCCCGATGAACGCGATGCTCGCAGGGCCCGAATCGAGGCGCATCTGGCCGATCCGTCTTCGGAGTACTCGTTCGAGTACCGCCTGCTGTTGCCGGATCGTGCGCCGATATGGCTGCGCGAGCAGGGCAGCGCCGCGGATACGCAGCCGGCTCGGCGCATTATCGGAACCGTGTCCGATGTGACCGAGCAACACGAGGCACAGGATGCACTGCGCCGATCCAAGCGCCGGCTGACCCAGACGCTCGCCCACGCGCCGACCGGGATCGCGCTGGTATCGCCAGAAGGCCGCTGGATTTCCGTCAACCGCGCTCTCTGCGAGATTCTCGGCTACGACGAAGTCGAACTGCTGCAGCTGACGTTCCAGGACATTACCCATCCGGACGACCTGGAAACCGACCTCGATTACGTCGACGACCTGCTCAGTGGCCGCAAGCTCGCCGGCCGTATGGAAAAACGCTATTTCCATCGGCAGGGACACAGCGTCGATGTGCAGCTGGATGTGTCACTGCTTCGTGATGACGCCGGCGAGCCGCTGTATTTCATCTGCCATATTCAGGATATTTCCGAACGCAAGCAGGCCCTGCACGAACTGTTCGAGGCCAAGGAACTGGCCGACATCACCTTCGAGTCGATCGGCGAAGGCGTGATACGGGTCGATGCCGCAGGCCGTATCACCGAACTCAATTCAGCGAGCGCGGACCTGCTGGGCTGTACGCGTGAACAGATCGTCGGCGCCGAGTTCGGCGACGTCGTCCAGTTCTACGACGCCGACGACGAAGTGGCGCTCGACGATCCGTTGCCGAAGGTACTCAAGGACGGCGATCGTGTAAGGGTGCCGATCTTCACTCGTCTGCGACGTCGCGACGGGCAGTTCATCTCCATCGTCGATTCGATCTCGCCGATCCACGACGATACCGGCGCCATACGGGGCGCGGTGTTCGTGTTCCAGGACATCAGCGAAGCACGGCGGGCGACGCAGGAACTGGCCCACCAGGCGAGCCATGATGTGCTGACCGGGCTGCCCAACCGGCGCGGGTTCGATGAAGCGCTCATGCGGACCTGGCTGCGCGTGCAGCAGGGCGCGCTGCATGCCTTCGTGATGTATCTCGACCTGGATCATTTCAAGGCGGTCAATGACAGCTGTGGCCACGCGGCGGGTGACGAACTCCTGCGCGAGATCGCCCAGGCCATGCGCTCGCTGCTGCGCGATAGCGACGTGCTCGCCCGTCTTGGCGGTGACGAGTTTGCGGCCGTGGTCCATGCCAGCGATGCCGAGGGCGCACGTATCGTGGCAGACAAGATCATCCAGCGGGTCCGCAGCCATGAGTTTCGCTACGAAGGGCGTGTTTTCAACGTGGGTGTGAGCATCGGTGTGGCCGAGCTCGACCCCGCGCTGGATTCGACCGATTCCGTGCTGCTGCATGCGGACACCGCGCTCTATGCCGCCAAAAACGCGGGCCGCAACCGCTACGAGCTCTACCAGGAACGTGCCGACGCCGGCGAGCGCGCGATAGAAAATGAGGGTGCGGCCGAGCAGCTCCAACGTGGTCTGGACGAGGATCAGTTCGCGCTCTATTTACAGGCCGTGGTCGACGCCGAGGGCAACCCCGTGGGCTACGAGGCGTTATTGCGTCTGTGCGAACCCGACGGCGTGATTCGCCCGGAAACATTCCTGCCGATTGCCACCCGGCTCGGGATGATGAGCCGTATCGATCGCTGGGTGCTGCAGCATGCGCTCGAACTGATCGATGATTACCGGGAGCGGGGCCTCTGGCCGGAAGGGTTCTATCTGAGCATCAACATCAGCGCCGTCAGCATGGCGGACCCGCTCTTTCACCGTCAGCTCATCGCCATGCTCGATCAGTGGCAGGCCGAGGCAGGCCAACTGGTGTTCGAGGTGACCGAGAGCGAAGCCCTGTTCGGAGAACACTATCCTGCGTTGACCGAGCATCTGCGAGCGCGCGGCTTCCAAGTATGGTTGGACGACTTTGCCGGCGGCCATGCCGGGTTCGACGTGCTCAAGCAGGCGGTGGTGGACGGCATCAAGATCGATCGCGGCTTTGTGCGCAATCTCGAACACGATCCGATCGATCGGGCCGTGCTGCGCTCGATCGCGGATGTGTCGGCAACGCTGGATTTGCACGTCGTCGCCGAAGGCGTCGAAACCCAGGCAGCACTCGAGCTGCTCAAACGGGCGAACGTCAGGTACTTTCAAGGCTATTATTTTCACCGACCGGAGCCGGCCGAGGCCGCGCTCATGAAACCCGCTTCCGCGGGCGCGCCGTTGTAGAAGGCCGGGGCCGTCAACCCATCGCGACGGCGAATGCCGGGCACTTTCGACAGGCGCGTCTGCGATAGTGGGATCCGCTAAGCGGGCCCGTGAATTCCGTCTCGACAAGGTACGCGATCAATGAACCCTAAGCCTTCGACAAACCGCATGGCGCGTGGTGCGGCCATGGTTCTGCTGCCCCTGCTCTGGCTCACGCTTGCTTGGGCCAAACAGGCGTCTGCAGCCGAGGTGGTGGCACCGGCCCATGTGCAGCAGGGGGCGCTGGTTTATGCCCGCGTCCCCTCGGGCAGCCGGGTGAGCTACGAGGGCCGTTCTCTCAACGTGACCGATTACGGCACCGTGGTGTTTGGCATCGGGCGCGATGCCAAGGGCGTGGCCCGCCTGCACGTCACCCCGCCCGGGCAGGCCGAACAGGTCGTGACGGTCGAGATTCGTCCGCGCGACTGGCCCATCGAGCGGGTCAACGGCGTACCGCCCAAGACTGTTTCGCCCCCGCCGGACATCGCGCGCCGTATCGCCCGCGAGCAGAAAAAGGTCACGGCGGCACGCGCCGACTCGAATCAGGGGCTGGGTTTTGCCGAACACTTCATCTGGCCGGTCCGCGGGCGGATCAGCGGACGCTTTGGCAATCAGCGGGTCTACAACGGCACGCCCGGCTCGGCTCATTCGGGTATGGACATCGCCGTGCGCACTGGCACGCCAGTGAAAGCGCCGGCGTCCGGCACCGTCGTGCTGGCCGAACCGGATATGTACCTCACCGGCGGTACCGTACTCATCGACCATGGTTATGGCGTCGGCTCGAACTTCCTGCATCTGTCCAAACTCGATGTCGCCGTGGGCGATAGCGTCGCGCAGGGCGACATCATCGGAGAGGTTGGCGCTACCGGGCGCGCCACCGGGCCGCATCTGCACTGGGGCATGACCTGGTTTTCCACGCGTATCGACCCGCTGCTGGTTTTGCAGCGCGGGGACTGAGGCGGGCTGAATGCGTTCAGGGTGGGCGCATGAATAGCGGAAGGGCGTATTAACGGGCGATTAATAACAGCCTAAGTAGTTGTACGGACGTCGTCTTCTAGTTACCATCAGCAACTGACATCGCAACGCATTCGTCCGATATGACTGTGCAGGTTTATCGCGTGGTACGTAACAGTGCTTACTGGTATGTGGAGCAGTTGGGCACACCCCGGCCGTGCCGTGGCTACCGCTGCCGTGATAACGCGATTGCCAGGGCGATGGATCTTGCCAGCCGTCAGCGGCCGAGCCTCGTTCGGGTGGAGAACGCCGCGGGCGAGGTCGAAATAGAACGTAATTTCGGCCGGCCGGCCAGCTTCAGTCATGCTGGCTGATCCCGCGCGTCGAGCTGCGCCCCATGCCCCCTGGCGGTGTGTGGCACCCATCTAGAGTCGATCATCCGTTCTTTCGGTTCGTGCCAAGCCCGGCCCTGTTCCAGCGTTCGCGGATAAGCGCTCAAGATCTTGGCTTATCGATGCCGGCCGCCGCGCTTAATTCGCTAGACGAATATTGCGGCGAGCCGAGACTCCGTAAAAGACTGAAAATTAAAATTAAATAGTTGTCATAAAACGGCGTTGGCCATGCGCGTACGCCATCTTCAAATTCCCTTCGTTCTGTCGTTCGCTTGTCATCTTGAAGTCGCACCCTAGCGGGCACTTGAGGGGATGGGCGGTTCGATTCGGTCGGGCCAGCCCCGGTCTCGAACCATGAATTTGTCGGCAACGGAGGTGGCTTTCATGATTACGGCTGTCGAACATCACCCGGAAGCGCTTTACGGTTTTCTTGCCGCTATGGCGCAGAAGTATTTCCCGCGGGAACGCCTCGGCGAAACCGAACCCGCCGAGCGCATCGCCGCCCGGGTAATGACCGCGGGCACTTATCGCGACGTCTGCGAACTGGTCGATCTCGCAGGGCGCGATTATCTGTTGTGGGTTTTCAATACGTCACCGCAGCACTGGTTCAGTGCGCCGGCACGCGAGTACTGGCAGCGGCATTTCGATGCATCCGTTCGCAGCGCGACCCGCGCGCGTCGAATGGGCGCGCTCGGTCTCCAGCAGGCTGCCCAGGCACAGCAGCGAAGCGCGATCGGGCGCACGGCAAAACACTAGTCGGCGTACAGAAGCCCCGCCGTCGTTCACAAAACGGCTGGACAAGTCTGTGGACAGGCCCGGCGGGGCGTTGCTGCAAGCGAGTTTGAGCGCGGTGGTGATTTATTCGCCATCGCGTTTGCGCGAACGAGCATATGGCCGCGCCAGGCCGGAAAGTTGAGCCAGGACGCGATCCAATCATGTGCAGCGACGCGGGCGAACACCGGTGCGAAGAGCGCGTGGATGCCGGAGGTCTCGTCGGTACGCACCCTGTCTGCGTAACGCCGGCCTGTGTGCCGCATGCATGCTCGTTCGGGCGTGAGCGTGCATGAGCTCAGCGATAGCCACGCATCAAGTCGCGCAGGAGCAGGCGCCGATCAGCCGACACCAAGTGCTGAGTGGGGACGCGAGATACGGTCTGACTGGCGGTCAGCCGCTATGCAGATGGTGGGCCCGGCAGGACTCGAACCTGCGACCAAGGGATTATGAGTCCCCTGCTCTAACCAACTGAGCTACAGGCCCCCGTGCATGCGGGGAGCACTATATCGGTATAGCGGAAGGTCGCCAAGGAGGAATTGGCGCGGGCGGGGGCAGGGCGTTGATCGGCGTCGCAGCGAGCGCACCCCATCGGCACGATCCGATGGGCGCCGGCTGTGTTTAAGTCGGACTGAAACCCTCGGTTCGCGAGCAGAAGATATAGGCTTTCCATCCGGCCGGCCCAGGCATGCGCTATGGACTGGACGCAGGCGATGGATCGTTCCTGCGCGCATTGCCACACTTGTTGCCATCTCCTTATGCCTGCAGTCAATACGGCGCGGATTAGGTGGTTGGTTCGGTCGTATCGCGGGACGTTTACCCTCAGGGCTGTTGGTCGGTCGAGTAATCCAGCCAGCGCTCGCGGTTGGCATCGTGTTCGGCCAGCCAGGTGACCATGGCGTCGGCGGCCATGGGGCGCGACAGGTAATAGCCCTGGATGATGTCGGCGCCGCGATGCAGCAGATACTGCCATGACTCGGCGTTTTCGATGCCTTCCGCCACAACCTCGAGACCCAGTTTGTGCCCGAGATCGATGATCAGATCCACAATGAACTGATCGGCGGGCGTGTCGGCGAGCCCGAATACGAACGACTTGTCGATCTTGAGTTCGTCCGGCGCGAGACTTTTGAGCTGGGCAAGGGAGGAATAGCCGGTGCCGAAGTCGTCCACCGATATCCGGCCGCCCCGCGCCTGCAGGGCGCGCAGGTTCTGCAACGCGCTTTGCGGCTCGCGTAGAAGTGCGCTTTCGGTGACTTCCAGGGTAATGCGTTCTTTGCCCTCGCATAGCGTCAGCAGCGGCGCCAGGGTGGCCTCGAGCTCACTTTGGGCAATTTCGTCGGCGCACAGGTTGATTGCGACGCCCAGGTTGATGCCCTTGGAGCGCCAGTAGTTGAGATCGCGACAGACCTGCTGGACGACCCATTCGGTGAGCAGCCGGATCTGGCCGGAACGTTCGGCCAGGCCGATGAATTCGTCCGGCGAGATAGGGCCCAGTTCGGGATGGTGCCAGCGTGCCAAGGCTTCGACCTGAACAATACGGGCGTCGACCAGAGCCATCTTGGGCTGATACAGCAGCGACAGCTCGCCCTGTTTTATCGCGGGCGCGATACCCTGGATGATCGCCAGTTCGCGCTGATGCGCTTCATCCATTCCGGGCTCGTAGAGGAACGTTGCACAACGCTGTGCTCGCGAACCATCCCGTGCGATGACCGTGCGTCGCCAGGCGGATTCGATATCGTCGGCGTGTTCGGGTACACGCACCACGCCGATATCGAGCAGAAGCTGGATCGAGGTGTGCTCGAGGTGCAGCGGTTGTTCGACCTTGGAGCGCAGATGTTCGACCATCGCCAGCATGTCTTCATCGTCGGCATGACACTCCACCAGAACGAGAAAATCGTTCCCCTCGATGCGGCCTAGCGTGTGTTCCGTGCTGCAGGCGTTGTTGAGACGCCCGGCGACGGTCTTGAGTACTTCGTCGCCCAGTTTGTAGCCGAGCGCGCTGTTGATGCGCGAAAAGCCGTGCAGGGCGATACGCACGAGCGTGACGTGGCTGTCGTTGTTCATCTGCTCGTAGAGCACGTCGCGCACGGCGTTGCGGTTGAGCAGGCCGGTCAGGGCATCGTGCGTGGCCTGATGGCGTATGCGGTTTTCACGCTGGCGTACCGCGATCTGCATGTCGTTGAGGGCGTCGCTGAGCACATCGAATTCGCCGATGCCCTGGCCGCCCGGCGTCTCGTGATAATGGCCGGCCGCCACCGATTCGGCGAACTCGCTAAGCTCGCGTACCGGCTGGCTCAGCCGTCTTGCCAGGGCGATAGCGACGAATGCGCTCAGGGCGATCGTGATAATGAACACCAGAGTCAGACTGCTCGCCATGTCGTAGTAGGGCGAAAGTACGGTACGGCGCGACAACGACAGGGCAACATCCAACTGGTGGCCGTCGGCATCGAACAGCGTATGTCGTTCCACCATAAAGGCATCGCTGTCGGTCGCTGCCACGCTGCCGTCGGCGTCCTGCGGCCCGGTCGAATACAGTTCGTCGTCGCCTTCGCGCACGATGAAGTTGACGTGTACCCCGGTTACGGCCGCCACGTTGCGGGCAATATCGTCATCAACGAGGAAACCCATGCCCACCCAGGCAATCAGCCGCGGCGAATTCACCGGTGCGAGCACGTACTGATACGGCCGATCCTCAACCATGATGAGTCCGCTGGCGCTCCCCAGACGGCGCGCGCGATCGAGTACGCGGGCAAACGGATCGACCCCGAGCTCGGCCCGGTTACGGGGTACGAGGGTGATCAACTCGCCCGAGGGGGCGGCTAGCGTGGCCAGATCGGCATGGGCTCGGTCGCCGTAGTTACGTAGAACCGTGCGCTGCGTGGACTCGTCCTGGGTTCCGATCGCAGTCTTAAAGCCGTAATCGGAGGCCAGAACGTTTGCAGTGGTTAGAAGCTGTTCGGCACGTACTTCCAGCACCCGGTCTAGTACGCGGCTGGCGACCTGCAGCGTGTCGTGGGCCTGATCGACGCGCTGGTCGTACGTTCGCTGCAGAATCGAAATCGCAACCCCGAGTTCGGCGAGCAGTACGAAACCGAGCAGCGCAATCATGAGCTGGTTTCGAAACGTGCGCGGACGCAATGTCATTTGGCCATCCGATCGAATCGCTCTTGCATAGGCTAAATTCGTTTGGTGCGACGCCGACGGCGTCAAGGTATCAATAAGTATGATTACCGATATGGTATCGGCCGAAGCAAGGGCGAATACAGCGCCTGCTGCCTTCGGTGCGAATATTCATGCCAAATTGCGGGTTTAGGCGCTACCTTGCGGTGATGTCATGCGCAGCCGAGCGCCTGCTGTGGAGGGGCCGCGCGGTAGCGGCAGTCATGCGAGCGGCAGCCGGCTCATTCGTTGGATGCCCGGCGCGCGGGGATTGGACGCGTCTGTGGGGCGCGATCGCATGAGCGGCGATCGGGTCGTTGAATCGGGCGTTGTGTCTCGGGGGCGGCCGGCAAGAGTACTGCGGACACAAAGGCAATCCCGGGCAGGCAAACAGCGCCCGCGGCCGTCGTTCGGCACCGATCAACGCGAAAGCGGGCGTTCGCCCCTTTCACCTTTTGAAGAGTTGGCGGCCGCGGGGGCTGTTGCGCCAGCCGCCATAGTTCATCGACGAGCTGTTCGCGCGCTAAGCGTTCCAGCCCGTGCAGGCTGATTGGGTGAGCGCACCGCTAGGCGCGCGATGTGCGTCGAGCTCAGGCTAGAGCTTCCGACTCCCAATGGCTAGGGTAGGCGGGCCGGGCGTCGAGCTGAGATTGTTGCGCGCCCGGTCTGGGGCCACGCTCCGCCCGATTGTTTCTAGGGTTAGCCCGGCTGGCGAGCACGCCGCCGATGAGGCGACGGCGTGCTCACGCCCGAGTCATTACTCGTCCAGGAAGCTCTTCAGGAACGTCGCCCGCGACGGATGGCGCAGTTTGCGCAGCGCCTTGGCTTCGATCTGGCGGATGCGTTCACGGGTGACGTCGAACTGCTTACCGACTTCTTCGAGCGTATGGTCGGTATTCATGTCGATGCCGAAACGCATCCGCAGAACCTTGGCTTCACGCGGGGTGAGGCTGGCCAGCGTATTGTGCGTGGCCTCGCGCAGCGACTCGCCCGAGGCAGAATCGTCCGGGGCGACCGCGTTGACGTCCTCGATGAAGTCACCCAGATGCGAGTCCTCGTCGTCGCCGATGGGCGTCTCCATCGAGATCGGCTCCTTGGCGATCTTGAGAACCTTGCGCACCTTGTCTTCCGGCATCTCCATGCGCTCGGCGAGTTCTTCCGGCGTGGCCTCGCGGCCCATCTCCTGGAGCATCTGCCGGCTGATCCGGTTGAGCTTGTTGATCGTTTCGATCATGTGTACCGGAATACGGATGGTACGGGCCTGATCGGCGATCGAACGAGTGATGGCCTGACGAATCCACCAGGTGGCATAGGTGGAGAACTTGTAGCCACGGCGATATTCGAACTTGTCCACCGCCTTCATCAGGCCGATGTTGCCTTCCTGAATCAGGTCCAGGAACTGCAGGCCGCGGTTGGTGTACTTCTTCGCGATCGAGATCACCAGGCGCAGGTTGGCCTCGACCATTTCCTTCTTGGCGCGACGGGCCTTGGCCTCGCCAATCGACATCTTGCGGTTGATTTCCTTGATGTGATTGACGTTGAGCCCGTTTTCGGACTCGATTTCGCGAATACGGCCCTGTGCACGAACCAGGTCCTCACGTCGGCCGGCGATGGTCGACGAATAGCGACGCTTGGCGCGGATGAGCTTGTCGAGCCAGACCTCGCTGGTGAGGTTGTCCGGCAGCTGGCGCACGAAATCGCGACGCGGCATGCCGGCCTCGGTCACGCAGATGGCCAGCATTTCGCGTTCGATGCTGCGAATATCGAGCATCGTGGTGCGCAGCTGCAGGGTGAGATCGTCTGCGGTCTTGGGCACCAGCTTGAAGCGCATGAAGTGCGTGGCCAGCGCGTTGAGGGCTTCTTCCGTGGCCTCGTGCTCGCGACCGTGTTTTTCGAGCGTGGCGACCGCGGCTTCGTGTAGGCTCTTGAGCTGCTTGAACTGGGCCTTGGCTTCTTCGGGATCGGGGCCGTCGTTGGCGGGCGCGGAGCCTTCCTCGTCGTCGTCGCTGTCGGCTGATTCGTCCTCGTTGACTACCGGGTCGCCGGTGTCAGGGTCGACGAAGCCCACCAGCACGTCGCTCAGACGCTTGTCGTCGGATTCGACCTGGCTCCACAGCTCGAGCAGCCGGCCGGTGGTGGCCGGGAAGTAGGCCAGCGAGAACATCATCTCGGCCAGGCCTTCCTCGATACGCTTGGCGATCCGGATTTCGCCCTGCCGGTCGAGCAGTTCGACCGTGCCCATTTCGCGCATGTACATGCGCACCGGATCGGTGGTGCGACCGAACTGCGGGTCCAGCGCGGCCAGCGTGGCCGCGGCTTCTTCCGCATCGTCGTCATCGTCTTCGTTGACGGTGTTCTCGTTCATCAGCAGGCTGTCATCTTCCGGTGCGGACTCATGCACCGTGATGCCCATGTCGCTGATCATGTTGACGATATCCTCGATCTGCTCGGGATCGACGATATCGTCGGGCAGCGTATCGTTGACCTCGGCATAGGTCAGATAGCCTTTTTGCTTGCCGTGGGCAATCAATAGACGAAGCTGCGATTTCTTGTCTTTGCTCATGTGCTTTTGCTACGTGTGTTGGGCTCGTAGGGCGTGGCGAACGCTGCGATAACCGGCCATGATAACAACTCGCGCCAGTCGCGGCGACTTGCAGGGCCGGTAACCGGCTTCGTTCTAACCGGTTTGCTGGCGATAACGCCTGAGTTGCTGGTGTATCTGCTGCAACTCGTTGGCGGCCGCGGTATCCAGCGGGCCGCGGTTCTGTTGGGCGACCAGTTCGTCGTAGCGCCGGCGCAAAGACGCCAGCGATGCGGTATTCGAACCCAGTCGTGCAACGGTTTCATCGAATTCCTGTGCGCGGCTGTCCGGGTCGCCCGGCGGCGTCGTCGCCGCCAGTTCCTGTAGCCGGTCGAAAAACCGGTGTTCGCGGTAGCGTTCCAACCACTGCGATACCGATACGTTTGGGGTCTGTGCGAAAAACTCAATCGCCTCGGCCAGAATCGTGGACCCCGGCGTGTCCGTTTCGCGCAGCGCCGCGGTATCCTGCGCGCGCATTGCGAGTGCGGTATCGGCGAATAAAAGACTCAGCGCGCGGCTCACCGGTGTCACTCGGGTTTTTTGCTGTACATGGCCTTTATCGACCGCCGCGGGCGAGGTTGAAGGCGTGCGCGCATACATCGTGCGCAGATCGTCGGCCGGCAGGCGCGCCAGCTGGGCCAGTTCGCCGATCAACTCGGCGCGAAACGCTTCCGGGGGCAGGGCGTTGACGTACGGGCGTGCCTTTTCGATAAGCGTGGCTCGACCGTCGGGCGAATCCAGCGACAGGCCATCGGTGAGAGCGTCCATCAGCACGGCAGAGGCCGGGCGCGCAGCGTCGATAGCTGCCTGAAAACGCTGTATGCCGTCCTCGCTGCGTACCATCGAATCCGGATCCTCGCCCTCGGGCACGAACAGAAAGCGCACGCGTCGGGCCCCGCGCATGACCGGCAGGCTCTGATCGAGGGCCTTGCGTGCCGCACGTACGCCGGCCGCGTCGCCGTCGAAACAGAACACCACTTCCTGTGTATGTCGAAACAGCGTGGTCAGATGCGATGCGGTGGTGGCCGTGCCAAGCGTGGCCACGGCATTGGCAAAACCGTGCTGGGCGAGGGCGATGACGTCCATATAGCCTTCCACCACGAGCAGACGTGGCAGCTCGCGCATGGCTTGGCGCGCTTCGAACAGCCCGTACATATGGTCGGACTTGTGAAACAGCGGCGTTTCGGGCGAGTTGAGGTATTTGGCCTTGTCGTCGCCCAGGGTGCGCCCGCCAAAGGCGATGGTGCGCCCGCGGGTATCGCGAATCGGGAACATGAGCCGGTTGCGAAAGCGGTCGAAGAAACCGCCGCTGTCGCGCTCGATCAGAAGCCCGGCGCGTGCCGCGGCGCCATGGTCGCGCAGCTGGCGGGTAAGCCCGTCCCAGCTGTCGGGGGCAAAGCCCAGCCCGTACTGCTTGGCCATGGCGCCGGACACGCCGCGGCGTTTGAGATAATCGATCACGCCCGGATCACGGCGCAACTGGGCCTGATAGAACCGATCGGCCTGGCTCATGGCATCGAACAAGGGGTCGCGAGGCGGCCCGGCCGGGGCGCTGTCCTGGGCATCCTGCGGAATCTCGAGACCGGCCTGCTGGGCGAGCACATCCACGGCGTCGCGAAATTCCAGGCGATCGTATTCCATGAGGAAGCTGATCGCGCTGCCGTGGGCCCCGCAGCCGAAGCAGTGATAGAACTGCTTGGTCGGCGAGACGGTGAACGAGGGCGTTTTCTCGTCATGAAAGGGGCAGCAGGCGGCATATTCCGCGCCGGATTTCTTCAGCGCAACGCGCGCGTCGATCAGCGACACAATATCCGTGCGCTCGAGTAGCTGATCGATGAAATCCTGGGGGATGCGCGCCATATCAGGTCAGACCTCCGCTGATCCCGGTCATGATACGAGCCGCAGGCCGTGCGGCTCGTAACGCGCCGCACGGCGGCACGGTTTGGGCGCTGTCCTGGTGACGACAGCGCTGAAGCTATTGCTGCAGCCGAGCCTTGAGGCGTTGGCTGACCACGGCCATATCGGCCTGGCCCTGCAGCTGCGGCTTGAGCAGGCCCATGACCTTGCCCATGTCACGCATCGACTCGGCCTCGCTATCGGCAATCGCCTTTTCGATGGCCTGATCGATTTCGGCTTCGGACAGCTGGGTCGGCAGGTAGTTTTCCAGCACCGCGATCTCGGCGGCTTCCGCGTCGGCCAGTTCCGGCCGGTTGGCGTCGCGATACTGCTGTTCGGCATCGCGACGTTGTTTGACCATCTTTTCCACGACCGCCAGCACGTCGGCATCGTCGAGGTCGCCACGCTCGTCGACTTCGCGCTGCTTGACTGCGGCCATGAGCATGCGGATCACGGCAAGGCGTTCCTTGTCGCGGGTGCGCATGGCGGATTTCATGTCGTCCTGTAGCTGGGCTTTGAGGCTCAAGCGCGTTCTCCTGTCGAAATACCGTCTCTGCAACGAAAAACAGCGGCTCTGTGGCCGCTGTTATATGCGTCGCTATCGAAAGCCGTGCTTAGTACTGACGCGTGAAACGCTGCTGCTCGCGCTGGAGCTTCTTGGCGTGGCGCTTGACCGCGGCAGCGCGCTTGCGCTTGCGGGTCTGGCAGGGCTTCTCGAAAAACTCGCGACGGCGTACTTCGGTGACAACGCCCGCTTTCTCGCAGCTGCGTTTGAATCGACGCAGGGCGACTTCGAACGGTTCGTTTTCTTTGACGCGTACGCTAGGCATTGAGCAATCACTCTCCGGAAGAATCTGCGGTTTGTCGATCCAGCCATGGGCATGCTGTGGCCCGGCGGCTAGAATAAGGCGATGAAGTCTAATCCCTCGGCGCGCGCTTTGCAAAGAAAAAACGTCATCCTCGGTATCGAAAGCTCCTGCGACGAAAGCGCGGCGGCCGTCTACCATAGCGAACACGGTCTCTTGGCGCATGCGCTGCACAGTCAGGTTGCGCTGCATGCCGATTATGGCGGCGTGGTGCCCGAGCTGGCCTCGCGCGATCATATTCGCAAGCTCATGCCGTTGATCGAACAGGTGAGCGATGAAGCCGGGGCGCCCGCGCTGACCGGCATCGCCTATACCCGCGGCCCCGGACTGGTGGGCGCGCTGCTGGTTGGCGCTTCCATCGCAGCCGGGCTGGGCATGAGCCGCGGTCTGCCGGTGCTGGGCGTGCACCATATGGAAGGCCATCTGCTGTCGCCGCTGCTCGAAGAGCGCGCGCCTGCGTTTCCCTTCGTGGCCCTGCTGGTGTCCGGCGGGCATACGCTGCTGGTAGAGGTCGAAGGCGTGGGCCGCTATCGCGTGCTGGGCGAAAGCCTGGACGATGCGGTGGGCGAGGCCTTCGACAAATGCGCCAAGATGCTGGCGCTGGGGTATCCCGGCGGTCCGGCGCTGGCTGCATTGGCGGCGCAAGGTCGGCGCGATGCCTACGATTTTCCCCGGCCGATGCTCAAGCGAGCGGGACTGGACTTCTCCTTCTCCGGGTTGAAAACGGCGGTCATGCTCGCGGTCAAGGCCGCCGACGACACGCCCGAGGCCCGCGCCGATATCGCGGCAAGCTTCGAACAGGCCGTTGTAGACACGCTGGTTGCGAAATGCGCGCGCGCGCTCAAGCAGACCGGCTGGTCGCGGCTGGTCGTGGCCGGCGGCGTCGGTGCGAATCGTCATCTGCGCGATTCGCTGGCTGAGCGCGGCGCGCGCGACGGATTCGATCTCTATTTCCCGCAGTCACAATTCTGTACCGATAATGCCGCCATGATTGCGCTGGTGGGGAGTTTGCGCGCCGACGAGATGCAGGCCGGCATTGCTTGCGCCGACGCACGGGCCCGCTGGCCGCTCGATACGCTGCAAGTACCGGGCGCGGCGAGCGCTTAACGGCGTCGGCGACGGCGCGATGCGCCTGCGGCTGGTGGGCGTGTGGGTGACCGGTGATAGTATTGCGCGTGAGCGATAGGCCAGGTTTTCGGGAGGCGGTTTGGACACGATCTTTATCGAACAGCTCGCGGTTGATGCCGTGATCGGCGTCTACGACTGGGAGCGCGAGACAACCCAGCGTCTGTTCATCGATCTGGATATCGGTTTCTCGATTCGCGATGCCGCCGCCGACGACGACGTCGATCAGACACTGGATTACCAGGCCGTGGCCGAGCGGGTGCATGCCTTCGCGAGCGCGAGCCGTTACCACCTGATCGAGACGCTGGCCGAGGAAATAGCCCGCCTGCTGCTGACCGACTTCGAGGCGTTTAAGGCGACGGTACGAATCAGCAAACCGGGGGCCGTGCCTCAGGCCGCCAACGTCGGGGTCCGGGTGACCCGCTCCAGCGAAGCATGACGCGGGCGGTGGTCGGCATCGGCAGCAACGTCTCGCCGCATGCCCACATCGCACTCGCACTGGATATTCTCGAACAGAGCTTCGGCCCGCTATCGACCTCGTCGGTCTATCGCTGCCCGCCGGTGGGCATGTCGGGTGCGGATTTTCTCAATCTCGTGGCCGCTTTCGATACCGTCACCCCTCTGGAGGCGCTGCACCTGCAGCTACGCGATATCGAAGCCGCCTGTGGTCGGGATCGCAGCTTCGAGCAGACACCGCCCTGTATCGATATCGACCTGCTGCTGTTTGGCGACACGGTTCGCGAGACCGATCCCGAGCTGCCGCGGGTGGATATTCTCAAGCACGCCTTCGTACTCGGCCCGCTTGCAGAACTGCTGCCTGAGACGCGTCACCCGGTGTGCGGCCGCCGCTACGACGCGCTGTGGGCGCAAATGGCGGCGCGTTCGACCCCGCTGGAGCCGGTTGTCCTGCGCCGCGATGCGCCGTTGACGCCCTAGACACGCCACGGCAACCAAAACGTAACGCGTCCATGGACAGGCTCACGCTATAGTGCGCGCTCTTTGCGGCCGATAGGCGCAAACGCAGCCGACAGTTTTCTTGCCCGGGGCGAGTCTATGGAGTGGTATCAGATGGTGGTGCTTGCGATCGTGCAGGGCATTACCGAATTTCTGCCGATTTCGAGTTCGGCACATCTAATCCTGGTGCCGCATTTCCTCGGCTGGCCCGATCAGGGGCTGGGGTTCGATCTGGCCATGCATCTGGGCACGCTGGTGGCAGTGCTGGCCTATTTTCGCCACGACGTGGTTCGGCTCTGGCAGGCCTGGGTGCAATCCATGACCCGCGGCCGGCGGGACGGCGAGGTGGCGATGGCCTGGGGGCTGCTGCTGGCGACCCTGCCGGCCATCGTGTTCGGGCTCATTCTGGGACTTGTCGGTGAATCCATGCTGCGAGTCCCCGGCGTGATCGCGACCACGAGCATCGTGTTCGGCATCGCGTTGGGCTGGGTGGACTGGCGGGCGCCGTGCACGCGCGAACCCGATCAGATCGGCTGGCGTGCCTATCTGGCGATCGGTGTGGCACAGGCCATTGCGCTGATTCCGGGCGCCTCGCGTTCGGGCATGACCATACTGGGGGGTAGAGCCTGCGGGTTGAATCGCCAGGCCGCGGCACGGGTGGCTTTCTATCTCGCGATCCCGATCACCACCGCGGCGATCGCATTCGAAACGGTGCTGTTGCTACAGACACCCGCTGAAGATGCCTGGGGATCGATGGCCATGGCCGCGATACTTGCCGGCATCAGCGCTTTCGCGGCCATTCATTACTTTCTGCGCATGCTGCAGTCGGTCGGCATGATGCCGTTCGTCATCTACCGCGTGATTCTGGGCATTGCGTTGTTTGCGATCTTCGGCTGGAACGGCTGACGCCTGTCCCACATCAGCGCCGACCGATGGCCTCGGCGATCGCGCGCACACGTTCGCGTTTGAGCGCGGCGCCAATTTCCGGCCCCTGCAGCCCGCTTGCCGCCAGCGCGCCGGCATCGATCGAGCGGGCGGCCTCGAAGGCGGCGCGCGCCGTTTTCGGCTGTTCGTACTGGCGTTTTTCAAAGCCCAGGCGGCCGTGCACATCGGCGATGCATACGGCGATCAGCACGTCGAGACGCTCCGGCCGGCGAAACGCATCGATGCCTTCGAATACGTCCAGCATGGTCGCCGGGCGCAGCTCGTGCATGCGATGGATATGTGTATGCCAGCGCGTGACCACGGCCGCGGCTTCGCGCACTGCCTTGGGTACGCCCAGACGCTGGCTGCAGGCCTCGGCCAGCGGTACGCCCGCGGCTTCGTGGCCATGGTGGCCGGGCAGAATATGGGCCGGCGTGCGCGCCTTGCCGTAGTCGTGGCACAGGGCCGCATAGCGGGCGGCCAGCGGCTCGTTGGCGGCGGCGGTCTGGGCAAGAACCAGCAGCGTATGCACGCCCGAATCGATCTCGGGGTGGTGGCGTATGGGCTGAATTACCCCGAACAGGGCATCGAGTTCCGGAAACAGGCGTTCCAGCGCGCCGCATTCGCGAAGCAGGTAGAAGAATAGCTGCGGCTCGTCGTGCATGAGGGCGCGTTCGGTTTCTGCCCAGACCCGCTCGGGCACGAGATGATCGACCTCGCCCGAACTCACCATGTCCCGCAGCAGGGCCATCGTCTCGTCGGCCACGCGAAAGCCCAGCGGCGCAAAACGCGCGTAGTAGCGGGCCAGGCGCAGCAGGCGGACCGGGTCTTCGACGAAGGCGGGCGAGACATGACGCAACACCCGTGCTTCGAGGTCCGCGCGGCCGCCGCAGGGGTCCACCACGGTGCCATCGTCGGCGCGTGCGATCGCGTTGATCGTCAGGTCGCGTCGAACGAGATCGTCTTCGAGGCTGACATCCGCACCGGTATGGAACACGAAGCCGTGATAGCCGCGCCCGCTCTTGCGTTCGGTACGGGCCAGGGCATGTTCTTCGTGGCTGTCCGGATGGAGAAAGACCGGGAAATCGCGCCCGACCGGCCGATAACCGGCCGCGCTCATCTGCTCGGGCGTGGCGCCTACCACCACCCAGTCGCGATCGGACACGGGCAAGCCCAGCCATTCATCGCGCAGCGCGCCGCCTACCAGATAACGTTGCATGATCGTCGCGTGCTAGCGGCTGGCGCTCTGGTCGCCGTAGCCGGGTTTGATGTCGTCGATACGCTCGTCCAGGGGCACGATGTTCTCGTTCAGACGCGACTGGAAAACAGTCATATGCGACATCGCGCGCTGCACGTAGTTACGGGTTTCGGTATAGGGGATATTGGCAATCCAGATGGTCGGGTCCATATCGTCTTCGGGCAGCCAGCGGGCGATACGCTGCGGGCCGGCGTTGTAGCTGGCAGTGGCCATGGCGATGTTGCCGTTCCAGCGTTCGAGCATCTGGGCCAGATAGCCCGTGCCCAACTGGATATTGATTTCCGGTACGGTCAGCGCGCTGCTCGAAGGGGTGGCGGCCTCCATGCGCCGGGCCACCAGACGGGCTGTGCCGGGTAGCAGCTGCATCAAGCCCACGGCGCCCGCCGAGGAACGGATTGAGGGCTGAAACAGCGATTCGGTACGCATGATCGCGAACACATAGGCCGGATCGAGATCGTTGTCGTCGGCAAACTGGCGTACGGCATCGCTGTAGGGCGTGGGATAGCGAATATCCAGATCGTCCCAGTAGTCGGCCTTGGCCAGGGTGATGATGGCACGCGAATGCCAGCCCCATTCGTGGGCGATGCGTGCGGCCTGGGCGAGGGCGGCCTCGTCGAGGCCGTCGATCACGACGTTCCATTCCTGGCCGGCGGCATGGTCCATACCCAGCGCGCGCAGTTCGGCAGCCCGGGCCAGCGCGGGTTTGGCCTGCACACGCGCGAGCGCTGAGTTGTCAACGGCGAGTCGGCGTTCGTTGAGGCTGTAGTCCTGATTGAGCGCGTCCGCGGCGAGGTAGCCGTGGTAGCTGCGCTCCTGCGCGAGCGGCGCGTAGATCGCGCGGGCCTGTTGCGTACGGCCCATGGCTTCGAGCGCGCGGGCGTGCCAGTAGCGCCATTCCTCGTCGTCGGCGATCGCAGGCGGTAGATCGTTGATCGCATCGACCACCAGCGGCCAGCGCTGGTTGTAGATGGCAGCCCGTATTTCCCAACCGAGCGCGTGCTCGTCGTCGCGCATGCGGTTATGGTCCATGCGCGCGAACCAGACCAGGGCCTGCGATTTCTGACCCTGAGCATACAGCAGGGCCAGCTGGCGCTTCATGTCGTGGCGCTGGGCTTCGTCGAGCTGCAGGCGTTCGGCCAACGGCATGAACAGATCGGCCGCGCCGTTCAGATCGCGCAGGGCATAGCGTTTGAAGGCATAAACGGCGATGTCGCCATCGAGGCCTGCCGAGGCGTAATTCAGATTCGCCGGCGTTTCTGCCACGTTAAGCCATTGCTCGGTCTGTGTACGCCGGTCGGCGGGCAGCTGGCGGGCCAGATAACGGGTCAGCCCGTACTGGCCGGCGAGCACGGCCAGGCGTGCGCGTTCGAGAATCTCATCGGCGCCGAGCAGACCCTGACCCTCGAGCCATGCGAATACCGGGTCGCAGGCGTCCGGCTGGCTGCGACCGACCCGCCAGAGCGCGAGCGCTTCGCTGCGCGGGCTTTCGCCCATCTGAATACGGGCGTTGACGGCGCGACAGGTCGCCGTCGTGCCGTCGCTGTCGCGGGTATTCGCCCGCAGCGTCGACCAGCGCCCGCGTCGCGCGAGGCTCGGCAACCAGTTGCGGCGTAGGCTTTCGGCCGGAGGCAGGTCGGGATGGGCACTGATGAACGACTGGATCTGGCTGTCCAGCGCCGTGCTGGCGTTCGTGTCCAGGCGGTAGCGCAGCTCGGCCGCGCTCAGATAGTTGTAGAGCGGGTAGGTCTGCAGCTGGGAGC
Organism: Salinisphaera sp.; assembly: GCF_002729955.1. GTDB lineage: Bacteria > Pseudomonadota > Gammaproteobacteria > Nevskiales > Salinisphaeraceae > Salinisphaera. The sequence goes on along the minus strand of NZ_PBYA01000019.1, from coordinate 24,384 downwards.
GCAGGTCTGGGCGCGCGTCGAGGCGGCCCTGCTGGGCAGCGGCGAGCGCATCACGGAAGACGGCCCGTTGAGCGCTGTCGGCGGCCACGCTGGAGCCCGCGCAGAGCAATAGTACGGCCAGGAAACACAGGCGCATGGTGATGGGGACGTTGGAGCTATTCACAGCCGCGAGTGTAACGCACGCCGGGCGGCCAGGCGGGCGTTAGGGAAGCTCTGCATAAACCTGTCACGGTCGCGCCGGCGTTCTTTGCGCGTGATTGACAAGGAAGTGAGAGCGTAGCGTGCTCGTTGCACGGTAGCGAACACTGACGCCGATCAAGCGCGCGCAAAGCCCCGGCCCGCAAGGGGTTCGGCCTCCCAGACGCCGCGGCCGCGTTGCCAAGCTTGACCTGCCAATAAGGCAGGCGCTGCGCTTGGACGCCTTGCCGCACCGTCTGTGAGGACTCGAACGCGATCCGTGAGAGGTTTATGCAGAGCTTCCTTAGTTCGCTGGCGTGTCGTCGTCGACGTTGACGGCCACCGCGTCGGGCAGCAGCGTGACCCCGCTCGGGTCGCACTGCATCACCGCATCGTGCAGGGCCGTGATCGCACGCGGACGCGGAAAACTCTTGCGCCAGGCGATGGCAATACGGCGCATGGGCGCATCGCCGGCGAAGGGACGCGTTTCCAGCAGGCGCGACTCTTCCGACAGCCCGGGGATCGATGATCGCGGCAATACCGTCACCCCGAGGCCACTTGCGACCATGTGGCGAATGGTTTCCAGGCTGGAGCCGGAGTGCGGCTGGCGTTCACGCTCGCGATCGCGACAGTCCTCGCATAGCGAGAGTACCTGGTCACGAAAGCAATGGCCCGGCCCGAGCAGGAGCAGGTTTTCCTCGGCGAGTTCGTTGGCATCGATCTCGTCGCGCTGAGTCCAGCGATGCGTCTGCGGCATGACCACGACGAAGGACTCGTCGTAGAGCGGCCAGCTGGCGAAACCGGCCACTTCATAAGGCATGGCCACGATCACGGCATCGAGTTCGTTGTTGCGCAGCTGCTGGGTGAGCGCGCCGGTGAAGTTCTCTTCGATGATCAACGGCATGTCCGGCGTGCTCTCGCGCAGCGCCGGAATCAGGTGCGGCAGCAGATAGGGGCCGACGGTATAGATCACGCCCAGTCGTAGCGGGCCCTTGAGTTCGTCGCGGCCCTGCTCGGCCACGGTTTCCAGGGCGCTGACTTCGCCGAGGATGCGATAGGCCTGTTCGATGATGCGCCGGCCGATCGGGGTGACCCGGGCCTCGCCGCGGTTGCGTTCGAATACGGTCACGCCCAGTTCGCCTTCGAGCTTCTTGACCGCCACGGAAAGCGTCGGCTGGCTGACAAAGGCGCGCTTGGCCGCCCGGCCGAAGTGGCGTTCCTTGTCGAGTGCGATCAGATAGCGCAGTTCGGTGAGCGTGATATGCATCGCGTGGCGAGTCTCATCCTGCAACCGGTTCAACCCACGCCGAGCCAGTCACGAGGCCTGAGAAAATCCTCGTAGAGCGTGGCTTCGGGGCTGCCGGGTATGGGCTTGTAGCCATATTGCCACGATGCCAGCGGCGGCATCGACATCAGGATGGACTCGGTACGCCCGCGCGATTGCAGGCCAAACAGGGTGCCGCGATCGTAGACGAGATTGAACTCGACATAGCGCCCGCGTCGATAGAGCTGGAAATCCCGCTCGCGCTCGCCGTAGGCGTGGTCACGCCGGCGTTCGACGATCGGCACATAGGCATCGATGAAGGCCTGGCCGACGCTGCGTATGAACGCGAAGCTGTCCTCGAAGCCGAGCTCGTCGAAATCGTCGAAGAACAGGCCGCCCACACCGCGGGTTTCTTCCCGGTGCGGCAGATAGAAGTATTCGTCGCACCAGCTTTTGAAGCGGGCATAGAGATCGTCGCCAAAGGGCGCACAGGCATCGCGGGCGGCCTCGTGCCAGGCGATGGCGTCGTCTTCGAACGGGTAGTAGGGCGTCAGGTCGAAGCCGCCGCCGAACCACCACACCGGCGCCTCGCCCTCCTTTTCGGCCACGAAAAAGCGCACATTGGCGTGGGCGGTGGGCGCATAGGGGTTGCGCGGGTGAATCACCACCGACACGCCGGTGGCGATGAACGAACGCCCGGCAAGCTCCGGCCGGCGTGCGGAGGCCGAGGCCGGCAGGTTGTCGCCGGTCACCCGCGAGAAATTCACGCCGGCCCGTTCGAAGGTTTCGCCGTCGGCGAGCACGCGGGTATCGCCGCCGCCGCCGGCCGGGCGCTGCCAGGCGTCGATATGAAAATCCAGGCCCGGCTCCAGATCGGCCAGGCGCTGGCAGATATGGTCCTGCAGTTCACGGAACCAGGCGATGACGCGATCGGAATCGATGCTATCGGCGCTCATGCTCAGCCTCCGCGCAGGGTGTCGCCGGTGCGCGCATCGCGAATGGTGCTGGCGCGCCCGGGTGTGTCCGGCACGCCGCCCAGAATCATGTCGACGCCGCCACCGGACTTTTTCAAGCGGGCACGGGCCTGCCAGCCATTACGGACCGGCGGGCGCGCGCTGACGTTGGCGCTGGTGGAAACCAGCGCGCCGCCAAAGGCACGACACAGTGCGGCGCTGTCGGCATGGGCGGTCTGGCGCAGGGCGATGGTGTCGTGCGCGCCGGTCAGCCACCAGGGCGTATCGTCGGCGGCGGGCAGTAGCCAGGTCAGGGCCGCCGGCCAGCTGTCGGTGGCACGGGCCCAGGCCTGATCGGCATCAGCCGAAACAAACGGCGCAAGCTGCTCGCGATCGGCGCCGATGACGATCAGGCCGCGATCGATATCGCGATGCTTGATCGTGAGCAGGCGCAGTACGGCGGCCGGATCCAGCGGATCACAGGCCAGCCCCCAGACACCTTCCGTGGCGTGGGCGACCACGCCGCCATCATGAAGAATACGCGCAGCGCGGCGCAGGCGATGGGGGCTTACACGCGCAACGGCGCGCTGGGGCTTACGGCTCATAGACAATCGGTCGAATCAGGCAGGCGCGGCTCAGGCGTCGCCCTTGCCGGCGGATTTCGTGCTCGACTTCGCGGGCGCCTTCTTGGCCGCTGTTTTCTTGGGGGCGGCCTTGGTCGTGTTCTTGGCCTTGGTCGCGGTCTTCGCGGCGCCGTTCTTTTTCGCCGTCGTGCTCTTGGCGGTCTTGGCCTTCGACGTCGTCGATTTGGCGCTGGACTTCGCGCTGTCCTTCTTCGCAGCCGCGCCCTTGCGCCCGCGTTTTTTCTTCTCCGGTGCCTTGGCAATGATCTCCTGGCACTGTTCCAGGGTGAGCTCGGCCGGCTCCTGATCCTTGGGCACGCTGGCGTTTTTCTTGCCGTCGGTGATGTAGGGGCCGAAGGGGCCGTGCTGGACCTTGATGCCCTCGGCCTCGAAGTGCTTGATCAGCTTCTTGGCGTCGGCTTCCTTCTTCTCGGCGATGACCTCTAGCGCGCGCTCCTTGGAGATCGTGTACGGGTCGTCTTCCTTGATCGACGCGAACTTCTTGCCAAAGCGCACATAGGGGCCGAAGCGGCCGATGTTGACCTGAATTTCCTCGCCCTCGGGCGTTTCGCCCAGATCGCGGGGCAGGTTGAACAGATATAGCGCCTCGTCGAGGGTGATCTTGTCCATGTCCTGGCCCTTGCGCAGGCCGGCGAACTTGGGTTTTTCCTCGTCGTCCTTGGAGCCGATCTGCACGAACGGCCCGAAACGACCGATGCGCACGATCACCGGCTTGCCGGATTTGGGATCGGTGCCGAGTTCGCGGGCCTGGGCGACTTCCTCGCGCGACAGATCCTGCTTGGATTCGATCTGCTCGGAGAATCGATCCCAGAATTCCTTGAGCAACGGCTGCCACTGTTCCTCGCCACGCGAGACGGCGTCGAGCCGGTCTTCGAGGTTGGCGGTGAACTCGTAGTCCACATAGCGGGTGAAGTGATCGGTCAGGAACTTGTTGACGATCTTGCCCAGCGGGGTGGGCATGAACGCCTTGCCGTCCATTTCGACGTATTCGCGATCCTGCAGCGTCGAAATGATCGAGGCATAGGTCGAGGGCCGGCCGATATCGTATTCCTCGAGAGTTTTCACGAGCGCGGCTTCGGTAAAGCGCGGCGGCGGCTCGGTGAAATGCTGGGTGGGAATGATCTCGGCGAGCTTGAGCAGCTCGTTTTCTTCCAGATGCGGCAGGCGCTTGTCGGCGTCGTCATCGGCCTTGTCGTCGTCCTTGCCTTCCTTGTAGACGGCAAGAAAGCCCGGTTCGCGCAGGGTGCGGCCCGAGGCACGAAAGAGGTGCTTCGCATCGTCGCCGGCGGCCAGATCGGCCGATACCGTATCGAACAGGGCATGCATCATCTGACTGGCGACGGTGCGCTGCCAGATCAATTCGTAAAGACGCGCCTGATCGCTGGTCAGGTTCGACTTGATTTCATCCGGAATACGCGCGCTTTCGGTCGGGCGGATGGCCTCATGCGCTTCCTGGGCGTTCTTGGACTTGGTCTTGAAGCTGCGCGGGGCGTCCGGCAGGTTCTTGTCGCCGTAGCGTTTGCCGATCATCGAGCGCAGTTCGTTGACCGCGTCCGCGGCCAGGCTGACCGAGTCGGTCCGCATGTAGGTAATCAGGCCGGTGGCCTCGGCGCCATCGATCGACACGCCTTCATACAGGCTCTGGGCCGTACGCATGGTGCGTTTGGCGGTAAAGCCGAGCTTGCGTGCGGCTTCCTGTTGCAGCGTGGAGGTCGTGAACGGCGGCGCCGGGTTGCGCTTGCGCTGTTTGCGGTCGACCTTGACCACCCGCAGCTGGCCTTGGGCGGCGCTGGTGAGTTTTTCCAGGGCCGCGTCGGCGCTGCCCTGGTTGTTGACCGTGAACTGTTCGACCTTTTCGCCGTCCAGCTGCGACAGGCGCGCGCTAAAGGGCTGCGCGTCCTTTTCCACCTGGGCTTCGATCTTCCAGTATTCCTGGGGGATGAACGCCTCGATCTCGGCATCGCGCTCGCAGATCAGGCGCAGGGCGGGCGACTGCACGCGCCCCGCCGACAGCCCGCGCTGAACCTTGCGCCAGAGAAGCGGCGACAGATTGAAGCCCACGAGATAGTCGAGCGCGCGGCGTGCCTGCTGGGCGTTGACCAGATCGTCGGAGATGGTGCGCGGGTTGGCCACGGCCGAACCGACGGCTTTCTTTGTGATCTCGTGAAAGACCACCCGGGCGACTTCCTTGTTTTCGAGCAGGCCGCGTTCGCGCAGCAGCTCCAGCAGATGCCAGGCAATGGCCTCGCCTTCGCGGTCGGGGTCAGTGGCCAGCAGCAGGGCGTCCGACTTCTTGAGCGAGCGGGCGATCTTGTCGACCTGCTTGGCATTGCGGTCGATGATGTCGTAGCGCATCGCGAAGTCGTGCTCGGTATCGACCGCGCCTTCCTTGGGCACGAGGTCGCGCACGTGGCCGTACGAGGCAAGCACCTCGTAGTCCTTGCCGAGATATTTTTCGATCGTCCGGGCCTTGGCCGGCGATTCCACGATGACGAGATTGCGACTCATCGATTCACGCTATATTTAAGGATTGGGGGCTGCACTGCTGCGCAGGGCGCTGCACACTAGCATAGCCTTTGAAGCATGCGCGACCGAGGCACGTCAACCGTGTCGGCCGTTTCGCGGTCGGCGCGGGCATGCGCCAGGCCAAGCACCTGCCTAGTGGCTGGCGCCCGGCGATTCGGCATGGATCATTGCTTCCATGCGGGCATAGGCCTGGTCCTGGCCGCTGGACGACAGCACCATCATCACCACCCACTTGAGCTGTTCGATCTCGGCGCCTTCGAACGCATCTTCGGCCAGCGCCATCATGCGATCGATCACGATCTCGCGGGCCGTGGCGCTGAGCACGCCGGCCTGCTGCAACGCGGCCAGATAGCCCCGGCATTCCGCGTCCAGAACCTGCATTTCCCGTTCGGCATACACGCGAATGGCATCGTCGCTGGGCGTGTCGGCCATGGACTGGCCCGCGGGGTCAGTGGCACGAATCCAGGCGAAGGCGTCGTCGATTTCGTCGTCGAAGAAGCCGGCATCGCCCAGATCGTCGCGCACGCTGGACATATGCTCGGCATCGGCCAGCGAGAAGTTCTCGAACAGATAGAGCAGTACGTCGAGCAGGTTTTCGTTCATCGGCGCAGATCCGTCGTATGTGAACCGTGGCGGTCAGTCAGCCCCTCGATCATGACACGGTGCGGGTATAGGCACCGCCGGGGCCTGCCTGGACACGACCTTCCAGTTCCAGGATGAGCAAACTGGATGATACCGCATCTGCCGACCAGCCTGTACGGGCCACCAGGTCGTCCACCCGTGCCGGGCCATGGCCGAGGGCGGCCAGTAGTGCTGCATGCGTGTCGTTCTCGGCGGCAGCGCCGGCCGGCTCGCCAGTGTCTTCGCTTGCATGATCAGCCGGATACGAAGCGGGTCGACGATAACCATCGAGTACGCCGGCGATATCCTCGAGGATGTGCTCGGTGGTTTCCACCAGCTTGGCGCCGTCGCGAATCAACTGATGGCAGCCGCGCGCCAGCGGGTTGTGAATCGAGCCGGGCAGGGCAAACACTTCGCGCCCGGCCGCACTGGCCATGCGCGCGGTGATCAACGAGCCCGAGGCTCGGGCGGCTTCGACGACCAGCGTAGCGGTACAAAGCCCGGCGATGATGCGGTTGCGACGCGGGAAGTTACCGCGGTTGGGCTCGGTGCCCAGGCTGAACTCCGAGACCATCAACCCGTTGTCAGCGATGCGCTCGGCCAGATCCCGGTTCATGGCCGGGTACACGCGATCGAGGCCGGTGCCACAGACCGCGATCGTCATGCCGTCGGCGGCGAGCGCGCCTTCGTGGGCGGCGGCATCGATACCCCGGGCCAGGCCCGAGACGACCACGAGCCCGGCGCTTGCCAGCGCATGGCCGAATTCGCGCGCGGCCTCGAGCCCGGCCGGGCTCGGGTTGCGGCTGCCCACGATCGCGATCGCCGGATAGTTGAGCAGTTCGGTATCACCCACGCCGTACAGCCAGGGCGGGGCCGGGTCGAGTTCGGCCAGCGCGTTCGGGTAGTGGCGATGGTCGCGGGAGATGAAGTGACGGTTCGGTGCTTCGAGCCAGCGCTCGGTCTCGTCGACCCGGGCGTTGTCGTGGGCCGCAAGCGTGGCACAGGCCGCGCGCGGCACGCCCAGTTCGCGCCAGGCGCGCTCACCAGCGGCCACGGCTCGTTCCGCGCTGCCGAAATGGTCGATCAGCCGGCTGCCCAGAACCGCACCGATGCCCGGCGTGCAGGCCAGCCGAAGGGCGGCGCGGCAGCTCATGGTTGGGTTGGCGCTTGCCGGGCTGCCGTCAGGCACGGGTCAACGGCGCAGCAGCCAATCCGCTGCAGGACCCAGCCTTCCTTAATAGAAGAAAACGACACCTGTATGGCTTTATTTCTCAGAAAAGCCCCGGCTGAAATCGCGGCTCGCAAGGCGAGCCGTATTCGCAATATCCATCAGCATGAAGGCATTTCATGCCGTATCAATAGCGCTTGGGCGTGCGTACGAAGTCGTCGATATGCACCGCGCGCTCGGCACGCATGATCACCGCGAAGCTCACGCGTGCGTCGGTCTTGAATACCAGCAGCTCGCCGGACTTGAGTTCGGGCAGGCGCACCTGACCGCCCTTGACCGGATCGAGCACGACGCGCCCGGCTTCGAAGATATCCAGCACATGGCCGCGTTCGATACCGTCGTTACGGCCCACGCTCAGGGTGACCACCTGATACTGGCCGATGGCCGACACGCCGTCGTAAACGGAGATGATGCGGCCCTCGACGGCGCGCTCCGGCGCATGCGGATAGAAATCGCGAACCAGATCCTCGGTTTCCAGTGGCAGCAGGCGGTCGGCCACCAGCGCTTCGCGATAGCTCTTGGTGATCTGCGCCTTGGCGACCGGGCCGGGTTCGATGATCTGGATTTCACCCACGGGAACGGCCTGCTGGCCGATGATTTCGCCGGTGTCCGGGTCCTTGTACGGGCCGGCATCGCGCACCAGGCTGAAGCGGCCGTCGGCCGGGCCCTGGTTGTCCACGCCGCGCACGTAGCTGACCGTGCCCTTGCCGCCGACCAGATGCTCGTCGATGAAGGAGACGATATAGGGTGCGTCGGCCAGTTCTTCGGCGCTCACCAGGCGTGGCCCGGTAATAAAGGGTCGGATCGCGTCCATGGGTATGGTGACGATCGATTCCAGCGAGCTTTCGCGGATACGCGGCGAAAGCACCTTGGTGCCGGCGCGGCGCAGCTGGAAGTTGCCGTCGGCGTCACGGGTGAGAATGAGCACATCACCCGGATAGATCAGATGCGGGTTGGCGATATCCGGATTGGCGTACCACAGCTGCGGCCAGTACCAGGGGTCGCGCAGGTAGTAGCCGGCGATATCCCAGAGCGTGTCGCCCTTCTTGACCACATAGCGCAGCGGCGCATCCGCGCGTAGCTGCTGGTTGACCGTGTTTTCCCGCACGACGGGCGGCGCGCGTTCCGGCAGCGGCGTGGACGGCGCGGGGGCCAGGTCGGGCTCGGGCTGCTGATGAGCGCAGCCGCTCAAAACGGCCGCCAGGGCCAGGGTGAGACCGGTGCCGGCACACTTCATGGCCTGCTTCAAATCGTTATACTCTCGCATCCAGGACGCGCCCCCCAATGATTGACCCCACACCAAGACAGCTGACGGTCAGCCGTCCTGCAACCCCTGCACAAACAGATGACGGCTTTTGCCCGGCATTTGTTTTTGCAGGCTTCGCGGCCGCTGGCCGCGGCGCGCCTGCCTGTGCATACTCGCGCTATTGCGCCGATATGGAAAGTGTTTTCCTGTCGGGTTGATAGCGCTCGAACGTGCCATGCCACGTGCTTTTTCGTTATCGGCCAGTCAGATGGTTTATTGATGGCCGGCCCACTTGTGACGCACACCACCGATAGAATATGGCGATTCTCGAGATTTTGCATTTCCCCGATCCGCGGCTGCGCGAACGCACCGAGCCGGTCACCGAGTTCGACGAAACGTTGTCGCAGTTTATCGACGACATGTTCGAAACCATGTACGACGCCCCGGGCGTGGGTCTGGCCGCCACACAGGTGGGCGATACGCGTCGCGTGGCCGTCATGGACTGTTCGGAAGACCGCAACGAACAGATCGTGATGTGCAATCCGGAAATCCTCTCCGCCGAGGATCTGGAAACCGTGGACGAAGGCTGTCTGTCGGTGCCGGATCACTACGACAAGGTCAAACGCTACGCCCGCGTTCGTTTTGCGGCCCAGGATCGCCACGGCGAGCGCTACGAGATGGACGCCGAAGGCCTGCTCGCCCAGTGCGTTCAGCACGAGCTGGCACATCTCGACGGCGGGCTTTATATCGACCAGCTTTCCCGGCTCAAGCGCGAGCGTATTCGCCGCAAGCTGGCCAAGGCCGCCCGCCAGCAACCCGCGACCGAAAGCGACGAATAAGCCGTGAACATCGTTTTTGCCGGCACGCCCGAATTCGCGCTGCCCTGTCTCGACGCCATCGCAGCGAGCTCGCATCGCCTGACCGGTGTACTCACCCAGCCGGATCGACCGGCCGGGCGGGGCCGCAAATTGGCGGCGTCGCCGATCAAGCAGCGTGCGCTGGAGCTGGGCGTGCCGGTTCAGCAGCCGCTATCGCTCAAAAAAGAGGCAGCGTTCGAGGAACTCGCCGCGCTCGAACCCGATCTGATGGTGGTGGTCGCCTACGGCCTGTTGTTGCCTAAAAAGGTACTCGCACTGCCGCGTTACGGCTGTATCAACGTGCATGCCTCGCTGCTGCCGCGCTGGCGCGGTGCCGCGCCGATCGCCCGCGCGATTCTGGCCGGCGATAGCGAAACCGGCGTGACCCTCATGCAGATGAACGCCGGACTGGATACGGGCCCCATGCTGGTACGCCGGGCGGTGCCGATCGATAGCGATACCACCGCGGGCGAGCTGCACGACCGTCTCGCCGCTCTGGGCGCCGCGGAGTTGGCAGAGCTGCTCGGGCGCGTCGAACAGGGTGTGAGCGGGGAAACACAGGACGATGCCCAGGCCTGCTATGCCCGCCGACTGGACAAGGGCGAGGCCGCGATCGATTGGCGTGCCGGCGCCGACGAGATCGCCCGCGCGGTACGTGCTTTCGTGCCGTGGCCGGTGGCCCATGCCCAACTCAACGGCCAGCCGGTACGCTTCTGGCGGGCCGCCCCTGCCGCGGGTACGGCTGGCGAACCGGGTGCGGTGGTCGCGGCCAGCCCCAAAGGTATCGATATCGCCACCGGCGCGGGCACGCTGCGGGTGACAGAGCTGCAGCTGCCCGGCAAGAAGCGCATGGACGCCGCCGCGGCAGTGAACGGGCGCGACTGGGTCGGACAGCGTTTTGAGTAGATCGCGACCCCGCGAAAAGCAGCCAGCCGTAGAGGAAGGCGCAGCGCCGCGCGCCTTGGCCGCACGCTGTGTGTCGGCGGTAATGAACGATCGGCGCAGCCTCGACGCTGCCCTGGCCGAACTGCCTGCGCAGATGAACGGCGCCGATCGGGCGCTGACCTCGGCGCTGGCCTACGGCGTATTACGCGACTATCGCCGCCTCGAGGCGCTGCTTGCACCCCGGCTGTCGCGCAAGCCGCAGCCGTTGCTGCGTGCACTGTTGCTGGTCGGGCTGTTGCAGCTCGAGGCCATGCGTATTCCCGCGCATGCCGCCGTGCATGCAACGGTGGCGGCCACGGCGATGCTCAAGCTCGGCAAGGCACGCGGTATGGTCAACGCCATTCTGCGAGGTCATCAGCGCGAGGGCAGTCGGCTCGATTCGGCAGAGCTGGCGGTCGGCGTGCGCTACGGCTACCCCGACTGGCTGGTGCGCATGGTCGAAACCGACTGGGGCAGCCTGTGGCCGGACGTGCTCGCGGCCGGCAATCGGCCTGCGCCAATGCATCTGCGCGCCAACGCCCGTCGCGGCGATCGGCACGGCGCGATACAGCGGCTGGCCGACGCCGGAATTTCCAGCGAAGCGGTCCGCGTCTGCGACAGTGCATTCACCCTCGACACGCCGATACCGGCACGGGATCTGCCCGGCTTTGCCAGCGGCGACGTCTCGATTCAGGACGGCGCCGCCCAGCTTGCCGCGGGCCTGGTGGGTGCACGCGCCGGCGATTACGTGCTCGACGCATGCGCGGCCCCCGGCAACAAGAGTGCTCATCTGCTCGAACGCGGCGATATCGATCTGCTGGCGCTGGATATCGACCCGGCACGACTCGAAACGCTCGATGAAACCCTGCGGCGTGTCGGTACCCGTGCGCAGGTCAAGGCTGCTGATGCGGGCGCAGTCGATGACTGGTGGGACGGCCGCGCCTTCGATCGCATCCTGCTCGATGCGCCCTGTAGCGGTACCGGCGTGATTCGTCGCCATCCGGATATCAAATGGCTGCGTCGGCCGAGTGATATCGCTGCCGCGGCCGAACGACAGAACGAGCTGCTGGACAACCTCTGGCGAACGCTCGCGCCCGGTGGACGGCTGGTCTATGCCACCTGCTCGATCCTGCGTGCCGAGGGCGTCGATGTGGTCGATGCCTTTCTAGAACGCACCCCTGACGCGTACGAGCAGGTCATCAATGCGCACTGGGGCTTTGCCGAACGCTATGGCCGGCGTATCGCGCCCGGTATGCACGGCTTCGACGGCTTCTATTATGCGGTGCTCGAACGCAGCGCGACCTGAGCTTCGTCGTCCACGGTAAGTAGCATTACGGAGTTGAAACGACCACGCACAGCCGCAGGATTGGTAGTGTACTGATTCATCAACCAATTGGAGTTGTGATGAGCGACGAACTCAAAGGCAAGAAGGTCGCCTTTCTGGCCACGAACGGTTTCGAGTATTCGGAGCTGACCCAGCCGTGGGACGAGATCAAGGCAGCCGGCGCCGAAGTGGAACTGATCTCGCTCGAAAACGGCAAGATCCAGGGCGAAAGCGGTGGCGAGCCCAAGGGTGATCCGATCCCGGTCGACAAGACCGTCGACCAGGTATCGGCCCAGGGCTACAACGCCCTCGTGCTGCCGGGCGGTCTGGCCAACCCGGACACGCTGCGCATGAACGACAAGGCTGTGCAGTTCGTGCGTGACTTCTTCGCCCAGCACAAGCCGGTTTCCGCGATCTGCCACGGCCCGTGGTTGCTGGCCGAAGCCGACGTGCTCAAGGGCCGCACGGTGACCTCGTTCCCGTCGATCAAGACCGACCTGCAGAACGCCGGTGCCAAGTGGGAAGACCGCGAAGTGGTCTGCGACGAAGCGCTCGTCACCAGCCGCACGCCGGACGATCTGGATGCCTTCTGTGCCAAGACGATCGAAGAGATCGCCGAAGGCAAGCACGAAGAACAGACCACCTGATCGAACCATGCACTGCCATGTGCAAAGCAAAGCCCGGGTTTCAACCCGGGCTTTTTTGTGCCCGGCGTTCCTGCGGCGCTAGTCTTCGAGGGCGTAATCGATGGTGGTCACAACGCGGATTTTCTTCACGTCCGGCGTATAGCTGTCCAGATCCTCGATCGAGAAATAGCCTTGCGATGCGGAACGGATGGCGCCGACCTGGTTGCCCGAATCCTCGGCGAACTGGCGGGCGGCCTTACGCGCATCGGCGGTGGCCTGGGCAATCATTTCCGGCTTGATCGATTCCAGGTCGGTGAACAGGAACTCGGTGCGATATTCATAGTTGGGCGACAGCACCACGCCCTGGCTCACCAGTTCGCCCACGCGCGGCATGGCCTGTTTGACCGTGTCGATTTCGGGCGTGCGTACCAGCACCGTGGCCTCGGCGGAATACCGCGTGGGCGGGCGTTGATCGCCATAGCTGTTGGCGTAGCGATCGGTCACCTGCGGCGAGGTCAGCGAGATCGAATCCGCCTTGAAGCCGGCATCGGTCAGAAAGCTTCGGATGATGTCGGCCTGGCGATTGACCTGATCCTGCACCGCGCCCAGTTCGTCGCCGGTCACGGTGAAGTGCAGCGGCCAGAGGGCAAGATTGGCCCGCACCTCGCGTTCGGCCAGCCCCTTGACCGTGACCGCACGCTCGGCCGATTTCCATTGAATGGCCGCGCTCTTGAGATAGCTACCGCCAACGATGAGCCCCACCGCCAGACACAGCCCGAGAATGGCAGCCGCCAGGATATTGTTCTTCATCGCATACGCCGAGAGGGTGGAAACACAAGCCAGCCGAGTATCGAGCGCCCAAGCTTACGGCTGGCTTAAGCAGCGAGCACCAGAGCGCCCGCGGCCCCGGCTGATTCGCGTGCACGCACGGGCCGATCTTGCGCGCCCGGCGATCAATCGAGCTTCAGCGGCCGTTTCAAGAAGGGCAACCGCAGATTGTGCCGATTACGCAGACCAAAAGCGCGGAGCTATTCGGGGCTGGCCGTTTGTTGGCGCCCCTGGTGAGTTTGAGCTGTGGCAGCAAGATCGAAACGCCCGGCTTTCGATCTGCGTTCATCTGCGTCGATCTGCGGATAATACTTGTCGGGCTTGGCTGGTAGCCTACTGCTGCATAGGCCGAAAAGGTGTCCGCGTTTAACCGTACAGGTTATGCCTGCGGAAGAATCTGTCCGCAGATCGACGCAGATCGACGCAGATGGTGGTCACAGCCTCCGGATCGCGCTTCATCGAGACGCCGAAGCATCTGGCAAGGCGCAAATTCGAGCTCAGCTGTCTTTTAACTCGGCGTTATCGGCGGATCGCCTGCATAACGGGCACGAGGCTCGCGCCGAGTCGCCGGCGCCGCGCGGGCAGGGCACCCGGGCGACGGGTGGCGCTAGCGGTAGATCGGGTCGCGTACGACCACGCCGCGTTCGGCGAGGTAGCCCTTGGCCTGCTGGATCGTGTACGTGCCGAAATGAAAGATCGATGCGGCGAGCACGGCATCGGCGGCGCCGATCTCGAGGCCGTCGTGCAGGTGTTCGAGGTTGCCGACCCCGCCGGAGGCGATCACTGGCACGTCCACGGCGTCCGAAATCGCGCGGGTGAGCTTGAGATCAAAGCCGGACTTGGTGCCGTCCTTGTCCATGCTGGTCAGCAGCACTTCGCCCGCGCCAAGCGAAACCAGCTTCTGTGCCCATTCGATGGCATCGATGCCGGTGGATTTACGCCCGCCGTGGGTGAAGATTTCCCAGCGCGGCGCCTCGCCCTTGCGGGCGACGTTCTTGGCGTCGAGCGCGACCACGATGCACTGCGACCCGTAGCGATAGGCCGCTTCGGCCACGAAGTTGGGGTCCGAGATGGCGGCGGTGTTGATCGACACCTTGTCGGCCCCGGCCGAAAGCAGCCGCCGCACGTCGGGCAGGGTTCTGACGCCGCCGCCAACGGTCAGCGGGATGAACACTTCGCCAGCCACGCGTTCGACCACTTCCATGAGCGTGCCGCGATCTTCGTGGCTTGCCGTGATGTCGAGAAAGACGAGTTCATCGGCGCCCTGCTGATCGTAACGCCGCGCGATCTCGACCGGATCGCCGGCATCCTTGATCTCGAGGAACTTGACGCCCTTGACGACCCGGCCCTTGTCGATATCCAGGCAGGGGATGATGCGTTTGGCCAGGCTCACGCGGACCCCTTCGACTTGGACTGACGGTCGTTGACCAGCTTGCGTGCTTCGGCGAGGTCGATCGTGCCTTCATAAAGCGCGCGGCCGATTACTGCGCCGGTCACGCCGTCTTCCTCGGCGGTGAGCAGGGCTTCGATATCGTCGAGCCGGGTCACCCCGCCCGAAGCGATCACGGGAATGGTGAGTTCGGCGGCCAGCGCGCGGCTGGCTTCGACATTGACGCCCTGCATCATGCCGTCGCGGCCGATATCGGTATGGATGATGGCAACCACGCCATCGTCCTCGAACTGCTGTGCCATTTCAGCCACGGTGTTGTTCGACAGCTTGGACCAGCCGTCGGTGGCCACCATGCCGTCCTTGGCGTCGAGGCCGACGATGATATGGCGCGGGAATTCCACGCCGGCATCGGCCACGAAATGGGGTTCGGAAACCGCGCGCGTGCCAAGGATGACGTACTCGACGCCGCGCTCGAGATAGGTTTCGATCGCGGCTTCGTCGCGGATGCCGCCGCCCACCTGTACCGGCACATTGCCGCAGGCGGACACGATCTGGCCGATCACGCGGTCGTTGACCGGGTAGCCTGCCTTGGCGCCGTCGAGATCGACCACGTGGATCCGATCCGCGCCCTCGGCAAGCCAGCGTTCGGCTACGGCCACCGGGTCTTCGTCGAAGACGGTGACGTCGTCCATGCGGCCCTGGCGCAGGCGTACGCACTGGCCGTTCTTGATATCAATCGCAGGTATGAGTAGCACGCCGATAATCCTCGTCTACGGCTTGAATGGTCGAAACGACTGGATGCTTGCGAAGGGCGCTCAGGCGGCGCCGTCCCATTCCAGAAAATTGGCCAGCAGCTGCAGGCCGGCGGACTGGCTTTTCTCCGGATGAAACTGCACCGCGAACACGTTCGGACGCAGAATCACCGAAGCAAAGCGCACGCCATAGTCGGTGGTGCCGGCGATATGACGCTCGTCGCTGGGCACCACGTAATAGCTGTGCACGAAATAGAACCAGCTGGCCGGCGCGATATCCTTCCACAGCGGATGATGGCGTTCCTGGCGGACCTGGTTCCAGCCCATATGCGGAATCTTGCGGCGCACGCCGTCGGGCTGCGCGTCGGGGGCCGCGAAATGCACGGTGTCGCCGGGAAAGGCGCCCAGGCATTCCACGCCACCGGATTCCTCGGAATGGCCCATGAGCGCTTCAATGCCCAGGCATACGCCCATCAGCGGCTTCTTGCCCAGCTGTTCGCGCAGCATGTCGTCGAGTTCGAGCCGATGCAGCTCGTCCATGCAGTGGCCGATCGCGCCCACGCCGGGCAGCACCAGGCGATCCATGCGCGCGAGCACGTCGGGGTCGAAGCTGACCTCGATCTGCTCGTCCGATGCGACGTAGCGCAATGCCTTGGCAATCGAGTGCAGATTGCCCATGCCGTAGTCGATGATGCCGACGGTTGCCATAGTAAGATCGCGTACGAAAAAGAAAGGGGTTTAGAGGCTGCCCTTGGTGGACGGCATGCTGTCGCCGCTGCGGGCGTCGGCCGAAACGGCCATGCGCAGGGCGCGGCCGAACGCCTTGAACAGGGTTTCGGCCACATGATGGGCATTGTGCCCCTTGAGCGCGTCCATATGCAGGGTCAGCGCCCCGGCGCTGGCTACGCCCTGAAAGAATTCGCGCACCAGTTCGACGTCGAAGGTGCCGATCTTGTCGCGGGTGAAGTCTGCGGCGAAGAACAGGCCCGGGCGGCCGGACAGATCGACAACAACGCGTGACAGCGCTTCGTCGAGCGGTACATAGGCATGGCCATAGCGGGTGATGCCGCGCTTGTCGCCCACCGCTTCACGCAAGGCCTGGCCGATACAGATGCCGACATCCTCGACCGTGTGGTGATCGTCGATATGCAGATCGCCGGTCGCGCGCACGTCCAGGTCGATCATGCCGTGGCGGCTGATCTGGTGGAGCATGTGATCGAAGAAGCCGACGCCCGTGTCGGCGGCGAACACGCCGTCGCCATCGAGATCCAGCGTGACCTGGATATCGGTTTCTGCGGTCTGGCGTGCGATCGTTGCGCTGCGTGCCTTCATTGGCTGAATAGAGCCTTTCCATCACCCCGAAGCGCGGAATAATACGCCCATTGGTTTGGCAACGCGAACGCCGCGGGCCTCGCCCCTCATCGGGCCCAGCCGTGTGGGCGGTTATGCCTGTAGCCAGAAGGTCACGGGGCCATCGTTGAGCAGTGAAACCTGCATGTCGGCGCCGAACACGCCCTGTTCGACATGCTCGGGATGACGGGCTTTCAATGCGTCAACAAAGGTATCGAACAGCCCTTTGGCGCGCTCGGGCGGGCAGGCCGTGGAAAACCCCGGCCGGTTGCCGCGCCGCGTGTCCGCGGCGAGGGTGAACTGGGGCACGGCGAGCACCGCGCGCCCGGTTTCCAGTGCGCCGTGGTTCATGCGTCCGCTCTCGTCGGCGAATATGCGATAGCCGAGCACGCGTTCGGCCAGGCGCTCGGCCTGGGCCGGGGCATCGTCGGGTTCGGCGGCCACGAGGGCGAGTATGCCGGGGCCGATAGCCGCCACCGTCTTGTCGTCGATGGCCACGGCTGCCTGGGTTACGCGTTGAATGAGCGCGATCACGGCGCGTCTAACAGCGCGGGCGGCGCCTCGCGGTGGGCGCGCAGCAGGCGCTCGAACGGGCTCGGGTCGTGGATATGGGTCACGTCGCCGTCCATCGGGAAGTGGTAGTCGATCAACCGCGAGGCCCAGAAGCGCAGTGCCGCGGCACGCAGCATGGCGGGCCAGGCGCCATGTTCGGCGTCGGTGAGCGCGCGCCGGCGATGGTAGGCATGAATGAATGCCTGCCAGTGTTCGTTTCGATACAGCCCGTCATCGTCGAAGGCCCAGTCGTTGCAGATCACGGCCAGATCGAACAGCAGGTAGTCGTGGCAGGCGTAGTAGAAATCGATGACGCCGGAAACGCGGTCGTCTTCGAACAGCACGTTGTCGCGAAACATGTCGGCATGAATCACCGCCTCGGGCAGGCCGCGATAGCGAGTACGCGCATTGTCGCGCTGAAAGGCGATCTCGTCGTCGAGAAGGGCGGCCGTATCCGTGTCGAGGCGCTCGGCCAGCCGATCGCGCGCCTGTGCAATCCAGTCCAGCCCGCGGGGGTTGGGCTGGGCCTCGCCGAAAGAGCGGACCGCACGGTGCATTTCTGCCACCACGCCACCCAGCGATGCGCACTGGCTGCTGCTGGGCGTTTCGATGCTCGCCCCGGCGAGCCGATAAACCAGCGCGGCCGGGCGATCCTGTACGCGGCTGAGAAAACCGCCGTCGTTGCGGGCCACCGGATGGGCGCCGGGCACGCCGTGGCCGGCCAGATGGTCCATCAGCTGCATGAAAAACGGCAGCGAGCCGTTGTCCATCTGCTCGAAAAGGGTCAGCACCCAGCGACCCGTGGACGTATCCACAAAATAATTGGTGTTGGTGATGCCGGCGGTAATACCGCGGAAATCCTCGAGTTCGCCAATCGAGTATTCGGCCAACAGCTCGCGCAGATCGTCTTCGGTGACGCGTGTATAGACCGACATCAGTGATCCGCGGCCTGTTGCTTGCGCGCACGCTTGGCGAACACCTGCATTTCACGCGCAGCCTGGTTGTCGCCCCGGGCTTCGGCCACGGTGATTCCGTGTTCGAGCACGTCGAGGCCGGCGGTGAGATCGCCGGCTTCGACCAGCGCCCGGCCGTAGAGCTTCCAGGCCGCGGAGTAGTCCGGGTCGTGCGCTACCGCCTCGGCCAGATGGGTGGCCGCGTCCGCGTAGTGGCCATCCTTGTAGAGCAGTTCGCCGAGCGAGAAGCGCAGCAGCGCATTGTCCTCGCCGGCGGCAAGCATTTTTTCGAGTTGATCTTTCATCGCCATGACGCCCAGTGTACCGATACAGGCAGGGTTATCGGCGCCAGAAGGCCGGCGTGAGAATCACCAGCAGCGTGAATATCTCCAAACGGCCGAGCAGCATGGCCAGGCACAGTACCCATTTGGCCAGGCCGGGCAGGCCGGCCATGTTCGACGAGACTTCGCCCAGGCCGGGGCCCAGGTTGTTGATCGAGGCGGCGACGGCCGAAAACGCGGTGAGTTCGCTAAGCCCGGTGGACAGCAGGATGAGAAACATCACCACGAACACGGTGATATAGACCGCAAAAAAGCCCCAGACCGCCTGAATCACGCGGTCCGGTATGACCTTGCCGCCCATCTTGATCGGAATTTCGGCGTTGGGATGCACCAGCCGGCTGATCTCGCGCGAGCCCTGTTTGGCCAGCAGAATGAAGCGCACCACTTTCATGCCGCCGGTGGTCGAGCCCGCGCAGCCGCCCACGAAACTGCCCAGCAGCAGGAACATCGGCAAAAAGCTCGGCCAGAGCGAATAGTCGGTGGTGGTGAAACCGGTGGTGGTGCCGATCGACACCACCTGGAACATGGCCTTGATGAGCGCATTCGGCAACGATACATAAGTGCCGGCAATCAGCAGTACCGCACAGCCGAGCAGGGTCGCGCTGACGACCATGATCAAAAAAGTGCGGGTTTCCGAATCGCGCCAATAGGTCATCGGATTGGCGCTGCGCCAGACCGCGAAATGCATGCCGAAGCTGATCGAGCCCACGATCATGGCGATGATCGCGGCGATCTCGATGATGGGATCGTCGTGATGGCCCAGAGACAGGTCGTGGTTGGAAAAACCGCCGGTCGCGATGGCCGAAAAGGCATGGCTGATCGAGTCGAACACGGTCATGCCCGCAATCCAGAATACGATTGCACACACGCCCGTAAGCGACAGGTAGAGATACCACAATGCCTTGGCAGTCTCGCGAATACGTGGTGTGAGCTTCGAATCCTTGACCGGACCCGGCGTTTCCGCCCGGTAGAGCTGCATGCCACCGACGCCCAGCATCGGCAGCACGGCCACCGCCAGTACGATGATGCCCATGCCGCCCATCCAGTGCAGCAGCTGGCGCCAGAACAGAATGGCGTGGGGCAGGGTATCGAGACCCACGAGCACAGTGGCCCCGGTCGTGGTCAGCCCGGAGACGGCTTCGAACACTGCGTCGGTAACGCCGATATCCGGTCGTTCAGCCAGATACAGGGGCACGGCACCGAACAGGCTCAGCACCAGCCAGAACAGCACCACCACCAGAAACCCGTCCCGGATCTTGAGTTCGCGCCGCACGTGGCGCACCGGCAGCCAGGCGAGCAGGCCCGTAAGCAGGGTAATAACGAAGCCGATGGCGAACGCGTCGGCCTCGCCGTCGCCATAGGCCAGGCCCATGACCATCGGGACCAGCATGCTGGTGGAGAAGATCATCAGCAGGATACCGAGCACCCGCTGGACGACCGCGAAGTAATAGTTCAGCGACAGTTTCATACGTCGGCCGGCGGTCTTGAGGCCGGGGCGATTCGTAAGCGCATGGCCGGGCTAGACATACGACACGCCGACCTGGAAGAGCTTTTCCACGTCCGCGGTATGTTTCTTTTCGATGATGAAGAGCATGACGTGGTCGCCGGACTCGATCACCGTATCGTGGTGGGCGATGAGCACGTCGTCGCCACGTGCAATCGCGCCGATGGTGGTGCCCGGCGGCAGCTTGATCTCGTCGATACGTCGGCCCACCACGCGCGAATTGGAGCGCTCGCCGTGGGCGATGGCCTCGATTGCCTCGGCCGCGCCACGACGCAGGGTGTGCACGCGCACCACGTCGCCACGGCGCACATGGGCGAGGAGCGCGGAAATGGTGGATTGCTTGGGCGAAATCGCGATATCGATCTGTGTGCCCGAGGATTCGATCAGGTCCACATAGGCCAGCCGATTGATCAGCGACATCGCCTTGCGCGCGCCCAGGCGCTTGGCCAGCATTGCCGACAGGATATTGGCCTCGTCGTCGTTGGTGATCGCACAGAACACATCGACCGATTCGATGTTCTCCTCGACCAGCAGCGATTCGTTGGCGGCATCGCCCTTGAGCACGATGGAGCGATTCACCTTCTCGGACAGCCAGGCAGCGCGGGTGGGGTTGTTCTCGATGATCTTGACCTGGCAATGATTCTCCAGCGCCAGTGCCAGGCGCAGGCCGATATTGCCGCCGCCGGCGATCATCACCCGTTTGACCGGGCGGTCGATCTTGCGCAGTTCGCCGATCACTTTCTTGATGTTGCGCCGCGCGGCGACGAAAAAGACCTCGTCGTCGGCCTCAATCACGGTATCGCCTTCCGGGATCATCGGCTTGCCGCGGCGGTAGATGGCCACCACGCGCGTATCCGCCTCCGGCAGGTGCTCGCGCAGTGCGCGCAGTTCCTTGCCCACGAGCGGGCCGCCGTAATAGGCCTTCACGCCCACCACCTGGACCTGACCGTCGGCGAAATCCACCACCTGGAGGGCGCCGGGGTACTGCACCAGGCGCTTGATATGTTCGGTGACCAGCTGTTCCGGGCTGATGCTCATGTCGATCGGGATCGCGTCCTGATGGAACAGGCGATCCTCGATCAGATATTCGGCCGCACGGATGCGCGCGATCTTGGTCGGCGTATGAAACAGCGTATACGCGATCTGGCAGGCCACCATGTTGACCTCGTCGGCCGCGGTGACCGCGATGATCATGTCGGCATCGTTGGCGCCGGCGCTGCGCAGGATGTCCGGGTGCGCGGCATAGCCATGCACCGCGCGGATATCGAGGCGGTCCTGAAGCGGGCGCAGCAGCGCTTCGTCGGTATCGACGACGGTTACGTCATTGGATTCGTGGGCAAGGTTTTCCGCCAGCGTTGCGCCAACCTCGCCCGCCCCCAGAATGATGATCTTCATGCGCGGTAGTGTAGTCCATCCAAGCGGTGATCCTGCGAAAGCCTGCCAGAAACCACGCCCTGCGTGCGTGCATGGCAGGGATCAAGCCACGGCGGCACGCCCGGAACGACCGTTGCGCCGCCGATCGCACCACGCAAATTTTGTTTGCGCTGGGTTTGCGATCGGTGAAAGCGTAGGATGACGCCCTACAGTTTGGAGCGTTGAAACCGTGAGTCAGGACAACACGAACCAAGACACCGAAGGCGATCGATCGGCCGACTGGCTCGACCAGGTCGCCTGGAACGAACAGGGTCTGGTACCGGCCATTACCCAGGCCTACGACACCCAGCGCGTGCTCACGCTCGCCTGGATGAACCGCGAATCGCTTGCGGCAACGCTGGACAGCGGCTTTGCAACATATTGGTCACGTTCGCGTGCCAAGCTCTGGCGCAAGGGCGAATCGTCGGGCAATCTGCAACGCATCCGCGAGGTGCGGCTGGACTGCGATAACGACGCCGTGCTGCTGATCGTTGAACAGATCGGCGGCGTCGCCTGTCATACCGGGCGAGAGTCCTGTTTTTTCCAGGTGTACGACAACGGCCGCTGGGTAACACGTGACCCGGTGCTGGTCGATCCCAGCGAAATGTACGGTCTACATGAGTAATTCCGATATCCTGGCTCAGCTCGATACGGCGCTGGCCAAGCGCCGCAACGCCGATCCCGCGACCAGCTATACGGCGTCGCTTTATGCGGGCGGTACACCGGCGATCACAGCGAAGATTACCGAAGAGGCCGCCGAGGTGGTCGAAGCCGCCGCCGAGGCCGACGATGCGCATCTGGTCCACGAGGTGGCGGATCTGTGGTTTCACACCCTGGTTCTGTTGCAGGCACGTGGGCTGGATGCGACTGCCGTGCAAGCAGAGCTCGCCCGGCGTTTTGGCGTATCCGGCATCGAGGAAAAAGCAGGCCGCGGCCGCCCCGACACGCCGGCTAACTGATTGAAACGAGGTAGATATGATTGGTGGTATCAGCATTTGGCAGTTGCTTATTCTCCTGGTGATCGTGGTGCTGATATTCGGCACCAAGCGCCTGCGTAACCTGGGCGGCGATCTGGGCTCGGCGCTCAAGGATTTCCGGGGTGCCATGAAGGACAGCGAAGGCGACAAGGAAGACGAAACGACTCAGGACGCTCGTAAGCGCCCCGAGGATCCGCAGCTGGTCGACGATCTGGGCAAGACCAAGCCCAATACCGGTCCGGTTGAAGAAGCCCAGCGTCGCAACGCCCAGAAAAGCGAAACCGACGACAAGCAGGACTGATCGAGCCGGACCACGCCTATGTTCGATATCGGTTTCTGGGAGCTGACCGTCATCGCGGTCATCGGCCTGATCGTGCTCGGCCCGGAACGTCTACCCGTGGTCGCGCGTACGCTCGGCACCTGGGTGGGGCGAGCGAAGGGCTATGTGCGCGGGTTGACCAGCGAACTCGAACGCGAGGTCAACGTCGAGGATCTGCGCTCGGAGGTTCGCCGCACCCGCGAGCGTATCGAGGCCGGCACGCGCGATACGGTGGATTCCGTTCGTAAGGTCGACCCGCGCGAGGCCAATCGCGCACCGCGCCAGACCCAGGCGCCGACCGCGCACACGAGCGAGGCCGGCGACAGCGCCAATCCGGTTGCCGACGCCGCCGACGAACGGGCCGAGCCCGCCGCTAAATCCGAGGCGGCGACGCGCGCCAACGATAACGAACGCAACGCATGAGCGACGACCAACTAGGCGAAGAACAACCGCTGATCGCGCACCTGCTGGAGTTGCGTACGCGCCTGCTGCGCGTTGTCATCGGCATACTGGTGGTGTTCCTGCCGATGGCGTATTTCGCCCGGGATCTGTTCACCTTCCTCTCCGGGCCGTTGCTCGCCCATATGCCGGAAGGCAACAGCCTGATCGCGACCGGCGTGGCAGCCCCGTTTCTTGCGCCCTTCAAGCTGTCGATGCTGTTGGCCGTGGCGGTTTCGCTGCCCTGGACGCTCTATCAGGTCTGGATGTTCGTTGCCCCTGGCCTGTATGCCCAGGAACGGCGTCTGGTCACGCCCCTTTTGATATCCAGCACCGGGCTGTTTTATCTCGGGATGGCGTTTGCCTACTACGTGGTCTTTCCCGTGGTGTTCGGCTTCTTCATCTCCGTGGCCCCGGCCGGGGTGGCGGTGATGACCGATATATCGGCCTATCTCGACTTCGTGCTCGGTATGTTTCTGGCCTTCGGTATCGCCTTCGAGCTGCCCGTCGGCATTTTCCTGATCGTCTGGGCCGGCTTTGTCACGCCGCGGCAACTCGCCAGCTATCGGGCGTATGTTGTCGTGGCTGCCTTTGCGGCCGGCATGCTGCTTACGCCCCCCGACGTGATTTCGCAGACGCTGCTCGCGGTGCCGATCTATCTGTTGTACGAAATTGGCATCGTGATGGCGCGTTTGTTCGTGCCGGGCATGCGGGAAGTCGAGGCACAACAGGATGAGCAGTCCGGCGGGCCCTAGGGCGTGTCGTCATAAGATATGACGTCGCATTGCCCGCGCCGGGCGTGTCAGGCAAGGCGCGGGCCGCCGAGCGTGGCGGGCCCACGGTCAAGACCCGCAACGCCGCATGGCGCGTCCGGCGCGGGCAACCCGAAGGGTCGACGGCCAAGCCCCGGCAATCCCGCGCCATAGTCGATTTTCAGGGGCTCGCTTACGTGGAACAACCACGCGACGCTCGCGATGCCTTGTCTTGCCGCGGCTTGGCCGCCGATGCGCCGCCTTATCTCATGACGACACGCCCTTGGGAAGCTCTGCACAACCCGTCGCGGTCGCGCCGGCGTGCTTTGCGCGCGATTGGCAAGCAAGTGAGAGCGTAGCGTGCCCAAGCCAATAACAAGTGGCACGGTAGCGAACACTGACGCCGATCAAGCGCGCGCAAAGCC
>NZ_PBYA01000018.1 GCF_002729955.1 Salinisphaera sp. | reverse complement strand
GACGCTGAGCGCATGTAACGACGACGACAACACGCGCGAGGCTGACACGCCCACCACGGGTGGCGAACAGACCGACGACGACGGCACGAACGATACCGAGGCCGCGAACGCCTTCACTCTCGCGGTCTTGCCGGATACCCAGAAGTACGCGCGCTATTCGCCCGAGCGTTTCGACGCCCAGACCCGCTGGATCGCCAACAACTACGAAGCCGAGAAGATCGCCTTCACGATGCATCTGGGCGATGTGGTCGACCTCGCCGACTCGCCGCAGGAATGGACGGCGGCCATGCAGTCGCTGTCGATACTCAACGACAACCCACAGACGCCCTACAGCGTGCTGGCCGGTAACCACGATGTACTGCAATCCTGGCAGTACGACACCGAGCGCGACCGGGCTGCCGAGCCGTATCTCGACTACTTCTCGCCCGATCAGCAGGCCGCACGATTCTCAACGTTCCAGGGTGCCGACCCGACAGGTTTCGGCACGTATCACATCTTTCAGGGTGACGAGCGCCAGTATCTGGTCCTCGCACTGGACTGGCGTACCGCGTTCGCGACGATCGACTGGGCCCAGTCGGTGCTGGACGCGCACCCGAACATGCCAACCATCCTCACCACTCATCAGCTGCTCAACATCGGCGCCGGCGACGAGGGCGATACGAACGCCATCTTCACCGATCACGGGCTGCGCCTGTGGCGTGGGCTGATCTACGACAACGACCAGATCTTTCTGACCATCAACGGCCACCACCATGGCGAAGCGTCGATGATGGCCAAGAACCGCTATGGCCGCGACGTGTTCATGGAAGTCGTGGACTACCAGTCCGGCTTCTGGGGCGGCAACGGCATGATGCAGCTCATCACCTTCGACACCGACAACGACATGCTGCGGTTCCGCTCATTCTCGCCCTGGGCCGCGGCCATCCCGCAAGCCGAGCGCGGGCCGGAGGATGAAGTCGAGCGCTGGGCCTTCAGCGTGCCCATGGACTTCGAGAAACGCTTTGCCGGCCTGAACCAGAACGCCATTCCCGCCTCTGCCGGCAATATCGAGGGCACCGAGGCCTACTGGATTCTGGATGCGGATCATCAGGTCACGGGCGCCAACGGCAATCCCGCATTCATCGATGCCTCGGGCAACGGCAACACCATGGAGCTCACCGGGCTGGCCCCCGGCAGTGGCGATCAATCGGAATATTTCCGGGTCGTCGACGATACGCCCGCCTTCGGCCATGCCCGAGGGTCGGCACGGTTTACCCCGAACGGGGGTTATTCGGGCTACTACCTGCGCAGCGATGCCCCGGGCCTGACTTTCGAAGAGGCGGCCAGCGGCAACGGCGGCTATCTGCCGCAGTACACCATCGAAGCCGTGGTGCGACTGCCCCGCGAATGGACCGCCGACGCATACGACTGGGCGGGCGTACTCAACCATCTGCGCAACGTCAGCGATATCTGCAACTTCCATAGCCTGGATTGCAGCGGCGGCGACACCGCGCCGGGGCTCAATATCTCGTCGCTGGCGGAAATGCAGTGGGTGACGGTGTCCCAGAACGGCAAAATGGAAGACGCCTGGTCCTGGGAGCTCGACCGCGAGCGCTGGTACCACGTCGCCCTGGTCAACGACGGCGAATATCTGCGCATGTACGTCAATGGCCAGCAGACCATGCGCTCAGCCCAGGCAGCCAAGCAGGGGCTGCTCGCCGCGCCCGGCCGGCCGTGGTCGATCGGCATGAACGGCACCGAGAACGACCCCGGCAACCTGTTCTTTGGCGATATTGCCGAAGTACGGATCAACAGCCGCGTACTCGAACCCTCCGAATGGCTCTATAGCCAGTAGCCACGGGCGCCGGCCCGCCGCCGAACGACGGCGCGCGGGCCGGGCCTCGACCGACACGCTCGATTCGATCGAGCCCGTTTCCCCCTCCTCGCCCGCCGTATCAATCGGCGGGCGCTTTTTATGCGTGCCGCTGGCGATCGACTCGCAGGCCGCGCGTCTACCTGGCGGCATTCGCCTGTATCCCTCGGCATGCCGTGCAGTTCAAACCCTGCCGCTGCGCCCGGGCTTGATCGCAACACCGGTTTCGGTCAGCGTAGCGCCGGTGTTTTCCTATGTCGGCCCGGCCGCATGTTCGATGATCCTTCCCTGCGCTGGCTCGCGGGTCAGGCGTTCGGCCTGATCGCGCTGGCGCTGTGTGTGGCCGGTTTTGCCAGCAAGCGCGACGACCGCCTGTTCTTTCTGCTGCTATTCGCGAACGTCGCCTTTGCGCTGCAGTTCGCCATGTTTCGCAGCTGGGCGGCGGCCGCGATCGCCGCCCTGATCGTGCTTCGTATTCACTGGGTCCGGCGCTACAAAGGCAACGCGGCCGTCATGCTGATCATGGCCGGCCTGACCGTGATCGCGGCCGTGCTGACCTGGTCCGCGCCCCGCGATGCCTGGGCCCTGGCCGCCGGGTTGATCGGAACCTACGGCATGTTCATGCTCGAAGGCATTGCCATGCGCTGGCTGCTGGCGGTGGCCGCTTTCTGTTGGGTGATAAGCAACCTCCTGGTCGGCTCGCTCGGCGGCACCCTGGCCGAGTCACTCATCCTGGTGACCAACCTGGTCACCATCGCCCGGCTTTATCGCAGCGCCGATCGCGACTGAACGGGCGGCTGCTCGTCTGCTAGTTCTGTATAGCAGGCGCCGTGAGCCATACGGTGGACGCAAGTAATTGCCGCCTCAGGTAATCGCCGCTCAATGCGAGACCGCGCCCTGTACGATCCACCCCGCAACCCCCGGCGGTTCCTAAACCCATGTTCGAGTGAGTCATCGGTCAAAGCGCAGACCACGCGGCTCCAGCCTGGCTTGGTATCAGAGCGTGTCCATCGGTGCGACGCGGCCGGCTCCCCTTAAACGCCTGGCCGCGCGAAAAAACAACGGGGCGTTCGCAAAATAAAACCCGCTGTCTGAAACCAATCAGACAGCGGGCTCGGATCGCTCGGGTTAGTTACTGAAGATTCAGTTCGTAGACCCGCTCGTTGTCGTCGTTCACCCGTATGAAACGCGCATCGAAGACATCGCTGGCCATGGACTGCTCCTCGACGAAGTTGCGTGCACGGTCGGTGTTGGGCACGCGGAACGTAAGCGTGAGATCCACCCCGCTCTGGATGGGCGCAAACCGCCAGTTGCCGTCGGCCGTGGGGGTGACCGGCGACTCGTTACGGATATAGTCGGCCAGGATCGTGCGGTTGGCATCCGGCGAGTTGATCACGATGTGATCGGGGCCGGTGCCCGGGAACTGACCGCCATTGGCGCGATAGTTGTTGGTCGCCACGATGAATTCCTGGTCGTCGGCGACCGGCTGGCCGTTATAGGTCAGGTCGCGAATACGGCTGGCGCCTTCGTTGATGACCTTGCAGCTGCGGTCGAAGCGCGGCGGCTGGGTGACGTCGATCTGGTAGGTCACGCCGTCGATCACGTCGAAGTTGTAGGTCGGAAAGCCGGTGTAGTTGACCAGCGGCTGCGGCTCGCTGGACGTCGGGTCGACCTGGTAGAACTGCGACGCCGAGCATTCCAGCCAGCCCTTGAGTTCGCTACCGCTGACCTTCACCGCGACGAGCGTATTCGGGTAGAGATAAAGATCCGCGGCGTTGCGCAGCGTCAGCTCGCCCTCGGGTACGGTGGTGAAGTCGCTTTCGTTGGCACAGATGCCGTTGCGATCGCAGGCCTTGAAGGGCGCAGCGGCCGACAGCACGGGCAGATCCTGCAGTTCGACGTCGCCCTTGATCAGGTTCTCCACATAGGCCTTCTGGGCGTCGGCCACGATCTGTACCGACGGGTCGTCCTTGACCAGCGCCAGGAAGCTGAAGATATCGTCGGTGGATTCGCCCAGCGGCTGACTCATGTAGTCGCGGGTGGCCTGATCATCGCTGGCGATGAGCGCCTTGATGGCGCCGTCGGCCTCGACCAGCGACTTGCCGTCGGCGAAGATCGGCCGTGCGACGGCCTTGGCATCGGCCACGCGCCAGGTCTCGGTATCGGGCTCGTAGTTGAGCGTGAAATCGACGATGCCCAGATGGTCGCCCCAGAAGCCGGGCATGACCGCCGGTACGCCCTTGATGGTGCCACGCTCCAGGTCGACGCCCGGCGTATCGGCAAATGCCGAACCCGGAAACACCAGATGCGCATGGCCCATCAGGATGGCATCGATGCCTTTCACATCGGCGAGATACCAGCTGCTGTTCTCGGCACGCTTGGCCGGGTCGTAATCTTCGGTGTTCACGCCGGAATGGGCGATGGCCACCACCATATCGGCGCCTTTCTCTTTCATTTCGGGCACATAGCGCTCGGCCATGGCCTTGATGTCCTTGGTGATGACCGTGCCTTCCAGATTGGAACGATCCCACTGCATGATCTGCGGCGGCACGAAGCCGATAAAGCCGACGGTGATCTCGTGCTGGTGGCCATCGCGGTCGGTCAGCGACTGGGTGACCAGCTTGTAGGGCGAAAAGTACGGCACGTCGTTGTCGGGGTTGTCGTCGCCGTCGTCCTTGAAGATGTTGGCGCTGATATAGCCGAAGTTGGCGTCGTCGACCGCATTGGCCAGATATTTCAGCCCGTAGTTGAACTCGTGGTTGCCATAGTTGGCCACGACGTAGTTCAGCGTATTCATGGCCTTGTAGACCGGGTGTACCTCACCCTCGGCCAGCCCGGCATCGGCGCGCCAGTCGCCCATCGGGCTGCCCTGGATGAGGTCGCCGTTGTCGACGAGCATCGTATTGCCGGTGACGTCCATCTCCTCGCGGGCCTGATGCACGAGGGTGGCGGTACGCACCAGCCCGATGCCGGGGTCCGGCGTATCGTTGTAGTAGTTGTAGTCGTTGACGTTGGCGTGGATATCGGTGGTTTCCATCACGCGGAAATCCACAGTGGCCGTCTGCGCCGGAGTCGAATCCGACCCGGTATTGTCGCGGGCGACCGTGTCGTCGTCGTTGTCGTCGCTACAGCCGCTCAGCACGGTTCCCAGAGCGAGCGCGCCGAAAACCAGCATGCTTTTCGAAAGCAGGGGCATACGTTGAATCGAAGTCATGATGTAAACCGCAGAATGTGAAGAGGTAAGGGGGTATCAGCCGTCGCACTGCACGATTTCGATCGAATCCACCGACTCGATGCTGGCCTCGCCGGCATATTCGTCGCGCTGACCGCCGCGCACGGAGACGGTTTCGTCGACGATGCCGGGGTTGTTGGCCGGGCTGTACATGCCCCGCTGGTCGGATTCGAGCTTGACCACGATGGTGGCGCTACCGGTGAGATCGCCCATGCGCATCGCGTAGGGGTCGTTCACGCCTTCGATGACCCGGCCGACGACATCCAGCGAGGTGCCGTTCGAGGCCGCCCGGGCCGTGGCCACCGACACGCCGTTGTCGTCGCCGCATTCGCCGGCGTCGTTACCCGCCGAGGCATCGACGATTTCCAGATCGTGGGTGGACTCCAGGCTCGGCCCATCGATATACACATCGCGGGTGCCGGTCACGCGCAGCGTCTTGCCGACCAGCGACGGATCGTTCTGCGGGCTGAAGCGCTCGCGATCGCCGGCCTCGAGCTTGACGTAGATCCGCTCGGAGTCGTCGTCGAGATCGGCCATTTCCAGGGCGTACTGATCATTGACCGCTCGGGTGATACGCCCGATCGCGGTCAGCGTGGTGCCTTCGCTGGCGGCCAGCGCCTCGCGCACCGATACCGCGTCGCCGCTATCCGGGTCGGGCGAGGACGTACCGCCACCCACCGGCTGCGGCGCGCCGTAGGCACCGTCGGCAAAGGTGGCCGGGTCGAACGGATCGTAGCCGCTATCGGGCTGGCGCCAGGGCGAACCGTTGTCGGGGTCGGATTTTTCCACGTCGGCCATGGGCGTGGGCGTGGCCTCGCCGGCCGGATGCTCGGCGCTGGCGAACTGCGTATAGCTTTCCGGCATGGCCAGCCAGTCGACGATCTGTGTCGACAGCCGGGCGGCATTGCCGCTGTCGGTCCAGCCGGGATAGGTGCTCTTGTCGTTGCCGTTCTCTTCGCGGCGATAGCGTGGCGTGTCGTCCTCGATGGGGCTGGAATCGCCGATGAAGGCGGCCTTGCCCTGCCCGGCCTTGGCGATGGCGACGTACGGGCCTTCCTCGCGGCCGCCGAAATACACGCCCCGATCGACCGCCGGGCCCCACTTCTCGGGGCTGTCGCTGGGCGAGAAGTACACCAGCCCCTTGGCACGACTCGCATCCACGATCGCCAGTGTGGCCCCGCCGGCCATAAGGACCGGCTCCACGCCTTCGGTCAGGCCTTCGACGGCGGCCGGGTCTTCGATGCCGCTAACACCCGGTTTCCAGTCGATGCCGTTGAAGCGATAGCGTACGCCGAACGTCTCGGCCAGCCAGCCGGCATCCGCCGTGCCCGGGTTACGCAGATCGCCGTAGGCGCCGCCCTTGTTATAGCTGGCACGGTCCGAGCGGTTGTAGCCGTTGAACACCTCGGTGGCATCCCAGGTGTTCAGGTTGCGATCGGCGTTGTAGTGATCGGCAATGAAATAGATACCGCCGCCCTCGGACACGAAGCGCTCGAGCGCATCCTGTTCGGCCTGGGTGAGGGGGCGGTTGCTTTCGGCCAGCACCAGCACGCTGGCCTGACGAATGCCGGCATAGGTGATGACGGCCTCGTTGGCGTCGGTCGCCGACTGGCTCGGGCTGCTGTAGTCGTCGACGAAATCGATGATGCCGTTGTCGTTCTTGTCGACGCCGCGGTATTCGCCGACGGTATAACCGCGTGCCACCAGCGCATCGGCAAAGTCCGAAAAGCCGCCGTCGAGCACCCAGTCGGCATTGCCCTGGGTGGCCCCGTGGGAGACATCGAACAGCACCGTCTTGCCGTTGTCGGCCGCCGCGCTCGGTGTCTTGATCGGCGCGGGGTAGTTCCACTCGTAAGGCGCGGCGATCGCGCTGTGCCCACTCGCCAGCAACAGCGTGGACAGAACAAATCCGCTACGAATCCATCGGGCGTTCATCGCGCTCCCCCTGCTTTCAAAGCCTGGGACGCTAACAGCCCAATATGACCTTTATATGTATGACACCGGTGTCTGTGCGGATACCGGTTCCTGCGGTCCCGGCACTTCAAGGCCCCGCGGTTCGCCAAACCGTGCCTGCCGTCGCCGGCCGGTACGGCCTCTAGGCGGTTCTGCGCGCAAAGAGGCGCGGGCTGCGGTGCAAGACAGCGGGCGCGCCGCAGGCCAGCCCGGGTTGCCGGGCTGGCCTGCGTTCATTCGGGGCGCGAAGCCGTGTCTATACGAGCTTCTTGTCCTGAGATTTCGCCGCCTTTTCTGCCCGCTTTTCCTTCAGGGTGCGGGTAGGGGCCTTCTTTGTCTGCTTCTTGCGATCCATTCCCTTACTCATGACGTGTGCTCCTGGCTATTCATTCGATGGCAATGGCATGGGCATCGCGGCGTGTGCGCCGCCGGGCTGGCCGCAACGCGGCAAGCCCGCCCGGACGGGCGCCTGGTCGCCGCGTTCGGCAACGCGCCCGTTCGAACGAGTGTAGTCCTCTTTTCGGCGCTGCGAACGAACTTTTCGTGCCCGCTCTCAACCCGGGAGGCAACGCCTGCGCCCCAACGACCCGAGGCACGCCAGCGGGCTTTCACCGGCTGATCATACGTTCGCCGAATGGCGCATGCCGTGGCGCAGACAAGTCGCTTCTCTAGGCGCGCTCGGCGGCTTCATGCCGCGCACATTCGGCCAGCGGTTCGAATACGACCACCCTGTTGCGCCCCTGTGTCTTGGCCTCGTAAAGCGCGCGATCGGCGACGGTGAAAAGCGACTTCAGGCTACCGTCTTCATCGAGCACGCCGGCACTGGCGCCCACGCTTACGGTCACCACATCGGTGGTCACGCTATAGCCGTGTGGCAGCGCCAGGCGTTCGACGGCGGCACGGAACTGTTCGGCAAAGGGCGCGATGTCGGGTAACTCTCGTGCGACCTGTACGGCCACGAATTCCTCGCCGCCGATACGCGCCAGCCGCGTATGCCCGTCCAAGGCATAGTCCAGCGCCTTGGCGACCAGCTTGAGCGCCTCGTCGCCCGCCGGATGCCCGTAGTTGTCGTTGTAGGGCTTGAAGCTGTCGATATCCAGCATGGCCAGCACCACCCACGCCTGATCGCCGGCGTTCTCGATATCCTTGGCCAGCGCGATATCCAGCCCGCGCCGATTGGACAGGCCTGTTAACGGGTCGATCGCGGCCAGTCGATCGAGAATATCGCGCTGTTCGGAGAGCTGTCTTTGCCGGATTCGTTCACGCGTGACGAGCAGAAAATGACGCCGGCGCTCGTTTTCTGTCGACCAGTTGGCATACACCGCCGGGATGAGCAGAACCAGGCCGGTGGCGAGATAGGGCATCTTGAAGGCGGGTGTGATGCCAGGCCCGAGCAGAACGGTAGCCGCCAGCAACGCGAAAGTCGCGACGGTGAGGCCTAGCGCCATGCGAAACGGCAGGGCCATGAGCGTCAGCGCGAAAAAGATAAGCGCGTAGTTGCCGAGCAGATAACCCTGCGCCTCCGGCTTATCGGAAAGCAGTACCAGGCCCGAAAGGATGGCGATCCCAGCCCAACACAGCACGCATGACATCAGTTGCTGCCATACGAGCGGGATATTCGGCCGGCTGACCAGATACAGGCCGAGACACCCGATCGGCAGGCACACGCCGAGCCGCACCAGCAACACCAGACCGATGATATCGCTCAGTACCCACCAGTCCAGCAGGGCGAAGGCCGTATAGTTGAAAATGCCCAGCAGCACGGCGGCGAACAGAATGCGCCGCTTCTGCGGTTCGACGTATTGTTCGTATTCGGCGACGAGGGCAGGCGCCATCTTCACCGCCTTGAGCAATCCGTCTGCCGCCAAGGCACGCTCCAGCCCCGTTGCCTCTTCTTTCATTCATTTTCCTCGAGCGCTATCTCCCCAACTGCGCATTAATCGGTATCGACCCCTGTGAACCGGGCTTTAAGCCGCAAACGAGGCCGATACACGACTTTTAATACGTGGCGTGAATACGCCCCACGAACTATGCCGAGTAATCGCGCACGTTCTTCAGCCCCCAGGCACTCTCGGCAAGCGCTTCGCCATGGCCATGCAGCACGTTCACGCTGCCGGGGCCTTCCATGATCACCGCCTGGATCGTTGTGTAGTCGACAACGTTTGCGCCGCGTACGATCCGGCGCAGATCGTCTTCGGTGACCCGGGCCACGCGCATGTTCTCGGCGAGCATGCGACCGCCCTCGCCCATGAGCCGTATCGGCCGATTGTCGACCGCGCTTTCGACCGGCGCCTTGAGCGAACGCCAGCGCGATACCACGAGCTGGAAACCGTAGAGCAGAAGCAGAGCGAATCCACCTGCCATCAGCGAGGGCGTCTTGGCCACGATCGTGGTCGCAATCGTCGAGCCGATCGCCACCATGATCGCCACGTCGAACGCCGACATCTCGGCAAAACTGCGCACACCGGCTACGCGTACGAAAACCAGAACCGCCGCATACATTGCAAGGGTGCTGCAAAACACCCATAGCAGCGCCTGCGGTGAGGCTACAAACCATTCATACGCCATATTTTCCAAGCCGATTATTAGCGGGAGGGCGGCGCAGGGTACGCCACCCACGCGCAGGTCGAGAGCACGATCCGAACCCCCGTCTACGCGATTCGGATGGCGCCCACCGGCCGGCAGCTTCGACGCTCAGACCACCAGGCCGGCAGTCTTGGTTTCCAGATACTCGGCAATGCCTTCCTGAGCGCCCTCGCGGCCCAGCCCGCTCGTCTTCATGCCGCCGAAGGGCGCGGCGGCGCTGGTCGGGTTGATATCGTTGATGCCGATAATGCCGAAATCCAGGCCCTCGAAGGCGCGCATGCAGGTACCGAGCCGGTCGCTGTACACATAGGCCGCCAGGCCGTACTCGGTATCGTTGGCCAGGGCGATCAGGTCATCCTCGTCGCGATAGGTGATTACCGGCGCCACCGGGCCGAAGGTTTCTTCACGATAGATCCGCATATCGGCCGTTACGCCGGACAGGATCGTCGGCGCATAAAAATGACCGCTGGCCAGCGCGCCTTCGGTCATACGCACGCCGCCGTGCACGACCTGTGCGCCCTGGGCGACGGCGTCCTGTACTTTAGCATCCACCTTGTCGATGGCGGCCTGGTTGATCAGCGGACCGATGCCAATGCCCTCTTCCATACCGTTGCCCACGCGCAGGCGCGCGACACGACGCGTCAGCTCGCCAAGAAAGGCTTCGCTGTGGTCTTCGTGTACATAGATGCGGTTGGGGCTGATACAGGCCTGGCCCATATTGAGAAACTTCACCAGCGACAGGCCTTTGGCGGCGTGTACCGGGTCGGCATCGGGAAAGACCAGCGCCGGCGCATGGCCGCCCAGCTCCATGGAGACCCGCTTCAAATACAGTGCTGCCTCGGCATTGAGCTTGCGCCCCACCGCCGTCGAGCCGGTGAAGGTGAGCTTGCGTACGCGCGCGTCGCTGCAAAACGCCTGCCCGGTGGCGGTCGGGTCGGACACGGTCAGCAGGTTGACCACGCCCTTGGGAAAGTCGGCCGCCTCGAAGATCTCGAACATCGCCTTCGCACACAGCGGCGTACTCTCGGCGGGCTTGAGCACCACCGTACAGCCGGCCGCCAACGCCGGGCCGAGCTTGCGCGTGATCATGGAGATGGGATAGTTCCAGGGCGTAATCGCGCCGACCACGCCCACCGGGTCGCGGCGCACCATGAAGCGCTGGTTTTCTCGCGCCGAGGGCACCATCTGGCCATAGACCCGCTTGGCCTCTTCCGCGAACCAGAGCAGAAAGTCCGCGCCGTAGCCCACTTCGGCCAGCGAGGCCTTGAGCGGCTTGCCCTGCTCGCGGGTCATCAGCTCTGCCAGCTCGCGCTTGCGCTCGGTCATCAGCTCCCAGGCGCGGTACAACAGCTCGGCGCGGTGATAGGCCGTGGTGCCCCGCCAGGTGGCGAATGCCGTATGCGCTGCCGCAATCGCGGCGTCGATATCGGCTTCGTTGCAGTCGGGCACCGTATCGATCGTCTGGCCCGTGGCCGGGTTGGTCACCGCAAAGCCGGGCCGGCCGTCGAGCCATTCGCCGTTGATGAACATCGTTTCCTCCATGATTGATCGCACCAGGCCGGCATTATGGCGTTCGCAATCACATGCTTGCACCCGAGCCCACGCCGGCTCCGGCTGAAGCCGGCCGACAATTGGTCGATACAACGTTCTTGACGACACCACACGATCGGCCGTCGCCGACGCATGCATCAGGGGGACACTGGGTGGCAAGACGTAGAAGAAAATCGAATTTCGAAGTCTGGGTCGAGCTGTTCGCGAAACTGCCCTGGGCCGTCTGCCTGGCTCTGGCACCCATCGCCTACCTGGGCTTCGCGGCACTCGTGGATTGGCCCATGCCACAGGCCACCAACCCTGCCCAGATCAGCGACGTATTCATCGCCCAGCTGATACGCACGGCCGGCCTGTTCGGCCAGTACATCGGGCCCACGATTCTGTGTCTGGCCGCACTCATGTCGTTCCTGGGAAAGCGGCGTCGTCGCAAGCTTCTGGCCACCGCCCGCGCCGCCGAGGGCGCCGGGCCGATTCTGCAAATGGGCTGGCAAGAATTCGAGCAATGCGTTCATGCCTGGTTTGAAGAACAGGGCTATCGCGTCGCCGCGACACCGGCGGGCCCAGACGGCGGTATCGATCTGATTCTCAAACGCGATGGCGAGCGCTTGTTCGTGCAGTGCAAGCACTGGCGGGCAAGCCGTATCGGCGTGGCGGTCGTGCGTGAACTCTATGGCGTGATGGTCGCCGAAGGCGCAACCGGCGGGTTCGTGGTGGGCGTCGGCGACTTCACGAGCGCGGCACAAGAGTTTGCAAACGGCCGCAATATCGAGCTGGTCGATGCGAGCCGTGTGATCGCATTACGCGAGGCGAACACCGCGGGCACCCCCTCCACGTCCGCGCCGCCGCAAGCGCCGGCCTGCCCGCGCTGCCAGGCGCCCATGGTCGAACGCATCGCCCGTAAAGGCACGAACGCCGGCCGGGCATTTCATGGCTGCAGCCGGTTTCCCGCCTGTCGTGCCACGCGGGCGATCGAGCACGAACCGAGAACGTTTTCGCAGGCCGTATAAAAACGGCCCCGACGCCAGAAGCGCCGGGGCCGTCGTCACTGGACTTCTCTGGAACCCGGGATAGCGCTTAGTAGATGCCCTGCGTATCCGGCGTTTCCAGCGTGCCGGCATCCACCACGAGGTTGATCGTGGCCAGCTCGTCGCCGCTGATCGAGTCCATGCCGTTCACGGCCTCGATGAAGCGGGCCCGTTCGCCGTCCGAAACCAGATCCTTGGTGTAGTCGGCCAGCTTGGCTTCGTAGTCCGGGCGCTCCCAGGGCGTGTCGCCGCCGGGGTGGGCGTTGGCACGGGTCTTTTCGTCGGCCACTTCGCTGCCGTCGGCCAGGGTGATGATCATGCGGCCGCCGTAGGCCTGCACGTTCGGATCCTGGTCGTGGTAGAGGTCTTCCCAGCGCTGGTCGAACTGCGTTTCGATACGGGCCATGATTGCGCGCAGTTCGTCCTTTTCGCCCTGCGTCATCTGGTAGGCGCGGTCCTTGTGGAACTCGCCGGCCTGAATGCAGCGGGCGATGGCGAACATGATGCTGTGGTCCAGCGTGCCGCGCGGCGAATCCGGGTCGATCTTCTGCGGGTCCTGGGCGTCGGTGCCGATCACGTGATGGGTGTGATGGCTCGTTTCCAGCACGATCTTCTCGATCGCTTCCAGATCCACGCCCTCGCCCTTCTTCGGCAGCTGCGCGCGCAGTTCCAACGCCAGATCGATGATGGCCTGGCCCTGGTATTCGAAGGCGTACTGCTTGGGGTAGGTCTTCATGATGTTGCGCAGCGCGTCCACGCCCGGCTCGGCCAACTCGACCTTGTAGACCGCGTTTTCGTCGTCGCGGCCGTTCAGGAACCGACGGATGATGGAATCCACGCCTTCGTAGACCGGGTTCGGGCCCTTGAGTCCGTGCATGGCGTGGTGAACGGCCTTGATGGAAATCTCGGCCGAGAAGCCGGGCACGAATTCCTTCTGGGCGCCGATATCGCCCTTGCGGGACTGGCGGGAGGAAATGGCGTTGTGCACCGCGAAGTTGATCGCGTGATAGGTCTGTTCGGTGGTCAGCCCCAGCATGGACGACAGACCGGCCGCGGTACCCGCGGCGATATGGGTCATGTGGTCGACCTTGTGCTTGTGCAGGCAGATGCCGGTGCCGTCGCCGGTGCCCACCAGCGCCACGTGCACTTCATAGGCCACCACGATGCCACGCAGAATGTCCGCGCCGCTCACGCCCAGATGCTGGCCCACGGCAATGATCGGCGAGATGTTGTCGTCCGGGTGCGAATACTCGGCCGCCAGATAGCAGTCGTCGTTATCCAGAAAACGCACGGCCACGGCGTTGGCAAACGCCGCCGGCACCGGTGCGAAGGTGTCGGTCAGACCCCAGACGGTGGCCTTGCCAGTGCCTTTCGCGCCCTGCGCATCGCTGCGGGCGACCTTCACCGCGCGTTCGTTGGCCGCACCGAGTGCGATCGCGGCGTTGTCGATGATGCGGTTCTTGGCCATCGCCACGGCTTCGTCGTCCTGTGGGGCTTCTTTCGCACGCGTGGCCAGCTCGGCCAGCTTCCAGGCCAGCTGCTGCTCGCGGGCCAGATCGCCGCTGGTTTTCTCGACGGCAACGGTATGGATCGTAGCGGTCATACAACACTTTCCTTCTGATTGATCGGGCTAGCCGGCACAGCGCGGCATTTTCGTGGGGCCGATGTTAAACGATTTGGGCACGTACCGACCCACCCGCGCGGACCGTATCCGTCACGATGCTATGATGCATTGGTGTTAAAGCACACGGATATCGCCATGCCAAGACTCACGATTACGCTCTCGACCGAGCGCCGAACTGCCTTGAAAGAAGCCGCCGCCAGCAGCGGCAAGACGATTACCCAGTTGATCGACGAAAGCCTGGACGCCTACGGCATCAAAACGCGCGCTCGGGCGCAGAAACTGCTCGCCCAGGCGCGCGAGCGTGCCAATTTGGACGAAAGCGAGGCGCTTGCCGTGGCGGTGGAGGAAACTCGAGACGCGCGCCGGAAAAGATGATAATTATCGACACGAACGTCATCGTGTCCGGTCTGCTGACCCGTGATCCGGCAGCGCCCACCGCGCGTTTGCTGAACGCCGTGATCACGGGCGAAATCCGGCCGTTGCTATCCCCCGCTCTGGTGGTCGAATACCGCACCGTGCTAGTGCGACCGAGAATAAAAACACTCCATGGTCTGGAAGAGACACAGATCGACGCACTACTGGCGGATATCATCCAGCATTCGATGTGGCGAGAGCCCGCGAATAGCGGCATCGAGGCGCCCGATACGGGCGATAATCACCTCTGGGACCTCTTGTACCAAGAACCGACAGCATTGCTTGTGACAGGTGACTTGCGTTTGCTCGACACGCCGCCGTTCGATACGCGAGTCATCCGAGTTCTGGATTTTGAGCTTGGTCATAACCAGGGAAGCTCTGCATAACCTTTCGCGGCTCGCGTTCGAGTCCTCACAGACACCACGGTAAGCCGTATAAAAAACGGCCCCAGCACCGATGTACTGCGACCGTTCCACCCCGAACGAATCAGGGCGCGATATCCGTCAGGCAAACGTATTGATTTGCGTGCCGACGGTACCGGTTGTGGCCAAAGCCTGTTGCGGCGACACAGAGGACATCAACTGCTCCATCTGTGCGGCCTGGCTGTCGAGCGTGTCCTTCAACAGACTCGCCTGAGCATCCTGGCTTTGGTTGTGCTGCTGTAACGCCACCGCAGTTGCGACGGTCGAACTCACACTTGACGCGTCCATAGTTCTCCTTTCTTAAGACATGGAACCGCAATGGCCTATCGGCGAGCGGCGACGGCGCTTGAATGCAGCAGCCGCCGCAACCCGCTCAGTCGTGGCGCGTCAGGCGATCGAGGATGCCCATCGCAAACGCCGACAGCACAAATGTAAGGTGGATGATCACGTACCACATCAGGTGGCCCTCGCCGATGTTCGGCGTGTTCATGAACACTTTCAGCAGGTGAATCGACGAAATCGCCACGATAGACGATGCCACCTTGTTCTTGAGGCTGGTGTAATCCATCCGGCCGAGCCACGGGAGCTTGTCGTCCTCTTCCGCCAGATTCAGCCGCGAAACGAACGTCTCGTAGCTGGACAGCATCACCATCACGATCAAACCACCCACCAACGCGAGGTCAATCAAGGTAAGTACCAGCAGCACCAGATCGGTTTCCTTGATCGTGAACAGTTGCGGCAGGACGGTGAGCACCTCCTGAAAAAACTTCACGCCAAGTGCCAGCAGCGCCAGACTCAACCCCACGTATATCGGCGCCAGAACCCAGCGCGATCCGTAGATCATGCGCTCCATCAACATCTCTAAGCGATTAGCCATACGTTCTTGCGAAAACTCGTATCAAACATGGAAATCACGATAATCATGTTTTCTAACTTGTCCATGCAAGTCGTTTAGCGGGCAGCGATAACGTCGCGCCCACGGCCCACCGCCGTGCTAGATTTCCGCCCCAACCGTCTGAAAACGTGCGTGCCATGAGTCGCGAAACTGCTAGCCAGCGCCCCGGCCCGGTCGCCGTTCTGATCTATTTCCTGCTCGCCTTCCCGGCCGCGGGCATACCGGCGCTGCTATTCGGCATTGCCGACGCTGCGGGGCCGCAGCAGAAGTTCGAAGGCTCGGGCGGCACGGGTACGGTCGTTGCGATGTTGATGGCCTATGTCGTGGCCCTGCTGGTTATTCTTGGCACGTATGTCTCGCTTCATGGCAAGACCAGGCCGTTGTACATGGCCAACGGCATACTCGGCGCGATGACGCTGGCG
This sequence comes from Salinisphaera sp., assembly GCF_002729955.1. Classification (GTDB taxonomy): domain Bacteria; phylum Pseudomonadota; class Gammaproteobacteria; order Nevskiales; family Salinisphaeraceae; genus Salinisphaera. The sequence goes on along the minus strand of NZ_PBYA01000018.1, from coordinate 57,552 downwards.
TTGCTGGTCACCCTGTCCTGGCAGGGCATCATCTGAAAACGCGGGGGAGCAGACGTATTGGCCCGCGCGAATGCCCCGAGCCTTCGCCCCAGGGGTCGATCGCCGATGCGCATGCGCGCGAAAGCGCTTAGCCCTTATCGGGTTGGTCCTCGGCCGCGCTCAGAAGAAGCGCCCGAGCCATGAGCGTCAGATCCTCGACGTGGGCGTCTGCGGCGAGCGTATCCCGGCCCAGGATATGCGCATAGCGCATGCTGCCCCAGACGGTCTGTACGAGGGTGTCGACATGCCGCCGCGACACCGCGCCGGGCCGATCCGGCCAGCCTTGAATGAGCTCGTAGACACAGGCGCTGCATTTTTCGAAGGCGTGCTGCTGGCGCCCGGGGTTGGCCACCAATGATTCCCGGGTGAGCATTTCCCGATCGAAGTACGGGCTATCGGAACTCTGCCCGTAAAGCCGCTGTACGAGCAGCCTCAGGCGCGCCGGCCACGGCCTGTCGGCACTGTCCGTGTCGGCCGCGACCAGCTGCTCACACAAACGATCAATACAGTGCTCGTAGTAGCCGGCCAGCAGCGCCGTTCGGTTGGGGAAATAGTCGTAGATCGTGCCGACGCTATACCCCGTTTCGGCAGCAATGGCGCGCGTGGTTGCAGCCGCAGGGCCGTCCCGGCGCCAAATCCGAACAAAACCGTCGTAAATGGCCTGCACGGTGAATACCGCACGGGGCTGGGTGGGCTTTTTACGTGGCCTGGGGAGGCCCGAGCCTGGTTTGGAAGCATGCATGCTAAAACCGAACCCCCGTATCGCACGCCGTTGCTAGCATTGTGCCTAAAGAAGCTTTGCATAACCTGTGAAGAGGTTATGCAGAGCTTCCCAAGTGTATTCCAGTCGCCGGATGCGCCGGCAAGCAGGGGCCATGACCGACACGATCACGCAGTTGATGACAGACAAAACGGACCTCGGGCGAACCGTCACCCAGGCGGTGCCCCGGCATCGGCCACTCGCCGACGGCGAAGCCGCCCTGGCGATCGAGACCTTTGCCCTGACGGCGAACAACATCACCTACGCCGCCTATGGCGATGCCATGCGCTATTGGGATTTCTTCCCGTCCGGCCACGACGGCTTCGGCATGATGCCGGTGTGGGGCTTTGCCACCGTCACGGAAAGCCGCGTCGACGGGCTGGCCGAAGGCGCACGCCTGTACGGCTACTACCCGATGGCCGAAGAGTTGATCGTACAACCGGTCCATGTTACCGAGCGCGGCTTCTTCGACGGCTCGCCCCACCGCGAGGCACTGCCCACGCCGTACAACCAATACAGCCGCGCCACCGAAGCACTGGGGTATGCGCCGGATCTGGCCGATCACCAGATGCTCATGCGGCCGTTGTTCTTCACCTCTTGGATGCTCGCCGATTTCCTGATCGACAACGACCATTTCAACGCCCGCCAACTCATTCTATCCAGCGCATCGAGCAAGACCGCCTATGGCTGCGCCTTCGCGTTGCAGCAGTCGGGCGTGCGCCTGATCGGCCTCACCTCGCCGTCCAATAAAGACGCGGTCGAAAGCCTCGGCCTGTATGACGAGGTGTTGACCTACGCCGAGGTCGAGAAGGTCGACGCCACCACGCCGAGCGTCTACCTGGATTTCTCCGGCCGCGGTGCGCTGGCCGAAGCACTACATGACCATCTGGGCAGCGAACTCGTCCATCACGCGTCGGTGGGCTCGGCCTCCACCACGGATACCGATGCCGTCAGCGACCAGCTCGAACCCAAACCCACACTCTTCTTCGCACCGGACCAGATCCGCAAGCGCGTCGGCGACTGGGGCTCAGTAAAGCTCTATGCCCGTTATGCCCAGGCCGAGCGCGCGTTTCTCGAACGCGTCAGCGATGCCAACGACCCGTGGATGCAGGTCGAAGAGCACCACGGGCTGGACGCCGCCGCCGGCGTGATTCGCGAGCTGGTGGATCACGGCGGCTCCGCCCGCGCGGGGCATGTGGTGAGGCTGCGCTAGCAACGGCGTCATCCAGGCCAGCCAGCTCGCAGGCTGGCCTGGCGCCGCCCCAGCGTGTTTCCCGCCGACCCGACGTATCTCCACGGCCCGGCCAACAGTACCGAGCATAACAAGGCCTTGCCCATGCGCTGACCTGCCGGCGACTCGCCGCCCCGCTCTACAATGGTGCACCCTGCCGATCCGAACAGGGTGTTAACCAATAAAAACAAAGGAGCGCGAGATGCAGACCACGGTGGGAGAGTTTCTGTTCACACGGCTACGCCAGGCGGGCGTGAGTGACGTCATCGGCGTGCCGGGCGACTTCAACCTGAACCTGCTGGAACAGATCGAAGCCCTGGAGGGCATCCGGTTTGTCGGCGCCTGCAATGAGCTGAATGCCGCCTATGCCGCAGATGGTTATGCACGACGCCGTGGGATCGGTGCCTTGCTGACCACCTACGGCGTGGGCGAACTCAGCGCCCTGTGCGGCATCGCCGGTGCGAACTCCGAACACCTGCCGGTCTTTTCGATCGGCGGCGCGCCGCCGTTGTTTGCCACCCAGAACCGTTTCCAGCTCCACCACTCGCTCGCCGACGGCGACTTCGACAACATGCTGTTGAGCATGGCGCCGTTCACGGCAACCGCCGTGCATATCGACTCCACCAACGCCGTCGAGGAGATCGATCGCGCCCTGCACCTGTGCCTGCGCAAACAGCGCCCGGTGCATGTGCAGGTGCCCTCCGATGTATCGCATCTGCGTATCGAGGCGCCGGACACACCGTTCAACATCCACATGCCGCCCAGCGACGCCGAACGCCTCGACGCCGCGCTTACCCATGTTCAGGCCAAACTCGCATCCGCCAGCCGGCCCGCCATCCTCATCGACATGGACGCCGACCGCCACGGTTTGATCGACGGCCTGCGCGCACTCGCCCACCGCGGCGGTATTCCCTATGCACAGCTGCCCACCGCCAAGGCGCTCCTGGACGAAAATGATCCTTTGTTCCTGGGCACCTATGCCGGCGCCGCCTCGAGCGCCGACGTACGCGAGCGCATCGAATCGGCAGACTTTCTGGTCATCACATCGCCGCGCTTCATCGAAAGCAATTCCGGCAACTTCACGGCAAAGCTGCCCTTCGAATCGGTCGTGGACGTACGCAACCACCGCGTGACGGTCGGCCCGGATTATTACGAAGGCGTGGTCGGGGCCGAACTGCTGGATCGCCTCGTGGACGCCATGCCGCAGCGCCCTGCGGCAGACACCGCTACCGATGCGGTAAAGCCCACCCCGGCCGAGCAAGACACGGGCAAGCCCGACGACGCACTAACCCACGCAAAACTATGGCCTCGAATGGCCCGGTTCATGCGTTCCGGCGACGTGGTGATCGCCGAAGCCGGCACATCGAATATCGGCCTGTCCGCCCAGCGTCTGCCGGCGGATACGGCCTACGTGGCCTCCAACATCTGGGGCGCGATCGGCTACACGCTGCCCGCCCTGTTCGGCAGCCTGCTCGCCGCGCCCGAGCGCCGGCACCTGCTGTTCATCGGCGACGGCTCGTTCCAGCTCACTGCACAAGAGCTGTCATCGATTCTGCGCTACGACCAGCGCCCGATCATCGTGCTCATCGACAATGACGGCTACACCATCGAACGCTATATCCTCGGCATGGACCGCGCCTACAACGACATCGCCGCCTGGGACTACGCCCGCCTGCCCCAGGTGTTCAACGCCGACGCATCGATGGCGTCGTACCACGCCTCCACCCACGGCGAACTCGAAGACGCACTCAGCCTTATCGAGTCTTCCGACCAAGGCGCGTTCTTGATCCTGAAGCTCGACCCGAAAGATGCACCAGCCGGCTTGAAGACCTTCGGCCCGGCCGTCGCAGACTTCGACTACGGGCCCACGGGGCCTCGTAATCCGTGAGCGGGCTGGCCGGCTGGCGGGCTAACAAATTGTCACTGAGGCCAGGTCATGTTCTAAAGAAGCCATGCCTGGCCCAGAAAGGTTAATCGACGGCGCCCGGAACGCGCGTGTTGCGATTTCACTCCGAATCTAGCTGCCTACTCGCGAATTGAATATACAGTCCCCGGGTCGTAGCTACTTACCGTGATGAGATGATCGACCGAGTCGAAGCAGGTATTATCGATTCATGTCGAAAAGCGAGCGCGTTCGCGAACAGATTGCGTATCTCAAGTTCTGGCTCGGGATACTTGCGGCATTGACCATCAGCCTGGTCGGTTGGCTATTGAGCCATTTCGACGTGGCCCCATGGCCTGTGTTAATCGGCGGCGTCGTGGCGTTAGTCTCTTTTGCAGCCGGGATTCACGGATTGCACCAACAAATCGAACGCCGCATCGATCAACTCGAGGACTTATAGCGATGGATATTTTCATGGGCTTGCTTGTTATCGCGGTTGGCGGCTTTTTCAGCTATATGGCTATCTCCGCTTCGCGCCACGATTAGCCCACTAGTTGGTATTCAGCCGCTTTTCTGCCTTACGCGGGAAGCGTATTCACCGCCTTTGGTGCGCTAGTTTCGAAGACGTGGCAGTGCATTTAAGATGGAGCTTGTTGAAAATACCGCGCGCTTTGCCCCCGCCATGTTCATTTACGCGGATTCGCGCAACGGCTGGATACCGGCCGCTCGCAAATAGCGGTACGTTTCGTCGTAGTAGGCGGGCGCCCGTGTCGGATCGTCCGGATCGCCCGGTGGCACGAAGATCGCCATACCTTGGCGAGCGCGCGTAAGTAACACGCGATAGGCATTCAACAAATAACGCTGACGCTCTAGCTTATGGGTTTTGGTCCACCGCGATCCGCGAAAGCCGTGATAGCTCCAGTCGTCATTCACTCGGCGAAGATCCGCGTCCCAAGTCATACAAACCCAATCCAGCTCCAAACCTTGGATATGGAACTCGGTCGCCACGTCTTCTAAGTAATAGCTCGAACGCGTATCACGCGCGTCATTCAAAAACCAATGCACCGGATCGATATTCACTCGAATATCAACTGCGTGCGGTTTCATTCGATGGGCCTGCGATGAGGCAACCAAGCCGAAGCGCTCATTGCCCCGCGCCTTTTCACGAACCCAACGTTTTGCTGCATCGAGATCGCGCGTAACAACGATCGGATACCGTTGCATGAGGGTGTCAGCTAACTCGTGCGCCGCGCTGGGCTCAGAGTCGAGTAACGCTTTGACGAACGCCGAGAGATTCTCGGCGCGAAATGATCGCATCGAAACCGCTAGGTGTAGGCTTTCTTCGGTCAGCAGCACGCGTTGTTCGCCGAGGTTTTCAAGGGCGCCGCCGGCCGCGTACTCACGGTCGGTAAGCTCCGGCGAAATATAGACCTGCCAGTGCGGAAAGCGGTTATAAAGGGATTCGAGCCAGCCGGCGATGCCATCTTCGCCTGTATTAATTTCCTGCCCGCCACCGACGAGACATACGATCACCGCCCAATCGGGGTGGCGGTCCATATAGTCGATCAGAAACTCAGGCTCGGATTGATCAAAGTTCGCAATCCCTTTTCGCCGCGCCATGAAACTGGTGGTTCGATCTTGGTTCCACGCGCGCTGTGCCTCGTCGAAGATTACAACGTGGTCATGCGGCGGCGTTTCGCGATCACGAACGCCTTCATCTCGAAAGTGATGCACGTTCTGTATAAACGGCTTCACCTTCTGTTTCACCGCCCCCTTGCGAACCGGCTCGCCGCGCGCTTTGGCCCGAGCAACCTCGTCGCGGGTGAGCGCTTCTTGCAAAACCATTACGAGCGGGCCGTTGCCCGAAAGGAATACCGCGTGGGTCGGCGCATCGATATCTCGACGCCTTGTTGCCACATCGAGCCCCACAAGCGTTTTGCCCGCACCGGGCACGCCGGTGACGAACACAATCGATTTGGTTCGATTTGCCTGCGACTCCAAAATTATTTGATCTACTCGTCCCGAGGTGTCAGCGAGGTTCTTCGCGCCGGCATCATTACGTGCGATCGCATCTACAGAATGCTGGGCGTATAACGCTTGCGCCGCTTCAATAATGGTCGGCGTGGGTTGATACGCGGAGGCAGCCCAACCGCGTGCGTCTATTGAACCAACGCCTCGGCTCGCAAGTGCGTTATCGATCAAATCAGCTAGGCCATAAACGCCACTGCATGCCGGCGGTCGTACGCCATCAGCGTGCGTCGGCTGCCATGCTTGGTCGCTATGCGCCGCCTTTGTCGCCACGAGAACAGGAAAGATATCCGCCGCGTGGCTACCGGCGTGGAAGTTCTTGAGGTCGAGCCCATAATCCCAAGTCTGATTAATATCGCCACGATGAAAGCGATCAGCGCCGCATTTGAATTCCATTACGAATAATGCGGAATCGATGATGACGACCGCGTCGATACGACTCGCCAACCGTGGCACCGCGAACTCGAGATAAATCGTGCCCTGGCGCGTTTCTAGCAGCGTTTGGAGAATGCCGATCTCTTCGAGATACGCGTTCTTCTGCGTTTCTTCGAGGTCTATGCCCGCCGATGCCAGCTGGCCGAGCACGGCATTCGGCGTCGTTGAACAAAACTCGGGAATGCCCCCGCCGTAATAGGCCGGTATATGGCGCGTGCCACGCGGCATAGAAACTTCCAACTTAGGGTTTCCCAGCACAATACATCGCCCGCTACGGCTCGCAAGCACTTCACACTGACCAGGTCATGCCCAGCCACTTTTCGATACCGTCGAAGTGCTGTTCTTCAGCGATGCTGCCGATAACAGGAAAGACCGAGGGCCATCACCAAACCAAGCGGCACGTTGCCCGCCAAGGTCGGATACATAAAGACTTAGAGGAAGATGTTCGAATGGTTACTCAGTTTGTCGTGCTCGCAGGCACGCTAGCGATCATTTCACCGCCGTTCTTTATAGTGTTCGCGCAACTGCGGTGGAACGAATACCGTGACAAACGAACCGGACGCCGGCACCCGCTTACACGTGGCATGCTTCGTCCGCCCGGACACGAGCTTTCCGAAAAGCGCCGGTCTCATGGGATGGACGCAATGTCCTACTTAGCACTGGGGCCACTCGTTGGCTTCATCGCGTTGGCTACAGCGTTTGGCATTCCATACTTCGCGAATGAGCCGGTGCTCGATTTTATGGTCGCTCTCGCGATTATCACGATATTGGGCTCATCCATCTATTCAGGCTTCAAGCTGCGTCGCATATTTCGCGAGCTACAGGCGTTCCGCCTTGGCTGGGAGGGCGAAGTCGCAACGGCCGAAGAGCTCAACAAGCTCATGCGAGACGGCTTCGAAGTGTTCCACGACCTACCGTGCGGACGATTTAATATCGATCATGTGGTGATTGGGCCTACAGGCGTGTTCGCCGTAGAAACCAAAGCGCGCTCAAAGCAGAAGCGTAGCGAAAATGCCGCGAACGACTACACCGCGACGTTCGACGGCCAAACCATCGACTTCGCCGGTTGGCAGGATCGTAAATGCCTTGAACAAGCGAAGCGGCAAGCGCAATGGCTGAGCGAATGGCTTAGTTCAGCGACGGGCGAACCCACCATCGCAACACCCGCCATAGCGATACCGGGCTGGAAGGTCGATCGCGTGAAGGGCTCAAATCAACAGCCCGTCCGTGTATTCACACCACGCGAAGCAAAGAGCCTAGTACGCACACCAACGGCGCAACCGCTCGACCGCGCTGCGATAAAACGTGTAACGCATCAAGTCGAGCAGAAGTGCCGGCACGAGCTTCCTGATAACACCGGCGGAAAGTAAGGCTTCAGTTGCCGCGCTATGGCATACAAAAAGAATACCCAGTCAGATGGTCTAGCTTTATTAGTTCCGCACTATCCACTCGTAGTCAGAACCTACATCGCATGACCGAGCCGGGCTCTCGCTCTACCCAGAGTGTGCTTCGCCCGGGCGAATTAGCGAATTAAATATATTGTCCCCCGATCCCAGCGACTACATCAGTCGCTGAACTATCAAACGCCCGAAAACTCCGAACGTGAGCTAGCCACTAACCCCTGATCTGGCTGTCCGAAAAAGCCGGGGCATCTCATACTGTTCCCAGGATCCCATACTGTCCCCGAATTTACTCGATAATTTCGAACCTGTTAGCGGTAACTGACATTCCTTCCGTGCTAATCCGTCCGCGGCAATTGATTTTTTCTCCAATAGTTAAACTAGAAACGAGGTTCTTCTTTTCCATGGGCAATATGCAGTCAAAACCAACTACGATTTGATCGCGCGATTCACTCTCAGAGGCTGCAAAACTTACGCGTATTTCTTCACCGCCGTATACGCTATTTCTGACTCTCGCTCGCACGAAAAAACCAGTCCAATTAGCTTCAGTGCCATCGTATTTATTCAGCCTCTCCGATTTTTCCAAACCGTTCTTTGGATCGCTAGTAAATATTTTCATATAATCGGAATAGGAGATACCGGCTTGTTCAATTTCGTTGTGGCGATATGCCGGCCTTCCAAATAGGAACGAGCGCTGCTCGGTCTGCTCGATCGTATTGACACTTAGGCTCCGATTATCGAGATCGCAACCTTTTAAATAGGCCGTGAGCAGCACTGCGATTACAGCAGCGGATATGGTGTATATGCCTGCAACATGAGTTTCATTCATTAGCGCATTAAATCTTCACAGCTCGCACGTAACGTGATTAGGAGCACTTTCGAGACCGCCTTGCACTGCACGACAACACTCGACCTTTGCTGTTGATTGAATATACTGCCACCGGATCATAGGCAAAACTTAAATTTGCGCACGGAATACGAAAACGCAATATCCGAAGACGTTTACTTAGGAACTAAATGTACTAGCACCGTCCGACGCCTGCGGTTATAGCCGGGAAGCCTCCACCTATCCACGCATATCCGCAAACGAGGTCGACTTTCAATCAGCTTCCTCGCTAGTCAACATATAGTGGCGTTCTATATCATCCGGCGCGTCGTAAGCAGAAGTTTCGAGAGCTGAAGTTTTAAAATCAGGCAGTTGCAGCTGAAGACTATCCTTAACCTCTTGAACATCATTCGCTTCAATATAAGTTAGGAACGCCTTAAGCATCTGCTCGCGCATTTCCGCCGTTATAATACCTTCGGTGCCGATTCCTTGAATCTCCGCTCCAAACAAAGCCGCGTACAGAAATGCCCCGATTACGATCCAATTGCCCGTCTTATCTTTGACTCCCAAATAGCTCCATATAGAGCCCTTGGACATGAACTCCGCTTTAGTTGAGAGCTCAAGATTGTTGGATTCCAACAGTAGCTGAAATTCCTTCTGTAGCCCGTCAAGCGTTACAACGCCAAAAGACTCAAAGCTTTTAGTAGCGACCTCAATACTAGTCAAAATATTGAGAAACTGGCTAACTCGATAATTATTTATAGGGTTTTCTTGCACTATACGAGCTGAGAAATGCAGTTTTCCTTCACCAATAAAAATCGGATACAAGGTGTGGTAAACCGCTTGCCAATGTCTGTCGACGCTAAAAACTGTTTGACGCGCGCTTACGCTCCGTTTTAAAGCGGCTGGAAGATTTTTGCGAGGTATAGTCGGCCCCCAATTTACCTCGCGCCTTAGATCGAAGGACATCTCAGTAAAACCCTGCGTAGCCGTTACGCTTCGTATTTGTACTGGACTAGAATCTATATAAGGATGCCCGGTAATACGTCCAATCGAAAGCGTATTCCCGTCAATAGAGAGAATCAGATCGCCGATCGCAATATCGGCAACAAATTTTCGGATTTGCGAATAACGGTTTAGAGCTGATCTCTTCCAGCTATGTGTTCCAGTATGTCTTGCTTGCTCAAGGTAGTCGGTTTTCAGTTGTTTCAAATCTGGGAAATAATAGCCAGCTTCGGAACGCGGGAGCTCAAACCTATTGAGATGACCAATTGCTACAAGTCCTGCCTGTCTAAAATGAGGAATGTAGTTCCCGCCCTGCGCCCTTACGACCCAGACACTTTGAGTTTCCGGCTTTTCTTTTATTGTAATTTGCATAACTTCGGAAATCCAAAAAAAAGCGGGCCAAAGGCCCGCTTTAATGTAACTAAATTAGTCCCAGCTAAGCGCCCCACCCGACTGATATTCAATCACCCGAGTCTCGAAGAAGTTCTTCTCCTTCTTGAGATCCATCATCTCGCTCATCCACGGGAACGGGTTTTCCGCGCCGGGGTATAGCTCGGCCAGGCCGATCTGAGAGCAACGGCGGTTGGCGATGAACTTCATGTACTCGTCGAACATGCTGGCGTTGAGGCCGAGCACGCCGCGGGGCATGGTGTCGTGGGCGTATTCGATTTCCAGGTGCATGGCTTCGTCGATCATGCGACGGGCTTCGTCCTGGAATTCCTGCGTCCAGAGGTTCGGGTTTTCGATCTTGATCTGGTTGATCACGTCGATGCCGAAGTTCAGGTGCATGGACTCGTCGCGCATGATGTACTGCATCTGCTCGGCGGTGCCGGTCATCTTGTTGCGGCGGCCGAAACTCAGGTACTGCACGAAGCCGGCATAGAACCAGATGCCTTCGAAGATCACGTAGAAGGCGATCAGGTCACGCAGGAAGATCTGGTCGTTCTCGTGCGTGCCGGTCTGGAAGTTGGGGTCGTTCAGGCTCTGGGTGTACTGCATGGCCCAGGCGGCCTTGTTGTGCACGCTGGGCAGCTCGCGGTACATGTTGAAGATCTCGCCTTCGTCGAGATTCAGCGATTCCACGATGTACTGGAAGGTATGCCCGTGCACGGCTTCCTCGAAGGCCTGGCGCAGCAGGTACTGGCGGCATTCGGGGTTGGTGAGGTGCTTGTATACGCCCAGCACGATGTTGTTGGCGACCAGCGATTCACTGGAGGCGAAAAAGCCGAAGCCGCGTTTGAGGATCAGGCGCTCGTCTTCGGTGAGGGCGTCCGGGTCCTGCCACATGGCGATATCGGCGGCCATGTTCACTTCCTGCGGCATCCAGTGATTGGCGCAGGCGTTGAGATACTTCTCCCAGGCCCAGGTGTACTTGAAGGGCACGAGCTGGTTGACGTCGGCACGGCAGTTGATGATGCGCTTTTCGTCCACGGAGACACGGCCGGCGCCGAGCTCGACCTGTTCCAGGCCGGTGACGGCTTCTTCCGAGCCGGACTGGTGGGTCTTTTCGGGCTGCTTGTCGAGCGCGAACGGATCGGGCGTGGCACCCGCCGGGTTCGGATTGGCGGTGCTGCCCGGCTTGTGCTCGGGCGTGCCTTGGCGCGGGGTGTCTCCGAAGTCGAGCATGGTGTCGTTCCTTTTGCCTTGCTTCGTTAAAAAGCGGTGTTTTGTTGTATGCGGGCGCTGTCTGAAGAAAACCTATCCACAGATCTACGCAGATTCACACAGATGAAAGAAGGCGCCCCTTGAGCGATCACTTTGATCGGTCTTTCTTTGCGTTCGAACGAATACGAAATACAGCGCCGGGCCGATAGAACTTGCCGCGTTCGCTTTTGGAAAAATCGTATTCGTCTTTCATCGTTGTCGTTCTCGGCTTAGAAGGCGCTCCGCAGGGACGCAGGTTCGAAGGACGACGTGTTGTCTTGTCTTCCATCGGCGTAAATCTGCGTCGATCTGCGGATAACCTTCTTTCGTTCGGCGCTTCGCCCTACTGACAGGCCTCGCAGTCCGGGTCGTCGATGGCACAGGCCATCGGCGCGGTCGGCTTGCCTTCCGGTGCTGGCGCCGCTGCCGAGGCGGTGGGACGAGCCTTGGGCGCGGCGCTGGCGCCGTTGGATGCCGCGTTGACCGTCTGGCCGCCGCCATTGCTGGAGGCACCGCCGGATACCGAGCCGCCCGCGCCGGCACCGCCGCCGGAGCCCTTGCCGCCGTTGCCAACCGCGTTCAGGCGATGATCGGTGATCGTCGACTTCTCGGTATGCGTGGCGCTGGTGGAGCGCAGGTAGTAGGTGGTCTTCAGGCCTTTCTTCCAGGCGAACTTGTAGAGTTCGTCCAGCTTGCGGCCCGAGGGTTCGGCCATGTACAGGTTCAGGCTCTGGGCCTGATCCAGCCATTTCTGGCGGCGCGAACCGGCTTCCACCAGCCAGCGCGGGTCGATCTCGAAGGCGCATTTGTAGAGCACTTTCAGATCGTCCGGGATGCGGTCGATGCCCTGCACGCTGCCGTCGTAGTACTTGAGGTCGTTGGCCATCACCTCGTCCCACAGGCCCAGCGCCTTGAGGTCTTCCACGAGGTAGGGGTTGGCCACGGTGAACTCGCCCGACAGGTTCGATTTGACGTACAGGTTCTGGTACGTCGGCTCGATGGACTGGCTCACGCCCGTGATGTTGGCGATGGTCGCGGTGGGGGCGATGGCCATGCAGTTGGAGTTACGCATGCCCACGCTCTGCACGCGCTCGCGCAGGGTGTCCCAATCCAGCGTCTGAGATTCGTCCTGGTCCAGGTATTCCTCACCGCGGTTTTCACGCAGGATCTTGATCGAGTCGATCGGCAGGATGCCCTGATCCCACAGGCTGCCCTTGAAGCTGCTGTAGGCGCCGCGTTCTTCGGCCAGGTTGGTCGAGGCCTTGATGGCCAGATAGCTGATCTGCTCCATCGAGCGATCGGCGAATTCCACCGCCTCGCTGGATTCGTAGGGCAGCTTGAGCTTGTAGAGGGCGTCCTGGAAGCCCATCAGGCCCATGCCCACCGGGCGATGACGCAGGTTGGAATCCCGCGCGGTCTTCACGCTGTAGTAGTTGTACTCGATGACGTTATCGAGCATGCGCATGGCGGTGTTGATGGTGGCTTCCAGCTTGGCCACGTTCAGTTCACCGTTCTCGATATGCTGCGGCAGGTTCACCGAACCCAGGTTGCAGACCGCGATTTCCTTGCCCGGCGAGGTGTTGAGCGTGATCTCGGTGCACAGGTTGGACGAATGCACCACGCCCTTGTGCTGCTGCGGGCTGCGCAGGTTGCACGGGTCCTTGAAGGTGAACCACGGGTGGCCCGTTTCAAACAGCAGGGACAGCATCTTGCGCCACAGGTTGACGGCCGAGAGCGTCTTGACGTTCTTGATCTCGCCGCGGGCCGCCTTCGCCTCGTAGCCCACATAAGCTTCTTCGAACGCCTTGCCGGTCAGGTCGTGCAGGTCCGGCACATCGTTGGGCGAGAACAGCGTCCACGGCTCGTCGTTGAGCACGCGCTTAACGAACAGATCTGGGATCCAGTTCGCGGTGTTCATGTCGTGGCAGCGACGACGGTCGTCGCCGGTGTTCTTGCGCAGGTCGAGGAATTCCTCGATGTCCTTATGCCAGGTTTCCAGATAGGCACAGACCGCGCCCTTGCGCTTGCCGCCCTGGTTCACGGCCACGGCGGTGTCGTTGACCACTTTCAGGAACGGCACGACGCCCTGGCTCTTGCCGTTGGTGCCCTTGATATGGGCGCCCATGGCACGCACCGGCGTCCAGTCGTTGCCCAGGCCGCCGGCGAATTTCGACAGCAGCGCGTTGTCCTGAACGGCTTCGTAGATGCCGTGCAGATCGTCGGCCACGGTGGTCAGATAGCAGCTCGACAGCTGCGGGCGCAGCGTGCCGGAGTTGAACAGCGTCGGCGTGGACGACATGAAGTCGAAGCTGGAAAGCAGCTTGTAGAACTCGATGGCCTTTTCTTCGCGCTCGATCTCGTTGATCGCCAGGCCCATCGCCACGCGCATGTAGAACGCCTGCGGCAGTTCGAAGCGCTTGGATTCGTGGTGGATGAAGTAGCGGTCGTAGAGTGTCTGCAGGCCCAGATAGGTGAACTGCAGGTCGCGATCGGCAATCAGCGCTTCGCCGAGACGATCCAGGTCGTATTCCATCAGCTCGGGGGCGAGCAGTTCATGGTGTACGCCGCGGGCGATGAAGTCCTTGAAGTAGGACGGATACGCCGTGCGCATCTCGGCGTGGGTCGCGTACTCGACCTGGCCATCGGCCAGGAAGGTCAGCGCTTCGTGGCGCAGCTTGTCCATGAGCAGACGCGCGGCAACCATGCCGTAGTTGGGCTCGGCTTCCAGGCGCTGGCGGGCAGAGAGCACGAGGGCGGTGGACAGCTCGTCTTCGGAGATGCCGTCGAACGCATTCTTGAGCGTGTCCTTGAGCACCTGCTCGGCGGCCACGCCGTCTATGCCGGCACAGGCTTCGTCGATCACGCGGGTCAGGCGGTCGCGATCCAGCGGGCGGGTGGTGCCGTCCTTGAAGGCCACATTGATATCGGCGGCCTGGGCCGGTTCGCCCGCTTCGGCGCCCTTCTCGGCCAGCTTGGCGGCACGCTCGTGGGCGCGCTCTTCGCGATACAGCACGTAGGAGCGGGCCACCTTGTGCTCGCCGCTGCGCATGAGTGCGAGCTCGACGTAGTCCTGAATATCCTCGATATGCACCGCGCCGCCGCCGGGCAGGCTGCGGGTCACGCCCTGCACCACCTGTTCGGTGATGTGCTTGACGGTTTCACGGATGCGCGAGGAGGCCGCGCCCTGCTGGCCTTCCACGTCGATGAAGGCCTTGGTGACAGCCAGCTCGATCTTGGAGGCATCGAACGGGGTGACCTTGCCGTTGCGACGAATGACCTTGTAGCTGCCCGGCGCCGTCGCCTCGATGCTGGCGCCATACGAGCCGGCGGCCGCCGGCTGTTCGCTGCGCGCATTCGCGCGATCGGAAACCTGTGTGTGCTCCATGTCCTTGCCTCTTAAAGCGGCCGCGCCGGGAGAACGACGCTGCGATAAAACGAAACCGGTAGACGCCGCGCCGCGCTGGGGACAACGTCTTGGCAGCGAACTCTACCCCACTAGATACTGTGGTCAAGCACCCCTTTTCGCCGCCAATAGGACTATATGTTGTGGTGGCGCGGTGAACAAGAGGTGGACAACGCTGTGGATAACCCCCGGTACAAATCGCGCAAATGCGCGTTGCGCAAGGCCTCGCGGCCATGGTTACTGGCTCGCCAGCACCGGCTTCGCTTGGGTCGCCCCGCCATCACGCAGGTGTTGCGCCGCGCCCACCGCCAAATCTGCACACATCTCGTGACCGTTCTGTAAAAGACTTGGCGTACAACGTTTTCAGGCAGGCATCCGCGCGAGACGATCCATGAAAACCGCGACGATAAAATTTTTCTTGCCGGCGACGATTTTCGATAGTCGCGAGCCGCATTTTCCCGCCGCGCGTAGTGGCGGTGGTTGCATTCACGGGCGACAATAGCGCCATGGATATCATCGTCATACGTCACGGCATCGCGCTCGACGCCGACAAGGCCCACGGCATGGGCCTGTCCGACGAAGAGCGACCGCTCACGCCGGAAGGCATGCGCCGTACCCGTGCGGCCGCCGCCGGGCTGCGCGCAGCGCTCAAGGATCTGGCGGTGGACGATATCGTCACCAGCCCGCTGGTCCGCGCGGTGCAGACCGCCGAGATCCTGTCCGGCTATCTCGACGATGCCACCATCGAAGAGGCCAACGTGCTCGCCCCGCCGGTGGATATGGCCGCGCTCGATGAATACCTGCACACCCACTTCGGCGATCGTCGTCTGGTGCTGGTGGGTCACGAGCCGGATCTGGCCACCTGGGTATCCTGGAGCCTGACCCGCCGGCGTGATCGGCTCATGGCCTTCAAGAAGGCCGGCGCCGCCCTGCTGGAATTTCCCGGCCCGCCGGACGGCGGCACCGGCACCCTGCGCTGGCTGCTGACCGCCCGCCAGCTGCGCAAGCTCGGTTAAACCCGCGCGCCTGCGCTGATGTACGACTGGCTGATCGTCGGCGGCGGCCTGCACGGCACATTCGCGGCACAAGCGATCACAGCGGCCGCGCCCGCTGCACGGCTCGCGGTACTCGACGACCGCCACCCCCTGGCCGACTGGCAGCGCCGGGCCGACGCCTGCGGCATGATCTATCTGCGCTCTTCCAACGCCCATCACCTGGGCCGGCGTGCCGATGCCCTGCGCGCATTCGCAGCGGAAAACGGTTTCGACAGCGGCCACGAACTCGGCTACTACCGTCGCCCGGCCCGCGCGTTGTTCGAAGCCCATGCCCGCCACGCCCTAGCCGGCCCCGAGCGTATCGCTACGCGCGGCGAGCGCATCGAACGTCTGGCCCGGGGCTGGCGCGTTCACGCCACGAACGGCCGCGCCTACGACACGCGACGGCTGGTATTGGCGCTGGGCCCCAATGCGCCCTACCGGCCCGTGGCGGCGGCGGGCTGCGAACACGTCTACGACGCCGATTTCGCGATCGACCGATATGCATCGGCACGGGTCGCCGTGGTCGGCGGTGGCATCACCGGCGCCCAGCTCGCACTCAAGCTGCAGGAACTCGGACACACGGTGTGCTGGGTCACGCGTACGCCGCCGCGACGGGCCGATTTCGATAGCGACCCCTGCTATGCCGGCCCGCGTTGCCTCACGCCGTTTGCCCGCACGCCGATCGAGGCGCGGACCGCCCTGCTCGCCAATGCCCGCCAGCCCGGCACCCTGCCGCCGGATGTCCTGGCGCGTATCACCGCCGCGTTGGCGGCCGGCGATATCGCCTGGCGGCGGGGCGACGTCGAATCGACGGATGCCAACGGCCTGGTATTAGCGCACGGCCGGCGTATCGATGCCGATCGCGTGATTCTGGCCACCGGCTTCGAAAACCACGCCCGCCCCGACAGCCTGCTCGGCCATACCATCGACGCGCTCGACCTGCGCTGCGACAGCGACGGCCATGTGTTCATCAACGACAATCTCGAAGCCGCGCCGGGCCTGCATCTGCTCGGCCGCCCGGCCAGCCTTCAGCTCGGGCCGATGGCCGGCAATATCAAGGGTGCTCGGTTGGCGGGCACGCGGCTGGCAGCGCTCGCAAAGCGCGGCGCCCGGAACGCCGCTTAGCCGGGGCGTCTTATTTCCGTGCGGCCGGCTGCTCGCGCTGGCGCATGAAATCGCCACTGACGCCGCGCTGCTCAAACCCGCTTCTCCACGGCTCGGCGTCCGGCGCGACCTCGGGCCGACGCATCCCGCGGCTGCGGTTACTCTTGAATACAGCGCCGTTTTCCATGAGCTGCACATCCTCTGGAACAGACCCAGAGTCTATTCCTATAGGGAAGACGACAGCCGCGTTAAAACACGAGCCGGGCAGCAACGAGCTGGGAACAAAACACCGACGTTTGAAGGCGTGCTAAACGGTCGGTTTACGCAAGAACAAATGTGTGAAGAACACGATCCAATCCCCCCCGTATACGACAAGCACCGCAAACAAAACATCTGGTTTGCCAACCGCAGCAGGGAAGCCGTCAAGGCTCGGGTCGACGACACCATTCCAGATATATGTCATGTCTGCGATGAATGCAGACCAGTGGAGGCGAAAAACGCCGATCCCTACGCCCGCTAAAATAACCGCGCCGAACAGATTCAACCGGCGTTTCACGTACTTGCGGTATCCACAATAATTCCGAACGGGCTTGCGCTCCATTAGCCGATGCCATGTCCGTCGCCGCTCGTCGCGGCGCACTTCCAATTCAAAAAGAAGCCGTCGCACCCAGCCAATACGCAAGCCCAGCGCGAGTGCAATCAGTAGATACCAAAGCTGTACTGTCGCCCGCGCCGGATCTACTTCGATGAACTCAATTCGCGCAAGCCAGCGATACGGCAAACCCAGAACAAAGAGAAGCGCGAAGCTCAGAACAATCGGCACCCAATCGCCGTGGAACGGTATTCGCTGAATCTTTCGTATGCGGTGCCCCTTCGCGTCGCGGCCGGAAAGCTGACGATCCAGCCAATCGGCCAGAAAGAGCGGCTCGGGCGGCCCGTGTGGCTCTGGGGCGCCCGAGCGGGGCAAATCTTCCAGCCCCGTGGGGCGGCCGATCCCCACGGACTATGCCATAAGCGGTGGCGCTTCCTTGATGTAGTCGCGACGTTTGTTGGTGGCCTCGCCGGTGAGCGCGAAGCCGATAAGCCGGCCGTCCTCGCTCATGCAGCGGGCTTCGAAATCGGGCATGTCGCCGTCGATTTCCCACTGGCCACCGCTTTCGACGGGCGGCATGACCACCACGGGGCAGACGTGCGTCTTCACGATGATCGGCAGGGTCGGGTATTTCACGCGGCCGGCCGTTTCGCCGTCGCCGCCGGCCAGGGTCTTGCCGAGCGTGCGCGCACACTGCATGAGCGGCCCGACATAGGGCCGCCACTGGCCGTCGACTTCGGCACAGTCGCCGAGCGCATAGATATTCGGGTCGCTGGTGACCAGCGTACGATCGACGACGATGCCCTTGTCGATCTTGAGCCCGGCCTTTTCGGCCAGATCGATACCGGCCCGCAGGCCGACCGCCGACAGCACGGCATCGGCATGAATGCTTTCGTCGTTGTCGAGCAGGATCTGCAGCTGTTTGTTGCTGTGATGCACGCCGGTAGCGGCATGGCCCAGATGCCAGTGCACGCCGGCCTTTGCCAGGCCGCGCTCGACCGCCTCGCCACAGGCCTTGGGCAGCAGCTGCGACAGCGGCCAGTCGGCCGGGTCGGCAATCGATACCTCGTAGCCGGCTTCGACCAGGTCGTTGGCGAACTCGCAGCCGATCAGGCCAGCGCCGAGAATCGCCACATGCTTTGCATCGCCCAGATTCGAGCGAAAACTGCGATAGTCGAACAGGTTGTTGACCTTGTGGATGGCCTGGGTGGCATCACCCGCGAGTTTGAGCACGATGGGATCGGCGCCGAAGGCGAGCACGAGCTTGTGGTAGGTGAGCGTGTCGCCGTTGAGCACGATCTGACGGTTTCCGCGGTCGATGGATTCGACCTGACGATGGGTATGGATTGT
This sequence comes from Salinisphaera sp., assembly GCF_002729955.1. GTDB lineage: Bacteria > Pseudomonadota > Gammaproteobacteria > Nevskiales > Salinisphaeraceae > Salinisphaera. The sequence continues at coordinate 38,816 of NZ_PBYA01000018.1, read as the reverse complement.
GGCGTCGAGCTCTTCGGCCATGGCATCGACGTCTTTCTTGACCAGATCGTCGGGCGTGGCGTTCTTGGCGTGGGCCTCGGACAGATCCGGCTTGTAGTAGTTGGCGCCGTCGTCGCGGGTGATCAGCACCAGCGGGCGCTCCTTGTCGTGCTTGCGAAATTCGCGGGCCGTGCCGTAGCCGGCAAGCCCGGTACCGACGATGATGATCGGATCCATGCGTGCTCTCGAGTGAGATCAAATGACAGGCCGCGCTGCGGCCCGTGCGTGGCGAACGATGGCGACGATCAGTCGACTTCCATCATTTCGAAATCGTCCTTGGGCGCGCCGCAGTCGGGGCAGGTCCAGTCGTCGGGGATGTCTTCCCACTTGGTGCCCGGCTCGATGCCCTCGTCCGGCATGCCTTCGGCTTCGTCGTACTCGAAACCACAGACAATGCATTGCCATTTCTTCATCTGACGTCCTTTATAAACTATTGCGCTAAAGCAAGTTCGGGCGCCGCGATAACGGCGCCCGCTCGGTGGAATTCAAGGCTACCAAAACCGCCGTACGACGGCGATTCCTTGATTACGCAGCGATCGCGCTAGGCAGACGCATCGGCCGAGGTGGCCGGCGGCGGATACTTGGCCAGCAGGCGCTCGCGTTTGCCCGGCTGCAGGTTGGCCCGGCGCAGGTCGCCGTCGTAGTGGGCCACCACCCGCTTGTCCATCACGCGATACCAGAGCGGCGGGAAGTAGGCCAGCACGATCATGCCGGCATAGCCGGTGGGCAGCTGCGGCGCTTCGTCGAAGTGACGCAGCGACTGATAGCGCCGGGTCGGGTGCGCGTGGTGGTCGGAATGGCGCTGCAGATGGAACAGGAAGATGTTGGTCACGATGTGATCGTTGTTCCAGGAATGCTCCGGCTGGCAGCGTTCATAGCGGCCGTTGTCCAGCTTCTTGCGCAGCAGGCCGTAGTGCTCGGCATAGTTCACCGCTTCCAGCAGCGAGGCGCCGATCAGGGCCTGGAGCACAAGGAACGGCAGCAGTTCGATACCGAAGGCCAGCATCAGCGCGCCCCAGAGCACGACCGTCATGCCCCAGGATTGCAGCACTTCGTTGTGCACGCTCCAGAAGCTGCGGTTCTTGCGCGCCATGCGCGTCTTCTCGATGTCGAGCGCCGAGCGCGCGCTGCCGCCGGCGGTACGCACGAGAAAACGCCAGAACGGCTCACCCATGCGGGCACTGGCCGGGTCGTGCGGCGTAGCCACGTTCTTGTGATGGCCGCGATTGTGCTCGGTATAGAAATGCCCGTAGGCCACCGGCGCAAGCGCGATCTTGGCCAGCCAGCTCTCGATGGCGGTGTTCTTGTGGCCGAGCTCGTGGGCGGTGTTGATCGACACGCCGGAGAGCATGCCAATGGTGCTCACAAAGCCCAGCCACTGCCAGAAGGTCAGATCCTGGGTACCGATGATGGCACAAACGGCCACGAACAGAATGAGCTGTACGACCACATAGATATAGGTCGAGTAGCGATAGAAGGGGTCGTCCTCGAGGATATCGAGTACGCGTTCGGGCGGGTTGGTGCTGTCCTTGCCGATGAGCAGGTCGAGCACGGGCACCACGCCATAAACCACGATCGGCCCGGCGAATATGAGCCAGGTCTGGCCCGTCAGCCAGCCGGTCAGGGCCAGGGCAGCCACGATGATGATGATGCCGAAGCCCATCGGCCACAGCCAGCGCTTGCGGTCATGGGCCCGCGCTTCGGCCATTGTCATTGTATTCATGCGATCTCCTCGCGTTAACGGCAGGGACACGACCGGCGGCGCGCTTGCGCCCTACCGATCGGTTTATTACATTGCACGATGTAACTTTATTAATTAATCGACCGGTTAGTCAATAGACTGTGCTAACGTCGGGTTTTAGTTGGTTGGCGACGACAAGGCATGGCACGACCGGTAGACACCGACCCGGGGCAAACCCGCCAACGCATCTGCGATGCGGCATTTCGTGCATTCGGGCGCTTTGGCTACGACGGCGTGTCGATGACCCGTCTGGCCCACGAGGCCGGGGTGACCAAGGCCGCGCTCTACTGGCACTTCGACAGCAAGCAAACGCTTTATGCCGATGCCATGCAGCGCCTGATCGGCATCTTCGAAGCCCACGTATTCGAAACCGTGGCCGACGAAAGCGATCCGGTGGAACAGATATTCGCGATGTTCGCGGGCCTGGAACATCTGGTCGAAGACCCGCGCCTGGCCGAGGGCATTGCCGGCTACTGGCTCAAACCCAGCACGGCCGAAGTCGAAGCCGCCATTGCCGTGCAGGAGGCCTTCGAGGCCCAGGCATCCGAAGCGATCGAACAGCTGCTCGACGAAGCCCGTGCCAGCCAGGCCCTGAGCGTGGAAGGCTCGACGCACGACATGGCGCGCGCCTTCATTTCACTTATCGAGGCAATCGTGTTGCCGCTGGGCCATCGCAGCACCCGCGATCACCGGCGCGTGGTACGCGTACTCGCGCATATCTTCTTCCAGGCCCATGCACGGGCACCGGCGCTGGCCGAGCGCGCGGCCCAACGCCTGGACATGGCGACCGAGTCGTAAGCGCTGCCACTGGCCGCGCTGGCAAGAACCTGACATAACATTCGAATAATGCGAGCAACGCCCCTGCCGTGGGACGTCGAGACAGGAGGATTCACATGAGTACCGCCGTAGAGAACATTGCTGCGGGCGCACCCGCGGAGGCCGACCACGGCCGCACCGAACGGCTGTTAGCGGCCCAGCAGGTCAAGGCCCTGTCGCTGCGGACATCCACCGCGGCCGAGCGCATCGAAAAGATCAAGCGCCTGCGCCAGGCGATGTTCGATCGCAGCGAACAGATCTACAAGGCCTGCCATGCGGACTTCGCAAAACCCGCGCCGGAAGTCGATATCACCGAAATCCTGCCGGTGGTCATGGAAGCCAACCATGCGATCCGCCATCTCAAGGGCTGGATGAAGCCCGAGCGCAAGCGTCCCACGCTGCTCATGTTCGGCACCTCGGCCGAGGTGCGTAACGAACCCAAGGGCGTATGCCTGATCATCTCGCCCTGGAACTACCCCATCAACCTGAGTTTCGGGCCGCTGATCTCGGCACTCGCGGCCGGCAACACGGTCATCCTCAAGCCCTCGGAAATGACGCCGCACTGCGCCCAGCTCATGGACGAGATCGTGGCCGACATCTTCGACGAGGACGAAGTGGCGGTCGTACAGGGGGCGGTGCAGACATCACAGCACCTGCTGGGCCTGCATTTCGACCATATCTTCTTCACCGGCTCGCCGGCGGTCGGCAAGATCGTGATGCGCGCCGCGGCCGAACATCTGACTTCGGTAACGCTCGAACTGGGCGGCAAGTCGCCGGTGATCGTCGACAAGACCGCGGACATCAACAAGTCGGCCAAGAACCTCGCCTGGGGCAAGTTCGCCAACAACGGCCAGACCTGTATCGCGCCCGACTACATGTATGTCCATACCGATATTCTGGACAGCTTCGTCGAGGCCATGCGCAAGGCCATGACCAAGCTCTACGGCGACCAAGCACAGATGGCCTCGAACGGCGACTACTGCCGCATCGTCAACGACAAGCATTATGCCCGGGTAAAAAGCCTCATCGACGACGCCACCGAGCGCGGCGCGCGCGTGTCCATGGGCGGGGTCGAGGCCAACAACGACAACTACATCGCCCCCACCCTGCTCACCGACGTCGACCACGACGCGCGCGTACTCCAGGAAGAGATCTTCGGGCCGGTACTGCCCATCATCCCCTTTACCGACGCCGACCGCGTGATCGACCAGATCAATGCCCAGCCCAAACCCTTGGCGCTCTACGTGTTCGCACGCGACAAGGACTTCATCGACAAGGTGCTGTCCAACACCAGCGCCGGCGGCTCCTGCGTGAATCATTCCATGGTGCAGTTTCTGCACGCCAACCTGCCGTTTGGCGGCGTCAACAATTCGGGGCTGGGCAACTCGCACGGGCACTACGGCTTCAAGGCCTTCAGCCACGAGCGCGCGGTGGTGCGCGAGCGCTTTTCGCTGAGCTTTCTGTTCCTGCCGCCCTACAAGGGCTTCACGCGCTGGTTCATCAAGTTCGCCACGCGCTGGCTGGTCTGACCCGGGGCGTGCATGGCGGCCGGACGGCGTTCGGCCGCCGGTTCGATCCCGTCTTCGGTAACGCTCGGGCACCGCGACCGGCCGGGCTTGCGTTAAGCTGGCGCTCGTCATTCAATCCGATCGTTAGAGCATCATGTCCGCAGCCCAACGCTTTCTTTCCGCGCTCGAAACCGAAAACCCGCTCCAGATCGTGGGGGCCATCAACGCCTATTCCGCGATGCTGGCCGAACACAGCGGCTTCAAGGCGATCTATCTGTCCGGCGGCGGCGTGGCGAACTGGTCCTACGGGCTGCCCGATCTGGGCATGACCACCATGAACGACGTACTCGAAGACGTACGCCGTATCACCTATGCCACCGATGTGCCGCTGCTGGTGGATATCGATACCGGCTGGGGCAGCGCCTTCAATATCGCGCGCACGGTCAAGCTCTTCGAAAGCGCGGGCGCGGCCTGTGTGCATATCGAGGATCAGGTCGCGGCCAAGCGCTGTGGGCATCGGCCGGGCAAGGCGATTGTTTCCAAGGAGGAAATGGCCGAACGCGTGACCGCAGCCGCCGACGCCCGCGACGAGATGCTGATCATGGCGCGTACCGATGCGCTGGCCGTCGAGGGCCTGGACTCGGCCGTCGAACGGGCTGCGGCCTGTGTGGAAGCCGGCGCCGACTTCATCTTCGCCGAGGCCATGACCGACCTGGAAATGTACAAGCGCTTCACCGAGCTGGGCGTGCCGGTACTGGCCAATATCACCGAATTCGGCCAGACCGAGCTCTATACCACCACCGAACTGGCCGACCAGGGTGTGGGCATGGTGCTCTATCCGCTGTCGGCCTCGCGGGCCATGGCCAACGCCGCGCTCGAAGTCTACGGCGCGATTCGTGCCGACGGCACCCAGAAGCACGTGGTCGATCGTATGCAGACCCGTAGCGAGCTCTACGAACATCTGGGCTATCACGAATACGAAGACAAGCTCGACGCCCTGTTCGGCGATAACAAGGATCGCTAAGCCCCACCGGCCCGCCTTCTACAACTGGCCTGAATCCGTCCGGGAGTAACCCAGGAAACGCCCATGAAACCCATCTTCTTCATTACGGTTATCGTTGCGATCTTTCTCGGCCTGGTGATCTTCTGGCTGGCCGGCGGGCCGGGCTACATCACGCCGGACGCGGATCGAACCGAGGTCCAGGGCGATCAGCCCGCGCTGGCCACCCACGACGCCGGCCCCCAGGCCGGCGCCGCCGATCCCGCCGACGACGAAACGGCCCAGGCCGTGGCCGAGCCGCCCGGTTTCTGCGAGCGGGACTTCGACCAGGTCGCCGAGCGCGAGGCCGACGTGCCCGAGCTACAGGAGGCCGGCGGGCTGGTCTATATCTTCGAACGCGAGGCCCGTCTCGACGATCCCTACGGCTGTGCCGATTTCTATCTCGCCCACGGCCTGGATATCGATGCCGCCGACCCGCGCGAAGACAGCGAGAAGCTCACCGGCCTGTTCTATGCCATCCAGCGCAACGACCCGAAGATGCTGCGCTTCATGATCGACCACGGCGCCGACCTGGAACAGCGCGCGGGCAAGAACGACACCCGCGCGATGGGCTATGCCTATTTCCTGGCCATCAAGGACCAGCGTATCGATCGCAATCGCATCATCGGCATGCTCGACAGCGAGCTCACCCGCCAGGCCAGCGCCAACGATGCCCCGGCCGCCGATGCCAGCGCCGCGCAGCGCAGCGACGCGGCCTGATTACGCGCCGCGCGCCTCGAGCTCGCTGACCGGTTGCATGCACAGCACGTCGTCGTTCCAGACCATGTCCTCGATCGCCACATGCTGCAGCGGCACGCGCTTGAGCAGCGCCCGACGCATGAAGTGCTGGTAGATATAGAACTGATAGAAGAACGGCCGCGGGTCGGAGGTATCCAGCACCACGTCGCGGGCCCGCGCGAACTGCCAGGCGAATTTGGCGAGCTTTCTCGGCTTGCGCAGATTGGGCAGGATGCCGAAGGTCACCATCGCCAGGCGTACCTGCGCCGCCTTGAGGCGATCGAACGATAGCTCCACCGGCGTCTTGTTTACATAGGCATCGTAGACTTCGGGAATCTCGGCCAGCAGATGCACGCCTGAGGTCACCCGCGGATTGCATTCGATCGGGCGCACCTTGCCGGTCCGGGCTTCCTGGATGAAGTCGAAGGAAATCTGGCCACTGAAGTTCGTCTTGGCCACGAACGCCTCGATCCACTCGCGACAGCCGCCATGGTCGACCGGCGCGAAATGAATGGATGCCCCCTTACCGGCCGTCCAGTCGCCGTGATAGGCCACGTTGAACAGCAGTTTGCCTTCGTGCGCGAGGGCAAAGGTGTTGACCTGACGCCCGGGCAGGAACTGCTGGTAGACGAGATCGCGCCCGCCGGCGAAGGCCTTGATATCGAACGGCTCGTAACGACCGTCGGAACTGATGATCACTTCGTTGGCAAAGCGGGTGAAGGCGGGTTTGAGCACGAACGGCTGGCCCGAGTTCAGCTGGGCCTTCACGCTTTCGAACTTGTCGGCGATGTTCTGTTCCTTGGTGAACACCTGGGTTTTGGGCGTGCTCATGCCGAGGCTGTCGGCCCACTTCATGAAGTCGCCCTTGTGGTGGAGCCGGCGCAGTTTGTCGATGGGCTCGCACAACAGTTCGCAGTCGCCGAGGAACTGGTCGCGCATCTGGGCGAGGTAGAAAGTTTCCTCGGTACAGGGCACCACCAGATCCACCTTCTGCTCGCGGATGAAGCCCAGCACCGCGTTGGCATATTTTTCCGGCTCGAAGCGCGGCGACGGCACGCGCCGCGACGCCACGATATGCCGCGAATGCTCGCAGATGAACGGCCCGCAGCTGTCCACGGCCACCACGCGCGCGCCGCGGCGAGAGAATATGCGCGCCAGTTCCAGCGCGGCCGGGGCGCGTCCGCCGGTCAGAAGTATCGTTTTGGTCTGCTGTGCCGTCATGGTATTCCTCCTGTTGCACCAGGTATTGATGAAGCGCGAAAAGCTAGGCCGAATCCGTTTTCGTGTTCGTGTTCGTGGTCCTGCCTGTGCCATCGCCGCCGCTCGGCGGTTGCCACTGGCTCAGCCGTAGACGGCCGACGCCGATGTTTGCGGATTTGAGCTGCGACGCCGGTACAGGGCCGCGCGGCGTGAAATAGGCGGCACGCCATTCGATCGGTCTGAATCGGGCCAGGCGCCCGAACGCGCCGCGCTCTGCAGGCGAGGCCGCAGCTGTCGCCGGCTCGGCGCGGCGGGTCGCGACGTCAAAAGCTGACGGATCGGAGCGCGCGCCCTCCACCGGCATCGATCGGCGGGCATGCCGTATCCCGCCGTCGGCGCCGGCAGCGGAGGCCGGCTCGTCCGGATAAACGGGGTTGGAATTCGGCGTGGCAGGATCCTTCAATGGCTCATTACCGGCCGGCAGGTCGTATAGCCGATCGCCCGCGCCGAGTGCGCCCTGCAGGGCCACCCAGGCTGATACCTTTCGATAGCCGGCCACGTCGTACTCGGCCCGTTTGCGGGCAACGTCGGATTCGGCCTCCAGCAATTCCTGAATGCCCAGCTCGCCCACGTCCCATTGTGCGGCGCGCGTACGCCGGGTCGCCTGGGCGCTGTCCAGGCCCAGCCGCGCGGTGCGATAGCGCGACTGGGCGTTGCGATAGTCGGCCACCGCCTTTCTCACCTCGAGCGCGATGCCGGTGCGGGCATCGTCGAGCTGGGCCAGCAGCTTGTTGCGCTCGGCTTCGGCCTGGGCCTTGCGCGCGCTGATCGCGCCGCCGGCAAAGGGCGTCCAGCTCACCTGTAGCGACACGCGATTATCGTTGTCGGGCAGCGCCGGGTCGCCGTCGGCATAGCTGGAGCTGGCCACCGCATCGAGGGTGGGCAGACGCGCCGCCGATACCGCCTGACTGTTCTGGCGCGCGCTTTCGATGCCGGCGTTGAGCGCGGCCAGGTCCTGGCGCTCGGCGAGCGCGGTGTCGACCAGCGCATCGACGCTGCGCGTCAGCGGCGGCGGCTCGAAATCCAGCGCCAGCGCACGCACCGGACGATCCGCCCCGATCGTGCGCGCCAGGTTCGCCTGCGCCAGCGACAGCTGGCTGTCGAATTCGCCCAGGCGCTGCCTTGCCTCGCTCAGGGCATAGCGCACGCTCAGGGCTTCGCTCTTGAGGGCGTTGCCGGTATCGCGCAGCACATCGACCTGGGCGTTACGGCTTTCGAGATTATTGACCAGGGACCGGGCTTCCTTGAGCTGGGCCTCGGCCGAAAGCACGTCGATATAGGCATTGGCCGCATCGACCATGCTCTCGATCCGGCTGCGCTGGGCCAGCCAGTCGGCGGCAGAGACGCGATCCTCGGCCGCGCCCGACAGATAGCGCTGGGTGGCGAGATTGAACAACGGCTGGCGCAGCGCCACGGTCGCACCGCGCTGCTCGCGCTCGCCGCGTACGGTGACCGAATAGCCGTCGCCCACCACCGACGCCGGTATGTCGCCGGCCGGCGTATTCAGCACGATGTCGTTGAAATCGCCCTCGTCGCCGCCGAGGGTATAGCGGGGTTCGTCTTCGCTGCGCGAGTAGTAGCCGTTCACGCTCAGCGTGGGATAACGCGAGATCCGGCGCAGGGCGTCTGCGGCATGACGGGCCGCCTCGGCGTCGTAGGTATCGGCGCGCACGCTCGCGCGTGCGGCGGCACGCCGCAGGCTGGCGGCAAAACCGACCGTGGCCATGGCCTCGCCCTGACCCGGCTCATCCTGGGCAACAGCGGGCGGGGTCACGCTCATGCTCGCCATCCCCAGAGTGAGCGCGGCGATCAGCGCGGTGGTCGCGGTCGAAGGCGAGCGCGGCCAGCGCAGGCGCCAGGCCAGCACCGTCTGGCAGAACGCCGGCAGGGCCATGAGCGTAAGCACCGTGGAGGCAAGCAAGCCGGTGATGATCGACCAGGCCAGCGGCGGCCAGAGCGTGGCGCTGGAAAACGCCAGTGGCAGCAGGCCAACGATGGTGGTGGCCGTGGTCAGCACGATCGGGCGGGTACGCCGCTGTACTGCATCCGCCACCGCCTCGGCGAGCGAGGCGCCCTCGCCCAGGCGCTGGTCGATTACGTCGATCAGCACGATGGCGTTGTTCACCACGATGCCCACCAGCGCGAACAGGCCCAGCATGGGCATGAAGCCGAAAGGAATATCGAGCAGCAGCAGACCCGGAATCACGCCGACGATGGCAAAGGGCACGGTCAGCAGCACCAGCCCGATACGGACGAAGGAGTTGAACTGCATCAGCAGAAACAGCAGCAGCAGACCGATGCCCAACGGCGCCATGCCCAGCACCGCCGCATTGGCATCGCCCGAGGTGGCCGCAAAACCGCGCCAGACCAGACGGGTGCTCGCGGGCAGATCCAGCGCGGCGACCTTGTCCTTCCACGGGCCGATGACCGAGCTGTAGGCCACACCCTCTTTCAGCTCGCCGTAGACCGCGGCATAGCGGGCGCCGTCCTTGCGCCGGATCGCGCCGGGGGCGACTTCGAGCCGCGGCGTGGCGACCTGCATCAGCGGCACGTGCTCGCCGCGATCGTTGTAGACGTTGACCGTCTCTAACGCGGCCGGGTCCGACAGCTCCCCCTCCGGCGAGCGCAGGCGTATGAACATGGGACTGTCGCCGCCGCGATATTCCCCCACGATCAGGCCGTCGCTGTGGCTGCGGATCGAATTCGCCACGTCCACCGGCGAGACCTTGAAGTCCCGGGCGATCGCGCTGTTGATATCGAAATCCAGCCCGGGCACGCCGCTGCCCAGGGTATGGCGAACATTGCGCGTACCGGGCAGGTCGCGCAGCACGCCGTAGATCTTGTCGGTCGCTGCCAGCCGTTCGGCCGCGGTATCGGCATAGATCTCGACTTCCAGCGGCGCGGTAACCAACGGCCCCTGGCTGAGCTTGCGCGCGATGATCTGGGCGCTGGGCAGGTGGGTCTGCTTGTAGTCGTCGAGAAACTCGATGAGCTCCTGATTGCGGGCCAGACCGTCGGTGCGGACCACCAGCCGTGCGAGGTTGGGCGCACGCGGCGTTTTCTGCAGGTTGTAGTAGAACGGCGGGCCACCCGTGCCCACGAAGCTGTAGAGCGCCTTGACGCCTGGGTGGGTCGTCAACACATCGTTGACCTGGCGCGCCGCAGCCGCCGTGCTCGACTGGTGCACCCCGTCAGGCAGCACGACGTCGACTACCACGATGTTCTGGTCGGCCTCGGGAAAGAAGGTTTCGCCCAGAAACGGCTCCAGCGCCATCGCCAGCACGAACGCCCCGACGCTGGCCAGCATCAGCGTGCGCGGCCGAGCCAGGGTGACCCGGGCCAGCCACTCTCCCAGCGCGTTGAGCCGATCACGGCCCTGGCGGGTCTCCGGCTTGAGAAAGCGATGGGCAATCAGCGGCGTGACCGTGACCGCGAACAGATAGCTCGCCGACAGCGACACGATGATGGTGATCGGCAGGGCGCGCACAAAGTCGGTGGTATTGCCCTCGGCAAGCAGCACCGGCACGAAGGCGGCGACCGTGGTCCCGGTAGCCGCGAACAGCGGCCCGGCGAGCGAGCGAATCGCCGCGGCCGCGGCCTGCTGGGGGCTCTGACCGGTATTGAGGCCGTACTGAACCTCCTCGGTCATCACGATGGCGTTATCCACGAGCACGCCGAGCGCCACCACCAGGCCGATCACTGCGACCTGATGCAACACGCCGCCGCCCATGGCATAGACCGCCAGCGCGGAGAGCGTGACCAACGGCAGCAATGTCGCCACCACCAGCCCCATGCGCCAGCCCATGAAGCACACCAGCACCGCCATCACCGCGGCGATCGAGCTCAACAGATTGAGCGAGAGGTTGTGCAGGCGATTCTGGGTGAGCGCCGGCTGATAGAAGACTTCGCCGATTCTAAGCGGGGCGATACGTTCGCCCACTTCGGCCGCCGCTGCCCGCAGCCGCTGGCCCAGTTCGACCTGGTTCTGGCCACGCGCGGCCACCACCTCGACGCCGACCGCGCGCCGGCCGTTGTACCAGAACTCGTCGCGCGGCGGCGATTCGGGCATGAGCGACACATCGGCAATCGAGGCCAGCGGCAATGTCTGCCCCGAGACCATGCGAATAGGCGTTTCGCCGATCTGTTCGACGCTTTGAAAATCCACCTGCGGATTGAGATTGATGGAGGCATCGCCCAGGCGCAGCGAGCCACCGCCCTTGACCTGGTTGCTTTCGTTGATATCGCGGGCAATGCGGGCCAGCGACAGCGCATAGCGATCGATCACCGCATCCTCGATGGCGACCGTGACCTGGCGCCCCGGGTCGCCGTAGAGCGAGGTCGAGGCCACGCCATCCACGTCGAGCAGCGCCTTGCGCAGGGTTCGGGCGCCCTCGGCGAGCTCCATGGGCGAGGCATCGCCGGTCACCGCCAGCATCATCAGGCTCGAATCGATGATGCGGTCGTTGACGCGCGGCTCCAGTACGCCGTCCGGAAAATCGCGCTTGGCGTTGTCCAGCGCCACCCGCAGCCGATCCCACACCTCGGCGGTGTTGTAGACATCGCCGCGCAGCTCGATCGAAAAGACGCCGACATCCTGCTGGGCGATCGCGCCCAGCGTATAGATCTCGTCGATCTCATTGATCTGCGTTTCTGCCGGCTCGAGCACCAGCCGCTCGACGCGCTCGGCGCTGGCGCCGGGAAACGGGATGATCACGATCGCGCCGCGATAGGGAAAGGAGGGGTTCTCCTGGCGATCCATCGTATAGAAGCTGACCGCGCCCGCGATCACCAGCACCCCGACAAGCGCTGCGATCAGGCGCGCGTTCGTGAGAATGCGATAGGGCCAGTCAGTCACCGCCAAGCACCCGGATACGGGCCTGGTCCGCGAGGTTGTCGAGGCCTTCCACCACCACGCGGTCGCCGGCGTTGAGCTCGCCGCGAACCAGCACTTTTCGATCCACGATCTCGAAGGTTTCCACCGGCACGGCATGGGCACGCCCGCCGTCCACCCGATACACGAAGGTCTGGTCGATACCGCCCGGGCGCGCGATGGCATCCGGCGGCACCAGCACGCCGGGCTTGGGCGGCACCGACACGTGCCAGACCACGCTCATGCCCGGCACGATATCGGCCGACCGGTCGATGCCGATCACCGCCTCGAACAACCGCCCCGGCCCGCCGGCCGCATGGGAGACGGCGGTCAGGGTGCCGGTAATCTTGCGATTGTCGAACAACGGCAGGGTGAGCTGGGCCGGCTGTCCGGTTTCCACCGAAGCGAGCAGGCGTTCGGGAATGCCGATCGCCACCTCGATCTTCTGCGCCCCGGACAGGCCCACGATGGGCTGGCCCGGCGGCACCACCTCGCCCGGCTCGAACAGCACCATCTCGATCGTGCCGTCGATCGGCGCGCGCAGCGTTTGCTGGGCCACGCCGCGGCTGGCCTGTTCGAGCTGCGCCTGGGCCCCCCGCAACTGGGCCCGGGCTGCCTCGGCACGGGCGCGGGCGTTCTCCAGGGTCTGCTGGGTGGCGGCATCCCGCGAATACAGGGTTTGTGCACGGTCCAGGTCGCGTTCTGCCTGGTCGCGCTGGGCGCGCGCCTGGGCCACCTGGGAACGGGCCGCGTCTTCACCCTGCTCCAGTCCGGGCTGTTGGAGCCGCGCGATGACGTCGCCCTTCTTGACCTCGCTGCCGACCTGCACCTCGATATCCGAAATCCGGCCACCGATCTGAAAGGCCAGCCTCGCGCGGCTGCCGCCTCGGGTCACGCCCGACAAGGCAAACGTGCGCGGCTCGTCGTTGGGTTCGACCTCGACAACCCGTACCGCCTTGCCCTGGGGCAGTTCGGCCGACGCCTTCTCGGCATGCGATCCACAGCCCGCACACAGCAACACGAGGACGATCGCCAAGACCGCGGCCCAGCTCTGCCTGACGTTCGGGAAAACGCGCATCCCAGACGTCACGCCGACCGTACGCTGTAGCAAGCACAGGCAGTCGCCAGGCGCCTGCCCGCGGCCCGCGCCTGACGCTGCACTGCTATTCGTGCTGGCACGCAGGCCATGTGAACCACAGGCCGTTGCCGTTCGTTATTGAACCATCGCGTGCTGGAAGCGGTCTTTAAGCCCGTGGCAAGACCGCCGATAGACCGGTTGAATCCGCTACGGGGCTGCTGCAGCCGCACGCTGGCCGGGGTCTGGCTGTAGCCACAGTTGCCGGCCCCGGCGCCCGGTTGCATTATGAAGTTATTCATCGCTTACCTTTGCCGGAAGACCGTGTCATGACAGAAATAAGTGCCTCCAAGGCCACGCCCGAACCGGCCCCGCCCAGCAACGCTTTGTTGAGTACCGAGCTGCTGCGCAGCGTGGCCAGTCTTTCGCGGTTCATGCGCGTACATGGCTCATTGCGGAAATCGCTGCCGCGGGGCGAAGGCGATGTCGTACTCGTGCTGCCGGGGCTCGGTGCCGGCGACTGGTCCACCTGGCCGCTGCGCCGGCTGCTCGACCAGATCGGCTATCGCGCCTACGGCTGGGGCCAGGGAACGAACTCCGGGGCCCGCCATCTCTATGCCGGTGCCGCCCAGCGCTACGAGCAGCTGCGCGATACCGTGGGTGGGCCGATCAGCATCATCGGCTGGAGTCTCGGCGGTGTGTATGCGCGCCGGCTTGCCAAGGACTATGCCGCGGATACCCGCTGTGTGATCACCATGGGCTCGCCGTTCGCGCATGCCCCCAGCGGCTCGAACATCGCCCGGCTGTATCGGCGCCTGCATGGGCACTATCCCGGCGGCGACGATCGCGCCAGCCCGCGGATGGTGGCGCCGCCGCCCGTGCCCACGAGCTCCATATTCAGTCGAACCGACGGCGTGGTGCCCTGGCAATCCTGTCAGGAAGTCGCCGGCCCGATCGCCGAGAACATCGAAGTGACCAGCAGCCATTGCGGCCTGGGCCACGACCCGGCGGTAATTTTTGCCGTGGCCGACCGTCTCGCCCAGGCACGCCGGCCGGTCTGGAAACCGTTCAGGGTATCCGGCCGACTGCGTCGAAAACTGGACCTGGGTTTCGCCTGATACCTGACCCGGCGCGCCGCCGAGCTGCCGGGGCGCCCTCGACATGCTCGCGGCGACCGACAGGCGGCGAAAAACGGCGCATGACGCCAGCGGCCGGGAAAGGCTTGCCGGCTCGTTCGATCCGCCTTCTAGCGCTATCACCATTTTCGCGTCTCCCCGCACGATGATGTCTTCGTTGTCGTGTTCGACCGTCCCCGCTTCTTCGACAGGGTTCATCCCATTAGGGCATGTCATCGATAGCACAGCGGCATCTGTATAACTACTGACGTTCTGCGCAATGGACTGATTGCGCAGCATGAAAATCGCCCCTCGAACCGCCGGAAACCCAAAGGGGCATTGGCTTTCGGTGGTTCGAACACAGGCGCGGAACGATAGCCGAATTCACCTCAATTCGACAAGATTTCTTTTCGCACTTGGGAAAAAATTACCCGCCGTGCGCAAAACGCAGGCGGGTATAGGGCAGATTAACGTCGGGGGCGGCGGCCGCCCAACGACCGCCGATCAGTTCAGTCGGAACCTGCGAGACGAGTCCAGGCTTCGCGATACTTGGCGGCCGTGTTGTCGATGATCTGCTGCGGCAGGCGCGGGCCGGGGGCAGTCTTGTCCCAGTCCAGCGTCTCCAGATAATCGCGCACGTACTGCTTGTCGAAGCTCGGCGGGCTCATGCCGGTGGCATAGTCGGATACCGGCCAGAAACGCGAGGAATCCGGGGTGAGTACTTCGTCGATGAGCACGAGCTGCCCGGCCCCGTCGACGCCGAACTCGAACTTGGTATCGGCGATGATGATGCCGCGTTCGCGTGCGTAGGCGGCCGCATTGCGGTAGATCGACAACGTGGCGTCGCGCACCTCGGCCGCGCGCTCAGCGCCGATCAGTCCGACGACCGCCTGGAAATCGATGGCTTCGTCGTGCTCGCCGGCCTCCGCCTTGGTGGAAGGCGTGAAGATGGGTTCCGGCAGCTGCTGTGCCTGTTCGAGTCCGGCCGGCAGCTCGATGCCCGAGACCGTGCCGGTGGCCTGATAGTCCTTCCAGCCGGAACCGATGATATAGCCGCGAGCCACGGCCTCGACCGGCAGGGCATCCAGACGTTTGACCAGCATCGCTCGCGAGCCGACCTGCTCGATTTCGGCGTCGGTCAGCACCTCGGCCAACGGCATGTCGGCCCGATGATTGACGATATCGTTCGCAAAGCGGTCGAACCAGAAATTCGAAACCGCCGTGAGCACCTTGCCCTTGCCCGGAATGGGGTCGGGCAGGATCACGTCGAAGGCCGACAGCCGATCCGTGGCCACGATCAGCAGATGGTCGTCACCCACCGCATAGACATCGCGCACCTTGCCGCGCATGAGCAGCGGCACGCTGTGCAGGTCGGACTCGAATAAGGTATCGGGCATGGGGCTAGGGCCGCTGCGGCGTTGGCTGAATGACGGCCGCGATTCTAGCAGCGCCGCTGCCCCGATCGGCCATCAGGCCAGCCAGTAACGCCCGCCGGTGGCGATCACGACCACGACCAGGCCGAGCACGAGGTTGATCGCCGCGAACAGGCGCAGCTGGCTCATCGCCCGGCTGGCATCGGCCAGCGCGCCGGCCGAAAGCGCCACGCGCACCCGCCGCCAGGGCGAGAAGAACATATGCCCGAACAACAGAAACATCGCCCAGCCCAGCAGCTGCATGAGGTGGATATAAAGCGGCGCGCTGCCCATGCCCCCGAGCATGAAGATCATAGTGTTGCCGGTAACCAGCAGCACGATGATGGCAATCCATACCCACAGAAAGAAACGTCCCATGGCAGTGGACAGCAGCGGCAGCCGATCGGCCAGCGGAACCGATGAGGCCGCCGGGCGCAGGATGCCCACCAGAAAGAACAGCCCACCCACCCAGATCACGGCGGCGAGGGCATGCAAGGATAGAAGAACGCTCATTCAGGCTCGACTGACACAGAACAATCCGCAAAGCGTAAACTAGCGCCGCTATTCGATCCACGGTTTTAAGCCATGCCCCGTTCCTCGCGCGCGCCGCTCATCGCTCCTTCGATTCTCGCGGCCGACCTGGCCGCCCTAGGCGATGAATGCGAAGCCGTCATCGATGCCGGCGCCGACTGGATTCATTTCGATGTGATGGACAACCACTACGTGCCGAACCTGACCTTCGGCCCGCCGGTGGGCGCAGCCCTGGCCAAGCGGCTCAAGGCCCGCCATCCGAACGTGCCCATCGACGTGCACCTGATGGTCAAGCCGGTGGATGCCATGATCAGCGCCTTCGCCGAGGCCGGGGCAAGCTCGATCACCTTCCATCCGGAAGCCAGCGAACACGTCGATCGCAGCCTGCAGCTGGCGCGGGATGCCGGCTGCAAGACCGGGCTGGTATTCAACCCGGCCACCCCGCTGGAATGGCTGAAATACGTGCTCGACAAGGTCGATATCGTGCTGATCATGTCGGTCAACCCGGGCTTTGGCGGCCAGGCCTTCATCGAGGAAGCGATCGGCAAGATCGCCGAAGCGCGCGAGATTATCGACGCCTCGGGCCGCGATATTCGCCTGGAAGTGGATGGCGGCATCAAGACCGACAACATCCGCCGCGTGGCCGAGGCCGGCGCCGATACCTTTGTCGCCGGCTCGGCGATCTTCGGCCAGCCGGATTACGCGAAAGTCATTGCCGACATGCGCGCCGAGCTGGGCTGAGCGGCCCGAGGCGGCACGCCACCCGGCTGCTTGAGGAAGCTCATCACAACCTGTCGCCGTCGCTCCGTCTGTGAGGACTCGAACGCGAACCGAGAGAGGTTATACAGAGCTGCCCTGGTCAAAACCGATAGCCGACCCCGGCGCTGTAGATCATGGCGTTGATTTCGAGCTCGATATCGGCATCGCCCACGGCAATATCCCCGCCGTAGCCGAGCAGGCCGAGCGTATCGGCCAGGGCGGCGTTGTTGAGACGGACGTTCACGTCCGACAAGTGACTTTTCACCGTCGCACCACCGATATAGCGGGCATCCAGAAAGCCGAAGAACCCGCCCTGGGGCGAGCCCACGTCCACCCCGGCCTGCAGGAGATAGCCCGGCGTCGACGACACGTCGAAACCGGGATCGCTCACCTCGGTGAGCACGTCGTTGCTGATCTTTGCGTTGTAGTTGTAGAGATACACCCCGCCCGCACCGATATAGGGGCGCACGAAGGCATCCGGAAACGGATGATAGGTGAGCGTCATCATGATCGGCAGGCTCTTCACGCTGCCGAGTTCCTGCCCGAGCGGCGGGATGCCTGTATCGAGCAGGCCGGTGGCCGAATTCACGGCCGAGCCGAGATCGCCCAGCGTCTGCCCCAGCGCCTGTTCGAGCACGCTGTCGCCGGTCACGAGGTTGGCCAGATCAGCCGTGGGCGCCAGTGAGCGATCGCGAAGCGCGCCCGGCTGGGAGACAAAATCGATATCGATCGGCTTGCCGATGATCGTTTCCAGCGACAGATGTCGCCCCGTACCCGGAATGTTGTAGCCGATACCGACAGTGGCGATCGCCTGGTTCGCGATGGTGGCCTTCGCACCCGCGATGGGGCCGTTGTCCACCGCAAGCGATGCCGGGAACTCGACGCCAGATAGAGTCAGCTCCGTGCTCTTCAGGGCGCTGAAATCCAGATAGGACACCGCCGGCTTGAGATAGAGCCTGTCCTGAATGAATCGATCGTAGAAACCATCGTTCGACGGCTCGCCGCCGTCGCCGCCGCCAATCGAGGGCGCGACTTCCTCATCGCCGGCTCGAGCGATGCGGTGAGGGCCCATTCCGGCAATGGCAACAAGACACAGGGCGATCGCCCATGCCGCGGGGCGAACGTTGATAACAGGCATGACAGTCTCCTCCTGGACATGAGTGCACGGCCTCATTCCTCGCTGCCTGTTATCCCCCACGACGACACGCCATCTTGAAACCGCACAAGCATTTGTTTGTGCACTATTTATTCTGCCGATGACGACCAGCCGACCGGCAGAAACCTATCACCGTCCGTTGTTCGAAAACAATTGTTTTCAAATGCAAAGTCGGCTTTGTGCGGCCAGGACCCTTTGGCTACGCGGTTTTCACGCAAAAACCGCAACGAAAATTTCCCGAATCACGCCGGGGGTGTGCGACCCATTTCGACGATCTGCGCAAAATATTCTTTCTTAACAGCCCTCTCCAGGGGGTGCACGATCGCGGCTACGCCCATCCGTTGACCGCCATGATGAAAGCCCGGCGGCGTCGGCGAGCGAGCGTGCCCCCGCGCTATCGCATCGCGTGCGCCCGCCGCCGTCGCTTTGTGCCGCGCCATCCCGCATCCGCGACCCGGCCGCCGACTTGGCAAGCCCGGCCAGATACGTCAGCATTGGCCCACTACGGCGTATCAGACGCCCGAGACGAACGACGACCGACATGACTTCGAATCGATTCAAGAACACCGCCAACCGCGCCTTCGATGCGGCCTGGCGATGGCGGGAAGGCAACCGGCGGGGCTGAAAAGCCCGGGCATGCCCTCGCGCGTATTCCAACCGGCCACCCGGCCGAGTGAGCGCGCACTTCTTGCGATTTTCGATCGAGTGATTTCATGAACAATTCGTCTTCTTCCAACCGCGAATCCGCCCATTCGCTGCACCACCCGCGCGTGCCGCTGGTGGTCGAGGCTCTGGCCGATCTCGACACCCCGTTGTCGACCTATCTGAAGCTGGCCGATGCGCCCTATTCGTTCCTGCTGGAATCGGTTCAGGGCGGCGAGCGCTGGGGCCGGTATTCGATCATCGGCCTGCCCTGTGCCGAGCGTATTCGCGTACGCGGCCGCAGCCTCGTTCACGAGCGCGACGACGCCATCGTCGAACAGATCGAGACCGATGATCCGCTGGCCTGGATTCAGGCCTTCAACGATGCCCGGCCGCTCCCACGCCTGCCCGAACTGCCACGTCTGACCGGCGGGCTGGTGGGCTATTTCGGCTACGACACCATTCGTTATATCGAGCCGCGCCTGGCCGCGGGCGGCGCCGGCAAGGACGATCCGCTCGATCTGCCGGATATCCTGCTGCTGATCGCCGAAGAGCTGGTCATCTTCGACAATCTCTCGGGCAAGCTCTATTGCGTCGCCCACCATGTCGAGGGCGACAGCGAAGACCGCGAACGCGTGGCCGAACGGCTCGACGCCCTGCTCGACCGGCTCGAACAGCCGCTGACCACCAGCACGACCCGCGCCAAGGCCGGCGACACGGCGGCCGAACTGCTCGACGACAGCCGTTTCGTCTCCGGGCTGACCCAGGCCGGTTACGAAGACGCGGTGCGCCGCATTCGCGACTACACGCAGGCCGGCGACGTGATGCAGGTGGTGCCCAGCCAGCGCCTGTCGGCGCCGTTCAACGCCGAGCCGATGTCGTTGTATCGAGCGCTGCGCAGCCTGAACCCGTCGCCCTATATGTACTACTTCAACTTCGGCGATCACCACGTGGTGGGCGCCTCGCCGGAGATTCTGGTGCGTGCGATGGACGGCGAGGTCACCGTTCGCCCGATCGCGGGCACGCGCAAGCGCGGCGCGAGCGATGCCGAGGACGAAGCGCTGGCCCAGGACCTGCTCGACGACCCGAAAGAGATCGCCGAGCATCTGATGCTCATCGATCTCGGGCGTAACGACGTCGGCCGGGTTTCGCAGCCGGGCAGCGTGAAGCTCACCGAACGCATGGCCATCGAGCGCTATTCGCACGTCATGCATATCGTGTCGAACGTCACCGGCAAGCTGCGCGACGACCTCACGCCCATGGACGCGCTGCGCGCGGCCTTCCCGGCCGGCACGCTTTCGGGCGCGCCCAAGATTCGGGCCATGGAGATCATCGACGAAATCGAGCCGGTCAAACGCGGTGTCTACGGCGGCGCGGTGGGTTATCTGGCCGGCAACGGCAGCATGGACCTGGCGATCGCCATTCGCACCGCCGTGCTCAAGGACGGCGAAATCCATGTTCAGGTCGGCGGCGGCATCGTGGCCGACTCGCAGCCGAACGCGGAATGGGAAGAAACCATGAACAAGGCCAAGGCGGTGATGAGAGCCGCGGCGATCGCCGAGCGCGGCCTAAGCACGCGTGCCCAGGCCAGCACGCCGGGCAACGGGGGTGAACAATGATTCTCATGCTGGATAACTACGACTCGTTCACCTACAACCTAGTGCAGTACCTCGGCGAGCTCGAAGCCGAAGTCCATGTGGTACGCAATGACCAGGTCACGGTCGAGGATATCGAGGAACTCAAGCCTGCCGGTATCGTGGTTTCACCCGGCCCCTGTACGCCGGACGAAGCCGGCGTATCGGTCGAGCTGATCCAGCGTCTGGCCCATCGGCTGCCGATCTTCGGCGTGTGCCTGGGCCATCAGGCACTCGGCCAGGCCTATGGCGGCCAGGTCACCCGTGCCCGCCAGGTCATGCACGGCAAGACATCGGTGATTCGTCATACCGGGCGCGGCGTGTTCGAAAACCTTGATGACCCGCTCACCGCCACCCGTTATCACTCGCTCATCGTTGCCCGCGACGGGCTGCCGGACGACTTCGAGATCACCGCCTGGACCGAAACCGAAGACGGCGAAATGGACGAAATCATGGGCCTGATCCATACGCCCACGGGCGCCGAAGGCGTGCAGTTCCATCCCGAGTCGATTCTGTCCGAACACGGCCATGAAATGCTGCGCACCTTTCTCAAACGCTGTGGCGAAGGCCGGCCGCATACGGGAGATGCCCAGTGATCGACAAGGAATTGATGAACCACATCGTCGCCGGCCGCGATCTCTCGGCCGAGCGCATGCACCAGGCGATGACCGCGATCATGACCGGTCAGGCCACCGAGGCCCAGATCGGCGGCTTTCTGGTCGCCATGCGCATGAAAGGCGAAACGGTGCCGGAAATCGCGGCGGCCACCGCCGTGATGCGCGAACTGGCCACCGATGTGCCGGTCGACCCGGCGTTGACCGACCAGCTGGTGGATACCTGCGGCACGGGCGGCGATGCCGCCGGGCTGTTCAACGTCTCCACGGCGGCGGCGTTCGCGGTGGCCGCAGCCGGCGGGCATGTCGCCAAACACGGCAATCGTTCGGTATCGAGTTCGTCGGGCAGTTCGGACCTGCTCGAAGCCGCCGGCGTGTCCATCGACACCTCGCCGGAACAGGTCGCCGAATGCATTCGCCGGCTCGGGGTCGGCTTCATGTTCGCCCCGGCCCACCACGGCGCCATGAAATATGCCGTCGGCCCGCGCCGCGAGCTGGGCGTACGCACCATCTTCAACATCATCGGCCCGCTCACCAACCCGGCCGGCGCCCGCAATCAGGTGATGGGCGTGTTCAACGGTCATCTGTGCGAGCCGTTGGCCCAGGTGCTGCAGCGGCTGGGCAGCCGCCACGTCATGATCGTGCACGGCGAGGACGGCCTCGATGAACTCTCGATCAACGCCCCCAGCCGGGTCGCCGAGCTGAAGGACGGCCAGATCACCACCTACAAGATCGCCCCCGAGGACGTGGGCCTGGAGCGCGGCTCGCTGGACGGGCTTCGCGTGAAGTCGGCCGAGGAAAGCCTGGCGATCGTACGCGACGTGCTCGCCGGCAAGGCCGGCCTGGCCCTGGACATGGTCGCCTTCAATGCCGGTGCCGCGCTGTATGTATCCGGCAACGCGCCCGATATCGCGGCCGGCGTGGCCAGGGCGCGCGAAGTGCTGCTCAGCGGCGCCGCCGGCGAACGCATGGCTGCGCTGTCCGAACTCACCCAGACGATGACCGGCCGGGCCGGCATGGTGAACGCATGAGCATTCGTACCACCGATACGATTCTCGATCGCATCCTTGCCCGCAAGCGCGAAGAGATCGACGACTTTCGTGCCCGGACCTCGGCGGCCGAGCTGAAGGATGCAGTCGCGCGTGCCCCGGCACCGCGCGGCTTCGCCAAAGCGCTCGAGGCCAAGGCGCCGCGGGCGGTGATTGCCGAGATCAAGAAGGCCTCACCCAGCAAGGGGTTGATTCGCGAGGATTTTGACGTTGCCTGGCTGGCCGAACGCTATGCCGCCGGCGGGGCCGCCTGCCTGTCGGTGCTCACCGACCGGGACTTCTTCCAGGGCGACGACGACTTCCTGGCCCTGGCACGACAGGCCTGCGAGCTGCCCGTGCTGCGCAAGGACTTCATCATCGACACCATTCAGGTCGACCAGGCCCGGTCCATGGGCGCCGACTGTATTCTGCTGATCGCCGCGGCGCTGAATACCGAACTCATGGCCGAACTGGCCGCTCGCGCCTTCGAACTGGGCATGGACGTGCTCGCCGAAGTGCACGACAGCGAAGAGCTCGAACGCGCGCTGGAACTGCCCGAACGCACGATTCTCGGCATCAACAACCGCGATCTGCATACCTTCGAGACCACGCTGGATACCAGCATCGACCTGCGCGACACCATCCCGGCCGGTCGGCCCGTGGTCAGCGAAAGCGGCATCCATACGCCGGCCGATCTGGCCCGCCTGAGCAATGCCGGCTTCGGCGCGTTCTTGATCGGCGAATCCTTCATGCGCGAACCCGACCCCGGCGAGGCACTGGCCGCGTTGCTCAAGCCCGCGCAGTAACGGCTCGCGCCAGCGTTCAGCGCACA
Organism: Salinisphaera sp.; assembly: GCF_002729955.1. GTDB lineage: Bacteria > Pseudomonadota > Gammaproteobacteria > Nevskiales > Salinisphaeraceae > Salinisphaera. The sequence goes on along the minus strand of NZ_PBYA01000018.1, from coordinate 16,007 downwards.
AGGCGGGAGACCCGCGCAGGCGCGGAGCGCCGCCGTGTCGGCGCGCGGCGCACTTTTTTCTGACAGCAACCGACCCCATGGTCGGGCTACCGTATCGACCATCACGATCTCGAATGAAAGCAACCATCGATTGGCAGGGCCAGCTACAGTTTTCCGGTACCGCCGACAGCGGCCACCAGGTCACCATCGACGGGCCGCCGGATATCGGCGGCGAGAACGCCGGCTTCCGGCCCATGGAAATGATCCTGCTGGGCGTGGGCGGCTGCAGCGCGATGGACGTGATGCATATCCTCAAAAAGTCCCGCCAGGACGTCACCGGCTGCCGGATCGAGGTGGATGGCACCCGTGCCAGCACCGAGCCGAAGGTGTTCACCGACATGCACCTGCAGTTTTTCGTCTCCGGTCGCAACCTCAACGAAAAGCACGTCGCCCGGGCGGTCCAGCTGTCAGCCGAGAAATACTGCTCGGCTTCGATCATGCTGCAGTCGAGCGTGAACATCACCCACGACTACACGATCGAAACCGTCTGAGGCGCCGATGCGCGGGCGTTACGCTTGACGTACGCGCTCGGGCGCGGATACTGCGCCATTTCATCGCCCATCGAACCCGGTCGACCACGCAACGTCTGGACAGGCAGCCGACATGATCGGCGCCGTGCTCCGTGATCGGTTCATGCAGCCCGCGTTGCGCCCCGGCCGGCCAGGCCCACACCCTATCCCGAATTCGCCATGGAAAAACTGCGCCTGCACGGCTTCAACAATCTGACCAAGTCGCTGTCGTTCAATATCTACGACATCTGCCATGCGCGTACGCAGGAGCAGAAGAAGGCCTATGTCGCCTATCTCGACGACATGTTCAGCGCCGATCGCCTGACCCAGATCCTGACCGAAGTTTCCGACATCATCGGTGCGCATATCCTCAATATCGCGCGTCAGGACTACGAGCCGGAAGGCGCGAGCGTGACCATCCTCATCGCCGAGGAAGCCGCCTACGACGGGCCCAAGCCCGATGCGGTGGTCGGCCATCTCGACAAGAGCCATATCACGGTGCATACCTATCCGGAGTTTCATCCGGACAACGGCATCTCGACCTTCCGCGCGGATATCGACGTGTCGACCTGTGGCCTCATCTCGCCGCTCAAGGCGCTTGATCACCTCATTCACAGCTTCGAATCGGACGTGGTCTCGATCGACTACCGGGTGCGCGGCTTTACCCGCGACGTCGACGGCGTAAAGCACTTCATCGATCACGAAATCAACTCGATTCAGGACTACATCCCCGAAGACATCTGCAATCGGTACCAGATGATCGACGTGAACGTGCTGGCCGAGCGTATCTTCCATACCAAGATGCGGCTGACCGAATTCTCGCTCGACGAATACCTGTTCGCAGAGAAGGCCGAAGACCTGTCGGAAGAAGAGGCGGCCGAACTCACCGACCGCATCGAGGCGGAAGTCAACGAGATTTTCTACGGCCGCAATTTCGCCAACGACGCCCAGGACAGCGAATAGCGGCAACGCGCCATGGCATGGCGCGTATCGTGCATGTCGACACAGGCACGATGCGTAGGTTTTTCAGTGATCGGCCGTAGCCTGTCAACGAGGTAGAACCGTGGAGTTGCGTCCCGACCAGTTCCAGCGCCAGGTCGAAACCCAGCCGCTGGCCCGCTGCTATCTGCTGGCCGGCGACGAACCCCTGCAGGTACTCGAGGCCGCGGATGCGCTGCGCGCGGCCGCGCGTCGCCGGGGCTTCGACGAACGCGAGGTTCTACACGCCGAGCCCGGCTTCGACTGGGGCCAGCTCGCAAGCGCCGGCGCAAGCCTGTCGCTGTTTTCAGAAAAACGGCTGCTGGAGCTGCATCTGACCGACAAGGGCCCCGGCAAGCCCGGCAGCGCGGCGATCAGCGACTACGCGAAGAACGCACCGGACTCCACGCTGCTGTTGATTCTGGCCACGCCGCTGGCCGCGAGTGCGCGCAAAAGCGCCTGGTACAAGGCCATCAGCAAGGCCGGCGTGGCGATGTATGCCTGGCCCTTGCCCGGCTCGCGCATGGCGCAGTGGGTAGAGCAGCGCGCGCGTAGCAACGGCCTCACACTCGATCGCGACGCGGTGGCCCTGCTGGCCGAACAGACCGAAGGCAACCTGCTGGCCGCCGCCCAGGAAATCGACCGGCTCGCGCTGCTGCATCCGAACGAAAGCATTGGCGCGGCCGAAATCGAAGCCGCAGCAAGCGACCACAGCCGCTTCGGCATCTTCGACCTGCCTGCCAAGGCACTCGCCGGCGATAGCGCCAGCGCCCTGAAAACGCTGGCCAAACTGCGCGCCGAAGGGGTGGACGCGGTGCCCATCACCTGGGCGCTGGTGCGTGAAATCCGCATGCTCTACCAGGCCGCGCTGGCCGCGCGCGCCAATCGCCTGGATGCCATGCTCGGCAAGATCTTCATGCCGCCGGCGCGCAAACGCCAGCTCGGCGAGGCCGCCACCCGGGCCGACCCGGCCATGCTGGCCGAGCTGCTGCGCCGTGCGGCCCGTCTCGATCAGGTCAACAAGGGGGCAGCCGTCGGGCGTGCCTGGGATGAACTGGTAACATTGACCCTCGGTCTGGCAGGACAGCCGCCACGCGCGTCCTGCCTCGTATCCAATCGTTTTCAGTAACCAGAACTCATGAGCGCCAATCTAAGCGATCGCGAAAACCAGGACAGCAGTCCGCAAAGCCGTGTCGAACGGCAGATGCAGGGCATGGGCAAGCGCGCCCGTGCCGCCGCCCGGCATATGGCGGCCGCCGAGCCAGGGGCCAAGAATGCCGCCCTGTTCGCGATTGCCGAAGCCCTGATCTCGTCACGCAGCAGCATTCTCGCCGCCAACGCCCGCGACATGCGCGAAGGCCGCGACGAGCTCGATACGGCCCTGCTCGAACGCCTGGAACTCAACGACAAGCGTCTCGAACAGATGGCCGAAGGCCTGCGCCAGGTGGCAGCCCTGCCCGACCCGGTCGGCGGCATCACCGATCTCAACTATCGGCCCTCCGGCATTCAGGTCGGGCGCATGCGCGTGCCGCTGGGCGTGATCGGCATCATCTATGAATCGCGCCCCAATGTGACCGCCGACGCGGCGGCGCTGTGCCTGAAATCCGGCAACGCCGCGATTCTGCGCGGCGGCTCGGAGGCCACGCACAGCAATCAGGCGATCGCCGCCTGCATCAGCCGCGGGCTCACCGATGCCGGCCTGCCGGCCGATGCGGTACAGGTGGTCGAAACCACCGACCGCGCGGCGGTCGGCGCGCTGCTGGACATGCCCGAATACGTGGACGTGATCGTGCCGCGCGGCGGCAAGGGGCTGATCGAGTTCGTCTCCGACAACGCACGCATGCCGGTCATCAAGCATCTCGACGGCGTCTGCCATGTCTATATCGACGACCATGCCGATATCGACAAGGCCATCGCGATCGCGGTGAATGCCAAGACCCAGCGCTATGGCACCTGCAACACCATGGAAACGCTGCTGGTGGCCGATTCGATTGCCGAACGCGTGCTCAAGCCACTGTCTCAGGATCTGCGTCAGGCAGGCGTCGAGCTGCGTGGCTGCCAGCGCACGCGCAAGTTGCTGGGCAGCGGCGTCAAGCCGGCCTCCGACGCCGACTGGGCCGAGGAATATCTGGCCCCGGTGCTGGCAATTCGCATCGTCGACGACATGGACCAGGCGATCGACCATATCGAGACCTGGGGTTCGCACCATACCGATGCGATCGTCACCGAGAGCGTGACGCGCGCACGGGCATTCATGCGCGCTGTGGATTCGTCCTCGGTGATGGTCAACGCCTCGACGCGCTTCGCCGACGGCTTCGAATACGGCCTGGGCGCCGAGATCGGCATTTCCACCGACAAGCTGCACGCCCGTGGCCCGGTCGGTCTGGAAGGGCTGACCTCACTCAAATACGTCGTATTCGGCGACGGGCACGTGCGCTGATGCCGTTTCTGACCGCGCCCGGAGAATCATCTTGAGTTCGGCCCCTGTCGGTGTCCTGGGAGGCACGTTCGATCCGGTCCACAACGGGCATCTGCGCCTGGCCATGGAACTGGCCAGCGCGCTCGATCTGGCCCATGTGCGCCTGGTGCCCTGTGCACGTCCACCGCACCGGAATGCGCCCACGGCATCGCCCGGCCAGCGTTCGAAATGGATTCGCGTGGCCGTGAGCACCGAGCCGCGGCTGCGCCTGGACGACCGGGAACTGCTGCGCGACGGCCCGTCCTATACCGTCGACACGCTGGCCTCGATGCGAGCAGAAATGCCGGATACGCCGCTATGCCTGATCATGGGCCGCGACGTGTTCGCCAAACTGCCGCGCTGGCACGAATGGGAGCGCATCTTCGACAGCGCTCATATCGTGCTCATCGACCGCCCCGGTATCGACGTCGAACTCGACGGTGCGGCCGCCGACGCCCTGGCCGAGCGTGCCACCGATAGCCACGAAACGTTGCATCGCACGCTCTGTGGCCATATCTACACCTATATGCCGCCACCGCTGGTCATTTCGGCGAGCTATATCCGCGAGCTGCTCGAACGCGGTGAAAGTCCGCGCTACCTCTTGCCGACGGCCGTGCTCGACGACATTATGGATGCAGGCGTCTATCAGTCCCAACCGGCCACGGCCGCGAGTCAATGAATCTACAAAACAAGCCCGAAACCGCCCGCAACAGCGATCCCAAGATCAACGCCCTGCTCGAACTGGCCATCGAAGCCGTCGACGAGCTCAAGGGTGAATCGGTGCAGGTGCTCGATGTCGCGGATTTGACCACCATCGCCGATCACATGGTGATCTGCAGCGGCCGATCGGCCCGCCACGTCAAGCGCCTCGGCGAAACGGTGATCGCCCATGCCAAGGACGCCGGCATCCAGCCGCGCGTGGAAGGCCTGAGCCAGGCCGAGTGGGTGCTCATCGATCTCAACGGCGTGGTGGTGCACATCATGCAACCGGTCACGCGTGCCTATTACCAGCTGGAAAAACTCTGGGATATGGACGCGATCGCCGCCGAAAGCTCCACGACGCACTAGTTCCTCGCGGCGTAGGTCATGCGAATACGCCTGCTGGCGGTCGGCCGGCGCATGCCCGCCTGGGTCACCAGCGCCTACGACGACTACGCGAGACGCCTGCCGCATGAATGCCGGCTGGAACTCACCGAAATCGCACCCGGCAATCGCAAGGGCGGCAAACCCGAACGCGCCATTGCCGACGAAGACCGGCGTATCTGCGATACGCTCTCGCCCGATCTGGACGTGATCGCGCTGGCCGTGGACGGCAAACCCTGGTCGACCGAACAGCTGGCCGGGCAAATGCGCGAATGGCTGGCCGACGGCCGCGATCGCGCCCTGCTGGTGGGCGGGCCGGACGGGCTCGGGCCAAACAGCCTGGCCCGGGCGAACCGGCGCTGGTCGCTGTCGCCGTTAACCCTGCCGCACCCGCTGGTACGCGTGATCCTGGCCGAACAGCTGTTTCGTGCCCACAGCATTCTCACCGGTCATCCCTACCATCGCGGCTGAGCAGGCATACAGGCGCCGATCGGGGCAGCGCTTGCAGAGGCATACGCTGTGCGCAGACAATCGAACGCATGGCATCGAATTCCCATAACCCGTTAATCCCATGCGCACTTCGACGCAGGCCACGGTGAGCGCCTCGCGTCTGAACGAGGCCGATCTGGAAGCCACGCGTATCGAGATCCTGGTCAACGTCTCCAAGGGTGAAACCCGCGCGGCCCATCTGGAAAACGGGGTCCTGCAGGAAATCTACATCCAGCGCGATGCGACCGGCAGCGTGGTTGGCAACATCTATCTGGGCAAGGTCCAGCGCGTGCTCGCCGGCATGCAGGCGGCCTTTATCGATATCGGCCTGCCGCGGGCGGCCTTTCTGCAAATTTCGGACATGGTGCGCCGCCCGGCCGAAACCCAGGACGTGGCACCGCGTATCCAGAACCGGCTCAACCAGGGCGATCGGGTGCTGGTGCAGGTCTCCAAGGATGCGATGAGCAGCAAGGGCGCACGCCTGACCACGGATCTCGCGATCCCGTCGCGGTTTCTGGTCTATATGCCCTACAACCCGCGTATCGGCATCTCGGCGCGTATCGAAAACGAAGACGAACGCAACCGGCTGCACAGCGCCGTGACCGGCATTCGCGAAGAGCTGGGCCTGGCCGGCGGCTTCATCGTACGCACGGTCGGCGACGGCGCGCCCCATCATGCGCTGGCCGCGGATATGCGTTTTCTGGCCACGGTCTGGAACGACATCCTCCAGCAAAGCCGTACCGTGGCCCCGGAAACCCTGCTCTACGGCGACCTGGCCCTGCCGATTCGCATGCTGCGCGACATGCTCACACCCGAAGTGGCCGCCATCACCATCGACGACGAAGCCGCCTGGCAGGAAATGACCGGCTTCACCCAGCGCTTTGCCCCCGAGTTCACCGAACGCACCTGTCACTACACCAAGCCCGTGCCGCTGTTTTCGCAATACGGCATCGAAGAAGCCATCGAACGCGCGCTGGCGCCGAAGGTGCCGCTGCGTTCCGGCGGTTTTCTGATCATCGAACAGACCGAGGCCATGGTCACGGTGGACGTGAATACCGGCGGCTATGTGGGCACCCGCAGCCTGGAACAGACGGTGCTGCGCACCAATATCGAGGCCGCCAATACGGTCGCCCGGCAGCTGCGCCTGCGCAATCTCGGCGGCATCATCGTGATCGACTTCATCGACATGGTCGATGCCGAGCACAAGGCCCAGGTGCTGACCGCCCTGCGCGCCGCCCTCGACGCCGATCCGGCCAAGACCAGCGTGGGCGCGATCTCGCCGCTCGGGCTGGTGGAAGTCACCCGCAAGCGCACCCGCGAGTCGTTGCAGCAGCTCATGTGCCACCCCTGCGAAAGCTGCCAGGGCCGCGGCTTCGTCAAGACCGGCGAGACCGTCTGCTTTTCGCTGTTTCGTGAAATGAGCCGGCTGGCCCGCGGCCAGCACGTCGAAGAACTGCTGATTCTGGCCGCCCCCGATATCATCGGGCTGTTGCTGGATGAACTGGCCAGCGCCTTTCACGACGTCTGTGCCGATACCGGGCTATCGGTACGTCTTCAATCCGAATCGCTCTACACCGCCGAACAGTTCGATCTGGTGGTGATGTAAGCTGTGAGGCGCTGCCACGCCTGCGAACGCCCCGGCCTTGCCGCAGGCGGCTCGCGACGTGGGCGACAACCCTGCGCGGCGACAGCCCGGCCCAGGCCGCGGCGTAACCGACAATTCTTCGCGAACCCCAACCGCGCGGGCATGTCGAAACACCAACGCTGCCGCCCGATCGCCGCCCGACACATTCATGCCCGCTAAGCGCTCCGCCAACATTTCGTCACGCCGGCCGTTCGTGCCGCGTTTGTATCGTGGCCACGCTCAGCCCCTGTCGACCCGGCGCTCGACCAACGCGCATGGCTAGTACGACGCTGCTCAAACGCGCGCTCGTCATCACCCTGGCCAGCGTCGTGATCCTTGCCGGCCTGCTGGTCGGCGGCGTACGCCTGATCGATCATCTCGTGCCCGGCTATCGCGAAGCGCTGGCCGAGCGCATCGGCCGGCGTATCGACGCCGATATCGATATCCAGGCCATCGAACTGCGCTGGCAATGGAACGGCCCCCTGCTGGAGCTGGCCGACGTGCGCGTGACCCGTCACGGCTTCGATCAGCCGGCGGTCACGCTCGACAGTCTGGGCCTGCATTTCTCCTTTACCGATCTCGTCAACGGCAAACGCCTGCCGGACGGGCTGACGCTCGAGCATCCCACGCTCACGCTGCGCCGCGGCGACGACGGCCGCCCGCGGCTGGCGCACTGGTCGCGACCGGGCGACGCGCCCCTGGACTGGGATACGGTCAACGAACGCATGGCCATGCTGCGTTCGGCTACGATCAGCGATGCCGACATCACCCTGCTCGACGAGCGCCTGCCTGACGGGCGCGGTCGTATCGAACGCCTGGATGCGCATATCGCACGCGGCGAGAACGGCGGCTACGGCCTGCAGTTCAACCTCGACGGCCTGAACTGGCTCGAGCACGCCCAGGGCCAGGCCCGTTTCGCCGGACGCCTGCCCACCGTCGACACGGCCGAGTTCGAATTCAGCGTAGAGGGCCTGGATACGCCCGCGCTCGCGCGCAGCACCCGGCTTATCGAGCCCGCGCTGCGCGAGCGGCTTACCGGCGGGCGCCTGGCGGCAACCGTCGACGGGCGTTGGCAGCAGGGGCAGCTGATCAACGCCGAGGCCCAGATCGACCTGGCAGCGATTGCCGACACGGCCACGGACGCCGACTTGCTGCCGGCGCTGTCGGCCACCTTCGAGGCCGCCGGCATCGACCCGCCAGCCGAGGCCGATGCCGGCGGCGACGATATTCGCCTGGCGATGACCGCCTTCGACGGCGACGCGCCCGGGCTCGATCGCTTTACCCTGACCGGGGCGATCGACGTCGACGAGCCGCGCCTGCGTATCGACGCCCGCCATGTGCCGGTCGCCATTGCCACGCGCCTGGCCAGGCTGCGTATCGAGCGTCTTGCCGATACCACCCTCGATGCCCGGGTCGACGATCTGGCCCTGACCGTCGGTGCGGATACGCCGATGCAGCTGGCCGTGGATTTCAAAGACCTCTCGATAGACGACCCGGCGATCACGGCCGGCCCGCTGGCGGGCAGCTATTACCAGCAGGGCGACAACCACATCCTGAAGTTCAACAACGCCGGCGGCACGCTCAGCGCCCGCCGCTATCTGCGCGGCGAGCTGGCGGTGGACGATGTGGACGGCGAAATCGCCTGGCAGCGCCACGAGGGCGGCTGGCAGATCGATGCCCGCAGGCTCGAACTCGCCAGCGCCGAGGCCCGGCTCACCAGCAGCGGCCGTATTCAGCTGCGCCCGGGCCAGGCGCCGGTCGTGGACCTGCATGCAAGCGCGAGCGCGCCGCAGGTCGCACGTCTGCTGGCACGCATTCCCCAGGCCGACGACCTGCCCAACGAAAAGCTGCGGGACTGGCTGCCCAAGGCCATTACCGCCGGCACGCTCGATAACGCCACACTCGACGTACGCGGCCCCATGGACCGGTTCCCGTTCGCAAAGCCACGCGGCGACGAACGCTTTCATCTGGAGCTCACCGGCCACGACGTCGACGTGACCTACAAGGAGGACTGGCCGCCGCTGCAGGCCGCGCGCGGCAAGCTCGTGCTCGACGGCGACGACCTGCGCGTGGACGTGGCTGCCGCGCGCATGCTGGACGTGGACCTCGGCCCGGCGACCGGGCGCGTGGAAAACGTGCGCGAGCCGGTGCTCGTGCTCGACGGCAAGGCACGCAACGCCCGGGCCGAGAAGATGCTGGCATTTCTGGTGCGCTCGCCGCTGCGCGATCGCTTCGCGAAGATCGTCGACGCGCTCAAGGTGACCGGCCCCGCGGATCTGTCGCTCGATCTGCGCATACCGCTCAAGTCCGAACTGGGCGAGCCGAGCGTGGCCGGCGATGTGGTCGGCCGCGGCGCCACCCTGCGTACGGCAGCCCTGCCGGGCCCGATCACCGACATTACCGGCACCCTGCACTTCGACGACGAACGCGGGCTGAGCGCGCGCGGACTTCAGGGCAATCTGCTCGGCGTGGCCCTGAACGCCGACGTGGTGCCCGTGGCCGGCCAGCGCCAGCGTATCGTCAGCCGGGCCCGGCTACAGCTGCCACAGGACGGTGCCGCCGTGGCCCATTATCTGCCGGAGTCCTGGCTGCGCTACGGCCGCGGCGCAAGCGATTTCAGCGTCGCCTTCGAGGTGGCACGCAACGGCCAGGTTTCGGATATCGACCTGAAGAGCGACCTGCGCGGTCTCGCGCTCGATCTGCCCGAGCCACTGAACAAGCCGGCCGATCGGGCCGCGCCGCTGGCGATCACGGTGGCCGGCGATGCCAGCCGCGTACACGTCGGCTACGACGGCCGCGTCGATACTACCCTGCGCCTGCGCGACGGCGCGGTCACCCGTATTCAGGCACTGCTTAACGACCGCAGCCTCACCCCGCCCGATCAGGACGGCATCTGGATCGGCGGGCAGGCCGATCACGTCGACGGGCTGGGCTGGTTCACGGTGGTAAGCGATCAGGTCGAGGCCGCGACCCGCGCCGCAGCCGAATCGGGCAGCAGCGCGCCGGCGCTGGATTTCATTGGCGGCGACATGAAAGTGGGCGCACTGGCCTTCGACAACCGCTACTTCCAGAACACCCACCTGCGGGCGCAGACGATGAACGCACGCCCGGGCTGGCGGATCGATTTCGAAGGCCCGGATACCCAAGGCCAGGTCACCTGGACCCAGCCCACGGGCGGCAATATCAATATCGCCGGCAATCTCGCTCGGCTTGCGCTCAGGACACGACCGAGCGAACCGGCCACCGAACCCGTCGATACCAGCCCGATCATCTGGCAGGACATCGACCCGGCCGACCTGCCCCATCTCGATGTGTTCGTGGCCAATTTCGAAGTGGACGACACCGACTTCGGCCAGGCCGAGGTCATGGCCCGTGCCCAGCCCGACGGCTGGCAGCTCGATCGCTTTCAGCTCAAGAACGGGGCCATGGCCGGCTGGGCCACCGGCCGCTGGGTTCACCAGAACGGCCAGACCGAGGCCAGCGCCCAGACCCGCTTCGAAGGCGCCGGCATGGCCGGGCTGCTGCGCACGCTTGGCTACCCGGCCAGCGTGAACGCCGAGTCCACCCGCCTGCATGCCCGCCTGCACATCGCCCCGAATCCGGCCGGACTCGATCTGCGCGCGCTCGACGGCCACGTGGAACTCGCCCTCGATAACGGCACCTTCACCGCGGTGGAGCCGGGCGCAGCGCGGGTGCTGGGGTTGGTGAACCTCTACGTGCTGCCGCGCCGGCTGCGCCTGGATTTTCGCGACGTGGTCGACGAGGGCCTGGCCTTCGACAAGGTACGCGCGAATTTCAGAATCGAAAACGGCGACGCCTACAGCGACAATGTGCGTATCGACACGCCGTCCTCCCAGATTCGCATGAGCGGGCGCATCGGCCTGGCCGCACGCGACTACGACGAACGCGTGACCATCGTGCCCAAGGTGGGCAGCGGCGTAACCGTGGCCAGTACCGTGCTGGGCGGCCCGCTGGTGGGCGCGGCGGTATTCGCCATGCAGGAGCTGTTCAAGAAACCGATCAAGAAATTCTCGAGCATCGCGTATACCCTGAAAGGCAGCTGGGACAACCCGCGCATCGAGCAGCCCAGCGCCGAAGAATAGCCCGACCGAAGAAGCCGCCATGACCGCCGATTCCGACCTGCCCCGTATTGCCGCCATCCAGATGAACTCGCGCGGCGAAGTCGCGCCCAATCTGGCCTGTGCCGACGGCCTGCTCGCCGATGCCGCCCGCCGCGGCGCCCGGCTGGCCGTATTGCCGGAGAATTTCGCCCTGATGGGCGCACACGAAACCGACAAGCTCGGCGTGGCCGAGGCGGACGGCGCCGGCAACGGCCATACGCCCATTCAGGATTTTCTGGCCGAGGCGGCACGTAAATACGGGCTGTGGATCGTGGGCGGCACGATCCCGCTGGCAAGCGACGAGGCCGACCGCGTCTACCCCACCTGTCCGGTGTATGCCGACAGCGGCGAACGCGTGGCCCGCTACGACAAGATCCACCTGTTCGACGTGGGTGTACCGGATTCGCCCGAGTCGTATCGCGAATCCGCCACCTTCGTGGCCGGCCCGCCCACGCCGCACGTGGTGGATACGCCGATCGGCCGACTCGGCCTGAGCGTGTGCTACGACCTGCGCTTCCCCGAGCTCTATCGCGCGATGGCCGCCGACGGTGCGGAAATCGTGGTGGCGCCGTCGGCGTTCACCCATACCACCGGCAGCGCGCACTGGCATGTGCTGACCCGGGCGCGCGCCATCGAAAACCTGGTCACCATGGTGGCACCCAATCAGGCCGGACATCATGCCAGCGGGCGCCGCACCTTCGGACACAGCGTGATCGTCGACCCCTGGGGCCAGATCAAGGCCGAAGCCGGCAGCGACGCCAACGAAGTGATCATCGCCCCCATCGATCGGGCCCGTATCGCCAGCCTGCGCGAAGGCTTTCCCTGTCTGTCGCATCGACGTCTGTTCTAGAGGCTGCTAGAAATAGCGCATTGATTTACTGCGCTGTTTTCAAAGGAGCGTGCCATGGCTCGTCAGATCCAGTTCACCCAAACCGGCGGCCCCGAAGTTCTCGAACTCGTCGATGTCGAGCCGCGCGCGCCCGGCCCCGGCGAAATCCGGATCGCCAACCGTGCGGTCGGCCTGAACTTCATCGATATCTACGTACGCAGCGGGCTTTACCCGTCGCAGCCGCCAAGCGGGCTGGGCACCGAAGGTGCCGGCGTGGTCGATGCCGTAGGTGACGGCGTCGAGGATTTTGCCGAGGGCGATCGGGTGGCCTATGCCCAGGGCCCGCTCGGCGCATACGCCGAATTCATCACCATGGACGCCGACAAGGCGATCGCCCTGCCCGAGGGCATCGATTTCGACACCGCGGCCGCCGGCATGCTCAAGGGCCTGACGGCGCAGTACCTGCTGCACCAGACCTATGCCATCGGCGAAGGCGATACCATCCTGTTCCATGCCGCGGCCGGCGGCGTGGGTTCGATTGCCTGCCAGTGGGCGCATGCGCTGGGCACGCACGTGATCGGCACGGTCTCCAACGAGGACAAGGCCGGCATCGCCCAACGCAACGGCGCCTGGATGACCATCGACTACACCCGCGAATCGGTGCCCGAACGGGTACGCGAACTCACCGACGGCGCGATGGTGCCGGTGGTCTACGACTCCGTGGGTAAAGACACCTGGAAGGACTCGCTGGCCTGTTTGGCCAAGCGCGGCCTGATGGTGAGCTTCGGCAATGCCTCCGGGCCCGTCGAAGGCGTGAATCTGGCCGAACTCAACAAGGGCGGCTCGCTGTTCGTCACCCGCCCCAGCCTGGGCGGCTATGCCGACACCCGCGAGCGCTTCGAAATGATGTGCGCCGATTTCTTTGCCGTGCTCGAATCCGGCGATGTGCGGATCAACATCGGCCAGCGTTTTGCCCTGGAAGACGCCGCCGACGCCCATCGCGCGCTGGCCAACCGTGAAACCACGGGCTCGACGATTCTCACCCTTTGAGCACGCCGTGGCGGCCCAATGACGCGCCGCGCGGTGTTAATGTGACGTGATGAAAAACGCTATCGATATCGCTTCCGATACCCTGCTCGGCCGGGCCGGCATCGACGCGGGCCAGCTACAGGCCGCCCTCGGCGGGCTGATGGCGCCGGGCGTGGACTATGCCGACCTGTATTTCCAGATTCTGCGCAACGAATCCTGGCTGCTCGAGGACGGCGTGGTACGCAGTGCCGGCGCTTCCACGTCGCAGGGCATCGGCGTGCGCGCGCTGGCCGGCGAACAGACCGGCTTTGCCTATGCCGACGAGCTGGCGTTTCCGGCCCTGGCCCAGGCATCGAAGGTCGCCGCCGCCATCGCCCGCGACGGCAAGACCGCCAGCGCGAACGCGCTGAGCCGGCGCGACAGCGGCGCGGCGACGCGCTATGCGCCGATCGACCCGGCCGGCACCCTCGATGCCGACGCCAAGGTGGCGCTGCTGCACCATGCCGACAAGATCGCCCGCGATGCGGATGATCGCGTGGTGCGGGTGACGGTATCGCTGGCCGGTTCTTCCGACACCATGCTGGTGGCCGCCTCCGACGGCACGCTGGCCGGCGACGTACGCCCGCTGGTGCGAGTGAACGTGTCGGTACAGGTCGAGGAAAACGGCGTACGGGAATCCGCCAGCGCCGGCGGCGGGGCCCGCATGGGCTACGACTATTTCGGCGCGGCGACCGGCGACGGCGCCGATCGCGTGGCCGGCTATGCCCGCGAGGCCGTGCGCCGCGCGCTGGTACGCCTGCACGCCGAAGCCGCGCCGGCCGGCAGCCTGCCGGTGGTGCTCGGCGCCGGCTGGCCGGGCGTGCTGCTGCACGAAGCCGTGGGCCACGGCCTGGAAGGCGACTTCAACCGCCGTGGCTCGTCGAACTACTCCAACCGTATCGGCGAGAAGGTGGCCTCGGATCTGTGCACGATCGTCGATGACGGCACGCTCGACGGGCGCCGCGGCTCGCTGGCCATCGACGACGAGGGCAGCCTCGCGGCCTGTAATACGCTGATCGAAAACGGCCGTCTCGTGGGCTATATGCAGGACAAGCACAATGCCCGCCTGATGGGCATGGCGCCCACCGGCAACGCCCGCCGCGAATCCTATGCGCATACTATCATGCCGCGCATGACCAATACCTATATGCGCGCCGGTCACAGCGTGCCTGAAGACATCATCGCCTCGGTCGACCACGGCATCTATGCGGTGAATTTCTCCGGCGGCTCGGTGGATATCACCTCCGGCAACTTCGTGTTCTCGGCCGACGAGGCCTATCGCATCGAAAACGGCAAGGTCGGTGCGCCGATCAAGGGCGCCACGCTCATCGGCAACGGCCCGCAGGTGCTCGAACGCATCTCCATGGTCGGCAACGACCTCGCCCTCGACGAAGGCATCGGCGTCTGCGGCAAGAACGGCCAGAGCGTGCCGGTGGGCGTGGGCCAGCCCACGCTCAAGGTGGATGCGATCACCGTTGGCGGCACCCAGCAGGGGTGAACGCGCGGCCGGCCTGCGCCTGAGCGTGGCGCGCAAAGCACCCAGACGCGGCAGCAGCCAGGCGCCGGGCCGTTCGATTCGTATCATCGGCGGCGCATGGCGCGGGCGTCGTCTGCCCGTCGCCGTGGCCGAAGGCCTGCGCCCCACGCCGGATCGCGTACGCGAGACGCTGTTCAACTGGCTCGCCCCGCGTATCGAGGGGGCGCGCTGTCTGGATCTGTTCGCCGGCACCGGCGCGCTCGGTCTGGAAGCACTGTCGCGCGGGGCCGCTCACGTACAGTTCGTCGAACGCGATCGCCAGGCCATCGCCTCGCTGCGGGCCGCGCTCGATACGCTGGTCGCCGGCGCCCGTGCCACGCTGGTGCAAGGCGACGCGCTCGCCCTGACCCTGTCGCCGCCGGCCCCGGATATCGTGTTCATCGATCCGCCGTTTGCTGCCGAACTGCACGGCCCGGCCCTGGATCGGGTGCTGGCCGCGCTGCCCGGCCATGCCCAGATCTATGTCGAATACCCGGCCCAGGACAGCGATGCCATTCAGGCACTGCTTGCCGAGCGCGTGGCCATCCGCCGCGCCAAGCGGGCCGGCGAGGTCGGCTACTGCCTTGCACAGCCGCGCCCTGCCGGCGAAGATGACCGCGCATCATTGATTTCGTAATCCACGCTCGCGCTGCGCGCACGCGCACGCCCGCGAGAAACGCCGAGGAGAATCACGTGCGGTCAGCGCAACATAATCGGGGCCAGGAACACCGCGGAGCGAGCGACAGATGAGTAGCGCACCCAACATCCGTGCGGCTTATACCGGCACCTTCGACCCGATCACCAACGGCCATGCCGACGTCATTCGACGCGCGGCGGGGATGTTCGACGAGCTGATCGTGGCGGTGGCCAGCAACGCCAGCAAGAAATCGATCTTCGACCACCAGGAACGCGTCGAACTGGCCAAGCAGGTGCTGGCCGATGTCGACAACGTGATCGTCATGCCGGTGAGCGGGCTGGTGGTCGATTTCGCCCGCAAGCACGGGGTGAGCGTGCTGGTACGCGGCGTGCGCGGCGTGGGCGACTACGAATACGAAAAACAGATGGCGGTGATGAACCGGCATCTCGCCCCGCAGGTGGATACCATCTTTCTGGCCCCCTCGCCCGAATATGCCCACATCTCCTCCACGCTGGTCCGCGAGATCGCCTTCCTCGACGGGCGTATCAGCGGCCTGGTGCCCAGCCTTGTAGCCGACAAGCTCCACGAGAAGACCGGCGGCTAGAGCTCGGCGACTACAGGCGGTATCGTGATGATCCGCCTTTCGTTTTTCGCGG
>NZ_PBYA01000017.1 GCF_002729955.1 Salinisphaera sp. | reverse complement strand
TAATCCTAAGGTAGACAGGCTGTCACCTTGAACGAAGCCGAACAGGCGTAATCTCCGACCGCACCCAAAGCCCGCCTTAAGGCGGGCTTTTTTTTGGATGCTGGCTGGGGGAGAGGATTTGATTCGACCCCCTCGGTTCGACGAGCGAGCACCGCTCGCGAGAACCGGGGCGCGCAGCGCCACGGGCCCCCGAAGGGGGCGCCAGCCGAAGCACGCTTCAGCCGTTCTGATCGCGCGGGTCGGACTGCGCGTTTGCCGATCAGCGGCCGCCCCGGTCGCTTGCCGGGCTTGTTACGTTTGTTGGCGATGCCCATTGCCGTTGCGCTAGTATCCCGCCGCCAGAGCAAGGCGTTGCCGTCGGCGAGGCCGGTGTAACCCATGCAATTCGCCCTCGGCCAATGGCACGTTTGTTGCTCCATTGAGGATGTAGATCTTCCATGAGGCACGGACATGCGTGTGTTGCTCGTAGATCGTCATTCGGCGCGACTGGCGGCGCTTCGGGCCGTGATCGAGCAGGCCGGGTTCGAGGTCGTCGATGTGCTCGACGAGGACGTCGACCTGTATGCGGCCGTCGATCGGCTTGCGCCCGATGCCATCGTGGTGGGAGCCGATTCGCCGTCGCGCGACGTGCTCGAAGACCTGGCGATTCTTGGCGAGAGCTACCCCAAACCCTTGTTGATGTTGTCTTCGAAGGACGACCGCCAGCTGATGGCCCAGGCCTCCGAGGCCGGCATCAGTGCCTACGTGATGGAAGGGCTTTCGCCCGCGCTGGTGCGTTCGCTGGTGGATGTGGCGATGCGCCAGTACCAGCAGATGGAATCGCTCAAGCGCGAACTGGCCGAAACGCGGGAAACGCTCGCCGATCGACAGGCGATCAATCGGGCCAAATGCCTGCTCATGGAACGCAGTGCGATCAGCGAAAAACAGGCGTACACGCGGCTTCGCAAGACGGCGATGGATCGCGGCCTGCCGCTACCGGAAATCGCGAGGCAGCTGATGGTCCATGCGGCCAATGAATAGCGACCTGCACGAATTGAGTGCAATGCTGCACTGCAGCGACGCAGCAATGGCGTCGAGCGCGCGCCCGTGCTGCCGTGATGAGAGTCGATCGCGCGTAAGTGCATGTCTGGCCGAAAGATTCATCGTCGGATGGAGGGCTGGCACGGTTCTGGCTAGACAATAACCGAGTGCGATCAACTCGCCGATCGTGACGGCCACAGGCCGACGGCGGGGCGGCGCACGACACAACTTGATCAGGACAACGAAGTCCGGCAACGCCCTTGGTGAAACGCACCGGTGGGCGGCCGGGCTTTTTTTGTGGACGAAACACGCGTTTGCGCGGTGACAACACAGGAAGCGATGCGATGACGAGCTGGCACGAAGCAACGTTTGGACGCAGGCCCCACGCCGTCGATCCGGCGGTGGAGCGCCCGCGCCTGAAGCTGGGGTTCATCGCCCTCAACGACTGTGCGCCGCTGATCATGGCGCGCGAGGCCGGCTTTTTTGCTGCCGAAGGCCTGGATGTAACGCTTTCGCGTGAATCCTCCTGGGCGGCGATTCGCGACAAGGTCGCGCTCGGATTGCTCGACGGCGCCCAGATGCTGGCCGGCATGCCGATTGCGTCCACCCTGGGCGTGGGCGCGGCGCCGCATGCCATGGTCACGGCGGTATCGCTGGGGCTCAACGGCAACGCGATCACCGTATCCAAAGCGCTCTATGAGCGCATGGTTGCGCTCGACCCACAGGCGACCGCCGCGCGCCCGTGCAGCGCCCAGGCGCTACGCAAGGTCATCGATGCCGATCGTGAAGCCGGCCTCGCGCCGCTGACCTTCGGCATGGTGCATCCGACCTCGGCGCACAACTACCAGCTGCGCTACTGGCTGGCCGCAGCGGGCATCGACCCCGATCGCGATGTGCGGCTGGTGGTCGTGCCGCCGGCACGCATGGTGGCCAATCTCGAGGCGGGGCGCCTGGCCGGCTACTGCGTTGGCGAGCCGTGGAATCAGATGGCGGTGCGCGCCGGTCTGGGCCGGGCGCTGATCACCGGCTACGAAATCTGGAACAACGCCCCCGAGAAAGTGCTGGGCGTGACCCGCGAGTGGGCCGAGGCCTATCCGCGAACCCATCGCGCGCTGGTACGGGCGATCGTTCGTACCGCGGCCTGGCTCGACAGCCAGGAGAACCGCGAATTCGCGGCCGATACGATCGCCGCGCCCAACTATGTGGATGCGCCGGCCGAAGTCATTCGGCGCACCCTATGCGGGCGCTTTTGCTACCAGCCCGGTTCGGCCCCGCGGCCGGCGCCTTACTTCAACGTCTTTCATCGTCACGCGGCGACCTTTGCCTGGCGTTCGCATGCGATGTGGTTCATCGCCCAGATGCTGCGCTGGGGACAGATCGGCGAGGCGCTCGATATCGCGGCCACCGCCGACTGCATCTATCGCCCGGATATCTATCGCGCCGCGGTCGAGCCGCTCGGTCTGGCTTGTCCGGTGGCTGATCACAAGACGGAGGGCAGCCACGACGGGCCGTGGTCGCTGGCGGCGGCCGACGGGCGCTCGATCGCAATGGGCGCCGATCGCTTCCTCGACAACGCGATCTTCGATCCGGGGCAGGTCATGGCCCAGTTCGCGCCGGAACACGCACGGCTCGATCCGGCGCTGTATCGCCGTCTCGAAACCCTCAACGCTGCGCTCGATGCGCCGGTGGTCGGCGCCCGTGGCCGCGCCGTCACGTCCTGATGCGCGGGTACGAATCATTGTCTCTGGTTACCGAATTTATCTGCAGGAGCGCCTAGAACATGGAACTTGCCAATAAAGCGACCCGCATCCGCCTGTTCGATTTCAAATCGGTGCAGATGCGTGCCTTCCATATGAGCTGGCTGGCCTTTCATCTGTGCTTTTTTGGCTGGTTCGGCATCGCGCCGCTCATGGCGGTGGTGCGTGAGGATCTGAACCTCGACAAGTCGCAGGTGGGCTCCACCATCATTGCCTCGGTCGCGATCACGGTGCTCGTGCGTCTGCTCATCGGCCCGCTGTGCGACAAGTTTGGCCCGCGCAAGACTTATGCGTCGCTGCTCATTCTGGGCTCGATACCGGTGATGTGTATCGGGTTTGCCAACAGCTTCGAGACCTTCCTGCTCGCGCGCCTGTGTATCGGCGCCATCGGCGCGTCGTTCGTGATTACGCAATACCACACCTCGGTGATGTTCGCGCCCAATATCGTGGGTACGGCCAATGCCACCACGGCCGGCTGGGGCAACCTCGGCGGCGGCACCACCCAGATCGTCATGCCGCTGATCTTCGCGGCCATCGTGTCGATGGGTATCAGCGAAACGCTGGGCTGGCGTCTGGCCATGGTCGTGCCGGGCGTGATTCTGTTTCTTCTCGGCATCGCCTACTGGAAATTCACCCAGGACGCACCGGAGGGCAACTACTCGGATCTGCGCACGGCCGGCAAGATTCCCGAAGCCAAGAACGAAAACAGCGGCTGGTCGAGCTTTCGCAAGGCCGCGAAGGACTATCGGGTCTGGGCACTGTTCGTGGTCTATGCGGGCTGCTTTGGCGTCGAGCTGACCATCAACAACGTTGCCGCCATCTATTTCTTCGACAACTTCGAGGTCGATCTGAAAACCGCGGGGCTCATTGCCGGCCTGTTCGGCTTGATGAATATCTTCGCGCGCACCATGGGTGGTTTCTTTTCCGATCTGTCGGCCCGCTACATGGGCCTGAACGGACGGGTGCGGTTTCTGTTCGCGGCCATGTTCATCGAAGGTATCGCCCTGATCGCGTTTTCGCAGATGGAGGTGCTCGTTGCCGCCATCGCCACCATGATCGTGTTCAGCCTGTTCGTGCAGATGTCGGAAGGCGCGACCTTTGGCCTCGTACCGTTCATGAACAAGAAAGCCCTGGGCGGCGTGAACGGCATCGTGGGTGCCGGCGGTAATGCCGGTGCGGTGCTGGCCGGCTTTCTGTTCAAGACCGAATCACTGTCCTACGGCCAGGGGCTGATGATACTCGGCTGCGCGGTGATCGTGTGTTCCTTCTTCGCCTTTTTCGTGCGCTTCTCGCCCGAGGTGCTGGCCGAAGAAAAAGCCGCCTTCGATACCGCCTCGGCGGGCGACGACCCGATCAAGGCGCGCGGCAGCGATTCGCCGGAACTGGCATAGGAGCCGAGCCGTGAGCGATAACGCGACCCAACCCAAGCTGGATCTCGTCGTCATCGGCAACGGCATGGCCGGCGTGCGCGTGATCGAGGAGCTGCTGGAGGCCGCGCCGGAGCGCTACAACATCACCGTGTTCGGTGCCGAGCCGCATCCAAGCTATAACCGCATCATGCTCTCGCCGGTACTGGCCGGGGACAAGGATTTTGCCGAAATCGAAACCCACGACCGCAGCTGGTATGTCGACAACGACATCGTGCTGCATACGGGTGAAGCGGTTACGGCTATTGATCGACGCCGGCGCATGGTCATTTCCGAATCGGGACGCGAAACCGGCTACGACCGGCTGCTGCTGGCGACCGGCTCCACGCCGTTCATGCTGCCGGTGCCGGGGCATACGCTCGACGGCGTGATCAGCTTTCGGGCTATCGGCGACGTCGAGCGCATGGTGGAGGCGAGCAAGAACGGCGGCAAGGCGGTGGTCATCGGCGGCGGGCTGCTCGGGCTGGAAGCGGCCTATGGCCTGCACAAGCGGGGGATGGACGTCACCATCGTGCATCTGATGGAAACGCTCATGGAGCGCCAGCTCGACCCGATCGCCGCCGATCTGCTTCAGCATTCCCTGGCCCAGCGCGGGCTGTCGTTTCGTATGGGCGCGAAGACCGCGGCCATTCTCGGCGACAAGAACGATCGGGTGACCGGCCTGCGTTTCGACGACGCCGACGACTCCGAGATCGAGGCCGATCTCGTGGTGATGGCGGTGGGCATTCGGCCCAACGTGGAACTGGCCGACAAGGCCGGCCTGCACTGCGAGAAGGGCGTTGTCGTCAATGACACCATGCAGACCTACGACCCGCGCATCTATGCCGTCGGCGAATGCGTCGAGCATCGCCACGCCGTCTATGGGCTGGTCGCACCGCTGTGGGATCAGGCCAAGGTCTGTGCCAATCATCTGGCCCATCGGGGCCATACCCATTACGAAGGCTCGGTTACCGCGACCCAGCTCAAGGTTACCGGTATCGATGTTTATTCGGCCGGCGATTTTTCCGACGGCGAGGACACCGAAGCGCTGGTGTTTTCCGACGTGCGTCGGGGCGTGTACAAGCGCGTCGTACTGCGCGAGAACCGCATCGTGGGTGTCGTGCTCTATGGCGATACCCGCGACGGCGGCTGGTATTTCAAGCTCATGCGGGAAGGCGTGGACATATCCGGCGTGCGCGATCTGCTGCTGTTCGGCCAGGCCTATATGCCGTCGGAGCTAGCAACCGAGGCGGAGGCCGCGTGATGAACACGACGACCACTCGTACGACCTGTCCCTATTGCGGCGTCGGCTGCGGGGTGAACGCCGTGGTCGAGAACGACGCGGTGCGCGTTGCCGGCGACGAGGCACATCCCTCCAATCGGGGCCGGCTGTGCTCCAAGGGCACGGCGCTGGCCGATACCGTGGGCCTGAACGATCGCCTGCTGTATCCGATGGTCGATGGACGGCGGGCCGGCTGGGACGAAGCCCTGGACGAGGTCGCCGGCCGCTTTGGCGAGATCATCGCCGAGCACGGCCCCGACGCGGTGGCGTTCTACGTGTCCGGTCAGCTGCTGACCGAGGACTACTACGTCGCCAACAAGCTGATGAAGGGCTATATCGGCTCGGCGAATATCGATACCAACTCGCGGCTGTGCATGTCGTCGGCGGTGGCCGGCCACAAGCGAGCCTTCGGCGAGGACGTGGTGCCTGGCTGCTACGAGGATCTTGAACTCGCCGATCTGGTGGTACTGGTCGGCTCGAATACCGCCTGGTGTCATCCGGTGGTCTACCAGCGCATCGTCGCCGCCGGTGAAGACAACCCCGACAAGAAACTGGTCGTGATCGATCCGCGTCGTACGGCCACCGCCGAAAGCGCCGATCTGCACCTGCCGTTGGCGCCGGGTACGGACGTACATCTGTTCAACGGTCTGCTGGCCTATCTGACGGGCCAGGGTATCGAAAGCGATCTGCCCGGCACGGCCGAGGCGGTCGCCGAAGCGCGGGCTCTGGGCGATATCGACGCGGTCGCCACGGCCTGCGGCGTGGCGCGCGACACCGTGGCGGCCTTCTTCGAGTTGTTTGCAAAAACCGAGCGCACGGTGACGGTGTTCTCCCAGGGGGTGAACCAGTCCTCGGCGGGCACCGACAAGGTCAACGCCATACTCAACTGCCATCTGCTCACCGATCGTATCGGCAAGCCGGGCGCCTGCCCGTTCTCGATCACCGGCCAGCCCAATGCCATGGGCGGGCGCGAGGTGGGCGGTCTGTCGAGCACGCTGGCCGCGCATATGGGCTTCGACGACGCCGAGCGCGTACAGCGATTCTGGGATTCGCCGAGGATCGCGAGCGCGCCGGGCCTGAAAGCCGTGGAGCTGTTCGAGGCGATCGAGCGCGGCGAGGTCAAGGCCGTATGGATCATGGCGACCAACCCGTTGGTGAGTCTGCCCGACGCCGACCGCGCCCGGCGCGCGCTCGAAGCCTGCGAGTTCGTGGCGGTATCGGACTGCATGCGTCATACCGATACGGTCGATCGTGCGCATGTGCTGTTGCCGGCCGCCGCCTGGGCCGAGAAGAGCGGCACGGTGACCAACTCCGAACGCATCATCTCGCGCCAGCGTTCCTTCTTGCCGATGCCCGGTGCCGCGCGCGCCGACTGGGACATCATCTGCGATGTGGCTCGCCGGATGGGCTTTGGTGACGGTTTCGGCTTTGATAGCGCGGCCGCGATCTTTCGCGAGCATGCCGCGCTTACCGCCTTCGAAAACGAGGGTGAGCGCGTGCTCAATCTCGAAGGGCTGGTTCAGCTCACCGACCAGGCGTACGACCGACTCGAGCCGCTTCGCTGGCCGGTTCGTGCCGAGACAGCGGGGCGTGCCGTCGGTGCCATGCCGGCGCAACAGGACAGTCGGCGCCTGTTTGTCGACGGCGTCTACCCCACGAGCGACGGCAAGGCCCATCTGGTGGCGGTCACGCCGCGGGGGCCGGCCAATGCGGTCAGCGATCAATGGCCGCTGGCGCTCAACACCGGGCGCATACGCGATCACTGGCACACGATGACGCGTACCGCCAAGTCCGCGCGACTGTCCGCCCATATCCCCGAGCCGTTCGTTGAGATCCACCCGACCGACGCCAATCGCTACGGCGTGGCCGACGGGGCGCTCGCGACCGTTTCGACGGTGCGGGGCGAGGCCCATGTTCGGGTGATCGTCACCGACGGTCAGCGCGAAGGCACGCTGTTCGTGCCCATGCACTGGAACGATCAGTTCGCTGCCCGGGCGCGTGTCGGGGCACTGGCCAACCCGGCGGTCTGCCCGATCTCCGGCGAGCCGGAGTTCAAGCACACGCCCGCGGCGATCGCGCCGTTCGAGGCCGCCTGGCATGGCTTCATTCTCGCCAGCCGCCCGCTGCGGCTGGCCGGCGAGCGTCTTGTCGACTACTGGGTGAAGGTGCCCGGCGAGCGTTTCTATCGCTACGAAGTCGCCGGCCTGCAGGCGCCCGACGACTGGGCGGCCACCGTACGGGGCTGGCTCGGGATCGACGAGCGCACGGCCGACTGGCTGGAGGCGAGCGACCTGGCGGCCGGGCGCTACCGCGCGGCGCATATGGACGCCGGTCATATCGAGGCCTGTGTATTCGTCGCCCCCGAGCCGGCCGCGCTGCCCGAGCGCAGCTGGCTGGCCGGCTTGTTCACCGGCGAGCCGGTCGAGGAGGCCGAGCGCATCGGCCTGCTGGCCGGAAGACCGGCCGACCCCGGCGCCGACCCGGGCCCGCAGGTCTGCTCCTGTTTCGGCGTGGGCCGCAACACCATCCTGCGCGCGATCAACGAACAGGGGCTGGACTCGGTTGCGGCCGTCGGCAAGGCGCTCGATGCGGGCACCAACTGTGGTTCCTGCAAGCCCGAAATCGCCGCGCTGATTGCCGACGCGGGCGAAGAATGAAGACGAAGACGGTTATCCACAGATTGCGCCGATTACACGGATTTAAAGAAAAGACAGCAACCGCAGATTGCGCAGATTTACGCAGATAAGACGTTCAAGGGTAAAAGATCGCGAGCGGACATATAAAACATTGACAGAAAGAGGTTTGTTGAAAGGAATGAACAAAAATTCGGAATGGCCTGCGGCCTTTGCGGCTTATGGGTTTTCTATCCTTCCTGCCTTTTGTCTTCATTCGCGTTCACCTGCGGGGGCCTTATTCGTTCGTTGTCCGCAAACGAACGAAAGCTATAGGGCTGTCCGAAGCGCGACATTATGAAATACAACCCGATCCATCGTTTTTGAAATCCATTAAATCTGTGAAATCTGTGGATAAGAAAGAGCCCAACTCCCAACCCGCCCTATGCACTAATCACGAGTTGGCAGCAGTTAAGCCCTTATTTGCACAGACCGGCGTTGATCTGCGGACAACGCCTTCAAGAACACGACTCGTGATTCAACGATTCGGAGCCGAACATGACCGACCAGAGTTTCGACGAAGAACAACAGCGCTATCTCAAGGGCGTGACCGCCGGGCTGCATATTGCCCGCGGCGTGCCCGGCATGACGGGGCTGACGACCGGCAAGCGTCTGCGCCCCGACGATTTTCATTCGCAGGCGCGTATTCGTGCCCAGGCGATGGGCGGCGAGCTGACCAGCCAGGAACAAGCCAAGGCCGATCTCAACCCCAACGACATGTGGGACGAGATGGTGCAGCTGGCCACCGCCGGCGAATACCCCAAGGGCGAAGACGTCTTTCTGATGAAGGGGCGCGGCATGTTCTATGTCGCGCCCAATCAGGACAGTTACATGTGTCGGCTGCGTATGCCCGGCGGTATTTTCTCGTCCCACCAGTTTCGGGCCGTGGCGGATCTGGCCGAAACCTACGGCGGTGGCTATACCCATGTCACCACGCGCGCCAATCTGCAGATTCGTGAGATCGGTGCGAAGGATCCGGTGAACGTACTCAGTGGTCTGGCCGACGTCGGCTTGATCGTGCAGGGCTCGGGTGGCGACAACATCCGCAACATCACCGGCAGCCCGCTGGCCGGCATCGATCCGGACGAGCTGATCGATGTCACGCCGTACTGCAAGCAGATGCACCACCATATCCTCAATCATCGCGAGCTCTACGGCCTGCCGCGCAAGTTCAATATCGCCTTCGATGGCGGTGGGCGTATCAGCGCGCTGGAAGGCACCAACGACATCGGCTTTTCCGCCGTGCTGCCGAAAGCCGACGGCCCGCTGCCACGCCGGCCGTATTTTCGGATGGGCCTGGGCGGCATCACCGGGCACAAGGATTTTGCCCGCGATACCGGCGTCATGCTCAAGCCCGAGGAGTGCGTACCCGTGGCCCATGCGGTCCTGCACGTATTCCTGGCCAACGGCGATCGCACCAGCCGCGACAAGGCACGGTTGAAATACGTGCTCGATCGCTGGGGCTTCGAGAAGTTCATGCGCGAGGTCCAGAAACAGCTGCCGTTCACGCTGCGACGTTATCCGCTGTCGCGCTGCGAGGCCCGGCACCCGGTCGAAAAAGCCGGCCATATCGGTATTCACGACCACGACGACAACAAACAGTACGTCGGCCTGGTGCTGCCGGTTGGCAAGCTCACCGTGAAACAGATGCACGGTCTGGCGGACCTCGCCGACCGCTATGCCGATTCGAAGATGCGTACCACCGTCTGGCAGAACCTGGTGCTGGGCAACGTCGACAAATCCGACATGAACGCCCTGGTCAGCGGTATCGAAAAACTCGGCCTGCACGTGAACGCCAGCCCGGCGCGTACCGGCATGGTGGCCTGTACCGGCAGCTTTGGCTGCAAGTTCGCCAACGCCGAAACCAAGGGCAACGCGCTCAAGCTGGTGGATCACCTCGAAGCGACGCTCGATCTGGACGAGCCGCTCAATATCCATATGACCGGCTGCCCGAATTCCTGTGCCCAGCATTATGTAGGCGATATCGGCCTGCTCGGTGCCCGCGTGGCGGATCCGGAGGCCGACGATCCGGAAGAGGCCGATCAGGTCGATGGTTTCCATGTCTATATCGGCGGCGGCTACGAAAGCGAGGAAGGCATCGCCCACGAGCTGGCGAGCTCGATTCCGGTCGTACACCTGAACGCCTATCTCGAAAATCTGCTCGGTCTGTATCTGGAAGAGCGCAACGACGGCGAGCGCTTCGTTGCCTTTGCACGGCGCCAGGACATCGACGAGCTGCGCGAGCGCCTCGCCCAGCGTTCGGACAAGGCAGCCGCGGCGCAAACCGAATCCGAGGAAAAAGCCTATTCCGAAGCCGAGGCCCAGGCCGATACGCCGGAAGAGATCAAAACCGAGCGCGACGAAGCCGCCACGGATGACTACGACCGTAGGCCCGAGGATTCCGACTCCGAAACCGATGAGCAGACAACGGCTTGAGAGACTGGTTTTTAAGGCATTTAACCGCAGATCGGCGCAGATTAACGCAGATCAGAACATTCGGGATGGCAAGGTTTTACTTGATGATGTCTAAACTCGGCTGCTTTTGATCAAGCAAGCAGGTTGTCCGCAAATGAAGGCGAAGACACGCGAATAAGGCGCCCGACAGGCCTGTAATTGGCGTTAATGCACTGATTTATCGAATTTTTCTTTTGTATTGATCTGCGTGAATCTGCGTAGATCTGTGGAAAACAAAGAACACTCTCGTAGAGCAACGAGGTAACCCGATGCCCACACAAGTCGATTTGATCCCCGAAGACGCGCCGTTCGAGGCCGAACAGCGCGAATGGCTCAACGGCCTGATATCGGCGCTGGCCGGCTGGGAAGGCTCGCTCGGCGGCGCCGAGCAGGGCGGCGGCGAGGCCAAGGAGTCCTTTCCCTGGCACGATCCGGGCCTGGAGATGGACGAACGTATGGAGCTCGCCGAAGGCAAGCCACATGAACGCCAGCTCATGGCCGCCATGGCCCAGCTCGACTGCGGACAGTGTGGCTATCTGTGCAAGACCTATGCAGAAGCCATCGCCTTCGAAGGCGAGGATCTCAACCGCTGTGTACCGGGCGCCAAGGAAACCGAACGCAAGCTCAAGGAGCTGGTGGCCGAGCACGAGTCGGCCAAGGGCGGCGCGAGCGAAGAGGAAGACAAGCCCAAACCCGAACCCAAGCCGAAGAAGAAGGCGCCGCTGGGCACGCGCGACAACCCCTACATGGCCAAGCTCAAGTCGAGTACGCCGCTCAACGCCGAAGGCTCGAGCAAGGACACCCGCCATGTGGTGATCGACCTCGGGGATTCCGGTATCGAGTACGAGGCCGGGGATTCCATGGGCATTTACCCCGAGAACGACCCGCGCACCGTGGACGCGATTCTCGCCGACATCGACGCCTCCGGCGGTGAAAAGGTCAAATCCCACGACGGCGAAAACAAGCTGCTGCGCCAGGTGCTGCTCAAGGACGTCGATATCACCAAGCCGACCGACGATGCGGTGGCGGTGTTGGCGCAGGCTGCTACCGACGCCGACGAGGCCGAGGACCTGCGCATGCTCGCCGAGCGCGGCGTGGAAGAGGGCCAGACGCTGCTCGAGATCGTACGGGTCTATCCGAGCGCGCGGCCGAAGCTGCAGGAACTGGTCGATGCCCTTGGACCGCTGCAGCCGCGGCTGTATTCGATTGCCTCCTCGTCTCGCCAGTACCCGACGGAGATTCATACCACCGTCGCCGTGGTAAAAACCGCCGTCTACGGACGCGGCTACAAGGGCGTGGCGTCGACCTTTCTGGCCAAGCGTTTGTCCCGACATGGCGAAGTGCCGATGTATATCCAGCCGACGGCGGAATTCCGGGTAAACAAGGACCCGGATCACCCGGCGATCATGATCGGCCCCGGCACCGGCATCGCCCCGTTCATGGCGTTTTTGCAGGAACGCGAAGCCCGCGGTGATGCGGGCCGAAACTGGGTGTTCTTCGGCAACCCGGAGTCGGCCAAGGATCATATCTACAAGGAACAGCTGGAAAAATGGCGCGGCAGCGGGCTGATCAGTCGGCTTACGCTGGCGTTTTCGCGCGATCAGAAGGAAAAGGTCTACGTACAGAACCGCATGCGTGAACAGGGCCGCGAATTCTGGGCCTGGTTGGAAGCGGGTGCGGTGATCTATATCTGCGGCGACGCCGAGCGTATGGCCAAGGATGTCGACAAAGCCCTGCACGATATCGTCATGGAGCAGGGCGATATGAACGAGGCCCAGGCCAAGCGGTATGTGGAAACGCTGTCCTCAGAACATCGCTATCTGCGCGACGTGTACTGATCGGCCATCAGTCGCCAAAGCGCGGATCGTCCCAGACGCTGCGCATGCCGCCCGGCAGCGCGCGCAGGCGGCCCAGCGCTAGCCAGAACTGTTCCGGCGCATGGAAATCGGAGCCCACCGATCCGGCCAGCCCGTGTTGATCGGCGTCGCGGGCGGCGGTGACTTCCTGCTGGCGGTCGGTGGTGCCGGTACAGATTTCCAGACCGTCGCCGCCGGCCGCCGCGAACGCGGTCACCGCGCGTTGACGCCAGGCGCCCGAAAACCCGTAGCCGAAGGGATGCGCCAGTACCGCAATCCCGCCCGCGCCGTGGATCCATTGCACGGCGCGCAGCAAGGTCGTCCATTCCACCGACACATGGCCGTCGCGGCCGGGTCGTAGATAACGCTTGAAGGCCTGGGCATTATCTCGGCAAATGCCGTCTTCGGTCAGCAGCCGGGCGAAATGCGGACGCGTGATCTGGCCGTCGCCGGCGAGTTCCTGCGCGCGTTCCAGCGCATTCGCGACCCCATGTTTTTCGATCTTCGCGGCGATTCGTTCGGCGCGATCGTGGCGGACCTTCTGAAGGGCAGCCAGGCCTTCAGCAAGACCGGCGTCGTGTTCGTCGAAGGCCAGGCCGACGACATGCAGCGTACGTCGTTGCCAGGTCACCGAAATTTCCACGCCGTTGATCAGGCGCAGGCCATGCGCACTCGCGGCCGTTCGTGCTTCGGCCAGGCCGTCGATCGTGTCATGGTCGGTCAGCGCCAGCGTTTCGACCCCGGCGTTGGCGGCGCGGGCGACGAGTTCGGTGGGCGTCAGGCGGCCGTCGGAGCGGGTGGAATGGCTGTGGAGGTCGATCACGGGTCGTATGGTCGCATGGACTGTGGTGCCAAACCTCAAGTAAGAATTCGCTGCAAGCTGATTCAAGAAGTCAACGGATAGGGCGGCGCGTCTTTCGGCGCTCACAAGTTCGTCGAACCTTTCGTTTCGCACTGCAGTGCGACTCCGTTTCGTTTGCTCGTCCAAACGAAAGGAAGCAAAGGAAAAGACGCCCGGGTTACGCGTCGGCGCGAAGCGCGCCGAACTACTGCCAGAGCAATACCAAGTTCTCGGTCCGAAGGGTGCGGCCCTAGTCAATCAATATGGCTCGGATCGCTTTGGCGATCCTCAAACAGGCTGGCCGCCCCGGCGCGGTGCGTCGGAAACCCTTCGGCCCTGTGCTTCTCGTTCGCTTCATACGGGGCCTGAATACAGCGAGTAACCCATAGCGATGAGTCGGAG
>NZ_PBYA01000016.1 GCF_002729955.1 Salinisphaera sp. | reverse complement strand
GCCGAAGCCGACTATGCCGAACTGGTCGAATACCTGCGGGTGGGCGTACAGATGGTGTTTCTCGAGCTTCAGCCCAAGCGCGAAGGCCCCACGCGGCGCGAGTCGCTGCACTAGGGCCGCGGCGGCGCCTGTCGCGCACGCGGTTCCGCCTGTTTTCTTGAACGTCTTCGACGAGGGATCGGATGAGAGACCAATCGCATCTGCAGCATAGCGACGAGCCGGCGGTTCATGCGGCGCGTCGTGCACGCGTGGCGGATATCGTCGGCCGCGACGGGGTGGCGATGCTCGCGGCCACGCCCGAGCGCAACCGCAATAACGATGTCGACTATCCCTATCGGCCGAACAGCGATTTTCGCTATCTGACCGGCTTCTGCGAGCCCGAAGCGATCGCGGTGATCGCGCCCGGCTTCGAGGCCGGGGATTACATCCTGTTCTGTCGTGCCCGCAACGCCGATCAGGAAGTCTGGATCGGCCGACGGGCCGGCCCGGATGGCGCCATGGCCGACTACGGCGCCGATCAGGCCTTTGCCATCGACGAATTCGAGGATTGGATCGGGCGCCTGCTCGACGGCCGCTGCAGGGTCTATCTGTCTTTCGGTACGCATCCCGAGTTCGAACAGGGCGTGCTCGATCAGCTGTCGGGCATGCGCAGCCAGGGTCGAGGCGGCGTGCCGCCGCGCGAAGTGGTGGCCCTCGACGGGCTTCTCCACGACATGCGCCTGCGCAAGTCCGAACACGAGGTCGCACTCATGCGCCAGGCCGCTGCCACCTCGGCGCGTGCCCATATCGCGGCCATGCAGGCGGTGCGCCCGGGCATGTACGAGTATCAGCTCGCAGCGACCCTGCATTACACCTTCGAAAACGACGGTATGCACTGGGCCTATCCGAGCATCGTCGGCGCCGGCGAGAACGCCTGCGTGCTGCACTACATCGAAAACAGCGCGCCCATGGCCGACGGCGATCTGGTGTTGATCGATGCCGGCGCGGAATATCGCGGCTATGCCGGCGATATCACCCGCACCTTTCCGGTCAACGGACGTTTCTCTGACGCCCAGCGCGAGCTTTACGAGATCGTGCTTGCGGCCAATCGGGCCGCGATCGAGGCCGCCCGGCCCGGCGAGCCGATGAATGCGATCCATCAGGCGGCGCTGAAAGTACTGGTGGCCGGGCTGATCGATGTCGGCCTGCTCGAAGGCACGGTCGACGAGGCCATCGACGCCGAAAGCTACCGCGCCTATTTCATGCATGGCACCAGCCATTGGCTGGGCATGGACGTGCACGACGTGGGCGACTATAAAGTCGACGGTGAATGGCGCCTGCTCGAACCGGGCATGGCGCTGACCGTGGAGCCCGGGCTGTATGTCCGGGGCCAGGACAACCCGTCGTCGCGCTTCGCGGATATCGGTATTCGGGTCGAGGACGATATCGTCATCACCGAAACCGGCTGCGACGTGCTGACCGTAGATGTGCCCAAGGATGTTGACGAGATCGAGGCATTGATGGCCAAACCGTATCGGAGCGAAACGCCGTGAGCCGTGACTACGATATTGCCGTGGTCGGCGGCGGCCTGGCCGGCGCCACCTTTGCCTGTGCGCTGGCCGATACGGGGCTCAAGATCGCGCTCGTGGAGGCCGTGGCCTTCGACGCACCCGCCGACGAGAACATGAAGGCGCGTACCACCGCGATCGCGGCCGGCACCCGGGCGATGTTCGAGGAACTGGATCTGTGGGCCGACATGGCCCACGACGCCGCGCCCATCAAACGTCTGCACGTATCGCAACAGGGGCGTTTCGGCAGCGTGCGGGTGAATGCCGCCGACTACGATCTGCCGGCGCTGGGCTATGTGCTGCCGAACGTCACCATGATCGCGGCTCTGCGTGCCCGGCTGGCCCAGATGAGCCAGGTCGACGTGATTGCCCCGGCACGCTTCGAGTCGCTCACCCGCGACGACGCGGGCGAACGCATCGAACTGGCCTGTGCGGTCGGCGACGGCGAAAGCCGGACATTGAGCACACGCCTGCTGGTCGGCGCCGACGGTGCGCAGTCGTCGGTACGCGGCGCGCTGGGTATCGGCGCGCGCACCGACGATTATCAGCAGCGCGCCATCGTCACCTTCGTGGAGCCCGAACGCGCTCATGGCGGCTGTGCCTACGAGCGTTTCACCCCGGACGGGCCCGTCGCGCTTCTGCCCTGTACGCGCGCCAGCTGTGCCGCGGTATGGACACTGCCCAGCGAACGTGCCGAGCAGATGTGTGCGGTGAGCGAAGAGGCATTCATCGACGGCCTGCAGGCCGCCTTCGGCCAGCGCCTGGGCACGCTCAAGCTGGCCGGGCCGCGCGGCAGCTATCCGCTGGCGCGGGTGCTGTGTGACCGTGCGGCGGTCGATCGTGCCGTGCTTATCGGCAACGCCGGTCATGCCCTGCACCCGGCCGCTGCCCAGGGCTTCAATCTGGCCATTCGCGATGCGCTGCTGCTGGCCGCGATGCTGCGTGAGCGCCTCGCCGCGAATTCCGAGTTCGATCCCGGCGAGAGCGATCTGCTCGGCGCCTGGGCCGAGGCCCGGCGCCCGGACCAGCATCGTGTGGCTAATTTCACCGACGCGATCGTGCGTCTGTTCTCCAATCGTATTCCCATGCTCGACCATGCCCGCGGCGCGGGCTTGTTCGGCCTGTCGCTGCTGCCGTCGATTCGTGACGACATGGCCCGGCGCAGCATGGGCCTGGCCCTGGCCCCGGCGCGTATTCGCAAGGCAAGCTCATGAGTAGTCACAACCCGCGTTATGACGTGGCGATCGTCGGCGGTGGCATGGTGGGCGCCGTGCTCGCGGTGGCGTTGTCGCGCGCCGATTTCTCGGTCGCGCTGGTGGAAGCCAAACGCCCGCCGCGTTTCGATACCCACCAGGACTACGAGCTGCGCGTGTCGGCGATTGCGCCAGGCACGCGGCGTGTACTCGAGAATCTGGATCTGTGGGCGTCGGTCGAGCGTCGGCGCTGCTGTGCGTTCACCGGCATGAAGGTCTGGGAGGCGGGTGGCGCCAGCGAGCTGTTCCTGGAACATACTGCGGTCGGCCTGCCCGAGCTCGGGCATATCGTCGAGAACAACCTGATCGTCGACAGTGCCTGGCAGGCGCTGACCGATGTCGATATCTACTGCCCGGCGAAGATGGAAAGCCTGGCCCTTGATAGCGACGCCGCCCGGCTGCGCCTGGATGACGGCACGACCGTGAGCGCGGCACTCGTGGTGGGTGCCGAAGGCGCGAATTCCCCGGTGCGGGCAGCGGCCGGCATCGAAACCACCGGCTGGTCCTACGGCCAGCGTTGTACCGTGGGTACGGTCACCCCGGCGCGCCATCATCGTCATATCGCCTGGCAGCGCTTTACCGAAACCGGGCCGGTTGCGTTTCTGCCGCTTTCGGACGGTCGTTGCTCGCTGGCCTGGCATGCCGATGACGCGCTTGCCGCAGAACTGGCTGAACTCGATGACGAGACCTTTTGTGCCCGCCTGAGCGAGGCCAGCGGGCATGTGCTGGGTGAAATCGAGCATATGGATCGGCGGGCGTCTTTCCCGCTCAAGCTCCAGCATGCGCGCGAGTATTGTCGCCCGCGGGTCGCGCTGGCCGGCGATGCCGCGCATGTGGTTCACCCGATGGCGGGCCAGGGGGTCAACCTCGGTCTTCTCGACGTGGCGGGCATGGTCGAAGCGCTGGAAGCCGGCCGTGCGGCAGGCCGCGATGCCGGCGACATGACCTACCTGCGTCGTTACCAGCGTGCGCGGATGGCCGAGAATCTGATGATGCTGGGCATCACCGATGCGTTCAAACGGGTCTATGGCAGCGCCAACCCCGTGCTGCGCAGCCTGCGTCAGAGCGCGATCGGGGTCGCGGCCAACCTCGCGCCGGTTCGCCAGGCCATGATTCATCATGCCGTGGGGCTGTCGGCCAACGGCCCGCGACTGCTGCAATAAGCGCAAACGTCTGTATTTTGCAGCGAAAAGCGGCGTTCAGGCCGACGCTTGGCCTGTGTCGATCGCGCCGGTATAGTCGAGGCACGGTCAATAACCGCGTGGGAGAGAACGGGCTGTCGCCCGTCACCGAAGGCGCAAATTTCCGCCCGGAAACGCTCAGGTACCCGAACCACGCGCGCGCCGGCGTCATGACGCGCCGGCTTGATCGACTCTGGAGAGCAGCCGTTTAAACACGGCTCACCGAAGGGGCGAATCTCTCAGGTGCCAGGACAGAGGGGCGGCAGGCGAAAGCCCGGGCCGGCCCGTGTCCTGTTGATTCATCTGCAAAGAGATTGTCATGGCCAAACGAACCCCGCTCTATGAGGCGCATGTCGCGGACGGCGCCAAGCTCGTGGATTTCGCCGGCTGGGAGATGCCGATCGACTACGGCTCCCAGATCGCTGAACACAAGGCCGTACGCGAAAGCGTGGGCATGTTCGACGTTTCGCATATGGCGGTCGTGGATATCAGCGGTGCCGCGGCACGCGAGTTCCTGCGCTGGCTGCTGGCCAACGACGTGGCCAAGATCGACGACGCCGGGCGCGCGCTCTATACCTGCATGCTCAATACCCGGGGCGGGGTGATCGACGACCTCATCGTCTATCACCTGAGCAGCGATCTGTATCGCATCGTGGTGAATGCCGCGACCACGGAAAAGGATCTGGCCTGGATCAAAAGTCAGGCCCGCGATTACGACGTCGCAATCGACCACCGTCAGGACATGGCCATTATCGCCGTCCAGGGGCCGCGCGGGCGCGATATGGCCGCCGAGCTGCTCGACGAGGCGTTCCGGCAGGCCGCGCTCCAGCTCAAACCCTTTCAGGTGGCGGTGGAAAACGATCGCTCGGTCGGCCGCACCGGCTATACCGGCGAAGACGGTTTCGAGCTCGTGCTGCCGGCCGAGGAGGCCGTGACCGCCTGGAAAAGCCTGCGCGACAAGGGTGTGGCGCCCATCGGCCTGGGTGCGCGCGACACGCTGCGCCTGGAAGCCGGGCTGAATCTCTACGGTCAGGACATGGACGAAGAGCGCACCCCGCTGGAGTCGGGCCTGGCCTGGACCGTGGCGTTCAAGCCCGAAGAACGGGATTTTGTCGGCCGCGCGGCGCTCGAGCACCTGCGCGCCGAGGGCGTGGGCCAGAAGCTGGTCGGGCTGGTACTGGAAGGACGCGGGGTGATGCGGCATGAAACCGCGGTACGCGCCGCCGACAGCGATGTCGAGGAAGAACACGCCGAAGGCGAAATCACCAGCGGCAGCTATGCGCCGACGCTGTCGCGCTCGATCGCGCTCGCGCGGGTGCCCGTCGACTGGGAAGACAGCGTCGAAGTCTGCCTGCGCGGCAAGTGGCAGCCCGCGCGCATCGTGCGCTATCCCTTCGTGCGTAACGGCAAGAGCCGTATCGACGACTGAGCGTTTTTCTCAGTAGCCTTTAATCCACCGAACCATCGCGCACACCGCGCCAACCTGCTGCAAGGGGAGCCCCATGAGCGAAGTACCCAAGGATCTGTCCTATACCAAGACCCACGAATGGATCGACTATGACGGCGACGGCACCTGCACGGTCGGTATTACCGACTATGCCCAATCGTCGCTGGGGGACCTGGTGTTCGTCGAACTGCCCGAAGCCGGCACCAAGGTCGGTGCCGGTGACGCGGTGGCCGTGGTCGAGTCGGTGAAGGCAGCCTCGGATATCTATGCGCCGCTCGACGGCGAAATCGCCGAAATCAACGAACAGCTCGAGGATTCGCCGGAGCTGGTCAACGAAGATCCATTCGGCGAAGGCTGGCTGTTCAAGATGAACGTATCCGACCCGGACAGCGTCGAAAAACTGCTGGATGCCGATGCCTACGAGGGCATCGTCGAAGAAGAGGAAGACTAGCCCGCGAGCGCGGGCGTCGGATGGGCCCGGCCGCCCGCGCGCTCTCGGTCGTACTCAAGTTCTGCGAGGATTCATGCCCTTCATTCCGCATACCGAAGACGATATCCGCTCGATGCTGGCCACGATCGGCGTCGATGCCATCGACGACCTGTTCGACGAGATCGACCCCAGCCTGCGCGATGTGCGCCTGGACTCGATACCGGAACGGGCCAGCGAACAGGCCGTCACCCGGCTCATGGGCGAACGCGCGGCCCGGGATGCCGGTGGGCTGTGTTTTATCGGCGCGGGCGCCTACGAACATCATATTCCTGCGGCGGTCTGGGAGCTGACCACCCGGGGTGAGTTCTACAGCGCCTATACGCCGTATCAGCCGGAAGCCAGTCAGGGCACGCTGCAGGTGGTCTACGAATATCAGACCATGATGACGGGCCTGACCGGCATGGACGTGGCCAACGCTTCGCTCTATGACGGCGCCTCGGCGCTGGCTGAAGCCGTGCTCATGGCGGTACGCGCCAATCGCCGGTCCAAATCGGCGCGTATTCTCATGCCGGTGAGCGTGCATCCGTTCTATCGCCAGGTCGCGCACAACATCTGTGCGAACCAGGGCATCACCTTCGAGACGATCGGCTACGACCACGCCACCGGGCGTATCGACGAGGCAGCGCTTGAGCGCTGGGCCGGCGAGGACGTGACCGCGCTGGTGATCCCGCAGCCCAACTTCTTCGGCGTGCTCGAAGACGTGGACCGACTCACCGACTGGGCCCAGGATAACGGCGCGCTGGCCATCGGCGTGGTCAATCCGTTGTCGCTCGCCGTACTCAATGAGCCGGGCCGTTGGGGCGCTGGCGAGGGCGCCGATATCGTCGTCGGTGAAGGCCAGCCGCTGGGCGCGCCGCTGGCCTCGGGCGGGCCGTATTTCGGCATTCTGTGCTGTCGCAAGAAGCACGTCCGCCAGATGCCCGGCCGTGTGGTGGGTCGAACACAGGACGTGGATGGTCGTACCGGCTATGTACTGACGCTGCAGCCGCGCGAGCAGCATATCCGGCGTTCCAAGGCGACTTCGAATATCTGTACCAATCAGGGCC
Organism: Salinisphaera sp.; assembly: GCF_002729955.1. GTDB lineage: Bacteria > Pseudomonadota > Gammaproteobacteria > Nevskiales > Salinisphaeraceae > Salinisphaera. The sequence goes on along the minus strand of NZ_PBYA01000016.1, from coordinate 89,035 downwards.
TGCTGGTGACCGCGGCCACTATTCACATGAGCCTGCTCGGCGCGACGGGGCTGGAGAATACGGCCGCGACCTGTATCGCCAATACCCGCGCGCTGGTGGCCAGACTCACCGCCATTGACGGCGTCGAGACGGTTTTCGACGGCCCGGCCTTTCATGAAACGGTGCTGCGGCTGCCCGTCGATGCCGAACGGGCGCTCGCCGCGCTGGCAGAACACGGCGTCTTCGGCGGGCTGTCCCTGGCCGAATTCTATGACGGGCTCGATAACACGGTGCTCGTCTGTGCCACCGAAACCAAGACCGAGGCCGATCTCGATACCTATGCCGACGCCCTGCGCGACGTGATTGCCGCCCAGGCCGACGCGGCTTGAGCGCCGCGCCCGGCAACTCATTTCATACGTTGTATCCAAGGACAGACGATGACCCAGCAGATTACGCTCAAAGGTAATGCCACCGAGGTCGAAGGCCAGCTGCCATCCCCCGGCGATAGGCTGCCCGACTTCAAGCTGACCGGCGCCAACCTGCGCGACGTAGCGCTTGCGGACTTCGCAGGCAAGCGCAAGATATTCAATATCTTTCCGAGCATGGATACGCCGACCTGTGCGCTCTCGGTCAAGCGCTTCAATGCCGAAGTCGATGCGCTCGACAATATCGCGCTGCTGCAGATTTCGGCGGACCTGCCGTTCGCGCATTCGCGTTTTTGCACGGCCGAAGGGCTGGAAAACGGCACGACCCTGTCGATGATGCGCGACAAGCGTTTCGGCCAGGACTATGGCGTGCTCATCGCCAACGGGCCCATGGCTGGATTGTGTGCGCGTGCGGTGATCGTGGCCGACGAACAGGGCACGGTGCTGCACAGCGAACTGGTGCCCGAGATTGGCCAGGAGCCGAACTACGAAGACGCGTTGGCGGCACTCAAGGTCTGAATCGTCGCGGAAAGACATTGTCCGCAAATGAACGCGAACAAGCGCAAATAAAAAACGAATAGAACGAGGACGTGGGTAACGAACGGCTGGGTTTCGATTGCTCCCGCAGGCGTTATCGAATTGATATGTCTTTGTCTTGTTTGCGGCCTTTTGCGTTTATTTGCGGACAACTAGCCTTTGTCGTGAAGAACCCCAATACCGAATAGTAACCACGTCATGACCGAAAAGCTCATCTTCGAACACAGCCGCCCGGGTCGTCGGGCGCTGGCACAGGCGCCGGCCGAGGCGCCGGCCATCGACGATATCCCGGCCGCATTGCGGCGCGAGTCGCCCGTGGGGTTGCCCGAAGCTTCGGAAATGGACGTGGTACGCCACTACACGCGGCTGTCGCAGCTGAATTTTTCTATCGATACCCACTTCTATCCGCTCGGCTCGTGCACGATGAAGCACAACCCGCGGGCCTGTAACACGCTGGCCTCGCTGCCGGGGTTTCTCAATCGGCATCCGCTGGCACCGGCCAGCCATGGCCAGGGCATGATGGCCTGTCTGTACGAGCTCCAGGAAATGCTCACCACCGTGACCGGTATGGAAGCCGTATCGCTCACGCCGATGGCCGGGGCCCAGGGCGAATTTACCGGCGTGGCCATGATCAAGGCCTATCACGACGCCCGCGGCGATAGCGCACGCGATGAAATTCTCGTGCCCGACGCCGCCCATGGCACCAATCCGGCCACTGCCGTGATGTGTGGCTGCAAGGTGGTCGAAATCCCGACCGATGCCGACGGCGACGTGGATATCGCCGCGCTGCGCGATGCCGTGTCCGAGCGCACCGCGGGCATCATGCTCACCAACCCGTCGACGCTGGGCGTGTTCGAACAGGACATCCTGGAAATCGCCGAGATCGTGCACGGTGCGGGCGGGCTGCTCTACTACGACGGCGCCAACCTCAACGCCATTCTGGGCAAGGTACGGCCGGGTGACATGGGCTTCGACGTCATCCACATGAACCTGCACAAGACCTTCTCCACGCCGCACGGCGGCGGTGGCCCGGGCTCGGGTGCGGTCGGCGTGGGCAAACGCCTGCGCGACTTCATGCCCATTCCGGTGGTCGGGCGCGACGGCGAGGGCGATGAGGCGACCTATCGCTGGCTCACCGAGAAGGATATTCCGAACACCATCGGGCGCTTGTCGGCGTTCATGGGCAATGCCGGTGTGCTGTTGCGGGCCTATGTCTATGCCCGCTTGCTCGGTCGTGACGGCATGACCCGGGTGGCGGAATTCGCCACCCTGAACTCGAACTATCTGATGACGCGCCTGCGCGAGGCCGGCTTCGATCTGGCGTTCCCCGAGCGGCGGGCGAGCCACGAATTCATCGTCACCCTCAAGCGTCAGAAGCAGCAGCTGGATGTCAGTGCGACCGACGTCGCCAAGCGCCTGCTCGACTACGGCTTTCATGCGCCGACGATCTATTTTCCGTTGCTCGTTCCCGAATGCTTTCTCATCGAGCCGACCGAAAGCGAATCCAAGGAAACGCTGGATGCCTTCGTCGACGCCATGGTCTCGATCTGGGAAGAAGCCAGGACCGATGCTGCGACCCTGAAAGAGGCGCCGGTCAAGCTGCCGGTGCGGCGTCTGGACGAAGTCGCCGCCGCCAAGAATCTGGATCTCAAGCACGAATCCGCCACGGCGGCCGGCGCCTGAGCCACGCGCGCCCGTCGAACTCGCCGGCTGCATGCGCTGGCTATGGCATCATGGGCGGCTGGCCTTCGTGTGACGTGCCTGCAGCGCGCACCGAGTCTCATCGAACAAAGGACAAGCTATGTCAGCTCTGATCTGCGGATCTTTCGCCTACGACACGATCATGGTCTATACCGGCCACTTCAAGAACGAGATCCTGCCGGATCGCGTGCATATGCTGAACGTGTCGTTCCTGGTGCCGGAGATGCGGCGCGAGTTCGGCGGCTGTGCCGGCAATATCGCCTATTCGCTGAAACTGCTCGGTGGCGAAGGCATGCCGATGGGCACGGTCGGCAGCGATTTCGACGACTATGCCGCCTGGATGGACGAGCACGACATTAGTCGCGAGTACATCAAGCGCGTGGACGAGGCCTATACCGCCCAGGCCTATATCACTACCGACCTGGACGATAACCAGATCACCGCCTTTCATCCGGGCGCGATGAACCATGCCCACGAACAGCAGGTGCCCACCGATGCCGGCATCACGCTCGGCATCGTCTCGCCCGACGGCAAGGACGGCATGGTCCAGCACGCGGCCCAGTTCGCCGAAGCCGGCATCGATTTCATCTTCGACCCGGGCCAGGGCCTGCCGATGTTCAACGGCGAAGAGCTCAAGCGCTTTCTCGGCCAGGCGGCCTATGTGGCGGTCAACGACTACGAAGCGGAGCTGATGAGCGATCGCACCGGTCTGTCGGTGGCCAGCATGGCGGAGCAGCTCAAAGCCATGATCGTCACCAAGGGCGGCGAGGGCTCGGTGATTTACGCCGACGGCGAACAGTTCAAGATTCCGGCCGGTTCACCCACCGCGCTGGCCGACCCGACCGGCTGTGGCGATGCATTTCGTGCCGGCTTGATTTGGGGCCTTCAGCAGGGCCTGGACTGGCCGACGATCGGGCGCGTGGCCTCGCTGATGGGCACGATCAAGATCGAGCGCCCCGGCACCCAGAACCATCGCTTCACCATGGATGAGTTCAAGGCGCGCTACAAGGAAGAGTTCGAGCAGGAACTGGGCTGAATACTGCCAGCGAGGCCGTCATGATCAGCATGCCCCAGCGTCTGAACACGCCGCGTCTGACTCTGCGCGTGCCCGGCGGCGGCGACGCTGAGGCGATCTTCGCCTTTGCCAGCGACGCCGAGGTCACCCGCTTCATGACCTGGGCCCGGCATGTCGATCTCGACGACAGCAGCGACTTTCTCGACGACGTGGCCGAGGGCTGGTCGTCCGGCGAAGACTACTGCTGGCTCATCGAGCATGCCGAGCACGGCGGTATCGGAACGGTGGCCTGTTCCTTCAGCGAGCACGGGGCCGAAATCGGCTATGTGCTTGCTCGTTCGGTCTGGGGTCAGGGTTTTGGGCGCGAGGCCGCGACCGCGGTGTTCGATGCGGCGCAATCCATCGACGACCTTTATCGAATCTGGGCGACCTGCGATACCGAGAATGCGGCTTCAAGGCGCATTCTTGAAGGTCTGGGCATGATCTATGAGGGCTGTCTACGGCGCTGGTCGCCGCGGCCGAATCATGCCGATCGGAAAGCGGGGCCGCGCGATGTGTTCATGTATGCCTGGACGCGTTGACCGAAGCTCGGTTTTGGCCGGCGGTCGCCCGCTGCGAAGCGTCGGGCGAGGCGAGCAACGGACTCGGATCGCGCGGCGCTACCCGATGCGGGCTTGTGGCCAACGCCCCCTGGGTATCACGTAACAGCGTTGCAACGCACAATTGCCATAAGATAGCGTCCAGTCAGCAAGTCTGAACCGCCAAGGCCCTCGCGGGGCCTGGCCGAGGGCGGCATACCCCACGGTGCGCTGCCCGCCTCGATCTACAGGCGTGCACCCGCCCATGCGGTGCTCGCAACAAACGTCAACACGACCTAGAATTCGTCGCCATGTTCGTGCATCCCGATATCGACCCCGTCGCCGTAGCCATCGGCCCGCTTGCCGTGCACTGGTACGGACTGATGTATCTGCTGAGTTTCCTCATCGGCTGGGGGCTGGGCATCGTGCGCACGAAGCAGCCCCATATCCACTGGGCACGTGAAGAGGTCGGCGATCTGCTGTTCTACGTAGTGCTCGGCGTGGTCGTGGGCGGGCGCGTGGGCTATATGCTGTTCTACCAGCCCGGGCTGCTGCTGGATAACCCGTTGCAGCTGTTCTATATCTGGCAGGGTGGCATGTCCTTTCATGGCGGCATGCTCGGCGTATTCGCCGCCGCCGGCTGGTTCGCCCGCAGCACGCAGCGCGCGTTTTTCGATATCACCGATTTCGTCGCCCCCATCGTACCGGTCGGCCTGTTCTTCGGGCGTATCGCCAACTTCATCAACGGTGAGCTGATCGGCCGGGTGACGGACGTGCCCTGGGCGATGATCTATCCGCATGTCGACATGGCGCCGCGTCATCCTTCGGAGCTTTATGAAGCCGGGCTGGAAGGTCTGCTGCTGTTCGCCATTCTGTGGTGGTTCGCCCGCAAGCCACGGCCGCGCATGGCGGTTTCCGGCCTGTTTCTGATCGGCTATGGCTGCCTGCGGTTCTTTGCCGAATTCTTCCGCCAGCCGGATTCGTTTCTCGGTTTCGTCGCCTTCGACTGGATGACCATGGGTCAGGTGCTGTGCACGCCGATGATCGTGGGCGGCATTCTCTTGCTCGCGCTGGCCTATCGGCGCGACCTGGCGACGTCATGAGTAGCTCGGCAAGGGTGGCACTCGAGCAGCCTTATCTCGATCTCATGCGCGAGGTGCGCGAGCACGGCACGCCCAAGGGCGATCGGACCGGCACCGGTACGCTGTCGGTATTCGGGCGCCAGATGCGCTTCGATCTCGCGCAGGGGTTTCCGGTGCTCACGACCAAGAAGCTCTATCTGCGCGCGATCATCCACGAGCTGCTGTGGTTCATCGCCGGCGATACCAATATCGGCTATCTCAAGGATAATCGGGTTCGCATCTGGGACGAGTGGGCCGACGAAAACGGCGATCTCGGGCCGGTCTATGGCTATCAGTGGCGCAGCTGGCCTGCGCCGGATGGCAGCTTGGTGGATCAGCTGGCCAAGGTCGTGGATTCGATCAAGAACAATCCGGATTCACGCCGGCATATCGTGACGGCCTGGAATCCGGCCCAGGTCGACGACATGGCACTGCCGCCCTGTCATCTGTTGTTCCAGTTCTATGTGGCCGAAGGCCGTTTGTCCTGCCAGCTTTATCAGCGCAGTGCGGATATCTTTCTGGGCGTGCCGTTCAATATTGCCTCCTATGCCCTGCTCACGCACATGATCGCGCAGGTTTGCGGGCTGCATGTCGGCGAATTCGTACATACCCTGGGCGACGCCCATCTGTACCTGAATCATCTTGAGCAGGCCGACGAGCAGCTTGCACGCACGCCGTACCCGGCCCCGCGTCTCTGGCTCAACCCCGATGTGGACGATCTTTTCGCCTTCACCTTCGACGATATTCGGCTCGAAGGCTACGAGAGCCACGCGCGTATCAGCGCGCCGGTTGCGGTTTAGCCAACGGCCAAGCGGGGCGTCTGTGGGCGCCGGCCTAGCGGTCGGGTTTCGACAGCGGGCCTGCAAGGCACTTGCGCTTACTGTAGATTCGCATTTTGATAGTCGGTCGACACGGCGGTTTTTCAGCCGAAAGGCGCTGCCTTGTCGAGCAGGCCCCGGTTTTCTCAGCCGCTCACGACAGCGGCGCAGTGCCGAGCGCGCCAGATGCCTGCACGGCTATTATATCGTGCTTGAAACGCCGCTAAATGGCAGTGTATATACGCTAAACTGCGGCGAAATCGGCTAAAAGTGGCATGACTTGATGTCTCGATCTCGAACCGTACGCGTACTTGTCATCGACAACGATCCCGAGGATCGCGCGTGGCTGGCCGAGCTGTTGCACTCGGGCGCGCGGCATCGCTATGCCGTGACCATGGCCGGCAGCTACGAGCAAGGGCTGGCGGCGCTCGCCAATGGCGGCTTCGACATCTGCCTGCTCGACTATCAGCTCGGCGGGCGAACCGGACTGGATCTGTTGCGCAGCCCGGCGGCCGCGGCGCTGAATGCGCCTATCGTGGTACTGACCGGCCACGACGATTACGAGATCGACGTCGCGGTCATGGAAGCAGGTGCCGCGGAGTTTCTGCCCAAGGGCGAGATCAACGCGACGCTGCTGGAGCGCACGATCCGTTATCTGCTCCAGCACTACGAGAATCAGCGTAAATTCAGCTACCTGGCGCGTCATGATCCGGTGACCGGGCTATTCAACCGGGCGGTACTTCTCGAGCGTCTGCAGTACATGCTCGAACGCCCGGTGTCAGAAAGCCACCCGTTCGCAGTGATCTATTTCGACCTCGATGGCTTCAAATCGATCAACGACAGTCTCGGCCATGGTGTCGGCGATCAGGCGCTTTATACCTCCGCCAGCCGGCTCAAGAGCGTCTGCGACACGCACCCCTTGCTTGCGCGTATTGGCGGCGATGAGTTCGTAGCGGTCATCGACAGCGACGACCGCGCCGAAGTCGAGGCCCTGGTCGGGGCCGTGCTGCGAACGTTTCGCGAGCCGATCATCATCGATACGCATCGCATCTTCGTAACGATTTCGATCGGGGTCGCGATGTATCCGCACGATGGCAAGGACGCCGGGACGCTGATCAACAACGCCGATGCGGCGATGTATCTGGCCAAGCAGGGCGGGCGCGATACCGTGCACTGGTTCGACGGCGAAAACGATGCCCGTGCCCGGGCGCGCCCCGGCTTGGACAACGAGCTGCATGCCGCGATCGAGGCCAGCGAACTGCATCTGGTCTATCAGCCGCAGTTCGATCTCGGCTCCGGACGGATTGTCGGCCTGGAGGCGCTGGCCCGTTGGAACCATCCGCGGCTCGGGCCCATTTCGCCGGACGAGTTCGTACCCATGGCCGAATCCCGTGGCTGTATTCGCGCGTTCACCCGCTGGGCGCTGACCACGGCCTGTCGCCAGTACCTGAACTGGCGCGATGCGGGCGTGCTGGACGCAGACGTCGTGCTGGCCGTCAACGTGTCCTCCCAGCATGCCCGTGACGAAGACTTTCTGCCCATGGTGCGACAACTCATCGACACCATGGCCATGCCGGCTCACTTGCTGGAACTCGAATTCACCGAGAACGCGCTCATCCTGGGGCCCGACGATACCAATCCGCTGGTGGAACAGCTCAAGCAATTGGGCGTTCAGGTCGTTATAGACGACTTCGGCAAAGGTTATTCCTCCTTGAGCTATCTCACCCGGCTGCCGGTGGATTCACTCAAGATCGACTTGAGCTTCTTGCATGGCGTATCCGACAACAGCCGCGATCGGGCCATGGCGCGGGCGATCATCGCGCTCGGCGCCAGCCTCGGCCTGCGCGTGGTCGCCGAGGGCGTGGAAACCAGCGCCCAGCGGCAGTTCCTCGTGGACAACAAGTGCGCGTTCGGACAGGGCTTTTTCTATGCGCCCGGCCTGGCAGTGGCGGACTGTACGCGTCTGCTCCAGCACGCCATGCCGGCCAGCGCGTTTTATCATTAACCACCGTTCGTTCGGCAGGGATGGTGTCGCATGACATCGACAGGCCGCAGCCCAGCCGATTCGAACGACCCGTCAGTCGGTGCGGCAGCGCTCACGCTGTTGCTCGAACAGATACCCGACGCCGCGCTATGCCTGCTCGACAGCGCGGGCGTGATCGAACAGTGGCATTCCAGCGCCGAGAGACTGCTCGGTCATATGGCCGCCCAGGTCGAGGGCCAGCGTCTCGAGACGTTGTTGCCCGAAGAGCGACGTTTCGAAGCCGAGTTGCCTCAGGCACTGTTTGAAGCCAGTTCGCGCGGGCGGGCCCGCTTCGAGGCGGCGCTGATAACGCGCATCGGCCAGCGCCGGCTTTGTACGCTCGATCTGTGCCCGCGTACCAACGACAACGACGACGTCGTTGGCTTTATCGTGCTGCTGCGCGCGACGGGCCCGCGGGGCGCGGCCGACGCGGTCAATGCAAACGAAAACCTGTTGGCCGCGCATCGGCTCAACCTGACCCGTGCGACTGACGAGCCGGCCTGGATCGGTATCGATCTGGCCGGCCGTATTGCCGGCCTGGGCGAAAGCGCGGCGCGCTGGCTGGCGTGTGACGCCGAAGACACGCTTGGCCGCGGCATCGCGGTCTGTGTCGAACTGCGCAACGACGCGAGCTGGCCGGTGATATTTCATCGCGCTGTGCGTTCGGCGGCCCCAATCAGTCTCGATGTAAGGCCGGCCAGCACGGCGGCGCCGGTGCGTACGGCCCGTCTGCTGCCGCTGCGTGGCGCGGGCGGCCGATTGAACGGTTTCACTCTGTTGATCGAGGTATTCGATGCCCAGGCCTCGCCAGACCCCGATACCATTTCCCCGCGCGTACCGCTCGATCGTGCCAGCGACCGCGCCGGCGTGATCGCCGCGGCCCACGATTTACGCGAACCCCTGCGCAAGATGCAGCACAACGCACGCCAGCTGCAGACCGCGGAAGCCCCGCGCATGAGCGACGACGGCCGCAAACAGCTCACCGCGTTACGCTCGGCGGCGGATCGCATGCAGAACATGATCGGCGGCATGCTGCGCCTGGCCCGTATCGATACCGCGGCCGCCCAGGTTGAAACCCTGGATCTGAACACGGTGGTCGACGATGTACGCGCCGATCTGGCGCTGCTCATCGAGGAGCACGGCGCAGAGTTCGAAATAGAAAGGCTCGGCACGATACGTGGTGACGGCGCACAGCTGCGCGCACTGTTCCAGAACCTCGTCGACAACAGCATTCGCTACCGCCGAGCGCAGGCGACACCGCGGATTCGTATCCGCGTCGATTCCACCCAGGCCGGTGACGCTGCCACAATCATCCACTACGAAGACAATGCCCGCGGCATCGAGTCTCAGGCCCTGGCGTTCCAGCCGTTTCGGCGCGAAGCGGGCCACGCCGGCGATCACGGTATGGGTATCGGCCTGTCGTTATGCCGGCGTATCTGTCGCCGGCATGGCGGCGATCTGCGTATCGAGCATACCGATGCCACCGGCACCCGGTTTATCCTGGAGCTGCGAAACCTGTCCGAACAGGCTGGCAGTGACGCCGATTGAACCGGGATCGCGTTGCGGCCAGGCGCTAATCTTTTCGACCGACTGAGCAAGACATGTCCACCGCAAACGATCTATCGCCCGCCGATGTCCGCCTGAGCCTCATCGCAGCCATGGATGAGAATGGCGTGATTGGCGCCGACGGCGGCATGCCCTGGCATATCCCGGATGATCTGCGCTGGTTCAAGCAGCAGACGCTCAACAAGCCCATCCTCATGGGGCGGCGCACCTACGAATCCATCGGCCGGGCGTTGCCCAAGCGCCGCAACCTCGTGCTCACGCGGGATGCGGGCTTCGATGCCCAGGGGGTCGAGTGCGTGGCCGATGTCGAACAGGCCATCGGTATCGCCGCGGGCGACGGCGCGGCCGAGCTGATGGTGATCGGCGGTGCCCAGGTCTACGGGCTGACGCTCGCACGCGCGACCACGCTGCAGATCACAAGGATCGAGGCGCGTTACACCGGCGATACCTGGTTTCCGGCCATCGACTGGGACGACTGGCAGCTCGTCTACGAACAACGCGTGGACGCCACGGCCGATACGCCGGCCCATCGATTCATGACCTGGCAGCGGCGACAGCACGCCTAGCAAGAGGGTTTGCGACCGGGAACGGGCGGTCGGGGCGTGATAACCGGCTTTTAGCGCCGGGTTTGTGTACGACGCGCGCCGTCGCTCGTGTAGCATTGAACAACCGCGCGCATCGGCGCCTGCACGGGCAGGATCGCCGGTGTGAACGCGGTGTAACCGCTCATAGTGCCGGCCTCAAGGAGATAAGCATGGCAGAAGACCTCAAGTCGCGTTTCGAGCAGGCCCAGAAGGACGTCGAGACGCTGTCGTCGCGACCCAAGAACGACGATCTGCTCGCGCTGTATGCGCACTACAAGCAGGCCACGGCCGGGGATGTCGAAGGCAAACGCCCGGGCATGACCGACTTCAAGGGCCGCGCCAAGTACGACGCCTGGGCAAAGCTCGAAGGCATGGATAGCGGTACGGCCATGCAGGCTTATATCGACAAGGTTAACTCACTGCTCGACGCCGATAGCTGAGGCCGGTTTCAGCTTCAGATAAGTGCCCACGGCGGCCCGCGTCTCGGCCAGCGACATGAAGCGGCCGAGCCGGGCCTCCTGCCGGCGGGGACAGGTAAAGGCACGGATATCGGGCTGCGTGCTGCTCGCCAGCGCCAGTTCGGTGACATAGTTCCAGTCTCGGCGTTCGCCCAGTGCCAGCTGAACCGGCGCGCTGGCGGCCACGTGGATTTCGCGGGACGCCGTGCGGTCGATGTATTGATCGCTCGCAGTCACTTCGAATACGCCGGCCTCGATCGTCTGCGGTTGGGGTTTGGGACCGTGGACCTTGAGTTCACAATAGCCGCGCCAGCTATCGATGCCACCAAAACGACGCGCCTCACCCTCCTGAAAATAAACGCTCCAGCGCCGCGGCGGGACTCGCAGATCGCGGGTGAGTTCGAGCTGGCTGCCGACCGCCAGCGCGGCGCTCGGCACAGGCGCTCGCAGGCTACAGCCGCCGAGTAGGGCAACGACGAGCAGGGCGGTCGAGCGGATGTGACGTGGGCGCATGGTGCAAGCTTGCACCAAAGCGCATGTCGAATCATCGACCCGACCGATCGATGCTCATGCCGGGGCCCATAATGACGCATCGGGGTCATGACGATTTGCGTAGACTGGGCGCAATGAAGCATTCCATTGACTGGCTGGTGTTCGACCTGGGCGGCGTCGTGGTCGACGTTCAGCCTGCCGAGGTCACCCTCGACAAACTGTCGCGCCGTAGCGAAACCCCCACGCAGCAGCTTGCCGAGCTGCTCAGAGAGCGTTTCACCGAGCGGCCGTATTCGATTGCCGAGCGTTTCCAGACCGGCGAACTTAACGAGGCCGGTTTTCATGCCGCGCTGAACGACAGTCTCGGCAAACCGCTTGAGGCGGCCACTCTCACCGCCGAACTGGAATCGATGCTGCGCGGCGAAAGCGCCGAGATGGTGGCCTTCATGCAGCAGCTCGCGCGGCATCATCGGCTTGCCTGCTACAGCAACACCAATGCCGTGCACTGGCGCTACATGCAGCGGCATTTTCGCTTCTTCTCTGTCCTCGAACGCGCCTTCGCCTCGCAGGAAATCGGCTTTGCCAAGCCCGATCCACAGGGCTTTGCCCATGTCGCGGCCGCGCTCGGCGCGCCTGCGGCGGCCTGTATGCTCATCGACGACCGCCAGATCAACGTCGACGGCGCGAAGGCGGCCGGCTGGCAGGCGCTGCATTTCGAAGGGATCGATCGTCTGCGTGAAGACTTCGCAGCGCTCGGCGTGGAGGCCGGCACATGAAGATTCCGGACGAACTGCTAGCGACGACTGAACAGGGGCCACGGGCCGACCACGTGGACGCACTGCGCGCGTTCCTGGATGCCAACCGGCGGCTGTTCGTGTTGACTGGCGCAGGCATCAGTACGCATTCGGGTATTCCCGACTATCGCGACCGCGACGGCGGCTGGAAAGGCGCAACGCCCATCCAGCACGCAGCCTTCGTCAGCCAGCCGGCCAAGCGCCGGCGCTACTGGGCCCGCAGCATGGCGGGCTGGCCGGCGGTGGCCCGAGCGCGGCCGAATGCCGCCCACGATGCGCTGTACAGACTGGGCGCGGCCGGCCATATCGGTACGTTATTGACCCAGAACGTCGATGGCCTGCACCGCGTGGCCGGCAATCGCGGCGTGATCGATCTGCATGGGCGCCTCGACCGCGTGGTGTGTCTGGCCTGCGATACCCGCCTGTCCCGTAATCGCGTCCAGGAAATGCTCATCGAAGCTAATAGCGGCTGGCTGCACGATAGCGATGCCATTCGGCCAGACGGCGATATCGAACTGGGCGACGTCGATTACGAACGCTTTGTCGTACCGGACTGCCCGGTCTGTGGCGGCATTCTCAAGCCGGACGTGGTTTTCTTCGGCGGCGCGGTGCCGAAAAAGACGGTCGCCCGAGCCTGGGCCGGGCTGGCCCGAGCCGAGGCCGTGCTGGTCGTGGGCTCGTCGCTGATGGTGTGGTCCGGCTTTCGCTTCGTGCGGGAGGCGGCCGTACGCGGTCTGCCGATCATGGCGATCAACCAGGGGCGTACGCGTGCGGATGATCTGATCACCCACAAGCTCGACGACGACTGCGCCGCGTTGCTGGCCGCCGCCGTCGATTAAGCCCGGCTCAAGCCGCCGGGGCGGGCATCAGCGATGGCGCTCTCGCAGGGCATCCACCTGCCCGAAGGGCACGGCCCCCACGACGAGCCGTGTCACGATAATATAGCCGACCAATCTGAGCTGCTGGCGAATCATGAGTCTATCTCCGAATGCGCGTGTCGTTTCACCCGGCCTCGTACGCACGAGCCTGCGCCCGTTTCTTGACGCGAGCGTGACATGAGCCAGAACCAGGACAATGCGCGTTTACGCCTGGGCATCGACCTGGGCGGTACGAAGATCGCCGGCATCGTGCTCGACGGCGAGGATCAGGTCCGTGCCGAACGTCGGGTCGATACCCCGGAAAGTGGCTATAACGCCACGCTGGAAGCGATCATCGATCTGGTCATGGCGCTTGAGAATGAAGTGGGCGCACAGGGTCTGCGCCTGGGCGTGGGTACGCCGGGCAGCGTGCTGCCGGCGACGGGACGGCTGCGCAACGCCAACTCCCAGTGCCTGAACGGCCGTACCCTCGGGGCCGATCTCGAGCGCGCGCTCGCACGCGAGGTGCGTCTTGCCAACGATGCCGACTGTCTGGCGCTCTCGGAAGCACGCGATGGCGCGGCCGCCGACCATCGCAATGTGTTCGGCGTGATTCTCGGCACTGGCGTCGGCGGCGGCGTGGTCATCGATGGCCAGTTGATTACCGGGCGTAACGGGCTCGCCGGCGAATGGGGGCATACCTGCCTGCCGTGGGCGACTGCCGCGGAAGTGCGCCAACCCCCGCGCTGCTGGTGCGGTCTGGACAGCTGTCTGGAAGCCTGGATCTCGGGGCCGGGGATGACTGCCGATCATGTTCGGCGTGGCGGTTACAACATACCGGCCCAGGCGATCGTCGAACGCGCCGAAGCCGGCGAGCGCCTGGCCGGGGCGACGCTCAAGGCCTGGCTGCAACGGGTGGCGCGGTCGATGGCGATGATCGTGAATATTCTCGACCCGGAAGTGATCGTGGTCGGTGGCGGGCTGTCGCAAATTCGCTGGCTGTACAGCGAGGTCCCCAAGATCTGGGCTCAGCATGCCTTCGCCGAGCATATCGATACGCCGCTGGTGGCCGCCGCCCACGGTGACGCCTCGGGCGTGCGCGGGGCCGCACGGCTTTGGCCGCTCGAGGGGTAGGTTGGCCGGCCTGACGCGCGTACCTCCTGATAGACACTCAAACGCTGCGCCAGTGGGGCGGCGGCGAGCTGTCGATACAGGGCCGGCATCGGCCCAATCGCGTTACACCACGAAAACGTGCGATACACGGCTCGGTTTTTGGGGTACAACAGGCGTTGGCGCCGTGTCGGAAGCCTTTGTCAAGCGCGCGCAGAACTCATGAACAGGGGGTTTGCGGGCCGCGCGGGGTGGGCTCTACCGATCGGTATGCTATGGTCAGTGGCCTGTATTTTTCGTATTTCCTGATTAGGAGTGTTTATGGCCGAGAAAAATCCCGAAAAGGGTTATGTCGCCCTGCTGGGTTGGTCGTTGGGTGCGGTTGAAGCGGCGGATCGCTTCGATCGACGCTATGTGGTCGTCGCTCCTGATTGGGCAGAAGACTACTGTAAACAACACGATATTCCGTATATTCCGTGGAATTTCGAGCGTTTGAACGACCGCTCGATGGAAATCGCGGAAAAGCTTAAGGATGAGGGCGTCGATGTCGCCATCCCGCTGTTCGAGGAAACGGTGGAATGGGCCGGCGCGATCAACTCCGTACTCATGGACAATCCGCGTCTGCATGGTCAGGCGGTGCTGTTCCGTGACAAGGCGCTGATGAAGCGTCGTGCGCAGTTGGGCGGTATCCGCGTGGGTATCTTCGAGGAAGCGCACGAGAAGGACGACGTCTATCGTTTCTTCAAGCGTGTGAACCAGACCCTGCTCAAGCTCGACGGTGACCCGGAAGATCCGATCCATCTCAAGGCCTTCGACAAGGCAGGCTGTCTCGGCCATCGCATGATCAAGTCGGCCGAGGAGATCGACTCGATTCCGGACAGCGAATATCCGCTGCTCATGGAAAGCCATCTCGATGGCTGGGAATTCGCGGTCGAAGCGTGGATCTGGGACGGCAAGATCCAGTTCCTGAACATCTCCGAGTACGTGACCCTGGGTTACTCGGTCTTCGTGCCGGCGACGCCGGAGCTGGAGAGCTGGCGCCACCTGATTACCCAGGAAATCGAAAAGCTCATCAAGACCTTCGATATCAAGTTCGGCCAGATTCATCCCGAGTACTTCGTGACCTCCGATGGCACCATGTACTTTGGCGAGGTGGCCTATCGTCCGCCGGGCTTCAAGGCTTTCGAGCTGATCGAACGTGCCTACGGCTTCAACGCCTATCAGGCCACGATTCTGGTCATGGACCCGAAGACCAAGCAGGAGGAGATCGATGCGTTCTTCCCCGAGCCGGTCACGGGTGCACAGGGCTACGCCGGCTGCTTTGGCGTGTACCCGCGCAAGCGCGTGGTCAGCAAGCTCGAGATCCCGAAGGAAACCGAAGAGCATCCCTACTTCGATTTCCACGAGCTGACCGCACCGCTGCAGGATACCGTCACCAAGCGTACCGCCTTCGGTACCCACTGGGGCCTGGTGTTCTTTTTTGGCGACAATCCGCATCAGCTGCGTGATTTGCTCAAGCACCAGGAAGATCTGGACTTCTATGTCTAGTCTTGTCTAGTTCGTGGCGGCGACTGCGTCGCCAACGAAAAAAGGCCGCATCGGTATTGCCGATGCGGCCTTTTTTGTGGGCTCGATCGCGAAAGGCGGCGTTCCGGCCGGGCCTGCCGCCCGGCGCCGCCTTTTTCGCGGCTGCCCCGCTCAGTCGTCCCAGGTTCGATCCGAGGCCCAGCCTTCGGCGACCAGGGCACGGATACGGGCCACCGCCTCGTCGGGTACGGCGCTGGCGTCGCCGATTTCCCGGCTCTTGTAGTGGTAGACATACAGCCGCGAGGCGAACTGTTCGAACGGTAGCGAGGATTCGCCTTCCAGCTCGCCGTGGCTATGGGTCGAGGTCACGATGTCCTGGCCCCAGTTCTGGCCCTTGTCACGGTTCGGGTTGAAGAAATAGACCCGCCATTCGCCGGCCGGGTCGTAGGCGACCCGCTGGATCGACAGCGCATGCCAGCCCACCAGATCGGCGTTGAAGTTCGTCGTGGCGATACCGCAGGGCTGGGCATAGACCAGATCACGGCCGCCGTTGTAGAGCGGATGGTAGGAAGCATAGAAATCGCGGATGAAGGCATCGAAACCGCGGACGTTGCCGGTCGCGGTATCGAGCAGTTCGCCAAAGCCGCGATGCACCCACCAGCCGTGCAGTTCGGGGTTCACCCAGCGATGACCGTCGCCGGTCCGGCCGATGGTGAGCCGGCTCATTTCCATGTAGATACGGTCGAGATGCGGGGTCAGAAGCAGCGAAACCGGATCCAACTCGGTATGTAGCGTGGTCGCCAGCCCGAACGACAGTTCGCTGGAACGGATCGTCTTGCCCTCGAACTGCATGAGCAGTTCGTTCTCCCGGGCGCCGAAGGCAATCAGTTCCAGCAGGTAGCCGACATCGTTCTGGGCCCACAGGCTGATCGCGCGTGCTGCCTGGCAGGTCGGGTTATGCCCCTGATCCACACCACGCGGCTGCCCGAGGACCGACAAGGTACCGGCGAGCAGCAGCACGTTGGCATCGGGCGGGTCCTGCCATTCGCTGGCGGCCCGCAGGTTTTCGGACACGGTCGGGTGGATGGCCAGCACCATCAGACGGCGCAGCCCCGGCAGCACCGGCCGGATAAAGGTCATGCCCTGTTCGAGCAGCTTCGACAGGCCATAGATGGAGCGCGCCGTTTCGCGCCAGATCGCGAACCGGATGATGTCGGATATGAGCGTCTGATGGGCACCGAGGCTGACCTTGCCGACCGCGTTGAGCGCCAGCGCCGGGCCGACCAGTTCGGGCGCGTTATCGACCAGATGCCGCAGCAGGTCTGCGTGCTGGGCCGATACCAGGCCGGTCCGCGCCATCGCCTGGCCGAAGTTGTGGGCTTCTTCGGCGAGGGCGTTGATGTCGAGCTCGGTGAGCGCTGCGGCGTAGTCTTCACGGCTGCCGATTCGGGAGAGCGGTGTCGGCCCGTTGAGCGCGTGCATCCATTCGCGAGCGCGCGAGACGGAGGGATCGTCGTCGGCAAGCTCGGTGGTGGCACGATCGGCGGCGCGCAGCAGGGCCTCCACGCGCTGAACCATGATCGGGCGCTGCAGGAGCACGCGCTCGGCCTCGTGCACGAGCGCGTCCAGAATCGCCGCGGCGCCCAGCCGGTCGAGGATGAACTCGAACAGGTTCTTGACCCGTTCAGCCGCCGCCGGATCGGCTTCGCGTGTTTCCTCGGTGGCCACCGGGAACAGCAGGTCGAGATTGCTGGCCATGATCTGCTGAAGAAAGCGGCGTGCTTCCTCAGCCGTCATTCCGGGCGATTCAATCGCATGCTCGGCGATGGCCAGCATACGCAGTTCGCTCAGGCATTCCAGCGTGGCGTTGATACCGCCGGCCCGCAGAGTGGTGCTGACCAGCGCCGGCTGCAGGGCTTCGGGCTGTTCCCAATCGCCGTTGGCGAACACGCCTGCGGCATCGAAGCGCTGCGCATAGCCATAGAGGTGGGCAACGCCCTCGGGGGTGCGCAGCAGCTTCTGTGCGCGTGCCAGCAACTGCTGCTGCTGCATCGCCTTGCCGAACGAGCGTGCGGCCTCCAGGCGTTCCAGAACCTGTTCGAAATCCGTTGCTAGGCGGGCCGGATCGCTCAGGCCGCCCACTGTGACTTGGGCCATGGTTTGCCCTCCAGTGAACCCGATGGCCCGTTGGCCATCAATTCGGGCACCCGCTCGCATCGTTTTCGCGCACGGTTCGCGTGTCTTTGGACGCCTTGCCGACGGTCGAACGTCGTCAACCGGTGGTATGCCCGCTGAAAATCAAAGAGTGGACGTTAACACAGCGCACCTGCGCGCTCGGGGCGCGTCGGGCATTGTTACAGCGATGTATCGGCAGAGGAAACGGCGCCTGAATGCCCAGAGGGGCAGCACTGTGCGCCTGTGCGCGGGCACAAGAGGGGGTTGCGCAACGCGTATACAGCCGGCCGCGAAGACCGGCTGTATACAAACTGACGAGGTTTAAAACGCCATGCCGATACTGATCGTACCGGTGAGGAAATCGTCTTCCGGATTGCCCGGGATCACGTCTTCATCGGTGTGGTAGTAGGTGGTATTGAACGCGAGCGACCAGTCGCCGTAGCCGGCCGGCACGAAGTCGAGCCCGATGCTGGCGGTGGCACCGATCGATGCATAGCCAAAGCCGCTGTCGCCGCCCTGGAAATCATCGGTCATGAAACCGACGCTGGTCGGTATGGACAGGGTGACCGGCGTCGTGGGGCTGTCGACCAGGGTGAAAGCCGGTTCGATGGCCGCGACGAATACCGCGCCGTCGTCCTGACCTTCCTGGCCATTGACGCGGATATGGGTCAGGAAACTCGGGTTGAGCGCGAAATCGCCGCCCCAGAGGCCGCTGTCGTCGTAGCCGATGCTCAGGTCGAGCACGCGCTCGGTATCGCCTCCGTAGTACCACTGCTGATAGATCGCACCCAGCGTGACCGCGCCGGTGGTATAGGTCAGACCGCCATAGACGTCGATTTCCTGGATGTTGCCGCCGATGGTTTGTTCATCGGTGTTGTTGTTGATATCGCTCCAGGCGCCGAAGGTGAGCGCGAAACCGTTCGGCAGGTCCGCGCCAAGATCGATATAGGCGAAGGTGGTCGACTGTGAACCATAGAAGTCGTTGCCGCCGCCCCAGACGTCCCCGCCGTAGGAGACGAAATGCGAGGCGTAGTCGACGCCCACGGAGCCGTAGATCTTGTCGGCGCCTTGCGGCTGGGCGGACTGCTGCTGCATCTCGGGCGGCGAATCGCTGTTCGGCGCCGCGTCCAGCGCGTTCTCGTCCAGCTGGGCGAACGCCCATGGGCTTGCGCCGCAAAGGAGCAGGGCCGTGCCCCAAACGGTGGCGGATGTGCGTGTCGTGATCATCTTTTCTCCCTGATGGATGGTTTTCTTGCGAAAAATCGAAGAAACGTATGTTTCAGGGTCAACGCAGCACGAAACGCGCCATTAAGCGGTTGATTAATCGTAATTTAGGGCTGCATCGCTAAGTCGAACGACGTATTCCAATGCGACGCGAATGTCGGCATTGCGCCGGGGCGTGCCGGCCCCCGAGATTCAAGCACAGCCATTTGATAGCGGTATGGGCGACCGCCCGCCCAGTGCGATACGCAAAAAGGCGAGAGCGACGCTGATTGGCGGTATCAGGGCGTCGTAAGGAAAAAATGAATATCGCCGCGTGTATCCACCATGCTGTGCATCGTTTGAATATCGGCGGGGTCGCGTTTGCTCAGATCGGCATCGGCTAGCGCCTCGGCCAGCGGGTACTCGATATGGCGGCGAACGGCACGCCCCATGGCACGAGCGCCGTAGCGGCGGTCGAAGCCGGCCTTGCGCAGTACCGCTCGGGCGGCGGGGTCGAGTTCGGCGCGTCGGCCGATGCGGGCAAGACGGGTATTGAGCTTGTCGACCTCGATATCGATGAGCGCATCGAGCATGTCCTGTTCGATCCAGTTGAACAGGCTGATCGTGTCGATGCGATTGACGAACTCTGGATCGAATCGTTCGAGTAGCGCCCGGTCGACGAGGTCGTGCAGGCCACGGCGCTGGCGTGCTGCAGAGATCGGCAGCCAGCGCCGCCAGCCGCTGCGGATAGTCGCGAGATAGCGCTCGATCTCGCGTGCGCCGCAGTTGCTGGTCATGAAGATCATCGTATTGCGAAAGTCGATGGTCTTCGCGCCGGAGGTGAGAGTGAGCTGGCCATTATCGAAGACGTTGAGCAGCGCACGGACGACTTCGCTGCCCGCTTTCTCGATCTCGTCGAACAGCACGATCCCCGGTGCGCCGAAACTGCCGGCAATGCGTTCGGGGTCGAGCAGGGTGGTGCCTTCTTTGCTGCCGACATAGCCCGGTGGCGCGCCGGTGAGCGCGGCGGCGTAATGTTCCTGGGCCAGCGTGTTCATGTCGATACGACACAACGCGTCCCGGCGGCCGTGAATTGCCTCGGCGAGTACGCGTACGAGTTCGGTCTTGCCCACGCCGGTCGGCCCGAGCAGCAGCCCCACGTGCAGCGGGCGGCCCGGGTCGCCGATATCGGCCTTGATGATCTTGAGCGTGGCTTCGAGGCTACCCAGCGCCTCGCGCTGGCCGACGATACGCTCGCTCAGCCGCTGCATGACCGCGTAAGGATCGAAATGGAAACGCGAGCTGCGGTTGGGGGCGTGGTCGTGCGTGTCACGCGCACCCGACGCGGAGGTGCCCTGGCGCTCGGCGAGCATGTCATTGATGAACGGCATGACGCCTCTCGTGTTCTGGCCGACGTACCGAGGTGTTCACCCCGGTACGTCAGGCTGGCCGCGACTCAGGCGCCGGCTTCTTTTTCGACCTGTGGGTGCGAAAGATTGCCCACCGGGCAGTCCGCGGTGGTCGCGGTGCTGCGGGTCATCGCCTCCACGTCTTCCTGGGCTTTTTTCGCATCCATCACCCAGGTGCGATAGAACTCGAACGGGCAGTCGGCCACGCCCTTGTCGCCTTCGCCGGAATCGTTCGTGCCGCTGTAGCCACGGTGCAGCAGCTTGAACAGATGATTCTGGGACTGGTCGTTGGCGCGGGCATCGCGAATCGCCGACACCGACAGCTGGGCATACTGGATACCGTTTTCCTCGGTACCGCATTCGCCCAGCGTACGGCCATCGAAGCCGATCACCGACGAATGGCCGAAATAGGAGTAGACGCCGTCGAAGCCGGCGGCGTTGGCCACGGCCACATAGCAGTTGTTGGCCCAGGCCATGCACTTGGACATCATCACCTGCTGTTCCTTGGCCGGGTACATATAGCCCTGGCAGCGCACGATCAGCTCGGCGCCCTTCATGGCGCAATCACGCCAGATTTCAGGATAGTTGCCGTCGTCGCAGATGATCAGGCTGATCTTGAGGCCCTTGGGCCCCTCGACCACATAAGTGCGGTCGCCCGGATACCAGCCCTCGATCGGGCACCAGGGAATGCACTTGCGGTATTTCTGGACGATCTCGCCGTGGTTGTCGATCAGAATCAGCGTGTTGTAGGGCGCCTTGTTGGGGTGGTTCTCGTGGCGCTCGCCGGTAATCGAGAACACGCCCCAGGTGTTGGCCTGGCGGCAGGCTTCGGAAAAGACGGCCGTTTCGTCGCCGGGAATGGTGGCGGCCGTGTCCATCATTTCGTCCGGGTCGTACATGATCCCCATCGTGCTGTACTCGGGAAACACCACGAGATCCATGCCGGGCAGGCCGATCTTCATGCCCTGGATCATGTCCGCGATCTTCTTCGCGTTGTCGAGTACGTCGGCCCGGCTGTGCAGGCGCGGCATCTTGTAGTTGACCACGGCCACGCCGACGGTATCGGCGCTGCTGGAAATATCTCCGTGTCGCATGCTGTCTCCGGCTGTCGTACCGGCAGCGCCGGTACGCGGTGATAGGTGGCGACGCCGCCGTTCGAAAACGGTCGACGCCGCCGGGAGCAATCGTTGTGGCGCGTGGCCGCTAGTGACTGATCATCCAGGGCCGCGGGCCGGTCTTGGTCTTGATCGCGGGTGCAGCACCCGTGCTGCTGGCCTTGCGGCTGCTGCTCGAACAGCAGCCACAGCCCGCCGGATGGCGCTTGTCGTAGGTCTTGGACGTATGCGGCCGGTCGGCGCTGCGTTCGTTGGTCTCGTGAGCCACACGGGCATGGCTGGAGATCAGCGAAAGACGCGGCGCCGAAATGATGCGGGCCGATGCCGCCCCGCAGTCGGGGCAGTCGGTCGGCTGGCTGCATTCGGCCATGCGGCGCATGGCGCTGAAGGTGCCGCAGTCGCGACAGGCGTATTCGTACATCGGCATGACAAACCTCCTACTGGTCGTAGGCGATGGGCATATCGACGCTACCGTCGAGGAACTTCGTGGGGCCGTCGGCGCCGGGCATGATGTCGAAGTCGAAGATTTCCGAGGGAATCCAGAGCGTCGCACAGGAGTTCGGAATATCCACCACGCCGCTCAAATGACCCTGGACCGGGGCCACGCCCAGAATCGAGTAGGCCTGGGCGCCGGAATAGCCGAACTTCTTCAGGTATTCGATCGCGTTCAGACAGGCCTGGCGATAGGCGACGTTGGCATCCAGATAATGCTGCTTGCCGGACTCATCCACCGAAATGCCTTCGAAGATGAGGTAGTCGTTGTAGGTCGGCACGATCGGGCTGGGTTTGAAGATGGGGTTCTTGATCCCGTACTTCTTCATGCCGTCCTTGATCAGTTCCACCTTCATATGCACCCAGCCGCCGGCCATTTCGATGGCGCCACAGAAGGTGATTTCACCGTCGCCCTGGCTGAAGTGCAGATCGCCCACCGACAGGCCTGCGCCGTCGACATAGACCGGGAAATACACCTTGGAGCCGCGTGACAGGTCCTTGATATCGCAGTTGCCGCCGTGCTCGCGCGGCGGCACGGTACGCGCGCCTTCGGCCGCAGCCTTGTCGCGGGCGTCACCGCTGAGCGCGCCCATATGGGCGGTATCGGCCACCGGCGGGTTGGCCAGCGGCGGCACGCGATCGGGATCGGTGGCGATCAGATCGGCCTCGCGGCTGTTCCAGGTATCGAGCAGGTCCTGGCTGGGCAGGCAGCCGATCAGGCCGGGATGAATCAGCCCGGCGAAATTCACGCCCGGTACGTGCCGTGAGGTGGTGTACAGGCCGTGAAAATCCCAGATAGATTTCTGGGCATGCGGGAAATGTTCGGTGAGAAAGCCGCCGCCGTTCTGCTTGGAGAAGAAGCCGTTGAAGCCCCATTCCGCGCCGGGCAGGGCGCCGATATCGAGAATATCGACCACCAGCAGATCGCCGGCCTCGGCGCCTTTCACGCCCACCGGGCCCGACAGGTAATGCACCGTCGACAGATCCACGTCGCGCACGTCCGAGGCGTCGTCGTCGTTGGCGATCGCGCCCGCCGTCCAGTCGTAGGTTTCGAGGATGAAGTCGTCGCCCGGGTTCACCCAGCAGGCCATGGGGATATCCGGATGCCAGCGGTTGTGCACCTTTTCGTTCTGGGTGGCCGGGGTGTCGAGATCGACCTTGATGAGCGTATCGGTCATGGCGTTGTTCTCCTACGAACGGTGTCAGCGGTGCGAGCGCGGCTCGCCGGTTCGGGAATCAGTCTTGAATGCGGCCGGGGGTGCGGCAATACGTCGGATGACGTAACGCGCATCGCGCTGCGGTTGCGAAGCTGCGGCTGGAAAGCAATGGCCGGTGGCGTCAACCGAAGCACGAGTAGGCCATGGCCGGCCGATAGGAGAACTGGGGGGGCCGCGATCGCGCATCGAGCCGGGGACCGACTAGCGGGCTGTTCAGCCGATGCCGATACCTTCGTGCAAGCGATAGGGCCGGCGCGCCGCGGCTGTATTCGGCGCATAGGTCGCTAGTCGCTGTCGCGGCCTCGGGCAAACGAGGCGAGCACTCCGGCAGTGGGCTGGCGTCGACCGCCGCCGTTGCCATCGGGGGGTTGGGGCGATGCTTCAGCGAGGCAGTTGGTCCGGGTTATAGCCGGGCCGTCGATAGAGCGTCTCCGACCTCGGAGCGATCGCTTGGTCGTAGACGTCGCGCGCCCAGTGACGGGGCTCGATATCCTCGATAGCAACCGATACCTGGTTGGGATCGGCGCCGGCAATCCCAACCAGACTCGCGACGAAAGCATCCGCGAGCTGGCGTTTGACGGTATCGGACTGACCGCCGGCGATTTTCAGATTCACGTGGGGCATGGGGTCCTTCTGCGATGTGCGGGCCCGCGGTGAGACCGCGGGCCCGATGTGATCAGAGCGGCTGGGCGGTCGGCCGGTACAGGATTTCGTTGATATCCACGTCGGCGGGCTGGCTGATCGCGAAGTACACCGCGCGGGCGAAGGAGTCCGCAGGGATGGCGGCCGATTCATAGAAGCCGTTAATGGCCTGCGACGCTTCGGCGTCGGTGATATGACTCGGCAGCTCGGTGTCGATCGCGCCGGGTGAAATGATGGTCGTGCGCAGGTTGTAGTCCTTCACCTCCTGGCGCAGGCCTTCGCTGATCGCGCGTACGGCGTACTTGGTTGCGCAATAGACCGTGCCTGCCGGCGTGACCTTGTGACCGGCCACCGACGACACGTTGATGATGTGCCCGTTCTGTTGTTTCTGCATCTGCGGCAGCACGGCGGCGATGCCGTAGAGCGTGCCCTTGATGTTGATATCGATCATGTTGTCCCACTCGTCGATCTTGAGTTTGTCGAGTGCGGACTGCTGCATCAGGCCGGCGTTGTTGAGCATGACGTCCACGCGGCCGTATTCGGCGAGCGCTGTGTCGACCAGATGCTGGACCTGGTGACGGTCGGTTACGTCGGTGGTTACCGCGAGCGCCGTGCCGCCGCTTGCCTCGATGTCCGAGACGATCGACTGCATACGCTCGAGGCGACGTGCGCCGAGCACGATCGTCGCACCGTGGCTGGCCAGATGGCGGGCAGTGGCTTCACCCAGACCGCTGCTGCCACCGGTAATGACGACAACCTGATTATCGAGCGAATCGCTCATGACAAGCTCCTTGGAACGTGTTGTTAAACGCACACGCCCGCGCCGGGCGCGTGCTTTGGTGACTTATTCGCGGCCTTCGTACTCGGCGTCCGTGACCTTTTCCATCCAGGTGACCGGGCCGTCTTCGCCCTTTTCCTGAATGGCGATGTGGGTCATCGCAGTCTCGGGGGCGGCCCCGTGCCAATGTTTCTCGCCCGGTGGAAACCAGACCACGTCGCCGGGGTTGATGGTTTCGATCGGTCCGCCTTCGCGCTGTACGCGTCCGCAGCCGGCGGTCACGATCAACGTCTGACCCAGCGGGTGGGTATGCCAGGCGGTGCGTGCCCGGGCTTCGAATGTCACGCTGGCGCCCGCTGTGCGGGCCGGCTCTTCGCGGTCGAACAACGGGTCGAGACGGACCGTGCCGGTGAAATACTCGGCCGGCGGGGTCGCCGAGGCACGACTGCCATTTCTGCTGATATCCATGGCGTTCTCCTGTATCGGTTTCGGGATTCGGTTATTCGGCGCGGTACTGGGCGTCGGTCACCTTGTTGCCCCACTCGACGTTCTGCCCCTCACGGCGCTCCTGCACGGCGATATGGGTCATGCTGTGTTCCGCGCTCGCGCCATGCCAATGGTTGGCCCCGGCCGGAATCCAGGCCACATCGCCGGCCTGTAATGTGCGCACGGGCTGGCCTTCGAGCTGAACGCGGCCCACGCCATGCGTGACGACCAGCTGCTGGCCGACGGGATGTACGTGCCAGTTCGTGCGCGCGCCGGGCTCGAAAGTCACTTCGGCCGCGGTCGCTCTGGAGTCGTCCTCGGCGGAGAAAAGCGGATTAACGAGCGCAGAGCCGGTGAAGTACTCGGACAGGTCGGTGCGCGTGGCACGCTGCTGCTGGGTGGTTATCTTCAGTGTGGTCGCGGATGAGTCCGTATCGGCGGTCGGCTCGGCAAGGGCCGTGCTCATCGGCGTGGCAAATGCGAATAAAAGCGCGAAGGGGAGAGTGGGCGGTTTGTACATGGTTCTTTCCTCTCGATGACCGTTCGTTTGGGCGATTTCGACAGGCGATGATTGTTGCGAGCGCGGCGGCGCGTATCCATAGTCGGTATTCGAATGGCTTTATTAGCTGGGCTTCTTAATCCAGCATGGGGAAGTCTGATGCCGCGCCGCTACTACGACGACCTGTTTTCTTTCGTGACGATTGCCCGAGAGGGCAGCTTTACCCGCGCGGCCGCGCAGCTCGGGGTTTCCCAGTCGGCGTTGAGCCAGTCGATGAAATCGCTGGAGCAGCGGCTCGGGTTACGGCTGCTGGCCCGAAACACGCGCAGTATTTCCACCACCGAGGCAGGCGATCGTCTGCTGGCGCTGCTCGGACCTCGTTTTGCCGATATCGAAGCCGAGGTGGCCGAGCTGCAATCCCAGCAGCAACGCCCGGCCGGCACGATCCGGATCAACACTTTCGACTTCGTGGCGGAATATATTCTCTGGCCGCGTCTCGAAGCCGTGATCGAGCAATATCCAGATATCACCGTCGAGATCGCAACGGATTACGGGCTGACCGATATCGTGGCCAGCCGCTTCGATATCGGTGTCCGGCTCGGGCCGTCGGTTGAGCAGGATATGATCGCCGTTGCCCTGCAGGCCGAGCAGCGCATGGTCATTGTCGGCACGCCGTCTTATTTCGCGAAGAACGACCATCCACGCATACCGGCTGATCTGGCGCACCACCGTGCAGCGAACCTTCGGTTACCGACGCGAGGCGCCATCTATGCTTGGGAACTCGAAAACGGCGGCGAAGCGATCGATGTGCGCGTGCCCGGCCGCCTGGTGTTCGACACGCTCTACCAGATCCGGCATGCGGTTCGGCGTGGCTATGGACTGGGCTTTCTGCCCATCGAGATGGCGGCAGCCGATATCGAGGCCGGCCGGCTGCACACCACGCTCGACGACTGGGCCCCGACATGGCCCGGCCACCATCTGTACTACCCGTCGCGCCGACAGTCGTCGCGTGCCTTGCGTACGGTCGTCGAAGGTTTGAAGCTCAGGCCGGACTAGCGCTGCAGTGGGTCGTCACCCATGTTGATGCTGCCTAGACGGTCAGATAGCGGCTGATCTGCTTGGCATCGATATCCTCACCGGCCGCTTCGTGGGCGATCTTGCCCTTGTCGAGCACCAGCATCCGGTCGGCCACTGCGGTAGCGAAGCTCAGCACCTGTTCGGATACGACGATGCTGATCTGGCGCGTGCGCTTGATCTCGTTGAGCGTCTTGGCCAGATCCTTGATGATCGAGGGCTGGATGCCTTCGGTGGGTTCGTCGAGCAGCAGCACCTTGGGGTCGGCCGCAAGCGCCCGCGCGATGGCCAGCTGTTGCTGCTGGCCGCCGGAGAGGTTGCCCGCCTTGCGGCGGCGCATGTCGCGCAGTACCGGGAACAGATCGTAGATATCGCCGGGGATCTTGCGTCGGCCGGTGGCTTCCAGGCCGGCGGCGATGTTCTCCTCGACGGTGAGGGTGCCGAAAACGAGACGCCCCTGGGGCACATAGGCCAGCCCGCGCTTGACGCGCTCGTAGGCCTGGCGCTTGCCGACGTCCTCCTCGCCGATACGAATGCTGCCTTTCGCGGGCAGGATGCCAATGAGCGACTTGAACAGCGTGGTCTTGCCCATGCCGTTGCGGCCCATGATGGCCACCGTTTCGGTCTGGCCGACGCTGAAGGAAATACCGTGGATGACCTCGCTCATGCCGTAGCTGACGCGCAGATCCTGGGTGCTGAGCATGATGATGTCCTCAGTGGCCTAGATAGACTTCGATGACGCGTTCGTCGGACTGCACCTTTTCCATCGGGCCCTCGGCGAGGATCTTGCCCTGGTGCAGCACGGTAACCTTGCGGCCGATGTCCTTGACGAAATCCATGTCGTGCTCGATCACGATCACGGCGCGGTTTTCCTTGATACGGTTGAGCAGGGCGGCCGTGGCTTCGCGCTCAGGCACGCTCATGCCGGCCACGGGTTCGTCGAGCATGAGCAGTTCCGGGTCCTGGATGAGCAGCATGCCGATTTCCAGCCACTGCTTCTGGCCATGGCTGAGCAGGCCGGCGCTGAGGTCCAGTTCGTCGACCAGATAGATCGTTTCGGCGATCTCCTGAATACGGTCGTTGAGGCGGGCCGTGCGCCGGAAGAACAGGCTCGACAACACGGTGCGCCCGCCCGGCGACGACAGCTCCAGGTTCTGGCGCACGGTGAGGTTTTCGTAGATCGAGGGCGTCTGGAACTTGCGGCCCACGCCGGCATGCACGATCTGGTGCTCCGAGAGCTTGGTCAGGTCCTTGTTCTTGAACTTGATCTTGCCGCTGGTCGCACGCGTCTTGCCGCAGATCAGGTCCAGCAGGGTGGTCTTGCCGGCCCCATTGGGGCCGATCACCACCCGCAGTTCGTTGCGTTCCACATAGAAATTCAGGGCGTCGATCGCCTTGAAGCCGTCGAAGGACACACCGAGGTCCTCGACCTCGAGAATCATGGCGTTGCTCATTACGCGGGCTCCTGCGGGGTGGTGCCGGCAGCCGACCGGCTGGCCGTATCCGGTTTGTGGGTCGACGGCTTGGATCGGGATTTACGGCCGGGCATGAGCTTCGAGCCGTAGTCCGACACGAGCCCGGCCAGACCACGCGGGAAGAACATGACTACGCCGATGAACAATGCGCCCATGACCACGGGCCAGATCTGCGGGAAGCTGTCGGACAGCGAGGTCTTGGCCCAGCTGACGATGAACGCCCCACAGGCCGCGCCCACCACCGACAGGCGCCCGCCGACGGCACAGAACACCACCATTTCGATCGACGCCACCGCGCCGATGAAGGTGGGGGACATGAAGCCGACCTGCAGGGTGAAGAATGCCCCGCCGATGGCCGCGAATACCGAGGCCATCACGAACACGAACACCTTCATGTTGGCCACGTCGTAGCCGGAAAAACGCACCCGGTCTTCCTGATCGCGCATGGCGATGAGCAGGCGCCCGAAGCGGCTGTTGATGATGAACTTGCCGGCAAGCAGACACAGCAGCAGGGCGATACAGCAGGCGTAGTAGAGAACGTATTTGGCGCCGTCGGTCCGAATGTCCCAACCCAGCAGGGTGCGCAGGTCGGTGATGCCGTTGATGCCGCCGGTATAGCCCTGCTGACCGACGATGAGAATGGTCAGAATGACGGCAATCGCCTGGGTGATGATGGCGAAATACACCCCGCCTACGCGGCGCTTGAACATGGCATAGCCGATCAGCCAGGCGAAGAAGGCCGGTACGGCGACGACTGCGAATACCGTAAAGGCAAAGCTGTGGAAGGGTTCCCAGAACCAGGGCAGCTCGGTGAGCTGGTTCCAGTCCATGAAGTCGGGAATGCCCGGCGTGGTCTGGATCTTCGTGGCCTCGGGCGTGGAAGCTTCCAGCTTGAGAAACATGGCCATGCAATAGCCGCCCAGGCCGAAGAACACCCCCTGGCCAAGGCTGAGGATGCCGCCGTAGCCCCAGCACAACACCAGCCCGACGGCGACGAAGGCATAGGTCAGATACTTGCCGAACAGATTGAGACGAAAGATTTCGGTGGTGGCCGGCAGGACGATCATCAGAATCGCGGCGATCACCGCGATCTGGATCAGCCCGGACGTGCCGCCGAATGCCTTGGTGAGACGTTGCACGTGAATACTCCCTGACGGCGCGGCCTTAGCGGCGCACCTTGCTGGCGAACAGGCCCTGCGGACGCAGCATGAGGATCACGACCACAGTGAGCAGGGTGAAGACCTTGGCCATCGAACCCGACCAGAAGAACGACAGGATCGACTGCGACTGGGCGATGCCGAATGCCGACACCACGGTGCCCAGCAGACTGGCCGCGCCGCCGAACACGACCACCAGGAAGGTATCGACGATATACAGCGAGCCGGTGGTCGGCCCGGTCGAGGCGATGGTAGTAAACGCGGCCCCCGCCACGCCGGCGATGCCGCAGCCCAGCGCGAAGGTCATGCGATCGACGCGGTCGGTATTGATGCCGGCCGCATTGGCCATGCCGCGGTTCTGAGTGGTCGCACGCACCTTGATGCCCCAGCGCGAGCGATACAGCAGCGCGAACAGCGCGAGCGTGAGCACGAGCGTGATTACGAGAATGAACAGCCCGTTGAGGGGGATATCGATCATGTCGGTGGCGCGGTAGGAGCCCAGCAGCCAGTCCGGCATGGTCACGGTCTTTTCACGCGGGCCGAAGATCGAGCGAAACACCTGCTGGAGAATCAGGCCCAGGCCCCAGGTGGCCAGCAGCGTATCCAGCGGTCGGTTGTAGAGATAACGGATCATGAACCGCTCGACCAGATAGCCGAGCGCGAACGTGCCGATAAAGGCCGCGACGATGGCGACCGGGAAGTACCAGGTCAGCGCGGTGGCGCCCCATTCGGCCGCCTGGTACGACACGAGATAGGTGATATAGGCGCCCAGCGTCAGGAATTCGCCGTGGGCCATGTTGATCACGCCCATCTGGCCGAAGATGATCGCCAGCCCCAGGGCCATGAGAAGAAAGACGCAGAACAGGCTCAGGCCCGAAAAACCCTGCATCACAAAGATTGCGGTCAATTCCTGTGCGGTGAAGTCGCCCATGGTTGCTCCCTTGGGCGTCCACCGGGGCCTTCTTGACCCCGGTGGACGCGTGTTGCTCAAGCGGTCAGGGGTCGGCCTAGTAGCCTTCCGGGAACGGATTCGGCTCGATCACGTCGGATTCCCACACCACCTTGGCCTGGCCGTCGCTGCCCCACTGGCCGATACGGGTACGCATCCACAGATGGTGGTTGGGGTCGACCTTGGTGTAGCCGTGCGGCATGCCTTCCTTCCATTCCATGTTGTCGGAGGCCGCGACCACCTTGTCCACGTCGAAGCTGCCGGCCTTCTCGACCGCGCGCTTCCACAGCCAGGGGCCCAGATAGGCGGATTCGGTCACGTCGCCGATGACCGCGTCCTGGCCGTACTCTTTCTTGAATGCCGCCACGAATTCCTTGTTGGAGGGGATATCCAGGCTCTGGAAATACTTCATCGAGGAATAGAAGCCCTCGACGTTCTGCTTGCCGATACCCAGCACTTCGTCCTCGGTCACCGAGATGGTGAGCATGGGCATACGCTCGGCGGTCATGCCGGCGGCCTTGAGCTGCTTGAACCAGGCCACGTTGGAGCCACCCACGACGGCGGCAAACACCAGATCCGGGCGCTTGAGCTTGATCTTGTTGATCAGCGAACCGAACTGGGTGTTGCCGAGCGGGTAGTAGTCCTCACCGACCACGCGCCCGCCGAGGTGCTTCTCGATATGGGTACGGGCGATCTTCATCGACGTACGCGGCCAGATATAGTCGGAGCCGACCAGATAGAAGCTCTTGGCGCCGAGTTCTTCGTTTGCCCAGTTGAGTGCGGCCAGAATCTGCTGGGTGGCTTCCTGGCCGGTATAGAACACGTTTTTGGACTGTTCCAGGCCTTCGTAGAAGGTCGGGTAGTAGAGCAGGCCGTTGTTCTGTTCGAACACCGGCAGCACGGCCTTGCGCGAGGCCGAGGTCCAGCAGCCGAACACGGTGGCGACCTTGTCGCCCTGGAGCAGCTTGCGGGCCTTTTCGGCAAAGGTGGGCCAATCGCTGGCGCCGTCTTCCACGGTGTATTCGATCTGGCGACCGAGAATGCCGCCCTGTTCGTTGATCTGCTTGATGGCGAGCTTTTCGGCCTGAATCGAGCCGGTTTCGCTGATCGCCATGGTGCCGGTAAGCGAATGCAGGATGCCGACCTTGACGGTGTCGTCGGTGACTGCCAAGCCGGTGGTCATGACCTCGTCGGTGGGCGGGGCGGCGGCATGGGCAGGGCCGAACAGCACGGAGGCGCCGAGCGTCACCGCGGTCAGGCCGGCGAGCCAGGATCGGCTCAGGGTATGCAATTTCATCGAGGGTCTCCCTTGGAATAACGAAACGGGGGCGATGGCTGCGGCTTTGCAAAGTCCGGGCCAAAGCCGGCCGCCTCGCTCGTTATTCAGACTGGCGCCTGTCATCGAAGCCGCCCATACGCCGATCAACGCACCGGCCTACGTCATTCGACGTAGTGGCTGGCGCGTTTCCTGCAGGCACGAGTGCTTACCATCGGATCCAACCGCCCGCTCGCTCTCGAACCGACTGCCTCATGGACAACGGCCCTCAACGCATCGTCAAGATCCGTCGCGCCTACAACCGCTGGGTGGGCGACGAAACGCTCGAGGACTATGCGCTGCGCTTTACCGCCCGCAGCTTTCGTAAATGGTCGGAGCTGCGTATCGCCAGCACCGCGCTCGGCGGTATCTCGTTTCTGGCCCTGGAGGCGATCGGCGCCGTGCTGATGATGGGCTATGGCTTCACCAACGCTGCCTGGGCGATCGGTGCCGTCTGTACCGCCATATTTCTGGTCGGTCTGCCGATCAGCTATTACGCCGCCCGCTACGGCGTGGATATCGATCTGCTCACCCGCGGCGCGGGGTTCGGCTATCTCGGCTCGACGTTCACGTCGCTGATCTATGCCAGTTTCACGTTCCTGTTCTTCGCTCTCGAAGCGGCGATCATGGGGCAGGCGATCTCGATGTATTTCGCGGTGTCGCTGCCGGTGGCCTACCTGATCAGCGCGCTGGCGATCATTCCGCTGGTGACCTTCGGCATCACCGCGATCAACCGCCTGCAGTGGTTCACCCAGCCGGTCTGGCTGATTCTGCTCGTCTTGCCTTACCTCGCCATCGCTGCCAAGCGGCCCGAAACCTTCACCGACTTCGCCGGCTTCACGGGCCGTCAGCACGACGGCAGCTTCAGCTGGGGCGCGTTCGGGGCCGCCTGCAGCGTGGCACTCGCACTGATCGGCCAGATCGGCGAACAGGTGGATTACCTGCGGTTCCTGCCCGAGAAACGGCCGGCCAATCGAACCCGCTGGTGGCTTGCCGTGGTGGCGGCGGGCCCCGGCTGGGTCGTCATCGGCGGTCTGAAGATGTTTGGCGGCGCGCTGCTGGCGTTCCTTGCGCTCCAGCACGAACTGCCCTTCGATCAGGCGACCGAGCCGACGCATATGTATCAGGTGGCCTTCGGCTATGTGTTCGAATCGCCCGGCGTGGTGCTGGCCGCCACCGTGGCGTTCGTGATCGTGTCCCAGGTCAAGATCAACGTCACCAACGCCTATGCCGGCTCGCTGGCCTGGTCCAACTTCTTTGCCCGGGTCACGCGCAGTCATCCGGGGCGGGTGGTGTGGCTGGTCTTCAACGTGCTGATCGC
The DNA here is from genome assembly GCF_002729955.1 of Salinisphaera sp. Classification (GTDB taxonomy): domain Bacteria; phylum Pseudomonadota; class Gammaproteobacteria; order Nevskiales; family Salinisphaeraceae; genus Salinisphaera. The sequence goes on along the minus strand of NZ_PBYA01000016.1, from coordinate 56,143 downwards.
GCTGATCCTGCTCGAAGTGGGCGTGTTTTCCGCGATCGAGCGCGTGCTGGGGCTGTACGCGAATATCGCTGCTGCCTGGATCGGCGCGCTGGCCGCAGATCTGGTCGTCAACAAGCCGCTGGGCCTGTCGCCGAAGGGCATCGAGTTCAAACGGGCCCACCTCTACGACATCAATCCGGTGGGGATCGGCGCGCTCGTGATCGCAAGCGCGTTGTCGCTGGCCGCTTATACCGGCTTGTTCGGCCAGGCCCTGCGAGCGGCCGCGCCGCTGCTGGCATTGGGCGGCGCCTTCGTCCTCGCACCGCTGATCGCCTGGGCCACCGGTGGGCGTTTCTATCGGGCACGGCGGCCGGCCACGCCCTCGCAGCTGGCCCCCGATGGATCCGACCAGGGTCGATGCGTGCTGTGTCGCAATCGTTTCGAAGTCGAGGATATGGCGCTGTGCCCGGCCTATCGTGGCAGCATCTGCTCGCTCTGCTGCAGCCTGGACATGCGTTGTGGCGACCTGTGTCGACCGCAGGCGACGGCTTCGGCACAGGCCTCGGCCGTGGTTCGCCGGGCGCTGCCGAAATCGGTGCTGCCGCATTTGTATACGCGCCTTGTGCGTTACGGCGCCGTGCTGTGTCTTTTGAGCGTCGTGGTGTTCGGCGCGCTGGTCGCGGTCTATGCCCAGGTCGCGCCGCTGGTGTCGGCGGCCGATACGGCACGCCTGTTCGATATCTTTTTGCGTACCTTCCTGCTCATGACCGCGCTGACCGGCGTGCTCGCCTGGTGGCTGGTGCTCACGCGGGAGGCGCGCAACGTTGCCCAGCAGGAAACCTCGCGCCAGACCGAGCTGCTGATGCGCGAGATCCGGGCGCATAAGGAAACCGACGCCAAACTGCAGAAAGCCACCTCCGAAGCCGAAGCCGCAAATCGGGCCAAGAGCCGCTATGTATCGGGTCTGAGCCACGAGCTGAGAACGCCCTTGAACAACGTGCTCGGCTATACCCAGCTATTGCTGCGCGATACGAGGCTGGACGCGGCGCAGGCCGGCAAGCTCGCCACGATCCAGCGCAGCGGCGAGCATCTGCTCGCGCTCGTCGACGGTCTGCTGGATATCGCACGAATCGAAGCGGGGCGTATCAGCCTCAATATCGGCGAAATTCATACCGTGGCCCTGCTCGACCAGATCGAGGCCATGTTCGCGCCTCAGGCTCGTGCCAAGGGGCTCGAATTCGGAATCGAGCGGGTGGGGCGTATTCCGGAAATCGTGCGCGGCGACGAGCAGCGACTGCGCCAGATATTGATCAACCTCGTGGGCAACGCAATCCGCTTCACCCGCACCGGTTTGGTGCGGCTGCGTATTGCCTATGCCTGGGAAGTTGCCACATTCGAGGTCATCGATACCGGCCCGGGTATCGCCGAGGACAAGCTGGAACAGATTTTCCTGCCGTTCGAACGCCTCGACGCCGACCTGAGCGGCCTGACCAGCGGCACGGGGCTGGGCCTGACCATCTGCCAGCTGCTGACCCAGTTCATGGGCGGTGAACTCGCGGTCAAGGCCGCCGAGGGCGGCGGAACGCATTTCACGCTGCGCCTGTTTCTGGCCCGCCGCAAGAAAGCCGTGGCCGACGCGAACGCAGAGGCTGGACAGGCGGCGACGGGCTATCGTGGCCCGCGGCGTCATATCCTGCTCGTCGATGATCTGGCCGACCAGCGGGCGATACTGCGCGATTTTCTCGAACCGCTCGGGTTTGCCATCGACGAATGCAACGACGGCGCGAGCGCGCTGCACTGGCTGGCGACCGAACGCACCGATGCCATCATCATGGACGTCGCCATGCCGGGCATGGACGGCTTCGAGACCGCCCGCCTCATGCGCGCACGGCGCCTGAGCGAGGCGCCGATCCTGGTGGTTTCGGCCAATGCCTACGGCGAGGACGTCGCCCGCAGTGAAGCCGCCGGCTGCGATGCGTTTCTGCCCAAGCCGGTGGATATCGCGCGGCTTCAGGCCACGCTGGCAACGTTATTGCATCTGGAATGGGTGCACGAGAGACAAACGGCTGCGACTGCCGACGCGCCGTGCCCCGTCGGCGAGGCGCGTAGCTTGCCCGCGACGGTGCTGCCGCCCCGGCTCGTTCGTCGCCTGGCCGCGGCGATCGATACCGGCGCGATGGCGGGTGTCGAGGCGGTACTCGATGAAATCGAACGGGTCGAGCCGGCCAGTGGGCCGCAGCTGCAGCCGCTGCGTAACGCCAGTCGCGGCTTTGAATTCGATCGCCTGCGGCGGCTGCTGGCATCGCTATCGCAGCCGGTCGCACACGAGGGGAACGAGACATGAACGTGGCGTATGAATACGACAATCACGAGCATGCGAGCCCGGCCGCGCCGGCCGCCGTGCGCGGCGTGGTACTGGTGGTCGACGATCAGCCGCAGATGCTGGCGCTGCTTTCGGAAGTTCTGGGCGATGCCGGCTATACGGTGATCGTCGCCGCAGACGGGCGCTCCGCGCTCGAACGCGCGCGCATGATCACCCCCGACGTGGTCCTGCTCGATGCCTGCATGCCGGGCATGGACGGCTTCGAAGTGTGTCTGCGCATGAACGCGGACGCATCACTTGTCGGCATGCCGGTGATCTTCATGACCGGGCTGACCGAGAGCGAACATATCGTAAAAGGCTTTCGCGCCGGCGGTGCGGACTATGTGACCAAGCCGGTCAAGCCGGACGAGGTCTGCGTACGGGTGGAAGCCCACCTCAAGCGGGCCCAGGCCCAGCGCCGGGCCGACATGGTGGTCAGTGCTGGCGGACGGGCGGCCATCATCGCCGACGACGAGGGCCGGGTGCGGTGGCACAGCTCGCGGGCGGCGGCGTATCTGCAGCGCTATGTGGAAGCCGCGCAGCCCGACATGCTTCCGGGCGGGCTCGTGCGCTGGCTGCGTCAGGCTGAGCCTTCTTCACGCCCCTACGAAATCGCGCGCGGGCAGGCACGGCTATCCATTCGCCTGGCCGGTCCGGCGGGCGCCGAGGGCTGGATACTCACCCTGGTGGAGTTCGACGACGAAGCCTCGATCAACGATTTCGTCGAGCGCTTCGGCTTGACCCTGCGCCAGGCCGAAGTGCTGCTGTGGGTGTCGCGCGGAAAGACCAATCGCGATATCGGCGAGATTCTGGATATGAAGCCGCGTACCGTGAACAAGCATCTCGAGCATATCTTCCCGAAGCTCGGTGTGGAGACCCGCGCTGCGGCCGCGGCCACCGCGCTGCAGGTAATCGGCCCCTGACAAGGACTCAGGCCGCGCGGCGATCGGCCCAGCGCAGCCAGCGGCGTACCAGTCGCACGCTCAGCCACAGCGTAACCAGCAGCCAGCCCGCGGTGGCGATGAACACCGCCAGCATGAGCGTGCCGATGCCCAGCTCCGGCCATGCAGCAGCCAGGGTTTCGGCGGGGTGGGGCGCATAGGCCAGCGTGTTGAGCACGGTCATGGCGCTGGTGAAAAGCGTGGGCAGGGCCGCCAGCGGGGCGAGCAGGACCAGCAGCAGTGCCGTGGCCGAGAGCGCATGGTGTCGGCCCAGCCAGCGATGATGCGAGGCCGGCACCGGGGCTTGGCCCGCCGCAGCCCACCAGTGCAGCAGGGCGATGACGGCCATGACCGGGATCAGCAGGATGCCGACCCCGAGCCACAGTGCAGCCACGATCGAGCCCGCGGCGAGATAGCCCAGGGTGACGCTGGCCCCCGTGTCGGCAGTTGGCGTATTCATGCGCCCGGCATGGCGCGATGTTCGGCAAAGGCCAGCACGCCGCGAATGAAGCGATAGACGCCCCAGACCCAGAGAATCGCATAGCCCAGAAAACCGATGACCACGTAGGCGAGCACCAGACAGACCAGCGACCAGAGCACGGTGAACCAGAAGGTGCGCATCAGCCAGCGGTGGTGGCTGTAGGCCACCGGATCGCGGCAATCGCGCATCTTTACGTGATTGATGATCACGCCGGCGATCGCGGTGATGCCGTTGAAGAAACCGAGCCCGTAGAGGACATAGGTCACCAGCAGCACGTTGCGTTCGAGTTCGCGCCGGCTGACGCCGGTTTGGTCGAGCTCCTGACTCATGGATTGACCCGTTTTAGCTGACTTGATCGAAGAGCGCGGTATGAAGACGCCGGTTTGCTAGAATCCCGACCCATCAAGACGCTCAACGCCCGGTATTGGCATGCTTCAACTGTTCACGCACCATCGCAGTGTGTCCGCGCATCGCGTGCGCATCGCGCTCAACTACAAGGGCGTGTCCTACAAGTCGATCTTCACCGACATGGACCATGCCCGCGGCGATCGGCTGAGTTATCTCAACGTGAACCCGCAGGGGCTCATCCCCGCGCTCTGGGCCGAGGATGATCTGGTCATTTCCCAGTCGTCCGCCATTCTAGAGTATCTGGAGGAGCGCTATCCTGAACGGCCGCTGCTGCACGGCGATATTGCCGAGCGTGCGCGGATTCGTTCTTTCGCCCAGGTGGCGATCGCGGATACCCACCCCTTGAACAACCTGCGCGTGCTGCGCTATCTGCGCGACGACATGAACGTGCCCTACGAGAAACGGCGCGAATGGTTCGAGCACTGGATCCACAAGGCCTTCGCGCCGATGGAATCCATCCTGGCCAACCATGCCCGCGAGCACGACGAACACAGCTACTGTTTTACCGAAAAGCCCAGCCTGGCCGATGTCTGTCTGGTGCCGCAGGTATCCATGGCCGAGCGTTACGACGTGAATCTCAGCGACTACCCGACCATTCGTCGGGTCTATCGTGCCTGCATGACGCTGGCGGCGTTCCAGGCGGCCGATCCGGACAACCAGCCCGATACCCGCTGAAGTTGCTGCCACCGGGCCGGCTGGTGCTTCGTAAGCGCCGGCTCGCCCGCCCCGGTTGTGCCGCGTTTCGTGCTGCGGCTCCGCGCCCGACGCCATAGTGCTTGTTAATGCTGGACGCCCCGGTCTAGGGTGACAGCATCGACTTATGCAGAAGGTCAGGGCGGGTGATGAGCACGATAGCCACGATAGTTGCCGATGTGCGGGCACGGGCGAGCAGTTTCGAGCCGGCCGAGCGCCGCGATCTGCTGTTGCGGTTCGTCGACGCCTGGTTCGAGGGCATTACGCTGGACGAACTGGCGGCCCGATCCGTTGATGCGCTGTACGCGGCCGTCTGCGAGCAGTTCGAACTGCTTTGTGCGCCGCGCCAGAAGCGCGATCTCGCGGTGGTCACCCGCGATCTGGATGGCAGCGAAGGCTATTGCGATACCGCGCTGCTGGTGCTGGCCGATGACATGACCTTCATCGTCGATACCGTGAGCATGGCGGTACGCGAGGCCGGCGCGGATATCGACTGGATGATGCATCCGATTCTACGGGTCAGCCGCGACGCGGCCGGCGTGCCCACCGATATCCGCAGTGCCGCCGACAGCGCCGAACATGGCGACGAGGAATCGCTGCTGCGCCTGGAATTCGCCGCTCCCGCGGGGCTGGATCACGATGCACTGGTCGAACGGGTACGTCGCAACCTTGCCGATCTGGCCCGAGTGGTCGGCGACTGGCAGGCCATGCGCCGCCAGCTGCAGAAGGTCGTGGCCGAGCTCGATACCGTGCCCAGCGGCATGGATATCGACGAATGCGAACAGACCCAGGCGTTTCTGCGCTGGCTGGCCGACGATCACTTCACTTTGCTGGGCTATCGCCAGCGCGAAGTGCAGATCGGCGAGGACGATGCCGACACCATGGTCGACATACCCGGCACCAGCCTCGGCCTGCTGCGCGAAGATCGCGAGGATATCGACCCGGACGGCTATGTCGCCCCGGCGGCGGCGCTGGATAAATACAGCCAGTCGCCGCGTATTCTGGTGGTCGCCAAGGCCAACCGGCGTTCGTGGATTCATCACGCCGAAACCATGGACGTGATCGCCATCAAGCGCATGGACGACACGGGCAACGTGATCGGCGCGCATCGTTTTCTGGGCCTGTTCTCGGGCGAGGCCTATGCCATGAGCCCGCGCCAGATCCCGTTGTTGCGCCAGAAGGTGCGCGACGTGGCGGCCCGGGCGGCGCTGCGTCCGCGCTCGCACAGCGCCAAGAGCCTGCGCTACATCCTGGAGACCTTCCCCCGCGACGAGTTGTTCCAGTCCTCCGAGGAAGAGCTCTACAACACCGTCATGGGCGTGCTCGGCATGCGCGAAACCGAGCGCCTGCGGCTGTTCATGCGCCGCGACCGCTATGCCCGTTTCTATTCCTGTCTGGTCTATGTGCCGCGTGAACGCTACACACTGGGCCTGCGCGAACAGATTCAGGCCGAACTCGAACGCAGCCTGCAGGGGCGGGCCCAGGAATCCGATGCCCAGTTCCTGCGCGGCGCGCTGGTGCGAATCCACTACCAGATCGCGATCGAGGCCGAGAGCATCGATACGCCGGACGCACGCAGCCTCGAACAGAGCCTGATCGCCGTCACCCGGGCCTGGTCGGATCGTTTCGCGGCGGCGGCTGAAGCCCGCGGCCAGATCATGCCTGCCTATGCCCGCGCCTTCGACAGCGCCTATCGGGAACGCTTTTCGGCCGCGACCGCCGTCGACGACGCCGTTCTGTTGTCGAGCGTGGAACCGGGGGCGGCGCCGCGGCTGCAGGTGGTGGGCGTCGAGGCCGAAACCGTCCAGCTCAAGCTCTATGGCAACGGCGAGGAGACGCCGCTGTCGGCGACCATGCCGATTCTCGAGAACTTCGGCCTGTCGGTGCATACCCAGCGGCCGTACCGAGTGGAACGCGCCGGCCAGGATCCGCAGTGGATACACGAATACGAAGCCGACCATCCGGATGCCCAGGCGCTGGCCGAGAACGACTGCGGCGAGAACGTCGCCGAAGCGTTTTCGGCGGTCATCTCCGGGCATGCCGAGAACGATGGCCTCAACCGGCTGATCGTAAGCGCCGGTTTTAGCCCGCGCCAGGTCGTGCTGGTACGCACGATCACCCGCTACCTGCTGCAGACCGAGCTGCCGTTCTCGCCCGACTATATCCAGGAACAGTTGGCCGGCCATGCCGATCTGGTCGATCAGTTCGTGCGTTTGTTCGAGGCGCGCTTCGACCCGGCCCGCGCGGTGGCCGATGACGAGACCCGGCTGGCGGAAATCGATACCTCGCTCGACGAGGTCGCCAGTCTCGACGCCGATCGCGTGCTGCGTGCGTTCTACGGGGTGGTGAAAGCCGCGTTGCGCACCAACTACTACCAGCGTGACGAAACGGGCGCATTCAAGGCCTACGTCAGCATCAAGCTCGACCCCTCCGTCATGCCGGAGCTGCCACGCCCGCTGCCGATGTTCGAGACCTTCGTCTATGCGCCGGAGGTGGAGGGCGTGCATCTGCGCGGCGGCAAGGTCGCCCGTGGCGGGCTGCGCTGGTCGGATCGCCGCGAGGATTTCCGTACCGAAGTGCTCGGGCTGATGAAGGCGCAGATGGTCAAGAACGCGGTCATTGTGCCGGTTGGCGCCAAGGGCGGCTTCGTGGTCAAGAACGCGCCGGCCGACGAAACACGCGAGATGCGCCAGGCCCGCGGCATCGCCTGCTACAAGATCTTCATTCGCGGGCTTTTGGATATCACCGACAACCGCGTGGGCCAGACGATCGAGCCGCCCCAGGATGTGGTGCGCCGCGACGCCGACGACCCCTATCTGGTGGTCGCCGCCGACAAGGGCACGGCCACGTTCTCGGATATCGCCAACGGCCTGTCCCAGGCCTACGGCTTCTGGCTCGACGATGCCTTTGCCTCCGGCGGCTCGGCCGGCTACGACCACAAGGCCATGGGCATTACCGCGCGCGGCGCCTGGGAAGGGGTGAAGCGGCATTTCCGTGAAATGGGCCGCGATATCCAGCGCGAGCCGTTCACGGTCGTGGGCATCGGCGATATGGCCGGCGACGTGTTCGGCAACGGCATGCTGCTGTCCGAGCAGATCAAGCTGGTGGCTGCCTTCAACCACATGCATATCTTCATCGATCCGAACCCGGACCCGGCCGTGAGCTTCGCCGAGCGCAAGCGCCTGTTCGAGCAGCCGCGCTCGGCCTGGAGCGACTACGACAGCAGCCTCATCTCGTCCGGCGGCGGCGTGTTCGACCGTAGCGCCAAGACCATCGAACTCTCCGCCGAGGCGCGTGCGGCGCTGGATATCGACGCCACGCGCCTGAGCCCGCTGGAACTGATCAACCGCATCCTCAAGGCGCCGGTGGATCTGCTCTGGAACGGCGGTATCGGCACCTACGTGAAAGCGCGTACCGAATCCCATGCCAAGGTGGGCGATCGCGCCAACGACGGTCTGCGCGTGAACGGGCGCGACCTGCGCTGTGCCGCGGTCGGCGAGGGCGGCAATCTCGGGCTGACCCAGGCCGGGCGCATCGAATACGCGCTGGCTGGCGGGCGCTTGAATACCGATGCCATCGACAACTCGGGCGGGGTGGACTCCTCCGATCTCGAGGTCAATATCAAGATCGCGCTCGGTACGGTGGAAGCCGCGAACGCGCTCACCCGCGAGGATCGCAACACGCTGCTGGCCTCGATGACGCCGGAGGTGATCGAGCTGGTGCTGGCCACCAACTATCTGCAGACCCAGCAGATCAGCCTCATGGAGGCCGAAGGGATCACCCGCTTCGACGAGCAGGTCAGCTTCATGCGCGCGCTGGAACGCGAAGGCCGGCTTGACCGCCGGCTGGAACGCCTGCCGGACGACGAAACCATCGAGGAACGAGCCCGCAATCGCCAGGGCCTGACGCGCCCGGAACTGGCCGTGCTCATCTCCTACAGCAAGATCGCCCTGGCCGACAGCGTGCTGGCCAGCGACCTGCCCGACGACCCCTGGTTCGCCCAGCTGCTGGAGGCCGGCTTTCCGCATGCCATGGTTGAGCAGTTCCCGGATGCCGTTCTGCAGCACCGGCTCAAGCGCGAGCTGATCACCACGCTACTGACCAATCAGATGGTGGATCGGCTCGGGATCGCCACCGCGCATCGGCTGCCGGCCGGATTCGGCTCGCGCATGGATTCGGCCGTGCGTGCCTATGTGCTGGCCGATGCCTGGCTGGGCGGCGAGGCCCTGTTCACCGAAATCGAGTCCCTCGACAATCGTCTGGCCACCGATCACCAGTATGCGCTGCATCGGATCGTGATCGGCCTGCTCAAGCATGCGATGAGCTGGTTGCTGGGCACGCCGGGCATCGAGGGCGATCTGTCGAATCTGGTGGCCCGTTATCAGAACAACGCGCGGCTGCTGCTGGGCCAGCTGCCGAACTATCTGGTCGGCGGCTATGCCGAACGCTGGCAGGCCGACCACGACGCCTGGGCCGCGACCGGACTGGACACCGATTTCGCGGCGCGCATCGCCAGCGCCAATGCCGGCGGCGGGATCATGGATGTGGTCTCGTTGGCCGAGGAGTGTGGGCGCGATATCGAATCGGTGGCCGCGCTGTATTTCGCGGTCGGCGACCTGCTGTCGGTGCACTGGCTTCAGGAAGCGATTCATGCCCTGCCGGCGGACGGCCGCTGGGCAGCGCTTGCGCGCACCAGCCTGCGCGGCGACAGCTACCGTATCCATCAGCAGATCGTGGCCCAGGTCCTGGACGTGGCCGGCGACGATCCGCTGGCCACCTGGCAGGCCACGAACGAGCGCACGCTGGCATTCATCGTTGCACGTATGGATGAGCTCAAAGCCATCGACCAGCCCGGTCATGCCCACCTCACCGTCGCGGTTCGCGATATGGCCCGGCTGGCCACGGCCCAGCCCACCAGCCTGGGGGGCGCTGCCTGAACGAGTACGCGCGGCCAAAGCCCGGGCCGGCCGCGGCCTCGTCGCACCTGTCCTGGGTGGTGATGTTCGCCGCCATGCTCGCCCTGGCTGGCGTCGGTTTTGGCGTGCAGTTTCTGCTGTCGCCGTCGCCGATTGGCTTCAGCAGCTTCAATGCCCTGCATTTCGAGATCAACTATCTCGACCACGGCTTTGTCCGGCGTGCCCTCGTGGGCACGCTTTTTCAGGCCGTACCTGATGCCGCGCGCAGCGCTGCAATTCTGGTTTTCGGCTGGGCGGTGATCGCAGCACTGGCCGCCCTCGTGGCCGGCGTTCTCCACATGTTGCGGGAACGCATGAGCCGGGATTCGTTCCGGCTGCTGGCGTTGGCATGGATCGCCGCGCCGTGGACATTCATGAACCTCGGCTACGACTTCGCCCGCCTGGATCAGCTCAACCTGCTGCTGCTCGCCTTGAGCCTGTGGCTGGTCTATCGAGGCCGGATGCTCTGGCTGGCGCCGGTCAGCGTGTGCGGCCTGCTCGTTCACGAGGCCTATCTCTTCTACGGGCTGATACCGGTGCTGGCCTATGGCTGGGTCCGGTATCGATCCGTTTCGTCGGCCACGGGCTTGCGACAGCTGGCGATACCGATGGCGGCGGCACTGGCGATGCTGGGTACGATCGCCGTGGCCGGGCGCTACGAACCGGGCCGCGCGCGCCTTGTCGAGAGCCTGGGCTCGCGCCTGGCCGATCCGAACCACAATGCGCTCAACGTCTGGCTACGCAGCGGGGTCGACAACCCCGAATACGTGATCGCAAGGGTGGGGCAGGGGCTGTTCGGGCCGTTCGAACTACTCGCCATGGCCGGGCTGGTGCTTCTTGCGATGGCCACGCTTATCGGTGTGGCGTATATCGCGGGCCGGTGGCCGGACGCGTTCCTGCTGTCGCCGCTGGCAGTGCTGTCGCTGTTTGTCTTCGGTATCGACTATGCGCGGTGGACGGGACTGATCGCGATCCTGGCGCTCGTTGTCACGACCACTTATCTGCTCGACGGCGCGTTGCACGTGAAGCGTAGCCGCTGTCCACGGTATCTGCTGGTCACATTGGCCGCGTTGATGATACTCGCGGGGCCGCTGGGCACGGTGCATCTACTGCCGTTATGGTTTGGGTGACTCGGGCGCGCGGCGGCGGCGGGCTCAGCGGCCGGGGTAGGTCCGAGCACCGCGCCGGCAGTAGCGGCGTCGCCAGGCGAGGGGCGTGATGCCCGTCCAGCGTTTAAAGGCCCGTTGAAAGGCGCTTTGTTCGGAAAACCCGAGCCGATGACTGATATCGCCAATGCACAGTCCGGCATCGGCAAGATGATGCCGGGCAAGCGTATGCCGGGCGTCGTCGAGGCGTTGCCGGAACGTGGTGCTTTGCAGCTGCAGCCGGTGTTGAAGCGTGCGTTCGCCCAGATCCAGGGCGGCCGCGGCTTCGGCCAATGTCGGCGCGGACATGCCCATACGCGCCTGCAGCCAGGCGTCGAGCGCGTGCAGGGTGTCGAGTGAGGCGGCCCGGCGCACGTTCTGTTCGAACTCGGCGCTGATATGGGCGGCCAGTTCGGTATCGCCACGTCGCAGCGGCAAATCCAGCAGGGCCGGGTCGAAGCATATGCGACAGGCGTCTCGGCCGAATTGCACGTCGCAGTTGAAGAAGTCGCGATAAATGGCCGGGTCGCCCTGGGCACGATGGCTGAACTCGACGCGCTGGGGCGAGTCGTTCTCGCCTCTGGCCCAGCGGGCGAAGCCAAGCCAGGCCGCAAACGCTTCTTCGACCACGGCCGGCATGACCCGGCGCCTGCTGTGCCATTCGATCACCACGTCGTTTGCCCGCGCGAGCAGCCGCCCTTCGCCGATCGCGTTGACCAAATGGGCAAACCGGGCCTGGTAGGACAGCGCCTCGCCGAGGGTGGTGCAGTGGGTCAGCAGAAAACCCAGGCGGCCCCAGCGGCCGGGCTCGGCGGCCATGCCGAATTCGAGGCCGAGCAGGGGGTTGTGCAGGCCTGCAATGCCCTCGGCAAGCAGCTGCTCGTAATAGACGGCTTCGATGGAGCGCTGTGGCGATACGAGCGCGGCCGGGTCGAGCCCGATGTGTTCCAGCAGCTCGCCGCGGTCGAGCCCCTGGTTCTGCAGATGATCAAGCAGGGCGCGAATCAGCGATGCGGCGACCGTGGCTTGCATGCGATGTCCTGATATGGGCGCCCCGCGTATTGTCGCCGGCTTGCGTATCAAGTCAATTTTTTTGACGCCAAATTTCGCTACTTTCGAAATACGAAATCGACCAAGGTAACGACCAGCATGCGGCGATGGAACGGATGGGGCGACGACACCGTCGACAAGGATTTGCCGGCCACGGCCCGTGCCTTTCTCGAATCGCGGCTGGGGCGGGGCCAGGTCATGCCGGACGAGAGCCTGGCCAACGCCTGTGCCCAGGTGCCCGAGTCGCGTCTGGCGGGCATTCCGGGCTTCGACTGCTCGGCCGAAGCGCGGCTGCGCCATGCCCATGGGCAGAGCTTTGCCGACTGGGCCGCGCTGCGTCACGGTCATGTCGGCCCGTTTCCGGATGCGGTGGCCCGTCCGGCCACGCATGAACAGACGCGTTCGGTGGTCGATGCGGCCCGCGAGGCGGGGGCGGTGGTCATCCCCTATGGCGGCGGTACGAGCGTGGTCGGCCACCTGAAGGTGATCGATGACGGCCGCCCGGTGGTGAGTGTGGACATGAGCCGTCATGCACGGCTGCTGGACATCGACGTATGCAACCGAACGGCACGTATCGGTGCCGGGGCGGCCGGGCCGGTGCTCGAATCCCAGCTGCGTGCCCACGGCTTTGTGCTCGGCCACTACCCGCAGTCGTTCGACTACTCGACACTGGGCGGCTGGGTGGTCACCCGCTCGGCCGGCCAGCAGTCGCGCCGCTACGGCCGCATCGAGAATCTGCTGAACGGCGCGCGGCTGGTCTGTCCAAAGACGGATCTGGATGTCGGCGGGCAGGTGGCCTCCTCGGCGGGCCCGGATCTGCGCCAGCTCGTACTCGGCAGCGAAGGCCGGCTGGGTATCGTCACCGAAGCCGCGGTGCAGATCACGCCCATGGCCGAACGCGAAGCGTTTCATGCCCTGTTCTTTGCCGACTGGCCGGCCGCGCTCGCGGCGGCCCGCGCCATCACTCAGGCCGGGCTGCCGGTTTCCATGCTGCGTGTCTCCAACGAAGAGGAAACCGATACCCAGTTACGTATCGCCGGCCACGAGGCGGCGATTGGCTGGCTGCGCCGCTATCTCGGCGTTCGCGGCATCGGCAATCGCCCGGCGCTGATGATAATCGGCGTGACCGGCGACCGGCGCCAGGCGCATCGGCTGCGGGCCGATGTGCTGGCGCTCGCGCGGCGTGGCGGCGGCGTGCATGTGGGCCGGGGGATGGGCCGCATCTGGGCGAAGAATCGTTTTGCCGGCGCCTATCTGCGTAACGCTCTCTGGGACGCCGGCTTTGCGGTCGACACCATGGAAACGGCGGTGCCCTGGTCGCAGGCCACGGCCACGATGAGCGCCATGCAGCAGGCCGCGCATACGGCTCTGCAGGCATTCGACGAACGGGCGCTGGCGTTCGCGCATCTGTCCCATGTCTATGGCGGCGGCTGCAGCATTTACATGACCGTGGTCTGGCGGCGGGGCGCGGACTACGCCACCGATATGGCGCGCTGGCGTTCGCTCAAGCAGACCGTGAGCACGGCGATCGTGGCATGTGGCGGCACCATCAGCCATCAGCACGGGGTGGGCACGGATCATGCGCCGTATCTGGCCGCCGAAAAGGGCGAGGCCGGTATCGGCCTGATTCGTGCCGCCCTTGCCGAACTCGATCCACAGGGCATGATGAACCCGCACAAACTGATCGCGAAACAGGCCTAGCGTATGTGGACTCAAGACTGGCGACCGCGGTTCGAGGCGGCTGCCGAGCAGGCATTCGACGTGCTCGTTATCGGCGGCGGCATCACCGGGGCCGGCGTGGCGCTGCAGGCTGCCCGCGCCGGCCTGCGCGTCGCCCTGATCGAACAGAACGATTTTGCCTCCGGCACGTCGAGCTGGTCGTCGAAGCTCGTACACGGCGGCCTGCGCTATCTGGCCAGCGGCGACTGGCGGCTTACCCGCGAATCGGTGCAGGAACGCCAGCGCCTGATGCACGACCTGCCGGGGCTGGTCACGCCGCTGGATTTCATGCTGCCGGTCTATGCTCACGACAAGCCGGGGCGCTGGGCGCTGCAGGCCGCGCTGGGCGCCTACGACTTCATGGCGCGCAAGCGCTATTCGCACTACATGAAGCCGGCCGAGTTCGGCGGCCATATGCCCTATCTCAACCGCGAGGGGCTCAAGGGCGGCTTCGTCTATCGCGATGCGCTCACCGACGATGTGCGCCTGACCCTGCGGGTGCTCATCGAAGCATGCAGCCACGGCGTGATGGCAGCCAACTATGTCCGCGCCGAGCAACTGCTTTTCGAGGGCGATACGGTCAGCGGCGCCCGGGTGAGCGATCGCGAAACCGGTCGCAGCTTCGATATTCGGGCCTCGGTGGTGGTGAATGCCACCGGGCCGTGGAGCGATCGTCTGCGCGCTCAGGTCGAGGGCGCCGCCCAGCTGCGCCCGCTGCGCGGGTCGCATTTTGTGTTTCCGTTTCACGCGCTGCCGGTGGCACGGGCGATCACGCTGTTTCACCCCGACGACCGTCGGCCGCTGTTCGCCATCCCCTGGCAGGGGGCGACCGTGTTCGGCACCACCGATCTCGATCACGAACAGTCCATGGACGAGGTGCCGCGCATGAGCAGGGCCGAGTCGGACTATCTGATCGCTGCGGCGAACCATTATTTTCCTGCCTGTGGGCTGCAGGCCGCCGATGCCTTGTCCAGCTTTGCCGGCGTGCGACCGATCGTGCGCGGTGCCCCGGGCGCCTCCGCCTCCCAGGAGTCGCGCGAATCGTCGATCGAGCGCGAACGGGGGCTGATCACCGTCACCGGCGGCAAGCTCACCACCTTTCGCGTGACCGCCAACGACGTGCTCGAACAGATCGGCCAGGCCCTCGGCCGGCGTTTTGTTCGCAACGACAAGGCGCCGATCATCCACGCCGTGGGCGCTGCTGCGCAGACGCGTGGCGGGGTACGCCATGGCCCGGCGTTCGTCGACATGCCGGCACGGCCCGACGACGAGCGCGCCCTGGGCACCACCGACTATCGTTTTCGTGAGCTGCGGTATGCGCTGACCCACGAAGCCGTCGCCCATCTCGACGATCTGATGCTGCGTCGTACCCGCGCCGGGCTGCTGCTCGAACAGGGCGGGCTGGCCGAACTGGCCGTGCTGGAACCGCTGGTGCGGGACGCGCTCGGCTGGGATTCAGCGCGCTGGCGCGAGGAAGTCGAACGCTATCGTGCCCACTGGCAGCGGGTGCACGCGCCGCAATGAGCGAGCGCGATCGGCTGCTGGCTATCGATATTGGCACCCAGAGCGTGCGGGCGCTGGTGTTCGACGGCCACGGCAGGCTGCATGCGCGGGCCCAGATCCCTATCGAGCCGCCTTATCACGCACCGGAGCCGGGCCATGCCGAACAGGATGCGACCGTGTTCTGGCAGGCCATGGTTTCCGCCTGCCGACAGCTGCTTGCAGATGACGCGGCGCTTGCCGGGCGGGTCGCCGGACTCGCGCTGACCGCACAGCGTGCTACCAGCGTTTTCCTGGACGCCGCCGACGAACCGATCGGCCCGGCCATTTCCTGGCTCGACCAACGTCAGGCAGCGCGTGTTCCCAGGCTGCCCTGGCAGTGGCGCACACTACTCGCCGGCCTGGGGCTGACCGCCACCATCGACGCCTTTCAGCGCGCCGCGCCGGCGAACTGGCGTGCCGCCCACGCGCCAGAAGCCCATCGGCGCACGCGCCGCGCGGTGCTGTTGTCGGGCTATCTGCTACACCGGCTGATCGGCGAATGGCGCGATAGCGTGAGTGCCCAGGTCGGCTATCTGCCCTTTGACTACAAGCGGCGGCGCTGGGCGGGCGCGCGCGACTGGAAATGGCGGGCCGTGGCCGTAGAACGAGAACAGCTGCCGGCGCTGGTCGAGCCGGGCCAAGCGCTCGGCGGTCTCAGTGCTACGGCCGCCGAAGCGCTGGGCCTGCTAGTGGATCTGCCCGTGTTCAGCGCCGGCGCCGACAAGGCCTGCGAAGTGCTCGGCTGCGGCGCGATCACGCCGGAAACGGCCTGTGTATCGCTGGGCACGACGGCCACGATCAATACCTGTCGCGACGTCTATCGCGAGGTCACGCGTTTCGTACCGGCCTATCCGGCGGCGATACCGGGCCATTTCACCGACGAAATCCAGATCTATCGCGGTTTCTGGCTGGTGTCGTGGTTCAAGCAGGAATTCGCGGCCGATACCGTCGATGTCGCCGCCCGAGAACAGCGCGTGGCCGAGGCGCTGCTCGACGAGCGTATCGCGCCCATCGCGCCGGGCAGCGACGGACTCATCGTGCTGCCGACCTGGTCGCCGGGTGTACGCATACCGGGGCCCGAGGCACGCGGTGCGATCATCGGCTTTACCGATACCCACAGCCGTGCCCATGTCTATCGGGCGATCCTCGAAGGCCTGGCGTATGCCCTGCGCGAGGGCCGCGAACGTATCGAAAAGCGCAGCCGTACGCCGATCACGCGGCTGCGGGTCTCCGGCGGCGGTTCCCAGTCGGACCAGGCCATGCAGATATTGGCCAACGTGTTCGCCTTGCCGGCCGAGCGTGCGCATACGCATGAAACCAGCGGCCTGGGGGCCGCGATCAACGCCGCGGTGGGCCTGGGCTGGTATGCCGATCATGCCAGCGCGGTACGGGCGATGGTGCATGACGGTGCACGTTTCGAACCCGAGCCCGAAGCGGTCGCCGTCTACGAACGCCTGTATCGCCAGGTCTTCACCGGCCTCTATAAACGCTTGAAGCCGGCCTTCATTCGTATCCGCGAGGCGCTGGGCTAGGCTTGCTCTACAGCGGTTCGGGTTTCTTCGGGCGCCCGCGGCTGTGCAACCAGTCGAGCGCTCGCGCGGCCATCACCGCGAGCGTTGCGGCAATGAACGGGTTCACCGAAAAACGAAAACGCTGGTTCTCGTCCACTTCGAAGGCGTTGCCGATCACGCTGACGTACATGATGTTTAGCCACAAAAAGATCAGCGTGGCATCCACGGCACTGACCCGGCGCCGCAGCAGGCAGCGCAGCAGAATGAACAGCCCGTAGACCACGGCCAGCGTATAGCCGATAGCGATCAGAATGCCGATCTGGCCGGTTTCGAGATCGAACTCCGGCTCGGCCGGGTATTCGGGCTGGCCGGCCAGCAGCAGCGAAAACGCACGGCTGTAGGGCTCGATCGCGGCGCGGTTGTCTTTCAGGAACGGGTAGTCGCTGGAGGGGCGCATGAACATCAGCCAGGCCGTGCCCATGGACTGCAGATACACCTCGGGGTGGATGCGTACCGAGGCGATCGCGTCGTCCAGCGCCTGTTCGGACACGTCCGCATAGGCGAGGTGGTTGTAGTTCACGTGGCCGGTGGACTTGCGCTTCTGATCGAGCACGGTGATGCCGGTGGGTTCCACATCGTCGAAGATGTCGGCATAGGCCTCCGGCGTGTTGAAGGGGAAGTCCATCAGCGCCATGTCCGAGAGTTCGCCGGCCTCGACCAGACGCTGGCGTTCGGGTTTGTCGATGGCCAGCGTGGTGAGCTTGGACAGGCTCATGCCCATCCAGTCCGAGGTGGCGAAATGGCCGGTCACCATCACGTTCTTGCCGTACAGCGCAAACACCAGCGCAAGCGGCACGACCGCCGCCGCGAAGACCGCCTTGCGACGGCCCGGCAGTACCAGCCCGCAGAACAGGGCGAGCACCACGAACCACTGCCACTGGAACATCGAGCGGGTGTAGATCAGTGCGGCCATGGCAAGGAACATCGCCAGCGCGCGCACGAACGTGAAGCGCTCCATGCATAGATGAAACAGCCAGGCGATCGTGCCCAGCAGCGCCAGAATCATCAGCGTGTAGTAGGGGATGGCTTCGTAGAGTACGAGCGCCGGGGTGAGCATGAATAACGCCGCCACGCCGAAGGCCAGCTTTGCGTTGTCGGTGAGCTTGCGTACCAGCGAATAGAGCAGAAGCACGCTGGCGATGGCCAGGGCACTGTAGAGCGCACGAAACGCGATGGTCAGGGTGAGCGGATCGTCGCCGAGCTTGAGCACCAGGCCGATGACGAGGTTGTACAGCGGCGGCTGGCCCGGCATGTAGAACAGGCTTTCGGCCAGATTCTCGCGCAGCAGTACCGGGTCGAGAATCTGCCAGGAAGTCGCGATCGGCTCCAGGTCGAAGCGCACGCCGGCCGCATAGAAACAAAGCCGCGACAGCGCATACAGGCCGACCAGCCAGAGCGCCGGCTTGGTCGACGGGTAATAGAACGCGTCCTTTTTCATGCGCGAAGGATTCCTACAAACCGGTACGATGAAAGATCGCCCGCGGCAGCGCGGTGATGATGGTCATGATCAAACGCCAGAAGCCGGGCGTGTAGCACACGGCCGTGCCTTTCTCGATGGCCTTGTGAATATCACCGCCGACCTTCTCGGGGCTGGCGAACAGCGGGCCCTTGTCGAAATCGGCGGTCATGGGTGTATCGACCATGCCGGGGCGAATGGTCACCACCTGTACGCCGGCCTTGAACAGGCGATGGCGCAGGCCGTCCATGAAGGCGTTCAGGCCGGCCTTGGCGCTGCCGTAGACATAGTTGCTGGCACGGCCGCGATCGCCGGCCACCGACGAGATCGCGGCGATCGTGCCGTGGCCCTGGCGTTCGAAGCGGTTGGCGATATCGGTGAGCAGGGCGACAACGCTCACCGCATTGGTATGCCAGGCGGCCACGGCCGCGGCGGGATCGGCCGCGCAGGCCTGCTGGTCGGGCAGGGTGCCATAGGCCACCAGCACCGTATCCAGGCCGCCGAGGGCGGCCTCGGCCGCATCGATCATCGGCGCGTGGGCAGACAGATCGTCGGCATCCATGACCTGTGTGGCGACGTTGGATGCGCCGCGCACTTTCAGGTCGTCGGCGATGGCTTTCAGCCGGGCTTCGTTGCGCCCGGTCAGAAACAGCGCATCGCCGCTGGCGACGAAACAACGGGCGGTCTGTTCGGCGATGGTCGAGGTCGCGCCGACGATCAGAATTTTTCGCATATCACTCGCTCGACTTTTAAGACGAAGACGTTCGTGCATTGGGTGAGGCACTCAGCTGACTGAGTACAAGAAAGCATTTTGTCCGCAAATAAACGCGAATACGCGCAAATAAAGCAAGAGAAAATGCTTGCAGTCGCAGGCTTTTAGCCGCAGGCGCAATCAAGCCATCAACCGGGCTTTCTACATAAAAAATATGATCCGAAGACGCCGCCGAATGGCGTCGATGAGTAAATAAAAGGTGTGTATTTGCGCTCATTGGCGTTTATTTGCGGACTTTTGATTTTCCATCATTATGCGGATCCGTCACGCGTCGCCAGAAATTCGAGGAAAATGCGGGGTCCACAAAGGTCTTGAAGCGTTCCAGGTTGGGGAAATACTCGCTGAACGCGGCCGCGCTCATGCGCGCATCCTTGGCCGGATATACCGCCCCGCCGGCCGCGCGTACGACATCGTCGAGCGCCTCCAGCAGTTCGAACGTCTCGCGTCCGCGGTTGGGGAAATCCAGGGCCAGGGTCACGCCGGGGCGCGGAAACGACATCAGCCCCGGCGACTGCACATCGCCGAACACCTTGAGCACCGACAGAAACGAGCCTGCCCCGGCTGCGGCGATACGTTCCAGCAGCTCGGCGACGGCATCGCGCGCGTCGGCGTGTGGCACCACGCACTGATACTGCAGGAAGCCGTTCGGCCCGTAGGCACGGTTCCAGTGCTTGATGCCATCCAGCGGGTAGAAATACGGCTGGTAGTGCTGGGTGTCGCGGCTGCGCGGCTTGAATTTGCGCCGGAAATAGAGCGTGTTGAGCGGGCGCAGGGTCAGCGGATTGATCATCGACACCGGGGTGACGAAAGGAAAAGTCGGCCCGCCGCGCTTGCGCGGGTCCGGCTGCTGGCCGAGCGCCGGCTTGTGGTTGGCACGCATGAACCAGCCACGGCCGAGATTGGCGCCGCGCGCGCTGCAATCCACCCAGGCCACGGTGTATTCGTAGTCGCGATCCGAGGCTGCGGACAGCTGGAAGAACTCATCCAGATTCGAAAAGCGCAGCGTGTCCACGTCCATGTGCGGGCCTTCGATACGCTTGAGCGCGATCGTGGCACGGGTGAGCAGGCCGGTCAGACCCAGGCCGCCCACGGTGGCCGCGAACCACTCGGCATTGTAGTCCGGCGTGCATACGAGCGTGCTGCCGTCCGAGCGCAGCAGCTCCAGTTCGCGTACATGACAGCCGAATGTACCGGCCATGTGGTGATTCTTGCCGTGGACATCGTTGGCAATCGCGCCCCCTACCGATACGAACTGCGTGCCCGGTGTGACCGGTAGAAACCAGCCCTGCGGGACCACGAGTTCGAGAATATCGGCCAGCAGCACGCCCGCCTCGCATTCGATGACGCCCGTGGCCGGGTCGAAGGCGATGAAGCGGTCGAGGCTGCCCATATCCAGCAGCGTGCCGTCGTTGTTCAGACAGCTGTCGCCGTAGCTGCGGCCGTTGCCATAGGCCAGCACCGGCGTATCCGTGGCCGGCAGGGCGGACGGGCGCGCGCCCGGCCGCTGGACCTGTGCCGGGCGGCTGGCCGGATAGCGGCCCCAGGATGGATGGCTCGATGCGCTCATGGCCCTAGCCTATCGATTGCTGCGGCAACCATCGATCAGATCGCCGAGAACATGATCAACGCCCCGAGCAGCACGCATACACGGCTGCCGTTGTCCTTGGCGGCGAACACGATCGGGTCGTCGTGCATCTGCCCGCGCAGCGTCTTGAGCCAGATCCGGCTGATCCAGTACAGCACCACCGGGCACAGCAGCCAGATACGGGCCGGATGTTCGTAGTGATTGGTGATATCGGGGCTGTTGATATACAGCGCCAGAATCACCACCGCGGTATAGCCCGCGGCCGTGCCCAGGCTGCGAAGCGGGGGCAAATCGTCAGCGATATAACCGCGCCCGAGTGGTGCATCGCCGCTGTGTTTTTCCATCACCAGCAGTTCGGTGCAGCGCTTGGCCATGGCCAGGCTCAGAAAGATCGACATCGACAGCGCCAGCAGCCAGAACGACAGCGGAATGCCGGTGGCCGCGCCGCCGGCGATGATGCGCAGCGTATACAGGGCGGCGAGCGTGAGCACGTCGATCAGCGCCAACTGTTTCAGGCCCAGCGAATAGGCCAGGGTGACCAGGTAGTAGCAGCCGAGCACCAGCCAGAAGAACGGCGGCAGGAACGCCGCGAGCACGATGGCCGCGCCCAGCAGAATCGGTATCGCCATCACGCCCTGGGCGATGGGGATACGCCCCGAGGCGAACGGACGCTCGCGCTTGCGCGGGTGCTGGCGATCGTCGCCGAGATCGACCAGATCGTTGAGGATATACACGCTCGAGGCGAGCAGGCTGTAGGCAATGAAAGCCAGCACCGCCATGCCGACCATGGTCGCGTCTGCATACTGATGTGCCGCCAGTAGCGGTACGAAGATCAGCACGTTCTTGGCCCACTGATGCACGCGCAGAGCCTTGGTCCACGTCCGCCAGCTGGTCTTTTCCGGTGGAAAGCTCGCGCCGACGTCGTAGGCGGCATTCGCGCTGCGCTCGAGCTTGTCGCTGGCGTTGACCAGCACCGCCTGGCGCGCGTGGGCCCAGATCGCGTTATCGACTTCGTGATCGCCGGCATAGTCGAACGGCTTGTCGCCGACTTCGGCCTGAATGGCCGCCAGCTTGTCCTTGCCGGACAGATTGGTGCGGGCATCGCTGGCGAGCACCACGTCGAACAGCTGCAGATGGTCGGCCACCTGATGGGCGTATTTCTCGTTCGCCGCGGTCGCCAGGATCAGTTGCCGGCCTTTGGCTTTCTCTTCTTTCAGATAGGCGATCAGGGCCTCGTTGTAGGGCAGATGCTCGATGCCGAGATCGGCGCGATCGGCGATTTCTGCCTTGAGGGTGGCACGGCCGGCGCGCAGCCATCCGGGCAGCCTGACCAAGCTCTGCGGCGAGCTTTTGGCCAGCACGAACGCCGATTCCACCAGCAAGTCGGAATGCACCAGCGTACCGTCGATATCGACCACCAGCGGGATATCGGCAATCTGTGTTTCGGCCGCTGATTCGGAAAAAGCCTGCGAACTCATTCGAAAGAACCTGTAGAAAATGGAGCGTTTTGTACGTCGGCTAGCTAGGCAAGACCGCACGACGGCGGTCGAGTTCGATCGCGGCCAGGCTGATCAGCCCGAGCAGGACCGCAAACCAGAGCGTGGCCACCCGCGCGATCAGCGTAATCGCCAGTGCGGTGGTCGCATCGACGCCGGAGAGTTTGAGCAGCAGCACCATCACCGCCTCGGTACTGCCCAGGCCGCCCGGGATGAACGACAGCGCGCCCACGAGCATGCTCACGGCATAGATGCCGATGGCGGTAAAGAACGCCAGCTCGATATCCAGCCCGTGGGCGATCACGTACAGCGAAACGCCTTCTGCGGCCCAGGCCACCAGGCCGATCAAAAGCCCGACATACAGTGGTTTATGCCCGAGCAGAGCAAAGGCCTGATCCCAGGCCGACACCGCGCCGTGCAGCAGGTTCTGCAGCTTGCCCTGCGGGTCGGCGGTCCGCCGTTGCATGGTGACGAGCAGCCGGCGCTGTCGAATCGCCACCAACAGCGCCGCCAGACCGGCCAGGGGCACGACGACCCACCAGATGTAGTTGGAAAAGGCGATCAGAACCAGGGTGGACAGCAGTGCGATCGACAGCAGATCGATGAAGCGCTCGGCAAAGAAGGCGGCCAGGCTGTGTGCGTAGGACACGCCATGGCGCACGAGATAGACCGAGCGCATGCCTTCGCCGGCCTTGCCGGGGGTGGTGGTGAGCGCGAAGCCCGCGATATAGATGAAGGCATCGCGCCAGCCCCCCACGCGATCGCCCAGCCAGTACAGATAGCCGTGCCAGCGCGCAAAGCGCAGGGCATAGTTGAACAGCGACAGCGCGAGGATGGTCAGCCACCAGTGCGCCGCCAGCTTATGCATGGCCGCAAAGGTGCGCTCGGCATCGATACCGGCGATCAGGGTGAAATAGAGCAGCAGCGCAAGGGCAAGCGACAGCGCGATGGTTCGTTTACGGGGCAAGGCACGGCCTCATGGCGAAGCCGCCGATAACCGGCGGGCAAGGATACTGGTAGCGACACGCTGAGCGATATGGATAGCCGCACAGCCGAACACGCGCTCGACGCGCGCTTTGTCTTGATCCCCGATCGTGCCTCGAACCAGACGTTCGAATACGTGTAGCTTAGCGCAAACCAACCGGCGCGCATCAAGTCACATGCCCGGCGGCGGGTCCAGACCCGCCGCCCAGGCTGCCCGTAACGGCGCTTTCCCCAGGGAAGCTCTGCATAACCTCTCGCGGTTCGCGTTCGAGTCCTCACAGACGGTGCGGCAAGGCGTCCAGGCGCAGGGCCTGCCTTATTGGCAGGTCAAGCCTGGCAACGCAGCAGCAGCGTCTGTGAGGCCGAACCCCTTCGGGGCCGGGGCTTTTCGCGCGATTGATCGGCGTCAGTGTTCGCTACCGTGCCACTTGTTATTGGTTTGCGCACGCTACGCTCTCACTTCCTTGCCAATCGCGCGCAAAGCACCCGGCGCGACCGTGACAGGTTGTGCAGAGCTTCCCTAGAATGCCGTTCCTGGTCGACGGCCTGCGCGCCGTGCCTTTTCGTTTCAACCGCGAGACTCACTATGGCCGAATACCGTGCACCCACCCGCGATATGCTCTTCGTCCTCAACGAGGTACTGGACGACCAGCGCATCCGCAATCTGCCCGGTTACGAGGACTACGAGCCGGAAACCGTCTCGGCCGTGCTCGATGAGGCCGCTCGCTTCGCTGCAGACGTGCTCTCGCCGCTCAACTGGCCGGGCGACCGGGAAGGCGTGCACTGGAGCGAGGACGGCATCGCCGCGGCCGAGGGGTTTGGTGCGGCTTACAGCCAGTATGTCGAAGGCGGCTGGAACGGGCTGGCCGGCTCGGCCGATCACGGCGGTATGGGCATGCCGCGGGTGCTGGGCGCGGCCGCAATGGAAATGTGGAACGCCGCCAATATGTCGTTCGCCCTGTGCCCGCTGCTCACCGCGAGCGCGGTCGAAGCCCTGGAAAACCACGGCAACGACGAACTCAAGCAGACCTATCTCGACAAGCTCGTCACCGGCGAGTGGACCGGCTGCATGGATCTGACCGAGCCCCAGGCCGGTTCCGATCTCGCCCAGGTGCGCAGCAAGGCCGAGCCCGACGGCGACGCCTATCGTCTGTTCGGCCAGAAGATCTATATCACCTGGGGCGAACACGACATGGCCGACAACATCATCCATTTCGTGCTCGCCCGCCTGCCCGACGCACCGGCCGGCGTGAAAGGCATCTCGCTGTTTCTGGTGCCGAAATACATCCTCGACGAGAACGGCAACCCCGGCGAGCGCAACGACATGCGCTGTGCCTCGGTCGAACACAAGCTCGGCATCCATGCCTGCCCGACCTGCACCATGAGCTTCGGCGAGGACGGCAAGGGTGCGCTCGGCTATCTCGTGGGCGAAGAGAACAAGGGCCTGGCCCATATGTTCACGATGATGAACGCGGCCCGGCATGCCATGGGCGTCCAGGGCCTGGGCATCGCCGATCGTGCCTACCAGCGCGCGCTCGAATACGCCCGCGATCGCCAGCAGGGCGGTCGGGCGATCGCCGAACACGGCGACGTCAAGCGCATGCTGCTGTCCATGCGCTCCCAGACCGACGTGCTGCGTGCGATGTGCCTGGATTCGGCCAGCGCCCTGGATATCGCCGAACGCAGCGACAACGACGAGGAACGCGCCGCCGCCCAGGCCCGCGCCGATGTGATGATTCCCGTGGTCAAGGCCTGGGGCACCGAGCTGGGCGTGGATATCGCCAATACCGGTATCCAGGTGCATGGCGGCATGGGTTTCGTGGAAGAAACGGGCGCCGCCCAGTACCTTCGCGATGCGCGTATCGCGCCCATTTATGAAGGCACCAATGGCATCCAGGCCATCGATCTGGTCGGGCGCAAGCTCATTCGCGACGAAGGCCGCGGCATGCGTGCGCTCATCGCCGATATTCGGGCCACCGCCGACGGCCGCGCCGAGGGCGCCAACGAACACCCGGCACTCTCCGATGCGCTGGACCTGCTCGAAACCGCTACCGATACGCTGCTCAAAGCGGGCCGCGATGCGGCCATGGCCAACGCCTTCAACTACCTCATGCTCTGCGGCACCGTCTTCGGCGGCTGGTATGCCGCGCGTATCGCGGACGTGACGAAGAAGGCGCTAGACGGGGGCACCGATGAGCCCGACTTCTACGAAGCCCGTCAGGCCTGTGCCCGTTTCTATGTACGCCAGATCCTGCCCAAGGCGCGCGGCTATGCCGCGATGGTCGAGGGCGGGCCGGACGTGATCGACAGCGTCGACGCCCAGCGCCATCTCTAAGCCGGGAGGGCGCGTGCCGGCACGAGGCAGCGGCCGGCGCGCGACGCCCTGTATCGATTCAGGCGCTACTGGCTGAGTTCGGGCATCGGCCGCGGATGCGGACGGCGCCAGTCGTGGCCGCGCAGCATCATCTGCCAGTACATCATCGGGAAAACATGGCGCTTGAACAGCCAGTGAAGGCGCCGCGGCTGGCGTGGGTCCAGCGGGAAGCTCGATACCACTTCCTGGTCGTAGCGAAATTCCGCGAGCAGCACGCGCCCGTGTTCGACGGTGAGCGGGCAGGCGCCGTAACCGTCGTAGAGCGGCGCGTCGCCGCCGAGTTCGAGCGCGTTCAACACGCCGTCGACCACGGTGGGCACCTGACGGCGCACGGCGGCCATGGTCTTGGCGTTGGGCGTATCGGTACAGTCGCCCAGAGCGAAGACGTTGTCGTAGGCGGTATGAAGCAGCCGGTGGCGATCCACGCTGACCCAGCCAGCGGCACCAGCGAGCGCGCTGCTGCGAATCACATCCGGCGCGGACTGCGGCGGCACCACGTGGAGCATGTCGAAATCGCGTGTGACCTCGCCCTCGGCGGTTTTGAAAGTCGCTTGCTGGCGCTCGCCGTCCACGCGAATCAGGTCGTGGCCGAAATAAGGTGTCGCTCCGTAGCCGGCGATCACCTTGTCCAGTTCCCGGGCATAGACCGGAACGCCGAACATGCTCGCGCCCTGGTTGTAGAACTCGATGGCGGCGTTCACCCCGCGCCGGCGTAGCGTATCGGCGGTCAGATAAAGCGCCTTCTGCGGTGCGCCGGCGCACTTGATCGGCATGGCCGGCTGGGTGAACAGCGCCCGCCCGCCGGCGAGCGTGCTGGCGAGCTCGTGGGTGTAGGGCGCGTGGTCGTAATGGTAATTCGAGGTCACGCCGTTGCGCCCCAGGGTTTCGACAAGCCCCTCGATGGCATCCCAGTTCAACTGCAGCCCGAGCGCGACCACCAGCACGTCGTATCCGTGCTGGGCGCCGCTGGCCAGGGTGACGCGGTTCGCTTCGGGTTCGAAGCTTGCGATCGTGTCCTGTACCCAGCGTGCGCCCTCGGGCATCACGTCGGCCTGGGCACGGCGTGTGTGTCGTTGCGGCATGTCGCCGCCACCGACCAGCGTCCAGCCAGGCTGGTAGTAGTGTTCGGTACTGGGCTCGATCACGCTCACGTCGAGATCGGGGTGTCGGCGCAGCAGCGCCGAGGCCACCGACAGACCGGCGGTGCCCCCGCCGGCAACGAGAACGCGGTGATGGGCGATAGGGGCATTCGAGGGTTCGGTCATCGTGGCTATCTTCTGCTGAGCGGGTGATGCAGGGCTACAATCCCTGTAGTTCGGTTATTAGCTAACGTTTAAAAGTTATTAAAAACGGCGTTGAAGCGCCGGAATGTTATCAGCGGGGCGAGCCTGTCAATGGATATAGATCAACCCGAGGTGGTCGGTTTCTTCGATCGCAAGACGTTCAGCGTGCAATACGTCTGTATCGACCCGGCCACCGATCGATGCGCGATCATCGATCCGGTGCTCGATTACGACGAAAACGCGGCCCACACACGAACCGACTCGGCGGACGCGATCATCGCCTTCATCAGCCGGCGCGGTCTCACCGTGGACTGGATTCTGGATACCCATCCACATGCGGACCATCTATCGGCCGCGATCTATCTCCAGCAACGCTTCGATGCGCCCCGTGCTATCGGCCGACAGGTGGTCGAAGTACAGAAACTCTGGAAAGACATCTACAACTTCGGCGACGATTTCCATGCCGACGGCCGCCAGTGGGATCGTCTTTTCGACGACGGCGATCGCTTCGAGATCGGTCGCATGCAGGCAGGGGTGATGTTCTCGCCCGGCCATACGCTCGCCTCGATCACTTATGTCGTGGGCGACGCGGCGTTTGTGCACGACACGCTGTTCATGCCCGACTTCGGTACGGCGCGTGCCGATTTTCCCGGCGGCGATGCGGCCACGCTCTACCGATCGATTCAACAGATACTCGCGCTGCCCGACGACACGCGATTGTTCACCGGGCACGACTACATGCCCGGCGGGCGCGAGCCGCGCTGGCAGTCCACCGTGGCCGAGCAGCGTGCGAACAACCCGCACCTGCAGAACATGAACGAGCGTGCCTATGTCGAGCTGCGCAAGCGTCGCGACGCCGAACTCCCGTTGCCGGCGCTCATGCTCGCGGCACTGCAGATCAATATCCGCGGCGGGCGATTGCCGACGCCGGAGGCCAACGGCACCGCCTATCTCAAGATCCCGCTCAACGCGTTCTGATCTGTATCGAAACGCGCGTTCAGATCGAAGGCTGGTTGACCCGCTTCGATAGCGCCTCGGGGCTTTCCACCCGTTCCGAATAGCGATCGGTGAGGTAGTCGTTCTGATCGCGCAGCAGCAGGGTGAACTTGACCAGTTCTTCCATGACGTCGACAACGCGGTCGTAGAAGGGCGATGGCTTCATGCGCCCGGCCTCGTCGAATTCGTTGAAGGCCTTGGGCACCGACGACTGGTTGGGGATGGTGACCATGCGCATCCAGCGTCCGAGTATGCGCAGGTTGTTGACCACGTTGAACGACTGCGAGCCGCCGCAGACCTGCATCACCGCCAGCGTACGGCCCTGGGTCGGGCGCTGGCCGCCGACAGACAGCGGCAGCCAGTCGATCTGGCTTTTGAATACGCCGGTGATGTTGCCGTGGCGCTCTGGGCTGCACCACACCTGGCCTTCGGACCAGAACGATAGCTCGCGCAGCTCGGCCACCTTCGGATGATCGGCATCGGCCTCGTCGGGCAGGGGCAGGCCGTGCGGATCGAAGATCCGTGTCTCGGCGCCGAACGCCTGGAGCAGCCGGGCGGCCTCCTCGGTCAGAAAACGGCTGTAAGAGCGTTCGCGCAACGACCCGTACAGCAGCAGGATGCGCGGCGCAGGGCCCGCCACGGGCGAGCGCAGAGTGAGATGTTCGCGTGCGACATTGGGCAGATCGCGCAGGGCATCGTCGTTCATGGCAAGGCTCTCGAAGCGGGGAAAATCACGCGCCGATAAGCGCCAGCCAGCCGGCCAGCGCGGTGAGGGTGACAAGCAATACCGGCACCGTAAGCACGATGCCGATGCGGAAATACTGGCCCCAGCCGATGGTCAGCCCCTTGCGGGAGAGCACGTGCAGCCAGAGCAGGGTGGCCAGGCTGCCGATGGGGGTGATCTTGGGGCCCAGATCGCTGCCGACGACGTTGGCATAGATCATCGCCTCTTGGGCCAGCCCCGATACATGGCTGGCATCGACCGACAGCGCGACCACCAGCACGGTGGGCATGTTGTTCATGATCGACGACAGGAAGGCGGCAAGAAAGCCGGTGCCCACGGTGGCCACCCACAGCGATTGCGCGCCGAGCGTGTTCAGCAAACCCGCCAGATAGGCAGTCAGGCCCACGTTCTGCAGTCCGTAGACCACCAGATACATGCCCAGCGAGAACACGACGATATCCCAGGGTGCGCCGCGAACGACCTTCATGTTGTTGACCACCGACCCGCGCTGGGCGATGGCCAGCAGCACGGCCGCCCCGATGCCGGCGACCACGCAGACCGGTATGCCGGCGACCTCGGCCACGAAAAGACCGACCAGCAGCAGGGCGAGCACCCACCAGCCGGCTTTGAAAACGGCTGCGTCCTTGATGGCCTCGCGGGGTTCGCGCAGCTGCCCGGCATCGAAGCGTGCCGGGATTTCGCGCCGAAAGTAGGCGTACACGATCGCAATCGAAACCATCACCGATACGACATAGACCGGCGCCATGACGGCGGCATAGCTGCCGAAGCCCAGGCCGAAGAAATCCGCCGAGACGATATTGACCAGATTGGACGTGACCAGCGGCAGGCTGGCGGTATCGGCAATGAAGCCCGCGGCCATGACGAACGCCAGGGTCGCGCCGGCAGAAAACCCCAGCGCCAGCAGCATTTCGAACACGATGGGCGTGAGGATGAGCGCGGCCCCGTCGTTGGCGAACACCGCCGAAACCAGCGCACCCAGCAACATCACCAGCACCAGCAGCCGCGGCCCGTGCCCGCCGCCGCGCCGGGCTACATGCAGGGCGGCCCATTCGAAAAAGCCGGCTTCGTCGAGCACGAGGCTGATCAGGATGATGGCCACGAAGGTAAACGTGGCGTTCCAGACGATGCCCCACACGGTGGCAATATCGGCGATATCGACCACGCCGGTGGCCAGTGCGACCAGCGCGCCGGCGGTGGCGCTCCAGCCGATACCCAGACCGCGCGGCTGCCAGATCACCAGCGTCAGGGTGGCAACGAAGATCAGGAGGGCGAGAATCGTCATGGCGTGTTCGTAGAGCAAAGCAGGGCCGTCATGCCGGTCGGCATGGGCAGCGATTAAGCGCGGTTCGGGTTAGGCCAAGGGCAGGTCGGCGAGCAGGGCCTCGACGCGCTTTCGAATCGCGTCGCGTGTCGTGGCAAAGACACGGGCGATCTCTTCGCGGCTGCCCTGGGCACGGGCCGGGTCGTCCAGGCCCCAGTGGAGTTTGCGGGTGCCGGCCGGCAGCAGCGGGCAGTGTTCGTCGGCATGTCCACAGACGGTGACCACCGTATCTGCCCAGTCGATATCCACATCCGCCAGAATCGACGATGCCTGGGCAGAGATATCGACGCCGGCGTCCTGCATGGTCGCCACGGCGTTCGGGTTCAGCCCGTGCGCCTCAAGGCCGGCCGAGCGTACGGCCACCCGGCCGCCGCCCAGATGACGGGTCCAGCCTTCGGCCATCTGCGAGCGACAGCTGTTGCCGGTACACACGTAGAGAATGTTCATCCGTATCGAATCCCCGCTTAGCCGGCGCAACGGGCGCCGGGCCGATCGGCCATGGTGGCTAGGCGTTGTGTATCGCTGATGAAGGGTTCGCGCTCGGCGTTGGCCCGCCAGGCGGTATTGATGATGTCGCCGACCCAGGCAGGCAGCTGTTCTCGGATGCGGTAATACACCCAGATACGCTCGCGCCGGTCGTCGACCACGCCGGCATCGCGCAGCAGTTTCAGGTGGCGTGAGATCTTGGGCTGGGACAGGTCAAGCGCATGCACCAGCTCACATACGCACAGCTCGCCGTGGGCGGCGATCAATAGCAGGCAGCGCAGCCGTGTGTCGTCGGCGAGCGCCTGAAATACCTCGTGGGCGGCCGGTTCGGCGGCCAAGTGCTCGGGTTGAACAGTCATCACATTCGATAATTCGTATATACGAAAAATAGAATATACGGATTATCGAATAACGCAAGTCGGCATGACGGCTATCGCGGGCCTATAGCTGCCTTGGGTTGGGCGTCATGGTCCGCGCCCGTCGACGATTCAGAGCCCCTGGGCACCCCGACGCAGCCAGCCATGGACGAAGGCCAGCTTTTGCCGTGCCGCATCAGACAGGGCGAACGGGTAGAGATCCGACAGCCCCATGGAGCGGTTGACGTGGTTCACGCCGGTGGCCAGCGAGGCCGCGACATGAATCAGGCGATCTGAGTCGGGTTCTGCGTAAGGGTCCCAGCCGCGGTCCGGCAGATCCGGCGATGACAGGCCGGCAGCCACGAAGCTGTCGGTGATATCGGTCAGATGTAGCAGATGAGCCACGGTTTCGGCCCAGTCCTCATGCGGATGCGCCGAGGCATAGGTGGTCAGAAAACGCAGCGACCAGTCCGGCGGCGGGCCGTTCTCGTAATGGCGCTGCAGCGCGGCGGGGTAATCGGCCCGCTCGTCGCCGAACATGGCACGAAATGCGTCGAGAAAATCGTCGCGCAGGCTCAGACGCCACCACAGCATATGCGCGATCTCATGGCGCATATGGCCGATCATGGTGCGATAACGTTCCTGTAGCGCCTGGCTGCGGGTAGCGCTTACCACCGGGTCGGCCTCGGTCACGCTGATCGTGACCACGCCGTCGACATGGCCCATGGGCACCGGGGCCCAATCTTCGGCGAGCATATGGAAGACCGGCCGCGTGCCCGGATCTTCCGGGCGGAACCAGTGCCAGCGGCCCAGGTTGTCCAGCGCCCAGCGTTTGGCGGCTTCCGTTTGCGCCCAGTTGGCCATGGCGCCGTCGATGGCCGGGTCCGGTGCGAGCGCGGTCATGGCACAGGAACGACAGAAGGCCCCCTGTTCCGGGGCAATCCAGTTGCAGCCGATGACCTCACGGTTGATACAGAAGGGCGGCATCGGCACGAAGGCGCGTGCCTGTGGATCGTAGGCCACCGGCGTGCCTTCGGCGGTGGTGAGATTATCGAACCAGAGCGAACCGGAACCGACCGGGTTGGCGAATACGCGCATGCAGCAAGAGCTCCGAGAGCCAGAATGAAAAGTCTGGGGACACGTTCGGCTGTTCCCGGTCGCGGGTCAACCGCCGTCGATCCAGCCAGCGCCCGTGCGCGTTCTCGCGGCGCCGCAAACGAAAAAAAAGCCCGGCCTGAACACAGGCCGGGCTTGGCACCGCAGGTGCGGTCGATCAGCTGTTTTGAAGCAGCTGCCGGCGCAGGTCCAGCTTGCTGAACTTGCCTGTCGAGGTGCGCGGAATCTCGTCCACGAAAACATAGTTTTCCGGCACCATCCATTTTTCCATACGCTCGCGCAGGAAGTTGGCCAGATCCTCGGACGACAGCTCGCGGCCTTCGCGCAGCACGACCGCCGCCAGCGGGCGTTCGCCCCATTTCTCGTCGGGCTGGGCCACCACAGCCGCCTCGGCAACGTCTTCGTGGCCCATGATGGCGTTTTCCAGCTGCACAGAGGAAATCCACTCACCGCCGGACTTGATCACATCCTTGGTGCGATCGGTGATGTTGATATAGCCGTCGGCGTCGATCGTGGCGATATCGCCGGTACGCAGCCAGCCATCGGGCGTGAACTTGTCTTCGCTGTTCTCCAGGCGGTAGTAGCTGCCCGTGATCCAGGGCCCGCGCACCTGGATTTCGCCCATTTCCTTGCCGTTCCAGGGCAGGGGCTGGCCTTCATCGCCCACGATGCGGGTATCCACGAAGGGCACGGCCGTACCCGCGGTCGCACGAATCGCGTACTGCTCGTCTTCGGAGCGCTTCTGCACGTTGGGCTTCAAGCGCGCGGCCGAGGCCAGCGGCGAGGTTTCGGTCATGCCCCAGGCCTGGACCACGGTCAGCCCGTATTTGTCGAAGCGCCGGATCATGGCTTCCGGTACCGCTGAGCCGCCCACCGTCATGCGCATTTCCGGGTGCAGCTTCCAGCGATTCGGCTCGGCGTCGAGGGCGTTGATGATGCCCATCCAGATGGTCGGCACGCCGGCGGTCACGTTCACCTGTTCGGACTCGTATACCTTGAGCAGGCTTTCTGCGTCCATATGCGGGCCGGGAAAGACCTGCTTGGCGCCGGTCAGCGTCGACACATAGGGCAGGCCCCAGGCGTTGACGTGGAACATCGGCACCACGGGCAGAATCACGTCGTTGTACGACAGGTTCAGCGTGTCCGGCGTGGCCGAGGCCATGGCATGCAACACGCTCGAGCGATGCGAATAGACCACGCCCTTGGGCTTGCCGGTGGTGCCCGAGGTGTAGCACATGCCGCAGGCGTCGTATTCGCTCTTTTCAGGATACTCGAATTCGCCCTGGGGCGAGGCCAGGAAGTCGTCGTAGCCGATCATGCCGTCCGGTACCGGCTTGCCGGCCAGCGGTACGACGATGATCTTTTCGAAATTCACCTGGTCGGCGAACTTCTCGTAGAGTGGTAGCAGCACGTCGTCGATGATCAGGATGCGGTCTTCGGCGTGGTTGACGATCCAGGCCACGTCGTCCGGCGGCAGGCGCAGATTGAGCGTATGCAGTACCGCGCCGGTGATCGGGATACCGAAATAGGCTTCCAGATGCGCGTAAGTGTTCCACGAAAAGGTCGCCACGCGATCGCCGTTCTTGATGCCGGACTCGATCAGCGCCTGCGCCAGCTGCTTGGCGCGCTTGACCATGTCGGCATAGGTATAGCGGTGCAGGCTCTTGTCCGGCATGTGGGTGACGATTTCCACATCGCCGAACTGGGTACCCGCGCGCTCGAGAATATCGTCGAGCAGCAGCGGTCGGTCCATCATCGTGGATTGCATGGGATCTCCTCTAGCTTGAGTTGGCGCCGGTGTAAGGCGTTGTTCTGTTTTAGCGTTGTTGAGCATCGCATTGGCGTGGCGGCAGCGTCCATATTCGTTGGCCTATACCGATATTCCGAACCGCCAGTCTGGAAATGCCCGCGGTGGCAGGGCGGCGTGCGAGCCCGCGTGAAACGGGGTTTTGATCGGCCGGCGGCGGAACACGGCGACCCGTTCAGCTGCCATACGTTCTCAAGCGTAGGCTCGGAGCAAGTCGATTGTCTGCGCAATGCTTAACGCTCGATTCGGAATGAAGAAGGGGTCTGGCAATGAATAAACGTCTGTTGTCCGTATTGGTTTCCGCCGCGCTCGCGATCGGCCATGCCGGCGGCGTAATGGCCGGCGATCTGAACGTCGATGAGGTGCAGGCCGAGCTGGATGCCGCCACGCCGGAACAGCCGGCCGATTTTTCCGGTCATGATTTGCGCTACCTCGATCTGTCCGGCATGGATCTGTCGGGCGCCAACCTGGCGGGTGCGAATCTAAGCGAGGCTCGGCTGGAAAATACGTGCCTCGAAGGCGCCAGCCTGATCGGTACCAACCTCGACCATGCCTGGTTGGCCGGTGCGGATCTTTCCAACGCCAATGTGTCGGGAGCAACGCTCAGGCAGACGCAGCTGAGTGGCGCGCGGCTAGCGGCGGCGGATTTCACTCAGGCCGATCTGAGCGACGCAACGTTCGCCGACGCGACGATGGCCGAGGCCGATTTCACCGGCGCGCTGATACAGGGCACGGATTTCGCCGGCGCCGAACGCAGCGGTACGCGCGGCTTGAACGTGCCAGAGAGTGTTGTTTCGTCGACCGGCTGAACAACTGGCACGGCCTTGGCATGTAGCGGCAAACCCCATGTCGAACCACGCAATCGATGAATCTCAACAGCGGCGATCTGGAACGGTTGCGCGTTTTCTTCGCCATCGTTCAGGCCAACGGCATTGCCAACGCGCAGGGCGTGCTCAACAAGGATGCATCGACGATCAGTCGAGCGCTCACCCAGCTCGAAGAACGTCTGCAGCTGCGCCTGTGTGAACGAGGGCGGCAAGGTTTTGCGCTTACGCCCGAGGGCCGGGCGGTACATGCGCGGGCGCGGGAACTGTTCATGTCGCTCCGCGGCTTCGAACAGACCGTCGACAGCGTGCGCGGCATTGGCGGTGGCACGCTGCGCCTGGCGATCATCGACAACATAGTCGCCGATAACCAATGCCCGCTAGTGGCTGCGCTACGCGATTTCATGCAGCCGCAGGCGGGTCGCGATATCGACTACAGCCTGAACGTACTCACGCCCCAGGCCATGGAGAAGCAGCTTCTCGACAAGCGCATCGATCTGGCGCTGGGCGTATTCGAGTCACCGCATGACCTGCTCGAATACACGTCGCTCTACAGCGAAACCGATTATCTCTATGCGGCGGCGCGGCACCCCGCCTGTGCGGTCGGCGACGATGCACCTGCGCTGGCCGAGGTACTGGCGACCACGCGCTTTGCCTCACGCAGTTTTCTGGACGATGCCGAGCGCGCATTGCTCGGCCTCGATATCCGTACCCGAGTCAGCCACGCGAGCAATCTGGAAGCGCTGCTGGCGCTGATCCTGTCCGGGCAGTACGTCGGCTTCATGCCGACCCACTATGCCCAGCCGTGGGTCGAAAGCGGCGCATTGTGCCGCATCGGTCCGGCGCGTTATTCGCGCCGCTCGACCCTCAAGGCCGCGATCCATCGCGACAGCACTTCGCGTGCCATCGTCACCGAATTTCTGGCCCTTCTATGTGAACGCGGGGCCGATACACGTGAACCTGCGGAATGCGTCATGTAAGCCGTTCGGCGTGCGCGCTAACGTGAAACGCACCCTCGAAAACCGGACTGAATCCATGCGCCGTTTCATCGTGCTGGGCGTGCTTCTCGCCATCTTCTGTCAGCCGAGCGCGGCTCGCGCCGAGCCCACCTACCGCGTGGCATGGACGATCTATGCCGGTTCCGTGCCGCTGGTTTATGCCGAGCAGACCGGTCTGCTCGATCGCTGGGCGGATCGCTACGACATCCATATCGAAACCGTCCAGATCAACGACTACATCGAAGCGGTCACCCAGTTTTCGCTGGGCCAGTTCGATGCCGTGATCTGCATGTCGCTGGATGCGCTCACCATCCCGGCGGCCTCTGGTATGGATACGACGGTGATCGCGCCGTTGAGCACCTCGGCCGGCAGCGACGGGCTGATCATGCGCGGCGACGACCCGCAGCTGACCGATCTTAAAGGCCAGCAGATCAATCTCGTGGCCTTGTCCGGTTCGCACTACCTGCTGGCACGCGCGCTGGACTCGGTCGGCCTCGCCGAGCCGGACGTGACCGTCATCAACACCTCGGACGCCGATATCGGTGCGGTCATGGAAGATGCCTCGGCCCAGGCCGTGGTGACATGGAAACCCCAGCTCACCACCATTCTCGATCAGTACGACGATACCCATCTGGTATACGACTCGTCGGATATCTACGGCGAGATCGTCGACGTGGTGATCGCGCCGACCGACAAGCTGTCCGAACACCCCGATTTTGCGCGCGCGCTCGCCGGTGCCTGGTTCGAAGCCACGGCCGCGCTGGATCCGGCGCACCCCGAACACGAGCGCTTGCTGGCGGTCGCCGCGGATACGCTGAGTACCGATATCGAAAGCGTACAGAGCCAGCTCGCCACCATCGACTTCTTCAGCCCGGACGAGGCTATCGAGCTGATCCAGAGCGAGGATTTCGACGCCACGCAGCAGCGTATCGCCGAGTTCGCGTTCAAGCACGGTCTGCTCGGCGACGGGCTGCCGAGCGCCAACTTCATCGGCATCGAAAACGGGCACGGCGATATCATCGGCAATGCCGACAACGTGCGCCTGCGTTTTCCCAATGAATGGCTCGCCGAGGCGGCCAAACAGAGCGCGCCGTGAGTCGGCCGTTGCCGAGGCTGGCCGGCGCCTGCCCCTATGCTTGGCCGGTGGGCGGCGACTGGCGCGCCGCGGACACCGCGCTGCTGGTGATCGACATGCAGCGTGATTTTCTCGACCCGGACGGCTATTTCGCCGCGCTGGGCGAGAACGCGGGCGAGCTGCGCGATGCGGTCGCGCCCGCCGCGCAGGTATTGATGCTGGCCCGTGAGCTGGGCATGCGCGTGATCCATACCCGGGAAGGGCATCGCCCCGACCTGGCCGATCTCAACAAAACCAAGCGTGCCCGCGCCCAGGCCATGGGCGCGCCGATTGGCAGCGCGGGCCCGTTGGGGCGGCTGCTGGTACGCGGCGAGCCGGGCTGGGACTCGGTTGCCGAAATGGCGCCGGTCGCCGACGAGATCGTGGTCGATAAATGCGGCAACGGCGCCTTTCATGCCACCGACCTCGACCAGATCCTGCGCGCCAACGGTATCCGCAACCTCTGGTTGCTCGGCGTGACCACCGATGTCTGCGTCTCTTCGACCATGCGCGAGGCCAACGATCGCGGCTATGATGTGCTGCTGATCTCGGACGCCTGCCGTGCGGCCACGCCCGCGTTGCACGAAGCCACACTCGCGGGTATCGAGCGCGAAGGCGGCGTGTTCGGCGCGCATATATCGAGCAGCGCGCTGGTGAAAGCCGTGCGCTAGCCGCGCGCGGTAAATACGTCGCGGTATAGTGCTGCGCAATAATCCATCAAGAGGTTGCGTATGCGTTACTGGGAGGACTTCGAGGTCGGCGAGACCGAACGCTACGGCGCCTATGCGGTGACCGAAGCCGAGATCATCGAGTTCGCCAAGGCCTACGATCCGCTGCCGTTTCATACCGATCCGCAGGCTGCCAAGGACAGCCCCTACGGCGCGCTGACCGCGCCGGGGCTTTTGACCTGTTCGATCTTCATGCGGCTGCTGGTCGACCATGTGTTGCTGGACGCCGCGTCGATGGGCTCGCCCGGCGTGGATCAGGTGCGCTGGCTCAAGCCCGTCTATGCCGGCGATACCCTGTCGGTGCGACAGCAAACCCTGTCCACGCGCGTACTGGAAAGCCGCCCGGAAATGGGCCTGGTGAAAAACCGCTTCGAGGTGCTTAACCAGCATGACGAGGTGGTCTGCGATATCGCCTCGAACGGGCTGTTCGCGCGCCGCGACGCAACCGGGGCCCCGGCATGATTCATTACGAAGATCTGAGCGTGGGCGACAGCGTCGTACTGGGCCCAACCAGCGCCAGCGCCGAGGAAATGATCGCCTTTGCCCGTCGCTACGATCCGCAGCCTTTCCATCTAAGCGACGAGGGCGCTGCCCATACCTATTTCGGGCGCCTGGCCGCCTCGGGCTGGCATACGGCGTCGTTGACCATGCGCCTGATGATGACCGGCCGCGACGAGCCCCTGGCCAGCCTGGGCTCGCCCGGTTTCGAGAACCTGCGCTGGCGCAAGCCGGTCTATCCGGATGATCAGCTCAGCGCGCAGGTCACGGTCGCGGGCAAGCGCCTGTCCGAATCGCGTCCCGAGATGGGGCTGGTGCAGTTCGAAGTCGAAACCCGCAATCAGGACGACGCGGTGGTGATGAGTTTCCTGTCGACGTCGATGATCGCCCGCCGCGAACCCGGCTGAAACAGCCTCCGGGCCGCGCCGCGCCTCAGGTGCGGTGCGGCTCGCCGAGATACTCGCTCGAACTCATTTCGTGCAGGCGGCTCGCGGTACGTTCGAACTCGAACTCCAGGCGCGTGCCCTGGTAGAGGTCGTCCGGCTCGGCTTCGGCGGTGCAGAACAGGTTCACGCGGCGATCGTAGAATTCGTCCACGGCGTTGATGAAGCGCCGGGCGGCGTTGTTTTCGTTGTCGTCGAACACGGGCACGTTCGACACCATGATGGTCGAGTATTCGCGCGCCATCTCGATATAGTCGTTGGCCGAGCGGTTGCCCCGGCACAGATCCTCGAAATCGAACCAGACCGCGCTGTCGGCGCGACGCATCACCGGAATCTTGCGCCCCAGAATCTTCACGTTGCCGCCTTCGACATCGCGGCCGGTGGCCAGGCGTTCGAAATGGCTGGCCAGCACCGCGTCGGCTTCGTCGCCGGTGGGCGTCTGGTAGGTGGCGGCTTCGTCGATACGATCCAGCCGGTAGTCGGTGCCATCCTCGAGATGCATGACGGTGCAGTACTGCTTGATGCGCTCGATCGCCGGCTTGAAGCGTTCGCGCTGCAGGCCGTCCTTGTAGAGATCGTCCGGGTCCACGTTGGAAGTGGTCACCAGCGTCACGCCGCGCTCGAACAGCTCTTCGGTCAGGCGGGCGAGAATCATCGCATCGGCCACGTCGGAGACGAAGAACTCGTCGAAGCACAGCACGCGATCGCTCGCCCATTCCTTGGCGATGAGCTTGAGCGGGTCGGACTTGTTCGCGTATTTCTTGCGTGCCTCGTGCACCTTCTGCATGAAGCGATGAAAATGCAGCCGCGATTTTTCCTCGAAGGGCAGGTTCTCGAAGAAGCAGTCCATGAGGTAGGTCTTGCCGCGGCCCACGCCGCCCCACAGGTAGAGCCCCTTGACCGGCTCGCGTTTATCCTTGCCGAACAGGCGTTTGCTGGTGGGGTTGTCGAGCAGCGCCTCGTGGATTGATTGCAGCGCGTCGACCGCCTTTTCCTGTTCGGGGTCGCGTACGAAATCCTCGCGCTCGAGATCGGCGTCGTAGCGCGCGCGCGGCCCGGCGGCGCGATCCGCGGTGAAACCATTATCAGCCATGCAACGTCTCGTGCTTTAAAACCGGTTTATTATACGCTTCTCGCCATGGCTGCTATCGACGCGCTCGACGACAACACCACGCAGGTAATCGAATCGTTTATCGACGGGCTCTGGGCCGAACGCGGGCTCTCCGATGCCACCCTGGGCGCCTACCGCAACGACCTGGCCCATTTCGCCAAGTGGCTCGATCAACGCACGTCGCTGGTGAAGGCCCAG
Organism: Salinisphaera sp.; assembly: GCF_002729955.1. Classification (GTDB taxonomy): domain Bacteria; phylum Pseudomonadota; class Gammaproteobacteria; order Nevskiales; family Salinisphaeraceae; genus Salinisphaera. The sequence continues at coordinate 16,606 of NZ_PBYA01000016.1, read as the reverse complement.
CGCGCCGACCTGCAGGCCTATCTGGCCGCGCGCAACACCCCGGGCTCGAGCCCGCGCAGTGCGGCCCGGCTGCTGTCGAGCCTGCGCCAGTTCTATCGCTACCAGCTGCGCGCGAACGCGATCGATGAAGACCCCACGGCGCTTATCGACATGCCCACCCAAGGGCGGCGCCTGCCCAAGACGCTCACCGAGGCTGATGTGGAAGCCTTGCTCCGGGCGCCGGATACCGACAGCGATATCGGCCTGCGCGATCGCGCCATGCTCGAACTCATGTATGCCGCCGGCCTGCGCGTTTCGGAGCTGGTGGGCGCAACCCGGGCCCAGGTCAATACACGCCAGGGCGTGATCCGCGTGACCGGCAAGGGCGGGCGCGAGCGGCTGGTGCCGCTGGGCCTGGCCGCGGTCGAATGGCTGGAACAGTACATGCGCGAAGCCCGCGGCATTCTGCTGGGCGCGAAACAGAGCGATGCCCTGTTCGTGACCGGCCGCGGCGGTGGCATGACGCGCCAGAACGTCTGGCACCGGATTCGCGGCTATGCCGAGCAGGCCGGGGTACGCCGCGACATATCCCCACATGCGCTACGCCATGCCTTTGCCACCCATCTGCTCAACCACGGGGCGGATCTGAGGGCCGTACAGATGCTGCTCGGCCACGCCGATCTGTCCACTACCCAGATCTATACCCACGTCGCACGCGCTCGATTGCAGGCGCTGCACGCCGAACACCACCCACGAGGCTGAACCAATGGCATGCAACATCGAGATCAAGGCGCGGGTCGCCGATGCCGAAGCGCTCGAAGCGCGCGTGGCAGAGCTCGCCGACGAGGGGCCGTGGCTTATCGAGCAGCACGATATATTCTTCAACTGCGCACAGGCGCGGCTCAAATTGCGCTGCTTCGACAACGGCGAGGGGGAGCTGATCTTCTATCGCCGCGTGGATACGGCGGGGCCGAAAGCCAGTGAATACGAGCGCAGCCCGGTGGCCGATCCGCAGAGCCTGCGGCGCGTACTGGAACGGGCCAACGGGCTGCGCGGCGAAGTCATCAAGACGCGCATGCTGTATCTCGTTGGGCGCACGCGTATTCATCTCGACCATGTCGCCGGGCTGGGCGACTACATGGAGCTGGAGGTGGTGCTAGGCACCGACGAGGCGAGCGAAACCGGCGAGGCCGAAGCCCGCCGGCTCATGCAGCAGCTGGACATCGAGCCGAACGCGCTGATCGACGGCGCCTATATCGACCTCATCGAGGCCAATGGCGCCTGACTAGCGCTCGAGCAGCTTGAGCTTGTCCGGCTTGTCGGCCCATTCGTCGGCGTCGGCCGGGGCGTCCTTGATCTCGGTGATCACCGGCCACTTGGCAGCCAGCTCGGCGTTGAGCTCAAGGAAGTGCGCCTGATCGGCCGGCAGATCGTCTTCCGACAGAATCGCCTCGACGGGGCACTCGGGCTCGCAAAGCGTGCAGTCGATGCACTCTTCCGGGTCGATGGCCAGGAAGTTCGGGCCTTCGTGGAAACAGTCGACCGGGCAGACTTCCACGCAGTCGGTGTACTTGCACTTGATGCAGTTCTCGGTGACAACGAACGTCATCGTGGATCGAGCCTCGTAACAAAAACCTCAGATACCGGACAGTTTATCAGCTGTCCGTGTTGTGCGAGCGCCCGCTGACCAACGCGGCAGATCGCGTCAGGATATTGCAGCCGATCGCGCCGCCGCGCCTTGATCTGGGTCAGCCGCGCGGCGGCTCAGGTCGAGCCGTGCTGTGTTCGGGCCACGCGGTCCAGGTTCATCTCGCGCCAGTCGTCCGCGCCGAGGCTGTCGGTATGCAGGTCGAAACGCCCACGGGCGCGATCCGCGAAATAATGCGACAGGGCGCGATGGATGGTCGGAAACGCCAGCTGCGACCATTCGATTTCGTCTTCGCGCTGAAGGGTCACGATCTGGCTCTCCTGGCCGGGCCCGTAATGGCTGCTGGCCAGTTTCGCGCGATAGAAGATATGCACCTGCCCGATATGGGTGACGTCGATCATGGCGAACAGTTCGGCGTCGCTGACTTCGGCTTGGGCTTCCTCGCGGGTTTCGCGCGCTGCACCGTCATAGATCGTCTCACCGAGTTCCAGAAAACCGGCCGGCAGCGTCCAGAAGCCCAGCCGCGGCTCGATCGCCCGTCGGCACATGAGGATCTTGTCCTCGTGCTCGACGATACAGCCCACCACGTTGCGCGGGTTGTCGTAGAAGATCTCGCCGGTGGCTGTGCAGATATTGCGCTTGCGGTCGTCGCCCGGCGGAATCTTGAATTCTGTCGGCGCGCCGCAGTTGGGGCAGTACGTCATGGGTTTGGGCATCCGCGAAGATTAGCAGACAACGGCCGCCAATCCGTGCGCTGCTATTCTGCGATTCGGCACGAACCATGCAACGGCTGAGCACATGAATCCGTCGATCAACGAAAAACACCCGGCCATGAGCGCGACCGACGTGGCCGCCCACGACGAAGCGCTGCGGGCCCAGGTACGCGCCGCCGGCACGCTGCTGGGCGACGTGCTGCGATCGCAGGCGCGCGAGGGCGTGTTCGATACCGTGGAAACGCTACGGCGCGGCTATATCTCGCTGCGCGAGAAGGACGACGCGAAAAAACGCGCCGAACTGCAGGCATTGGTGGCCGGTTTGCCGGCCGAAACCATGACCGAGGTCACCCGGGCCTTCGCGATCTACTTCAACCTGGCCAATCTGCTGGAAGAGCTGCATGCGCATCGCACCCGGCGGGCGCTGGCCGCCGAGGGCAACCCGCAGTGGATCGGCTCGTTCAACCGCAGCTTCACCGATCTGGCCGCCGAGGGCGTGAGCCTGAAACAAACGCTGGCACGGCTCGAGCGGCTGTCGTTCATGCCGGTGTTCACCGCCCATCCCACCGAAGCCAAACCGCGGGCGGTGCTGGATGCCCTGCGCCGGCTGTTCGAATGGTTTCGCGAGCTGGCCTTCGATACCCCCGACGCGCGCCGTCATGCCGAAATCGAAGAGCATATCCGCGAAAACATCCAGGTGCTCTGGAAGACCGAGGAGCTGCGCGGCTCGCGCCCGACCGTGGCCGACGAGATCCGCAACGGGCTCTATTATTTCCGCGCCTCGCTGTTTTCCAGTGTGCCGGTGATCTATCGCAACCTGGAACGGGCGCTGTTCAACGCCTACGGCGAACGCGTGGAGCCGCCCACGGTGCTGGATTTCGGCTCCTGGATTGGCGGCGACCGCGACGGCAACCCCTATGTCACCGCGCGCGAAACCCGCTATGCGCTGCGCATGCAGGCCCGCGAGGTGCTTTCCGAATACCTGCGCCGTATCGATCATCTGGCCAGCCGGCTGTCGTTTTCGGCGCGCTGGTGCAGCCCCAGCGATGCGTTCTGGCAAAGCCTCGCCGAGGACGAGCAACGTATTGCCGCGCATACCGGCGTACGCGCGGAACGTTTCGCGGCCGAACCCTATCGGCGCAAGCTTTATCTGATGCGCCAGCGCATTTCGGCCATGGTCGACCAGCTACAGACCGAGCTGCGCCTGCGCGCCGAACGCAGCGAGCGCAGCCCGCTGGCTTACGCCAATGCGGCGGAGCTGGTCGACGAAATCCGGATCATGCGCGAATCGCTGGCCGGGCACGGCGACCAGGCGATCGCCGACGATGAAATCAAGGATCTGCAACGGCTGGTGCAGACCTTTGGCTTTCATCTGGCCCGGCTCGATCTGCGTGAGGAATCCACCCGCCATACCCAGTGCATTCACGAGCTGTTTGCCGCCCTGGATATCTGTGCGGACTACGAATCGCTCGACGACGACGCGCGTACCGAGCTACTCGCCGCGCAGCTGGCCGTCGACGAGGTGCCCGAAGTGGCCCGGGTCGATGTCTCGGCGGATGTGGGCCATACGCTCGAAAGCCTCGCGGTGGTACGCGAATTCACCCGGACACTGGGCGTGGATGCCTTCGGCAGCTATGTGATCTCGATGACGCACAACGTCTCCGACATGCTTGCGCTGCTCTGGCTCATGCGGGCCACCGGGGTCTATGAACCCGGCGTGGGCACGCCGCCGCTGGCGATCGCGCCGCTGTTCGAAACCGTGGCCGATCTTGAACATATCGAGCCGGTGCTGGATGGCCTGCTGGGCCAGCCGGCCTATCGCGCCTTTCTGGAAGCCCAGGCCAGCGACGGCACGCGCCGCCAGGAGGTGATGCTGGGCTATTCCGATTCCTGCAAGGACGGCGGCATCATGGCCTCGCGCTGGCAGCTCTACAAGGCGCAGCAGCTGGCGGTAGCGGTCTGCGACAAGCACGACGTCGACAGCCTGCTGTTTCATGGGCGCGGCGGCACCGTCGGCCGCGGCGGTGGGCCCACCCATCAGGCGATCGTGTCGCAGCCGCCGGGCACGGTGCGCTCGCGTATCAAGTTCACCGAGCAGGGCGAAATGATCTTCGCCAAGTACAGCAACCCGGAGACCGCGGTCCACGAGCTCACCCTCGGTATTACCGGTACGCTCAAGGCCAGTGGTTTTGCCACCGACGATACCGATCATTCACGCATTGCCGCGTCGCTGTCGGATACCGGCGAGGCGTTCTATCGGCGCCTGACCGAAGATACCGACGGCTTCTTCGATTATTTCTATGCCGCCACGCCCACCGCCGAAATCGGCGCGCTCAATATCGGCTCGCGTCCCGGCCATCGCAAGGCGGTACGTGGCAAATCCTCCATTCGGGCCATTTCCTGGGTGTTCGCCTGGGCGCAGTCGCGCCATACGTTGCCGGGCTGGCTCGGCGTGGGTACGGCCCTGGCCGAGGCCGGCATCGACAACGACGAACTGGTGGCGCTCTATCGGGACTGGCCGTATTTCCGCACCATCATCGACAGCGTGCAGATGTCGCTGGCCAAGGCCGATATGGCCATCGCGGCCACCTACGCCGAGCTTGTGCCCGAACAGGCCGGGATATTCGAGGCCATCCGTAGCGAATACGATCGCGCGGTCGAGCGTATACTCGCGATTACCGGCGAAGCCGAGCTGCTGGACGACGATGCGGTGCTCAAACGCTCGCTGGACCGGCGCCGGCCATACCTCGACCCGCTCAACCATATACAGATCACCGCGCTCACGCGTTATCGTGAAGGCGGCGATCGTGTATGGCTGGATCCCGTGTTGCGTTCGATCAACGCGATCGCGGCCGGTATGCGCAATACCGGCTAATGCTTTTTCGCGCTATCGACAGTGAGAATAGAACCATGAACGGCCGACTTTTTTCTGCCTCGCGCCTTGTCTCGTATCTGGCCCTGTGCCTGTGCCTGTTCGCGACCCAGGCCTTTGCCCAGAACCAGAACCAGGGCCAGAACGCAGGTGACCAGGCGAGTGCCGCGGATGCGCCGCCGCAGCGCCCGGTCTATCTGGATATCGTGCCGGTGGCCGATGCACGTTATTCCATGCTGCCGGAGGAACTGGTCACCTCGCTGGCACGCGAATCGCTGTCCGGCGCCCGCCAGGCGACCATTCGCATGGCCGGCGAAGAGCTGCCGACCGGCGTACGGGTGCTGCGCATCATGTACATCGTGCACCAGCAGGAAGACGAGACCGGCGTGACCGCGGCGGTAGCGGCCTCGACCGAACTGCTGCGCACGGCCCGCGAAGGCGACGGTGGTCCGCAGACATTTTCCATCTACAACGGCTTGCAGCAGACGCTCGTTCAGGGCCCGGACGTGACCCGCGCCCGCGAAAAGCTGCGCGAGGCGTTCAAGAAAGAGTTGCAGGAGCGGATCGCCTCCGCCTTCCAGAACGCCGAAGCGCTCAAGTAACCGGGTGGCCCGGCTCGGCGCTTAGCCTTGTCGCCGCGCGCTGTTATCCTTGGGTCATTGTTTTTTGACGTTCAAGGAAACCGTCATGGCCGAAAACGAAATGCCCGAGATCAAGGTCGATGCCGACAGTCTCTATCGCGAAGAGTCCTTCACCGATCTGAAGGTCGGCAGCATCCGCCGTCTGGTGCCCGTGACCAAGGAAGGCGACGACGACAGCTCGCGCGAAACCCGCTATGAAGGCTCGGCCAGCCTGATGACCCCGGCCGGCAGCCTGCCGCTGTCGTTCGAACTCGAAGCCGACACGCTGGCGGGCGCGATCGATCAGTTCCCGGATGCGGTCAACGCCGCCGCCGAACGCGCGATCGAGGAACTCAAGGAAATGCAGCGCCAGCAAAGCCAGCAGATCCAGGTGCCGGGCCAGGGCGGCTACGGCGGTGGCCAGGGCGGCTTTGGCGGCGGCCAGCAGGGCGGCGGCGGGCGTATTCAGTTCTAGCGCCCGGGCCCTAGGTTCCCTGACTAATAGTGAGGCGGCGTTTCGTCCAGGTTCTGGACGGCGCCGCCTTCGGCTTCCGCTAGCGCGCCAATACGTGATTCGAGCTGCTGGTAGCGCTCGTTGAGGCGGTCGATTTCGCGGCTCTGGGCATAGACCAGATCGCTGAGCTGTTCGATGGTCGCGTCCTGGTAGGCGATACGCATTTCCAGGGTTTCGATACTCGATTCGCTCATGCCAGCCCCGCCGTCTCGAGGCCGAGTTCGCCCACCAGGCGATCGCGCAATGTTGCGATCATGGTCGCGCTGTAATCGCTGGACTGGTCAAGATTACCCCAGACCGGGCGCGGCCAGCAGGGGTCGTTCCTGTGCCGGGCGATGATGTGGATATGCATCTGGGCGACCTGGTTGCCCAGAGTGGCCACGTTGAGCTTGTCGGCTTCGAATTCGTTCGCAACGAAACGCGACAGCGCCCGCACCTGGGCGGCCACGCGCGCGTGCTCGTCGTCGTCGAGCTGGTGCCAGTCGATCGCCGCGGTATCCACGACCAGTATCAGCCATCCGACTGAGGCATTGCGGTGAAGTAGAACGCTCGCCCGCTCAAGGCTGCCCAGCATATGGCAGTCGGCCAGCAGTTGTTCGTTGATATCCATCGGCGTCGGCTCTGGGTACAAAACGATCGGTGCTATCCGCACCGGGGGCGTCATTGTATAAGATCGACGGACTGGCGCCGGCCAGGGCCGGCCGGGGCGTATTTCAAATCGGGGGGAACATGGACGCAATCAGAGGCTGGATCGACGTTATTCAGGGTGGGGGCTGGTCGGGCCTGTTGATGGCCGGCTTTGCGGTCGTCGTGGTGATGTTCATCTTCGCCTTCATTTCGAACCGGTACTTCTGGATCGTGCTGGCGCTGGTTGCCGCGGGCTTTGGCGCCTACTACATGCTTTATCTTCGCTAGCGCGGTAGCGCGCAGTTGCGACTTGTGATTAATTACTAGCGTTCGCCAAATCGGTCTCCTGTTTCTTACTTGAAGATCTGGTCGCTACGTCTTCCATCATTCGTGCGCCGTCGCCGTCCGGTCACGCTGGTGCTCTGGGGTTACGCCTTCTACGTAGCCTGCGGTTTTGCCCTGTTATGCATGCCGTTCGCGCACGAACGCACGGACCTGTCCTGGCTCGACCATCTGTTCACGGCGACCTCGGCCGTATCGACCACCGGGCTGGTCTCCATCAGCCCGTCCGGCAGCTACAGCTTTTTCGGTGAACTGATCATCCTCGGGCTGATTCAGCTCGGCGGCATCGGCTATATGACGCTGGGCTCCTTCGTGATCCTGGCACTGCGCCATCGCCTGGATGCCTTTCATCAGGGCGTTGCCCGCACGGCGTTCGTTTTGCCGCGCGACATGAACGTGGGCGCCTTCATCCGGGCGGTGGTGCTGTTCACGCTAGTCATCGAGTGCGTCGGCGCGGTATTGCTCACGGCCCTGTTTGCGTTCGCAGGCACGCCCGACCCGATCTGGAACGGTGTCTTCCACGCGGTGTCGGCCTTCTGTACCGCGGGCTTCAGCCTGTTCGATACCAGTCTTGAAGCCTATCGCGCGAATGCGGGCATCGTGCTCGTGGTCGCCGGCCTGAGCTATCTGGGTGCGATCGGTTTTATCGTTATGAGCGACTGGTGGCGCTGGGTTACCCGTCGGCGCGGGCCGTCGCTGACTTCGGGCATCATTCTGCGCGTGACCTTCTGGCTTGCATTGATCGGCACGGTGTCGATCGCGCTCACCGACGCGCATCTGGCTGAAATGCCGTGGGGTGAACGCGTGCTGGCCGCGTTCTTCCAGGTCATGACGGCGATGACGACGGTCGGTTTCGATACCGTGCCGATCGCCAACCTGGGCTCGGCATCGATTCTGCTGCTGCTGGTCGCCATGGTCATGGGCGCCTCGCCCTCGGGTACGGGTGGCGGCATCAAGTCGACCACGGTAGCGATCTTCTACGGTGCGGTACGTGGCGCGCTGGCCGGGCGCGAATCGGTGCGGCTTCTCGGCGAGACGATCAGCTCGCGGCGTATTCATATGGCGGTAGCGGCCGCCGGGTTTTATATCGGCGCGCTCGTTGTCGGCATGGCCGCGCTCATGCTCGTGGAAGATCAGGACTTTCTGTTGCTGATGTTCGAATCGGCCTCGGCCATCGGGACCGTCGGTCTGAGTCTGGGCGCCACCGGCGAGCTGAGCGTGGCCGGCAAATGGGTCGTGATCGCGATGATGTTCATCGGCCGTCTGGGGCCGATTACCGTGGGCGTAGCCCTGTTCCCGAGAGCCGAGGAAAAGGATTCCCCGGCCCGCCGCGGCGCCGACCTGGCGGTCTGAGCGCGCCTCAGCGCGCCGAAGGCGAGAGCGCGAGCCGCAGCCCGAAGCCGATGATCACCGTGCCGGTGATGCCATCGAGCGAGCGCGTCACCGAGGGCCGCGCAAGCGCGCGGGCCAGCGGGCGCGTGGCCGCGATGAGCAGTCCGAACCAGGCCAGCGTCAACAGGGCATGGATCGCGGCCAATAGGGTGCTGAAAGCCACGACATCGACGCCGGCCGGCATGAACTGCGGCAGAAAGCTCACGTAGAACACGCCCACCTTCGGGTTGAGCAGGTTCGTGCCCAGGCCGCGCAGCAGCCAGCCGCGCGCCGAGTGGCGGCGCTCATGCGGGGCATCGCCTTGGCTGCGCTCGTGGCCGGTCATGGCCGAGCGCAGCATGCCAACGCCAAGCCAGACGAGATAGGCCGCGCCTGCGAACTTGATGAGGCGATAGAGGCTATCGGAAACCGCGAGCAGCGCGCCCAGCCCGCAGGCTGCGACCAGGCCCCAGACGAAAACCCCGGCCACGATGCCGATCGCTGCGCATAGCGCGTTGCGGACGTTGTCGACCGCGGCCGTGCGTAGCACCAGCGCGGTATCGATACCGGGAGCGAGAGTCATCAGCCCGGCAGCGAGGGCGAAGCTTGCAAGCGCTGTCGCTATATCCATGGTTCGTGCCGCCGGATACGGCCTGCGTCGGGGGTGGCGGAGGTCGGTGCCGCGGCCTGTTGCCTCGGGCTTTCGCCCGGCGGGGCGGTGCGTTAATTCGCACCGAAAGGCCACGGTTCACCGCAAGCGCGTGGCTTGTTTCTCGAAAAACGCTTCGACCGCGTTCGTGCTCAAGAAATGGTGCCCGGGGCGAGAATCGAACTCGCACTCTGTTGCCAGAACCGGATTTTGAGTCCGGCGCGTCTACCAGTTCCGCCACCCGGGCAGGTGATGCGCGCGCAGTATACCGCTGTCGCCGCATGTGACCAATGCGTGGCCGATTTGAACGCGCTCAGTAATCCGCCAGGATCGACTCCATGTCGGTCTGATAGGCGGTCACCGTCTGGCGATAGCTCAGCGACGGCCGTGACGAGGTGCCGTTGATCACGAAGGCAAAGGCGCCATAGCCGCCGTTCTGCAGACGAAAGTAGCCGGCCAGCGCGCGCACGGTAACCGGCTCGCTCAGCGTGCCCGTCTTGGCGTTGATACGCGTGAGCCAGTCGAAGTTGCCCTGCTTGAGCGTGCGCGAGGGGGCCGATAGCGGCACTGGAATACTGCCGTAGAACGCCGGAAACAACGACGGCTGACGGTACATATACGACAGCAGGGCGATCAGATCCCGTGCGGACAGCTTGTTGCTGACCGCCAGACCGCTGCCACTGTCGAGAACGGCGCCGCTGCCGGCATTGGCCTGCATGGGAAAGCTTTCACGCAGCGCGCGATCGGCGAGCGCTTCCAGCGCCTGCGAGGCCAGCGGCAGGGTCAGCGGCCGGTTATAGCCGCTGTCGGCGGCCAGATCGAGCGTGAGCACGTCCGCCATGTAGTTGTTTGAATAGGCCATGAGCGGAATCAGCTGCTCGGCCAGGGTTTCGCTTTCCACCTGCGTAAGGGTTGTGCCGTTGCCGGCATTGCCCTGTACGCGGGTGTGGCCGGTCACGGTGATGCCCATATCGGCCAGCATGGCAGACAGCACGCGGGCGGTATCCTCGGCCGGGCCGGTCACCGCGCGATGGACTTTATACGGGCCAGTGCCCATCGGCACCGAGCCGCGCAGATGCAGGGTGGACATGCCGTTGTCGTAGCTGCGCCACACGCTCAGGCTCGGACGCGTGCCGGGCAGGGTGGTGCTTACATCGTTTGCGATGCGATAGTCGGACAGCCCGCGCGGCAGCAGCTCCACCCGGGCCGGGTCGCCGGCGCGTTCGCCGGCATAGACGTTGGTCTGCACGGTGGCAAAGTTCACGCCCGCCGACGACAGCGGGGCGCTGTAGGCATGCGAGGCGACGCGCTGGGCATCGCAGCGATCCTTGGTCAGGCAGGGGACGGTGCCGAACAGACCGTCGTCGACCACCAGGTCGCCGTTGACGCGGGTAATCCCGCGTTCCCGCAAGCCGTTGATCAGTCGCCACAGGCGGGCATTGTCGAGCGCCGGATCACCGCCGCCCACGAATACCAGGTTGCCGTTGAGGGTATTGCCGAAGACGCTGCCGTTGGTCTTGAAGCGGCTGGTGAAGCGATGGGCCGGGCCGAACTGCTCCAGCCCCGCGGCCGCGGCAAAGAGCTTGCTGACCGAGGCCGGCGTAAGGCGCTGGTCGGCGTTGATCTCGTCGATGACCGCCATGTCCTCGAGGCGTATCACCATGGCGCTGACCTGGGCCTGGCCGGAGAGCGCACGCAACGAGTCGAGATAGGAGGCCGCACTCGCCGGCAGGGCCATACAGACCAGGCAGGCCAGGAGCGCGGTCGCGACCACCCGGCCGGAGGACGACCGGCTTCGGGCCGGGTTACGAACGATGAGCATCTTATCCCTGAGCGCGCGGCGAAAGGCGCCAGTGTAGAGCCAGCGCGGGTATGGACTCAATTTGACGATTACCGTGGGCCCGCCCGTCGACGCCACGGGCTGGCGTGTCTAAACTGCGCGGCCATGCTGAACCTGCTTAACCAATCCGGCGCCGCGCGGCGCGCGCGCCTGACCCTGCCGCACGGGGTGGTCGACACGCCCACCTTCATGCCGGTGGGCACCTACGGCACGGTCAAGGGCATGACGCCCGAGGAGCTTGAAAGCCTCGGCGCGCAGATCGTGCTGGGCAATACCTACCATCTGATGCTGCGCCCGGGTACCGAGATTATCCAGCAGCACGATGGCCTGCACGGCTTCATGCACTGGGACAAGCCGATTCTCACCGATTCCGGCGGTTTCCAGGTCTGGAGTCTCGCCGAGATGCGCAAACTCACCGAGGACGGCGTGGCGTTTCGTTCGCCGCTCGACGGCTCGCGCCAGTATCTGTCGCCGGAACGTTCGATCGAGGTTCAGCACGCGCTGAACTCCGATATCGTCATGTGCCTGGACGAGTGCACGGATTACCCGGTGCCCAAAGAGGATGCGGCGGCGTCGATGCAGCTGTCCATGCGCTGGGCCGCGCGCTGTCGTGCCGCCCACGGCGACAGTGGGAATCTGCTGTTCGGCATCAACCAGGGCAGCGTTTTCGCCGATCTGCGCGCCGAGTCCATGGCCGCGCTCGTGGATATCGGCTTCGACGGCTATGCCATCGGCGGCGTATCGGTGGGCGAGGCCTGGGACGACAAGGCCGCCGTGCTCGAAGGCGTGCTGCCGGTCACGCCCGCGGACTATCCGCGTTATCTCATGGGTGTGGGCACGCCCTCGGATCTGGTGGCCGCGGTGTCGTTCGGGATCGACATGTTCGATTGCGTCATGCCGACGCGCAACGCCCGCAACGGCTATCTGTTCACCACCGAGGGCGTGGTGAAGATCAAGAACGCCGTACACAAGCACGATACCGGGCCGCTCGATCCCAACTGCGGCTGCCCCACCTGTCAGAACTACAGTCGGGCCTATCTGCACCATCTTTATCGCTGCGGCGAGATTCTGGCCGCCCGCCTGAACACCTGGCACAACCTCTATTATTACCAGCAGCTCATGCAGCGAATTCGCTCGGCCATCGAGGCCGATCGGTACGCCGAGTTCATGCGCGAGTTCTTTACCGCTCCGGAAGGCCGGGGTAGCGCCCAGGCGGCGTATTTCGGTTATGGCGGGTAACGCGTTGGCTTCGAATACGCGTGTCCTGAAGGCCTCGACGGCTGTGGCATACTACGCCGCTCGGTCGAGCGCGCACGCGCCAACCTCCGTTTTCAATCGAGGTAAATTATGGATTTTCTGATTTCGCCGGCCTATGCGCAGGCGGGTGGCCAGGCGGGCGGCATCATGCCGACGCTGATCATGGTCGGCCTTTTCTTCGTGTTCATGTATTTCATGATCATCCGGCCGCAGATGAAGCGCCAGAAAGAGCACAAGAAGCTGCTCGAAAGCCTGGATAAGGGCGTCGAGGTGGTCACCTCGGGTGGCGTGGCCGGCAAGATCCGCCAGGTCGGTGAAAACTTCATCGTCGTGGAAGTGTCGGAAGGCGTGGAGATTCGCATCCAGAAAAACGCCGTGGCCAGTGTCGTACCCAAAGGCACGCTGGACTCGCTGTAAGCGTATTTTCTTGGCGGCATTGGCGTGCCTGCCCAGGCAGCGCCGCCTTTGCCCGCGCTAGACCGTTGATCGGGGCCCTATGAATCGCTACCCATTATGGAAATACCTCCTGCTGCTGCTCGTGCTCGCGGCAGGCGTGCTGTATGCGTTGCCCAACCTTTACGGCGAGCAGCCGGCGGTTCAGGTCTCCAACGCCGAGGGTGAGGCTGCGACCCCGGCCCTGGTACAGCGGGTGCGCAGCACGCTCACCGATGCCGACATGGCCCCCGAGGACATCACCCTCGAAGACGGTCGGCTGCTCGCGCTCTACGAAAGTACCGAAGCGCAGCTGCGGGCGGCCGGTGTGCTCAAGCGCCAGCTGGGCAACGATTACACGGTGGCGCTGAATCTGGCGCCGAGCACGCCCGACTGGCTGCGTGCGGTCGGCGCCGAGCCGATGGCGCTGGGCCTGGACCTGCGCGGCGGCGTGCATTTCCTGCTTGAAGTGGATATGGAAACGGTCTTCAACGAGACCTACGATCGCTATGCGCGGGACATTCCGCGTTTTCTGCGCGACGAATCCATTCGCTACAGCCGCGCTTCGCGCGAGGGCGACTCGGTACGGCTGCAGTTCCCGAATGCCCAGGTGATGGATGAAGCCGCCGATGCGCTCGCCGGCGAGTTCGACGTGCTGCGCTTCAACCAGGCGCCGGACGCCAATAACACCCTTGTCGCCACGCTCACCGAGACCGAGCAGAAGCGCATTAGCGACTTCGCGCTCCAGCAGAACCTCACCACCCTGCGCAATCGCGTCAACGAGCTGGGCGTGGCCGAGCCGCTGGTTCAGCGCCAGGGCGAGTCGCGTATCGTGGTCGAACTGCCGGGTGTACAGGACACCGCCGAAGCCAAGCGCCTGCTCGGCAAGACGGCGACCCTGGAATATCGGCTCGTCGCCCAGGGTCAGGATGCTCAGGCCGCCGAACGCACCGGCAACATACCCGCCGGCACCGAGCTTTATCACACCCGCGACGGCCGTCCGATTCTGCTCGAGCAGGACGTGATTGCCTCGGGCGATCAGCTCGTGGATGCCTCTTCCGGTTTCGACCAGCAGTCGGGTAGCCCGGCCGTGTTCGTCACCCTCGACGGCCAGGCCGCCAGCAAGATGTTCGATACCACATCCGCCCATGTGGGCGATCCGATGGCGGTGCTGTTCATCGAAAACCGGATCGACACGCGCTACGAAAACGGCGAAGAGATTCGCGAGCGCAAGAAGGTCGAGGAAGTCATCAGCGTGGCGAATATTCGCAGCGCTTTCGGCAAGCGTTTCCAGACCACCGGCCTGGAGCGCGGCGAAGCCCACGATCTGGCGCTGCTGCTGCGGGCCGGCGCGCTGGCCGCCCCGGTGAACATCGTCGAGGAACGCACGATCGGCCCCAGCCTGGGCGCGGACAACATCGCCCAGGGGCGTCTGGCCGTGATCGTGGGCTTTCTGCTCGTGATCGTGTTCATGACGGTCTACTACCGTGGCTTTGGCCTGTTCGCCAACGCCGCGCTCATGATGAACCTGGTGCTCATCGTGGCACTGCTGTCGCTGCTGCAGGCCACCCTCACGTTGCCCGGCATCGCCGGTATCGTGCTCACCGTGGGTATGGCGGTCGACGCCAACGTGCTCATTTTCGAGCGAATACGTGAAGAACTCGATGCCGGCAACACGCCCCAGTCGGCCATCAAGTCCGGTTACGACAAGGCGTTTTCCTCCATTGCCGATGCCAACGTCACGACATTGATAGCGGCCGTGGTGCTGTTCGGCTTCGGCACCGGTCCGATCAAGGGCTTTGCCGTGACCCTGTCGCTGGGCATCGTCACCTCGATGTTCACGGCCATTGTCGGCACCCGTGCGATCGCCAACCTCGTCTACGGTCGCAAACGCCGGCTACAGAAACTGTCGATCTAGCATGCGGACTTTTCGTCTGCGTTTTTGCCCCATGTCGAGTCTCGAATGCGCCTGATCAAATCCAATACATCGATCGACTTCATCAGCTACGGCAAGTACGCCATCATCTTTTCGGCGTTGCTGATTCTGGTGTCGTTCGTATCGTTCTCGATGGAAAAGCTGTCGTTCGGCGTCGACTTCACCGGCGGCGTGGTTATCGAGGTCGGCTATCCGGACGCCGTCGCGCTCGACGAGGTCCGCGGCGCGCTTGATGAAGGGGGCTACCCCGGCGCCACGGTGCAGCACTTCGGTGCATCCGATGCGGTGATGATCCGTCTGGCCAGCGAAGAGGGCGCCGACAGCTCCGAAGTCAGCACCCATGTCATGGACTCGCTGCATGCCGACAACAGCGCCGCCGAGCTGCGCCGCGTCGAATTCGTGGGCCCGCAGGTCGGCGATGAGCTGATCAACAAGGGCGGCCTGGCGCTGCTGTACACCGTGATCGCGATCCTCATCTACGTGATCGTGCGCTTTCACTGGAAGCTTGCCGCCGGCGCGGTGGCTGCGCTGGTGCATGACGTGCTGATCACGCTGGGCGTGTTCTCGCTGTTCCACCTGGATTTCGATCTGACCGTGCTGGCCGCGCTGCTCGCCGTCATTGGCTACTCGCTCAACGACACCATCGTGGTCTTCGACCGTATTCGCGAAAATTTCCGGCGTATGCGCAAGGCCACGCCCACCGAGGTGGTCAACGCCTCCATCAACCAGACCCTGTCGCGCACCTTGATGACCTCGGGCACGACCATTCTGACCCTGCTGGCGCTGTTCTTCCTCGGCGGTGAGGTTATCCACGGCTTCGCCACCGCGCTGCTGATCGGTATCTTCATCGGTACCTATTCCTCGATCTTCGTGGCTAGCGCGCTCGCCCTGCGGCTCAAGATCACCAGCCAGGACCTGTTCCCGCCCAAGGAAGAGGATGCCGAGAAGGCGTCGCGGGTCACGCGGTAGTCGGCGGTTACAGGCCGCCAGTTTTGAATCAACTGTGCGGGTGAATTTTGGCTTGGGGTTTCGCGCTGCAGCGCGAGTGACTTTCATTTGCTTGTCCAAATGAAAGTAACCAAAGCAAAGGACACCCTGTCTTGCGTCGGCGCTACGCGCCGATGCCCTCCCATCGCAGACGACAAGCGGGACGGCCGGAAACTCGCTGCGCTCAAACATCCGGCCGTCTTCTTCCGCTTGCCGGCTGCGCTGCTCGGCGCTACGCCCAAGGGGCCCAGTACAGACAAGCTCGCTATCGCTCGCTCAAGGTCACGATTTTTGTAGGTCGGATTAGCCGAAGGCGTAATCCGACAAGAACGCAGCCACAGCCTCAGCATCAAGTACATGGCTGTATGGACGCCGCGCTACGGGTTATCTGCCTGTATTCCGACCCCGTGTGAAGCGAACGAGAAGCACAGGGCCGAAGGGTTTCCGGCGCACGGCGCCGGTGCGGCAAGGTGTTTGAGGGCGGCCAAAGCGATCCGAGCCATATTGATTGACTAGGGCCGCACCCTTCGGCCCGAGCATCGCAGTGGTTCGGCGCGCTCCGCGCCGACGCGTAACCCGGGCGTCTTTTCCTTTGCTTCCTTTCGTTTGGACGAGCAAACGAAAGGGAGTCGCACAGCAGTACGAAACCGAGGGTTCGGTAAACTCGTGAGTGCCGAAAGCCTGATAGGTCGAGCTCTCGTGTTCGGAACCAACGCTGGGGCAAATTTGAGCTTGGGGTTTCGCGCTGCTGCGCGAGTGACTTTCATTTGCTTGTCCAAATGAAAGTAACCAAAGCAAAGGACACCCTGTCTTGCGTCG
>NZ_PBYA01000015.1 GCF_002729955.1 Salinisphaera sp. | reverse complement strand
GGTCTACTTCGACACACAGCCGCTACCGCAGGCGGCTTAACCCGGCAGGTCATCACTTAGAAATCGCTGCGGACTGTCCAATGCATGGGGTCCAGCTCAAGGTGATATCCAGCGTCGAAGACGCCCGCGCGCTCAAGCCCGGCTTGCTGCATATCGTCGATCGGGTACTGCAGGTCTATACGCCAACGGTGCTCGCGATTTCCACGCTCGCTTTTCTGGGATGGGCCCTCGGGCCGCTCGCCTTCGGCGCCGATCCCGAGTTTCAGCGCGCGGTGTTCGCCGCGCTGACCGTACTGGTAATGGGCTACCCCTGCGCGGTCGGCATCTCCGCGCCGCTGTCGATCGTGCGCGGTGCCGGTGAGGCGGCCGATAAGGGTGTGCTGATGCGCACCGGCGAAGCCTTCCAGGCACTGCGCAAGATCGACGCTGTGGTTTTCGACAAGACCGGCACACTCACCGAAGGCCGGCCGGCGGTGCGTGATATTCATAACGTCGACGATCACGACGACGACACGCTGCTGGCGGTTGCCGCCGCCGTGGAAGCGGCCTCGGAGCATCCGCTGGGCCGCGCGGTGGTCGAAGCGGCACTGGAACGCGGACTGGATTTCCCCGAGATTGCCGACTTTCAGGCCGAGTCTGGCCGCGGCGTGACAGCGCAGATCGACGGCGAGACCGTACGGGTCGGCAGTCCGGCGTTTCTGAGCGCCGCAGGCGTCGCATTGGACGCCTTGCAGGAACGCATCGATACCGCCGAACAACAGGGCCACACGGTGATCGTCGTGGCCCGCGGCGCACGACTGCTCGGCGCGATCGCGCTCGGCGACGCCCTACGAGCCGACACTGCGGATACCATCGCCCGACTGCACGATCTGGGCATTCGTACCGCGATGCTCACCGGCGACAACGAACGCACCGCTCGCCATATCGCCGAGCGCGCGGGCATCGACGATGTGTATGCCGGCGTGCTCCCCGATCAGAAGGCCGAGCGCCTGCGTGCTATGCAGCGCGACGCGCGTCTCGCCATGGTCGGCGACGGCATCAACGACGCGCCAGCGCTGATGCAGGCTGATATCGGTATCGCTATGGGCTCTGGCACCGATATCGCCATCGACGCAGCCGATATCATCATCCTCAACGGACAGCTCGGTGCGGTCATCACGGCCTGGCAGATCAGCCGCTGGGGCTATCGCAAGATGTTGCAGAACGTGGGCCTGGCTTTTTTGTTCAACGGCATCGGTATTCCGCTGGCAGCCACGGGCCTGATTTACCCGGTGTGGGCCATGGTCGCCATGGCGGCCAGCGTGACCGCGATCTTCGTCAACTCGCTGTGGCAGCGGCCAACGATGTTTTTCGATGCGGTGGCGAGTGTGGCCGACTGAACGAAAAAGCTCGCCGTTTATCGATTTTGACATGGAGCCGAGCCAATGAGAGTGGAACGACAAGTGTGGTCGCTTAATCGATGGCAGACCATTACGCTGATTGTATTGCAACTTTTATTCGCCGCCTGCGCGACCAGCGTTCTGATTTACCGCGCCCAAGGCTGGGCGCCGGAGGTGATCAATTTCGGGTGGCTATCGTATCGCGCCTGCAACATCTATATCTCCCTTGCTTTGGTCGCGTACTTCGTCGTTGGTTTGTGGCGAGGGCATCGTTATATCGCACCGCTGCTTACGCTGTTCGTGCTGTTTCATTTGGTTGAGGGGGCGATCATCGGCTTCTGGACCAAGGCGATCCTGCAACTCGCGGCGCTCGGTGTGTTGAGTTGGAGTATCTGGCCCGCGCTTCGTACGCCCGCGCCGCTGAAAAGCAGTTCAACCAACAGGGCGAGATGACCGGACTTTGGAATCAACGCCGAAAACAGGCAAAAGCGACGCTGCAAACCCATGGCCTCAACCGTCGCCGCTGCCCCGGGGGGAAGTCCGTGCCGCCGCATTGTCGTTCCCCTTACCGTTGTTGCCATCGCCAGTAACCGGGCACCACGGATTGTCAGGCACGCCGGCGCAAGGATCGGGCATGGGCGGCTGATCGGGCAACGGCAGCAGTTCGGCCCGGATGGCGAATTCCTGCGTAAAT
Source organism: Salinisphaera sp. (assembly GCF_002729955.1). Lineage (GTDB taxonomy): Bacteria > Pseudomonadota > Gammaproteobacteria > Nevskiales > Salinisphaeraceae > Salinisphaera. The sequence continues at coordinate 8,660 of NZ_PBYA01000015.1, read as the reverse complement.
GGGGCGGGCCGTTCTCACGGCGGTCTTTGCCTATCGCTCACGCGTATCGACGTGGGCTTCTCCGGTCGGATCTACGCCGCCTATGACGGCATCTACATTGCCGATTCGCTGGCTTTGCTGTGTGGCTCAGGGCCTGCGGCCTACTCGTCGGCGTTAAAAACGAAGCTGAGATTGATAACGATAGAGATGTTGGCACCATCGTGACAGCGCGAAAAGCCCATTTGACGTTGACGGGGTCATCTCACGAAACGGAAAAATCGTACGCTAACTGCGACGCTTGTCCGCAGCGTATCGGCAACGCTAGTGGTTATTCGCCAGGGCCTTGACGATGCGGCAATCTTCGATCCGCCCCCCATGGCAGGCATGGATCATATCGTCCAGTGAGTTTTCCAAAGCTTGCAAGGTCGCAAGCTTGTCACGCACGGCTTCAAGATGCTTTTCTGCGAGTCGAGCGACGTCTTCACAGGAAGCCTCACTCTGATCGGCATGTGTCAGGAGCGTGCGTACATCGTCTTGGCTGAAACCCAGTTCCCGGCAACGTTTGATGAATATGAGCCGTTCAAGGTGAGATGTATCGTAATAGCGCTGACCCCCCTCACTGCGGCCCGCTTCCGGTAGCAGACCTACATCGCCATAGTAGCGGATCGTGGCCACGCCTACGCCCGTGCGTCGGGCGAGATCGCCAATACGCAGATCGGATTGCGTCATGAATACCTCGTGCTTGAAGCTCTAGCAACTCGAGGATTTATCGTGGCGCTCCTATCGCCCGCTGGCAACTCAAGCGTAGGAATATCGTGTGTGCAAGCAAGCATTGATCAACCGCGTGCCGGCGCGCAACATAACAGTATTCCCGGGCCTGCTCGCGGTCTATAGCGTGGCTTTGCTTGCTGGCGCGCTTCTGCCGCTAGCTTTCGCGCCGTTGGGTTGGTATTGGCTCGCCGTGCTGTCGCCGGCTGCTCTATTCCTACTGGCCGCCCATCTACCGAAACGCCAAGCGCTCTGGACGAGCTATTTCTTCGGCCTGGGTTACTTCGGCGTAGGCGTGTCCTGGGTGTTTATCAGCATCAGTCGCTACGGCAGCGGGCCTGCGCTTGCCATGTTCCTCACTGCGGCCTTTGTGGCCTTGTTGGCCTTGTTCCCGTGGTCAGCGATATTTCTCGTGCGCACCTTATGCTCGCGGACGGGTGGTTTCGCACTGTGGCTTGGATTGCCGGCGGCATGGGTATTGAGCGAATGGGTCCGGCTCTGGTTCCTGACCGGCTTTCCTTGGCTTTTTCTAGGTTACAGCCAGATCGGCACACCGCTTGCCGCAATCGCACCGGTGTTTGGCGTGCTGGGCGTGAGCTTTGTTGTGGCCGTGATGGCAGGTGCTCTGGCGTGGACGATGCTTCGTTTCAGCTTGTGGCGCCTGGCAATCACAAGCGGCGCACTGGTGGCGCTATTGCTCGGCACATCACTGCTTGATCGTGAATGGACCGAGCCGGTCGCCAAACCCCTGTCCGTCGCGCTTGTGCAGGGGAATATGAAACAAGACAGGAAGTGGAAGCCGGAGGCGCTCGCGTTCACCTTGAGGCGCTATCGAGCGCTTACCCAACCCTACGCGGGAACCGACCTTATCGTCTGGCCGGAAACCGCCGTGCCGGCGTGGTTCGATCAAGCCTCTGAATATTTAGACCGACTCCAAACACGCCTTGGCGCACGCGGATCGACCCTGATACTCGGGATTCCCGTACGCACCGACCAAGGCCAGGCATACAATGCCGCCGTCAGTTTGGCTCGTCCGCGTCGGTTCTATTACAAGCGCCATCTGGTGCCCTTCGGTGAATACGTCCCACTGCGCGGACTCGTCGGCCCATGGCTCAATATCCTGGGCGCGCCGGTAGAAGACTTCAGTGCAGGCCAGCGACCGCGACTGCTATATGCCTCCGGCGTGCCCATCGGTGCATTGATTTGCTTTGATGTGGCGTTCGGCGCTGAAGTCGCCGACCTGCTCCCGGCCGCGCAGTTGTTGGTCAACCTGAGTAACGACGCCTGGTTCGGGGATTCCCTCGGGCCGCATCAACATCTGCAAATTGCGCAAATGCGCGCCATTGAGACTGGGCGTCCGCTCTTACGTTCAACCAACACCGGCCTCACGGCCATGATCGACCACAACGGTCAAGCGCTGGCCCGCGCGCCACAGTTCGAGTCGACTGTTTTGCCGGCAGAGGTTACACCGCGCACGGGGACCACGCCCTACGTCCGCTGGCGGGACAAGCCGGTACTGGCTTTCATTGGGATCGCGCTGAGCATGCTCGTTTGGGCAGGGAAAAGGCAAAGGGATTCTTCGCGCTGACTGCTTGACCCTTTAGTTGCTAGAGGTTTTATCGTCGCTATATGTTCAACAGAGTCGGTGCACGATTGCGCCGGTGGAGGTAACACGCGATGGCCGATTGCGGCTGTGAATTCGAGGCCGAAGACCAGGCCCAACAAAAGGCGCTCTACTGGCTGCTGGCGATCAATGGCGTCATGTTTCTGGCTGAATTCGGGATTGGTTTGCTGGGCGGCTCCACCGCGCTGATCGCCGATTCACTCGACAACTTCGCCGATGCGGCGGTTTATTCTGCCGGGCTGTATGCGGTGGGGCGCGCCGTCCATCACAAGGCGCGCGCGGCTTCCATTGGCGGCGTTGTGCAGATATTGCTCGCTTTGTTCGCCTTGGGCGAAGTGGTCCGGCGGACCGTTATGGGCAGCGATCCCGAGCCCGCCTACATGATAGCGATGGGCTTGGCGGCACTTGTCGCGAATATCACGTGTTTGCTCATCATCGCCCGCCATCGGGAAGGCGGCGTCCATATGCGCGCGAGTTGGATCTTTTCGGCCAACGATGTGATCGCCAATGTTGGCGTCATTGTCGGCGGCGCGCTTGTCTACTACTTCGACACGCGTTACCCCGACCTCATTATCGGTCTGGTCGTTGGTTTCATCGTCCTACGCGGCGGTGTCCGCATCCTGAAGGACGCGCGCAAAACGCGAGACGAACTTCAGGCATCGTCGCCCACGGGAGCCCTTTGACGTGGCGATATATACGTGCACTGCGAACAGGAGTCACAGCTCGTGTCTACGGGGTCGATAGGCGGCACGCTGAAAAGTGCTAGCCCGACCGACAAGCTGCGGTGGCTGGGGTTGTCTCTTGCGCTGCTGCTCGTAGATCAAGCAGCCAAGTACGCGGCCAGCACCTATCTTGACTATGGTGAGCGCAGAGCCGTCACAGAGTTTTTTAGCTGGACACATCTACATAATACGGGTGCCGCATTCAGCTTTCTGGCCGATGCGGGTGGGTGGCAACGGGCATTCCTGATCGGTGTCGCCGTTGTCATATCGGCCTTTCTGTTGCGCTGGCTGTGGCGCGGGGTGACTTCGCAAGGTCAAGGGATCGCGCTCAGTGCGATTTTAGGCGGTGCGCTGGGCAACTTGACGGATCGCCTGCTACGCGGCTACGTCGTGGACTTTCTCGATTTCCATTTCGCACAGTACCACTGGCCGGCATTCAACCTGGCCGACGTCTGGATCACAACCGGCGCTGCATCACTGATGTGGGCACATGCAAGATACCGCGAGTGAGCGTATCGGCCCGATCGCTGAGTCCCGGCTCGGGCTGCCCGAATCCCCACCGCTGGCCGGGCACGCTAGAGTAATTTTGAATGACAAGTACGGCTCGATACCTGAATCTCTACCGACCAAAAGCATGGAAAACACCATGAAGCTATTCGTAGCATTGCTGTTGAGCCTGCTTGGCTCCATTATCGGGATCGCCCCTGCCGCGGGACAGACCGGCCCGGGCCGCATGGGCGACGGCGGTCTGATGAACGGATCAATGATGCAATGCGGCATGATGGGTGGCCCGATGATGGCCGCGTGGGTGCTGTTTGCACTTCTCGTGTTGAGCGTATTGGTGCTCGCCGTGGTGGCGCTGATCAAATACCTGCGTAGCTGATGACGACTATCGACCCCAGACGCCGCATGCTATTGCGTTGCGTGGGCGGCCTTGCGGGTATCACCGCTTTGACGCCCACAGCTCTGTTGACGGCGTGTAAAGACAACGCGGCCGCGGGTACGAAACGCGAAGGCGCGGGCCATTACGGCCTCGAAAATGGCCCCTTCGACGTCGACATTCGGCTGCGCGCGCGTCCGGATACCGTGCCCATTTTGCCCGGCACGCCAAGCGAAGTCTGGCGCTACACGGCCGAACTGCGTAATGGCCCCGCGGATACCATCACCCCGGTGGGCGACAGCTACACCGGGCCGCTGATCCGGCTGCGCCGCGGCCAGCGTTTCCACGCCCGGTTGGAGAACAGCCTGCCGGAGGACACCACCGTGCATTGGCACGGGCTGCACGTGCCGCCGGATGTGGACGGCCAGCCACGGCTGCCGATCAAGCCCGACGAAGCCATGACCGTAGCCTTCGATGTGCGCGACCGCGCCGGGCTGTATTGGTACCACCCGCACCCGCACGGACCGGACGGCGGCCGGGTGGGCTTTCAAAGCTATGCGGGTTTGGCCGGCCCGCTGGTCATCGAGGACGAGGCCGAGCGCGCCCTGGGGCTGCCGGCCGGGGATCAGGAAATGATCCTGGTTCTGCAAGACCGCCGCTTCGCCGGCGACAACGAGTTGACCTATATCGGCAGCGGCATGGGCACCATGATGACCCGCATGCGCGGCTTTCTCGGCGACCGCATCCTGGTCAACGGACAACCGGATAGCGCACGCGAAGTCGCCACCCGGCCGTACCGTCTACGAATACTCAATGGCTCCAACTCGCGCATCTACAAACTGGCCTGGAGCGACGGCCGGCCCATGACTGTGCTCGGCACCGACGGTGGCCTGCTGGCGGCGCCGCGCCAATATCCCTTCGTGGCCCTGGCGCCGGCCCAGCGCATCGATCTGTGGGTGGATTTATCCGCAAACGACCCCGGCGATGAACTGCGCCTGCTCAGCGACAGCTACCAGGCCGGGATGATGGACAACATGATGGGCGGCGGAATGATGGGTAGCGGCATGATGGGCGGCGCAGACCTCCCCGCAGGCACACGCGTCCCGTTACTCGCCTTGCGCGTAACACGGCGCGAACGCGGCAAGGAACGACTGCCTGAACGTCTCGCCGAGGATTTGCAGACGCCACCGGTCGAGCGCGACACCCCGTTGCGCCGCTTCAAGTTGGGCATGGTCATGATGCGCGGCTTCGCCATCAACGGCCGCCGGTTCGAAGGCGCCACCGTGGCCGACCACGAAATCGTGCCCCTGGGACACACCGAGGTCTGGGAATTTGTCAATGACTCCATGATGCCGCATCCCATGCACGTGCACGGGCTGCAGTTCGCGGTCGTCGGGCGAGAGCAAATCGGCGGCCGCCGGGGCTGGAGCGGTCTGGCGGCCGGACTGGTCGATTCCGGGCTACACGACACGGTGCTTGTGTTGCCGGGCGAACGCGTGCGTGTCGCGTTGACCTTCGCCGACTTCGAGGGGCTTTATTTGTATCACTGCCACAACATGGAACACGAGGATAACGGCATGATGCGTTACTACCGCGTTCGTTCATAAACCGAGTTACTATCGTGTATAAAAAACCTCGACTCCGTACCCGGCTTCAGTCTTGTAAAGATAAAATCCAAGCCCTATAGTTTTTATATGAAGCGGTTCATTGCCCAATTGCTCGTGATGATCGTTATGCTCGGCAGCGTACTGGCGAGCCCCGCGGTCATGGCATGGTCCATGGAGTCCGAGACCCGGATGGACGATTGCGCACTTTGCCAGAACGAGTTGTCGAATCAGCCGCATTCGGCATCGGCTACCGCCAGCTGTGCCGTGGCCGCCTGCGCGATGGTCGCCAGCATGAACCGTACCGATATGCCGGTTTTTCATCCGGCGCCCGCGGCGCTGTTTCCTTCCCCGTCCGCCCATCGCGGCCGGCTGCTGGATGGCCCCGATCCCTTCCCTCCGCGTGACCTCCACGCCTGATCCGACGGGCGCCTAACGCGCCACGTTCCTCGGATTCTTCCTGGCGGTCGCTCGGGCAATTTGTGCCCGACCGCAGCGCTCCGCAGCACACGATCGTCGTGACCCGACGAAATACGGGTAATGCGAAAACCGTGCCCCTGAGGATGAATCCGGACACATCGATTCAAGTCACGTGGAGTCATATTCCGATGAAGAACATTCTAATTCGCGCCATAGCGATGTGGTCGCTCCTGGCGTTTGCCTCGGCCTTTACCGGCATCGCTTTCGCGGCGCCGATCCAGGCCGCCCTGTATCACAACCCCGGCTGTATGTGCTGCGAGAAATACGCCGACTACCTCAATGAAAACGGTTTCGACGTCGAAGTGCTCGACACCAACGATATGGCCGGCATCAACCGTCAGCACGGCGTGCCCGCCAAGCTCTCCTCCTGCCACACCATGATGGTCGGCAACTATGTCGTCGTCGGCCATGTGCCGGCGCAAGTAATCAACAAACTGCTGGACGAACAGCCCGATATCCGTGGCATCTCGCTGCCCGGAATGCCGATGGGATCCCCCGGCATGGGTGGCGAAAAGCAGGAACCTTTCGTGATTCACACGCTGAGTGATGACGTTTACACGACGTATTAGGCCTGTCTTCAGGCAACCATCGAGGAAATCAATGGTGAAAAGCTGCAATTCCGAAGCATCGACTTCGTCGTCCGACTCGGGTCATCCGGCCCGGCGCTGGCTCGAGCCACGCAGCGTGCTCGTGGGCGGCTTGGTCGCCGCGGTAATCGGGCTCGTATTCAACTGGAACTGGGTCGTGGCCATCGGGGCCGTGCCGCTGCTGTTCATCCTGCCCTGCATGATCATGATGGGCTGGATGATGTGGAGCATGCGACCGAAAGCTACTGATGATTCAACGGCCCGACAGGAACCAAACACGCAAACCCGTTATTCACAGCAGACAGCGCCGTTGAGCGCGCCTTCTGCACAATCCAAAGAGGACTAGAACCATGCGTACAACAGTAAAAACGATTATTGCCGCCGCTCTGATCGCGGGCGCACCCGCCGTACTCGCCGCCACGCCAGGCGACGATACCCAGTCGGCACCCGCGGACAACATGGGGCAGATGATGCAAGACGATAGTGAAAAGGGTCATGGCATGGGCATGAACAACAAGGACATGCCGATGATGAAAATGATGACCCGGATGAACGACATGATGGAAACCTGCAACAAGATGATGCAGAGCAAGATGGAGAATATGAACGGCCCGGACGGTTCGACCGACAAGGGCTAGACACGAATGCGCCGGCGGCCCCAATCCCGGTGGCCGCCGGCCTCTTCTTGATCGAACAGGAGTATAGAAATGAGCTTACATCTAGGCGATACCGCCCCGAATTTCACCGCCGATACCACCGAAGGCGAGATCGATTTCCACGAATGGCTTGGCGACGGCTGGGGCATGTTGATGTCGCATCCGGCCGACTTCACACCGGTGTGCACCACCGAGCTGGGCGCGGTCGGCGGTCTCAAGGAAAGGTTCGCCCAGCGCAACGTGAAAGCCATCGTGGTCTCGGTGGATTCGGTGGATGATCACAAACGCTGGTCGGCCGATATCGAGGAAACCCAAGGCCAGTCCGTGAACTTCCCGATCATCGGCGACTCCGACCGCAAGGTCGCGGAACTCTACGACATGATCCACCCGAACGCCGGCGACACGTCGACGGTGCGCAGCGTGTTCATCATCGATTCCAACAAGAAGATCCGGATGACGCTGACCTATCCGAAGAGTGCCGGGCGTAATTTCGACGAGATTCTGCGGGTGATCGATTCGTTGCAGCTGACCGACAACTACAAGGTCACCACCCCGGCCAATTGGCAGGACGGCGACGACGTGATCGTGTCGCCCGCGCTGTCCAACGAGGAGGCCGAGAAGCTGTTCCCGGCCGGCTGGAACGAACTCAAGCCCTATCTGCGCATAACCCAGCAGCCGAACAAGTAACGACCGAGAGTGTGCTGCCCCGGATACAGGCGCGTTGTTGTATCTGGGGCGTTACCGGCGATCACGTCATGAGCCGTCCGCGCTGGGCATGGATCCGATCGATGCATGACGTCGGCCATCCAACCACAGGCTTGTTTCCGACATGCAAACCCAAGCGCCGTACCAAGAGGTTGTCGCGGAATACGCTCGGATTGCGGGCCGCTATGATCGGAAGTGGTCGTTCTATATCGAGGCGACGATGCAGGAGACGATCGCGCGTTTGCCGCTGGGCGAGGAGGATCGATTACTCGATGTGGGCTGCGGAACGGGCGCCCTGCTTTATCGTCTTGCGGCCGTTCATCCCGCAACTCGGTTCGTGGGCGTGGATCCGGTACCCGCCATGCTCAAGGTCGCGCGCCGCAAACTCCCGTCTGATATAGCACTTCATGAGGGATGGGCAGAGCAGATCCCATTTGCCGACGCGCAGTTCGACCTCGTCGTTTCCTGCAGCATGTTTCACTACGTCGCGCGGCCGCTCGACGCCTTGATCGAAATGCGGCGCGTGCTGCGCCCCGGCGGCCAGCTCGTGCTCACCGACTGGTGTGGCGATTATCTGATGTGCCGGCTGTTCGAGCGCTATCAACGGCTGCGCGCGCATGCGCACGCACGGACCTATCGAACGCATGAGTGCGCT
>NZ_PBYA01000014.1 GCF_002729955.1 Salinisphaera sp. | reverse complement strand
TGATGGCATCCAATTCATCGACGGAATAGACGAGCGACAACTCAGCAGGAAAGCCGCCTAGCTTCTTTCCTCATACACCAGATTTGACAGTAACTCGGTGGCGAGCGATATCGCCATACTCGATCTCGGTTTGCCGGATATGGACGGCGTCGCGTTATTAAGGGATTGGCGCAAGCGCGGTGTCGCGCTCCCAGTGCTAGTCCTGACAGCGCGTGATGGTCTCGCGGATCGTGTGAGCGGGCTGCAAGCGGGGGCAGATGATTATTTACTGAAGCCCTTCGATCTCGATGAACTTATCGCGAGAGTACAGGCGCTGCTAAGGCGGGCAGGGGGCCACGCCGGACCGATTGTCGAGCATGGTCCAATCACTCTCGATCCCACGACGCAAACAGTGTATTGCGAGGAGCGGGAGGTTGAACTCACCCGCCGCGAATATGCGCTTCTGTCCAAGCTTCTGCATGCCCGGCGATCAATTCTCACAGCTGAGCAACTTAAGGACGCCCTCTACGGTATTGAGGCCGAGGTCGAAAGTAATGCGATCAACGTCCATATCTATCATCTGCGGCGAAAGCTAGGCGCTGGCCTCGTGCGCACGGTGCGGGGCTTGGGTTATCGATTGGGTAACGCTTCGGACATCGGTAAGCGGAGCACGCCTTGAGTTTACGCTGGCGTCTTTTATTAACACTGGGCCTGTCCTTTGCGGCGCTGTGGGGGCTCGTTGCCGTCTGGCTATATAGCGACTTGCAAGATCAGGTGCGCGATACATTGGACCAGCGTCTGGCTGCTTCCGCCCGGATGGTGGCGGGCCTGGTCGCCCAGTTGCCCGACTCGGCCTGGCAAAATACGGGCGACCCTGTTCTTTCGGTACCGAGCAGCGCTGGCGTAGCGTGTCAGATCAATGCGCCGAGCGGACGCGTTCTGATGCGCACCCACGGCCAATTCGACGATGGCCTCGAGTCGCCGGCACCCGGTTTCACCGACCGCGATATCGACGGCGAACGCTGGCGCTTGTTCACCTACGTTCAGAACGGCGTGCATATCACGACCGCTGACCGACTCGTCGAGCGTAGCGCCCTCCAACGCAACGTGATCGCGGTCGCAGCTGTGCCGTTTGCCGTAGCACTGCTCGGCAGCCTGGTAGTGCTCTGGTTCGGTATAAGACGCGGACTCCGCCCGCTCGAGCGTTTGCGTGGCGAACTGTCCCGACGAGCGCCGGATACACTCATACCAGTCGAAATCGACGATGCGCCTAAAGAGCTCCGACCTGCGGTCGATACGCTCAACCAGCTGCTCGTCCGAACCGGCGAGACGCTCGCCCGCGAACAGCGTTTCACCAGCGATGCCGCACACGAACTGCGCACTCCGCTGACAGCAATCAAGACCCATGTTCAGCTTGCCAAACGGCTCGACGGAAATGAGGCGTACGCCGCGCTCGCACAGGCCGAGGCGGGTATCGCGCGGCTGCAGCGCACGCTCGAGCAATTGTTACTGCTCGCACGGGTCGAGGCTGGCGAGTCGCATTTCGATATGGCGCAGGCGACAAGTTCGGCGATCGCAACCGCAGCGTTGGCTGATCTGCCGAACGGCGGACGCGTCGGGATTCATGAGAATGGTGTGGCGATACCCGTTGCGGTGCCCAAGGCGCTCGCCACTGCCGCTCTGCGCAATCTGCTCGATAACGCGCTGCGGCATACGCGAGCCGATCGTGAGGTCTCGCTGGCTATTGAAGTCAAAGCGGCGCGCGTGACGTTCGTCGTTTGCGATCAGGGTGATTGGCCTGCCGATCGTGACACGCAACCCCTGACCCAGCGCTTCTGGCGTGGCGAGGCGTCGCGCGCGGGCGCCGGCAGCGGTTTGGGACTAACCATTGCTGCCGCGATTGCCCAGCGCTTTGCCGGCGAGCTCGCCTTCGAGCCACGTCCCGGCGGCGGCTTGGCGGTGCGTCTTTCCTGGCCCCGAGCGGCACCGTCTTAGACGTGACCGGCCGATGACGCAAGCCGATGTCCTCACCAAATGCATCGTATATCGAGAACCGATCTAGTCGTTCAAAGTGGCGTCTCAGAATAGGAGGCGCAGGGTTTTCCCGGATACAGTCCTTAACGGCAAGACCTTATGTTGGGTCTGCGTAACATAGAGGCATCTAGGAGATAGTAGTGAGGAATTCGGCATTGCCTGACGTGGTGGGCGTTGCGGCGCTGAGCACGATTTTACTGGCCGGTTGCACAGGTATGGGACGTACTGGGCCCGCTGCGGAAGTCGATGGCAGTCCCGACAGCATGAAAACGAACGTGCTCGAGGCCGGTGCAGACGCGTTACAGACCGATGCGCCGACGGATCAACTCGATATTTATCTGGTCGGGTTCCACCCGATGAAGAACAAACCAGAAGAGCAGTTTGAGGCGCATCACTTTTGCCAGCAGGTGAACGAAGATTTCGCACAATGCTCGCTCTATGACGGTAATACGTCCCACGCGAACATGACGGGTATCGAATACATAATTTCCGAAAAACTGTTCAAGCGGCTACCGGAGAAGGAAAAGCAGTACTGGCATCCGCATAACGGTGAAATTCTTTCGGGCCAGCTTGTCGCGCCCAATCTTCCCGAAGCGGCTGACCACGAGCTGATGAAGGAGAAGATGAACAGCTACGGCAAAACCTGGCATACCTGGAATACAACACGTAGTGCTGAAGGAAAGGTGCGATTACCCTTAGGCGAACCGTCTCTGGCGTGGTCGTTCAACCGCTTCGGTGAGCCCAAACCTGGGTTGGTCGAGGATCGTGATAAGCGAATGAATATCGATACGGCCGACCGTCGGCGGAATCGGCAGGATCTGCTGCCTTTGGCGAAACCGCAGCAGGGCGTGGATGTGCTCAAAGGGCAGTTTCCGCGAGGCACCCAGGCGATTCCGGGTGTCGAAGATAAGTCGTCAAACGTGCAATCGCAGTGAATGCATGCAGATCGAGAGCCTGGGGCTGAGCCTCAGGCCCTCGATCATTTTCGAGTGCCGGTCGAAGCCTTACGGTTAGGGAGCGGAGACTTTATTCCCGTGCAGCGCGTGACCTCGTATCGCCAAGGCGCAATGTTTGCATCCAAATAGAACTCATTTGGCGGGGTTTTTACTGGCAAGGCCACGGAAGTGCCAAGTGAGTGGTTTCGGGCCCTGGATATAGCCGGAGTCGAGCGTGTCTATGGAAAAGCCTGCGTCGGTAAGTAACTCGGGTACGTTGCGATCCAGGTGACAACCGCCTGCAATATGCCGCCACGCCGGCGTAAGGCGCTGCTGCCAACGCGCCACTTTCGCCTCCGGCGAGCGGCCGTGTTCGCAGAACAGCATCGTGCCGTTCGGTTTGAGCACGCGGCGCATTTCGCGCAGGGCTAAGGACGGATCGGGAATACTACACAGACTATAAGTCACTAGCACGGTGTCGAAATGGTCGTCTTCGGCCGGTATCTGTTCGGCGCTAACGGCCATTAGCGATACGGATAGGCGCGTTTCGGACAGCCGTCGCCGCGCACGCGGATGCATTTCAGCCGCGGGATCAAGCCCGACGATCGTATCCACGTTCGCTGGGTTGTAGTGGGGCAGGTTACGGCCGGTCCCGATACCGATTTCGAGCACACGCCCGCGCGCCTGAGGAACCAGACGCGCGCGTTCACGCTCTACGGCAGGCAGGCCGCACGCGCAATCAAGCACGTGCGGCAGGATATAGCGGTTGTACAGACCCATACGGCAGACTCACTCGAGTTTCTTTTGTATCGCGGCGAACAGGGGCGACTCGGGGTTTAGGCCCGCATCCAAGCCGACCTGAAGCGCTTCGTCCGCGTTTTTACCCTGAAGGTAGCGTGCACGATAGGCCATAAGCCCGCCCACGCGGTTCGAGCTCCCGCAATGCACGATTGCCGGGCGCTGATCCTCTGCGAGTGCTGCGTCAAGCGTGCGCGCACTCGCGTCGTTGATGTCCTCGGGGCCGGCGACAGGAATATGAACGTAATGCATTCCTGCATCGGCTATCAGCGCGGCTTCATCGAACTCATCGAATTCGCCGGCGGGCCGCAGATTGACGACGGTTCGCACACCGCCAGCCAACGCTTCTTTCAGCTGTGCCGCTGACGGCTGGCCGGCTGCGACCACGTTGTTCTCAAGCGGGTGGGCATTGGCTATGTTCGAAGCGTAATCGGTCATGGGGTCTCCTTCGGTTCGAATGCGCGATTGGTCACGGCTGGTTCACCTTGGCGGCCGTTCCCGAGGGTGGGGCATCTTGACCGAGCACGACGCCGTTCACGGTCTGGCCGTACATCGAGTGCTCGCCGTGATATTGCTCCGCGGTCTCGCTGACCGATCCGGTGAAACGCGGATCCTGCGGGCGCTCTTGGCTATCGATAAATCGGGCCACATCCCAAGCCTGTTGATCGGATAGCGTCGCCGCGCCCAGCGGCATGTTGGCCTTGATGAAACCGGCGGCGGTGTTCACGCGATGCATGCCCGCGCCCCAGTTGTAGGAGCGCGGTCCCCACAGAGGCGGAAACGCCAGACTGCCGTCCGCCGCTCGCTGACCTTGCCCGTCCCTGCCATGACACAGGGCGCAGTGGTCGGCGAACACCTGTTTGCCGCGTGTGAAGCTTGGTGGCTGTTCGGGGGCCTCGAGTTCGGGATAGCCGCGCCCCGGGAGATTCTTGGCAACCGGCGCGCCGCTGGCCAGCCAATAGGCATAGGACTCGAGCGCGACGAGCACCTCGTCACCGCGCGGCGGCGGTGTGCCGTTCATGCTGTAGCGAAAACAGCCTTGGATACGCTCGGCGAAATCGTTGACGTGCTTGTTCTTGCCACGATACGCGGGGTACATCGCCCACGCCGCCCAGAGCGGCGCGGAATCCGGCCGACGGCCTTCGTCTAGATGGCAATTGGCACATTGCAGGTCGTTACCGACGAATTGATCGGCGTGCTGCTGCGTGTCGGTGAAGATGTCGCGGCCTTTACGAACCATGGCGCCGAACTCGTCGTCCGGGATCTCGCTGCGTGTGGGTGGGGCAAAATCGTCAGCCGCACTCGCAGCGCCGGGCTGCGCCGCGCCCGGAAGCGGTTCGCTTCTCTCGGACGCCGCGTTACCCGATACAGCCACGTCCTCAGATTTCGTGGCGCTCTCTGTCGTGTCGCCTCTAGCTGCGGGAGCGGCGTTCGCAGTTTTTGCCTGTGCTGGCGTCGGCGCGCTCTGATCCCGCGTGCCAACCCAGAAAATAACTGCGGCGAGCATGGCAAACGACACCGCGACCGTTAAAAGCGGAATACGATTACTCATGATCTAGCCCCTTGGCGGGTGCCGGTGATTGCGCAGCGAAGTATTGGGCGACTGGCTTGATATCCGATTCGTCCAACTTAGCGGCGATCGACGCCATCAAACCCATGGGCCCGCCGGGTCGCTTGCCATTGCGCCAGGCCCGCAACTGACCTTCGAGATAAGCTGCTGGTTGGCCGGCGAGGGCGGGGAAGTGCTCGCCCACACCCACACCCGCCGGGCCATGGCATTGGACACACGCGGGAATATCGTTCGCCCAACGGCCATGTTCCGCGAGCTCGGCGCCAGTATCGGGTGGGTTATCCGATTGTCCTTTGCTTGCCTGCGCGCCTTCTGCGGAAAGCTGACTGTAATAGGTGGCCATCGCGCTTCGCTGGTCCGTGGACAACGCACTAGCAATCGGCTGCATGACCGCATTCTCGCGCGCGCCGCTGGCGAAGGCGTCGAGCTGCGCCTCGAGATAGGGCGCGCCGAGCCCGGCAAGGCGGGGAAAGCCGGCGGCCGCATTGCCTTCGCCATGCGCGCCATGGCAGCTACTACAGGGCGCGACGTTCTCGCCGAGGCCTTGATTCGCTATATCGCTTGGACTTGCCTGTACCCAAGGCGAGACCGATAGAAGCCACACAAGCGCAGAAAGGGTGCATTTACGTATTGCCATTGTTAGAGCCTCCGCTTGGACCATTACATCGTACCCCTACACGTATCTGTATACTACCGAGGCATAAAGATAGAGCAATTAGTTCTATCGGAATTGATATCCAGATGGTGGATGAGCGCCATGAGTGTGATTTTCGGAGTTCTGGTAGGCCTTGCCCTTGGCCTGACAGGCGGAGGCGGTTCGATTTTCGCAGTGCCGCTATTGATTTACGGCCTCGGCGAACCGGCGCAGGCTGCGATAGCGGTATCGCTCGGCGCAGTCGCAATTACCGCGGCGTTTGGCGCAGCAGAATCTTATTGGCGGGGCTTAATCGAGCTCAGGGCAGGACTCATCTTTGCAGTGGCAGGAGTTGCGACTGCGCCCGTCGGGGTCTATCTGGGCGATCTAGTTGACGAAGCTACGATTACGGCGCTATTCGCTGGCGTGATGATCCTCGTGGCTACAAGGATGTTTCGAAGCGCGCGCCGTGCGGGTGATGACTCGAAAGTCGTACGGGCGAGGCCGGCCGCCGACGCTCATGACGACCCGGGCACCGTTTGTCACTACAGCCGCGATGGCCAACTCCGGCTGAACGCGCCATGTAGCGCAGCGCTTGTAGCCGTCGGAGTTCTCGTCGGTGTCCTCTCCGGCTTTTTCGGCGTGGGTGGCGGCTTTCTAATCGTACCGGCGCTTATCATGATCACCGAAATGGGAATTCACAGAGCCGTCGCAACTTCCCTTTTGGTGATTACGCTTATTGGGTTATCCGGACTCACATCAGCGGTTTTTTCCGGTCGTGATATCGACTGGGCACTGACCGGCTTATTCATACTCGGTGGTGTTTTGGGGATGATCGGGGGCCGTACGTTGTCACGCTATATCGCTGGCCCGTCGCTACAGCTGGTTTTTTCGATCGCCATGCTGCTCACTGCCGGCTACATGATATTCAAAACGTTCTCGTAATTGAGGAATCACACTGACCAATGGCCGCATGCGGCCAGAAGCGGACGTTCCACTCGTCCTTGCGAGGAGGACGAACTACTGCCAATAGTATTTTATGAAGGCCGAACTGCCTACAGACCTGAAACGAGACCGAGACTAAGAATGAAAAGACGCGTGTTGATAAGACGATTCTTAATGGTCTTAACGGGAGTATCAGTAATCGGTTGGCTCGTATTCGTTAAAGGCACCAACGAAACTACATTCCTTGATGCCGTTGGTTTAATGGTAGGTGTGCTGTTCGGCATTTTCCAAGTTAGTGGATTTGTCTTGAAACTAGATATCTCTGCCGGGTTAGCCGGAGTCATTGGCGATAATGAATCAACACTCGTTCGCTTTGTATTCGCGACCCTAGGCGGAGCTGCGCTAACTTCGTGCCTCTATCTCATGTTCACCAACTTCTAAAAACTATTAAGCGGTCGGATGCGTCCGCTTCGGGTCGATCCCGGCCGTTAGCAGAGACCGCGGCCGACCACCGGCCGCTCTTAGCGCTACTCCAAGACTGCACCCCCGGCAATCTACTGACCGTAGGAATCCCAATATTCGAACCCTGAACTCGCGCGCATCGTAAGCGGCTCCATTTCGCTGCAACGGTAAGCGCATGGTTACTTTGGTCGGTCATGAAGGCAATCTCACCGATCTGCTTTGGAATTTGATTCGGCTCGATTACGACGCGATCGACGCATACGACGCGGCGATTGAGCGACTCGAGGACACGCGGGCACAAGAAGCCCTCGCGTCTTTCCGCAAGGATCACGAACGCCACATAAGCGATTTGACACCTCATCTACGCGATATGCGCGGCGACGTGCCTACGGGTAGCGGCCCGAAGAGCCTGTTGACTCAAGGCAAGGTGAAGTTCGCCAACATCGGCGGCGATTCCGCGATTCTCACGGCCATGGCAACGAACGAGGTGGAAACCGAATCGGCCTATCGTACGGCCAGTGCACGTACCGATATCGACGATCGACTCCGCGCCAAGCTCGAGAAGGCCATGGCAGACGAGGCGCGTCACAAGCAGTGGATGAAAGAGCGCGCGTAGCACCTCACGCGTCACTTTCGCTGTGCAACTCTTCCTTTCAAATACCGAGGACTCACTATGTTCCGTCACTCCTCCAAGCTTCAGTACCCGGTCAAGGTGGACAAGCCCGACCCACAGTTCGCCATGCTGCTCCAGCAGGCGATCGGCGGTGTCGAAGGCGAGATCCGCGTGGCCATGCAGTATTTCTTCCAGGCCATGGGTGCCCGCGGCGACGACCGCATCCGCGACCTGCTGATGTCGACCGCCACCGAAGAGCTCTCGCATATCGAGATGCTCGGCCATGCGGTCGCACTCAATCTGGAAGGCGCGCCGCTGTCCTACCAGGAAGAATCCGCCAAGGACCCGGTCATCAACGCCATTCTCGGCGGCATGAACCCGCGGCATCTGCTGTCTTCAGGTTTGTCGGCGATGCCGGTCAACGCCAACGGCGTGCCCTTCGACATGAGCCATGTCTATGCCACCGGCAATATCGGTGCCGACATGATGTGCAACGTGGCAGCCGAGGCCGGCGGCCGGGTGCTCGCCTCGCGGCTCTACAACTGGACGGACGACAAGGGCATGAAGGACTTCCTGTCGTTCCTGATTGCCCGGGATACCTATCACCAGCAGCAGTGGCTGGCGATCATCGAGGAGCTCGGCGGCATGGAAGAACAGTTGCCGATCCCGAACTCGACGCCGGACGATCACGAAGCCAAGGAGCATTCCTACTATTACCTGAACACCCTGCTGGACAAGCAGGCGCCGGAAGGCCGCTGGAGCCAGGGGCCGTCGCTGGATGGGCGTAGCGAATACTCGATGAAGCAGGAGCCCGAGCCGCTGGGTCAGGAACCCTCGCTCGGCAAGGCGCGCGAAGGCGCGCGTGCCCAAAAGGAACAGATGTAGTTCCAGTACGACAGGCTGCCGCGCCGGCTACCGCTGGCGCGGCAGCTTTTTTATGCTTAATTCGCCGGCGTTTGCGCCGGCGATCAGCCTGACGATTGCGATCCCCCATGTGGCAATGGATTAACCAGAACGCGCAAGCGCTATCCTTCTTTGCCAGCGTCGGTACGCTCGGCGTGTGGCTGTTCTATGCGCACCTGCTTTATGCGGGTTTTCGTCGCCAGCGCCAGGCACGAATCCTGATCAATCAGGGGTGGGGGCAACAGGTCGATTCGGTGTGCCTGATCAGCAACATGAGTCAGGAGCCGATCTATATTCACAGCATCAATCTGACTATTCGTGCCAGCGATAACGAATATACTGAGTCGGTGACCGACTTCGACAATGCGAAGCCGAAAGATAGTGAGGACCGGCCGCAGGAAATTACCCGGCAGGGCCCGCTACGTCCGGGCGAGCAGATCAATCTCGGCACCTTCCGCTCGTTGCTTCGCCAGACGGCAGAGCGACACAAGGAATTGAGCGCCGACGAGTCGCAGCTGCTACGGGACCTCGATGTGAACAACTTCAAGGTAACCGCTATCGCCAGTTATGGCCCGGAAGGCGGGGTTATAGGCGCGCAACGCAAATTCTTGGTAAGCGGCGATGAGAACCAGCTACTGCGTCCGGCTGCAATCAGCACGAAGCGAATGGCCAAACGTAAGGCACGGAAAAAACTGCGAGCCTGGCTGGAAAATGAACTTTAAAAGCGCGGCCTTGCAGAATCTGCAGACGCTACACGCCGGAAGCAGAGCCTTGCGCTAGCGGCTTGGCCGCGAGAATACCCATTAGATGCATGGGGTCATATGGTTTCTCCAGCACGCCGCGAGCGCCCATTCTTAGCGCGGTCGTTGCGCGCTCGTCAGCCGCACGGCTGGTGAGGAACACGACATCCGCGTCGCTCGCAATGTCACACACCCCATTGAGCACATCTAGGCCGTCAAGTTGCGGTAGATGGTCGCCAATCAGAACCCAGCCACAGGGCGCTTTTATAAATTTGCGGAGAAAAGCTGTTGCGTCCCAATAACTTTTAACGTTGTAGCCAGCTGAATTAAGCAATCCTTCGATGGAGTCGCGCACCCCTTGATCAGTCTCGACCAGCCACACCGTATGGGACATCCGAATACTCCAAAACTTAGGGCACGCAATCTGAATGGGTAAGCATCACAAATATATGCGCTCGCACCTTGTTTCAAGTCCCTCCACATCAAACTGGCGCTATCGGCGCTAGATAATGCGTTTACTGTGTAGTCTGGCCTGCGTGGCCGGCACGCCGAGGCCGTAATGTCGCTTGATCAAAACGTGTTTCACTCGGCGGGCCTTGGATGGGGGTCACGATGCCTACGGCGGCGGGCGACCAATAGAGCAAATGACCGCTTTGGGTCGCAAACGGCCATGAGCGGACTGCGCTTACCCCGATCCGTAGACACTCGTGCCCTTCACAAAGAGGCCTGCCCGAAGGCCTCGGGATTGACCCCAGCATCAATTTAGTGGTGTGCGTTGAAATGCAAGTCTGCGCGATCACGTCAGTCGTAGATCGTAATTTTGTAGGCCTTGAGCAGATCCAGCACCTCCAGATGGGAGGTGAGCTTGTTCATGGAAACACACGTCAGTTTGGATAAAGCGTGCGGGTATACCGCGATGTTATTGCGAAACGAATGCCACGACGGATAGAGGACGCCGTCGATCACGGGCGTCGCCTGATACGCGTGCTCCGATAGTTCTTGGCTGAGTGCATAGCTTTTGCTGTCGTGAAGTGCTTCCAGGCTGTAACCAAGGCGATTGAGTCGCGGCCCGGTGATGTCGAGCAGGTTCAACGCCGCCGTCGTTTTGATCCCGAACAACACATGATCTCGCAACGTCTGCCGATGGATCCGCATGTTCGGGTGCGCCGAGCGCTGTCGGATCAGGGTCTCAGCCATCGCGGTTTCGAGATCGATAGCCATATAGACCACGCCGAAGGCGGCTTCGCGCCCCTGCGGCGTCGTCACTTCGGGGCCTGAAAAGCGGCTTGGCGCGAGACCGTAGGACAGCGGTGTGTCCTTGTGGGCGATGGGGCTGATGCGACGATAGGACGCTTCGGTAATATTGAATGGTCTGACGAAGCCAGACAGGTCCATCAGCTGAACGCACCCTCATCGTCGCGCGCGAGTGCCGCGTACACAGCGTCAACGTCGCCTTCGCGCAGGCACGTCAATGGCGTGCGATTGGCCAAGTCATAGCGCTCGTTGGTCAACCAAAGCCAGGCCTGCCAGCCATTGCCGTGCTGTACAACGACCGCATCCAGACCCTTGAGCCAGCGTAGACCGCCGGGTGTATTGGCGAACTGCGTCAACGGATAGACGAGCGGGCCGACTTCGCGCGTCAGGCCGATAATCTGCTTTCGGTTGTACCGATTGCGGATGGTCTGACGCGAGGTTTCCAGAAGCTCGGCCATCTTGGTCGCCCCAAGCATTTCGCCGCCCGCGGTCAGGTGGGCAGGAGGCGCCGTGGTCATACTATCCAGATACGCTTCGGCTTGCTCTTCGGTCAGCAGCGTGAGCTCGTCCTCGGCGTCGTCGCTGTGGGTTGGCTCCGACTTCGGGTAGCCGACCTGGACGTTCCCCATAGCGAGACGGGCGAGCGGCCAATCATGGCTTTTCACCGGGTCGAGCATGTCTCGCCACAGGGTCTGAAACGTCGACGCGGGCAGTTCGACATGGCCCGACTTCATATCCATCAGGAACACGACGCTATAACTGTCACTGTCGACGGGCCCGACACGGACGCCCTCCGAGGTATCCACGATTTGCACATCAGCCCCCACGCGCAGCGGGGTTATTTCGCCGCGCCAATCGCCGGGCCACCATTTAACGTGAGGGGTACGCGGATGGGCCGACGCGATCGCGCCGTCCGTGCCGGCCGCGCGCAGTTCGAGCAGTTTCTGGGTGAACTCAATCACGGCGCGCTGGGCGGTCTCGCCCAGGTCGTTCGCGGCCGTGTTGAGCAACGCCCGAACCTGAGCTGTCAGATCCGATTCATGGACGTTCATGACGGCGCCCTCCGTGGCATGTCGATGAATCAGGATTGTCCTCTGACCGCCCAAAAACGTCAAAGGCGGAAAACCCGGAATCTAGGGAAACCGCCCGGCCGCCTAAAGCTATACCATCCGTACACCCCAAAGTGGTCCCACCGGCGCTGCGGGCCGGCAGTGGAGGGCATCCCTTATCTGGAGGTATAACTGGCTCACGTGCCAGACGACCACGCTGTGCGGTTCATCCGGCACGTGCGCGTACGGCCGGCCAAAAGCGGACGCTGCTATCAAGCAATGGTCTTGGACGGACTCGGGATAGGAGCGCTACTTTTACGCTGAGTCCAAACTCACCCAAATGCCTAGCGGCATACCGTAACCGCGTATCGCAACGCGAACGTCGGCGCTGTGCCGTTAGAGAGGGGTGTTAATCGGCTGGCGCATTAAAGGTGGGCGAGGCCCTTGTACTCGACGCCTATTCGAAAAGTGGAGCTCAAAGCCGGGGAGGTTGTTGGGCAGGGCAACTAATAGAAGCCCCTGCCCGTTGATTGGCGAAAGAGCCTGTCGACAGATTTAGTTTGTAATCGACGCAGCGCGCGCGAGAAGCGTTCCACTCGTCGAACGAATCAACTTAGGCTCACCGGCGTGTGGCTCCCACGATGCTAGGTGATCCACGTCATGGATGAGATCGGAATGCGCCTGCATTAGGGACATTTGATGCGGGTTGGTCAGGGTGGCCAGCTGGGGCGCGAGGATGGCGCAGAAGCTCGCCCGTCGGTTTTCGTGCGTTTCCCAAGCCAATAGCTCCTCACCCAGCAACTCGAGCGTGTGATTTTGCGCAGCCATGCCGCCGTGTTCTTGAGAGGCACTGCTGGATTTAGTATGCATACCGCCAACATCCCTGAGCAGGGCCGCGACAATTAATGCCTCGCGATCTTCGAGGCTCGGCGATATCTCCGTCATTGCTTCGACTTTCTCTGCGCGAGCGACACTCGCAACAAGAAGGCTACCGGTGCGCGCGGTCACGCCCTCGTATCGATTTGGCTCGCTCACAAAGTTCGCTGTAACGCTTAGGTTCGCCATGATTCGGTTACACAGCATGCGCATCGAATTGTCGCTTAGTCGATCTAGTAGCGCTGTCAGTCGTGAGAAAGCGCAGCGGCACGTCTGTGGTACTAGTGGCAGAGGTATTAGCTCCCAACTCGGACGCTCTGAATAGTTGATTCGATGACAGCTCTGGATGCGGATATGGCCCGCGCTATCGTCCAAGTGTTCAATTTGCCCTGTTACAGCGACAAGCGCGCCTTTTCGTAGTTGATCTCGTAAGTCGGGGTGCTCACGGGTGAGAGCGATGCAACTGCGGTGGCCGGTGCAGTCTGACACCGTGAATTGCAATTCACCGTCGAGCTCTCGCATGGCATTTTTTTGAGGGTCACCGATAAGACGATAAGTCCCGTCTACTGTGGCGCCATCTTCGAAAGGAATTTCATTCAGATTAGACATACAATTTCGTAACACTGGGTTTGGGTTTGAGTGTCCGTACAGGACACAATCGACGCTAACCCGAGGTCGTTGGAACGCAAGGCCAATTCAATCTCGCCGGCGATGGGGCATCGCCGGCAGAAAAATAGAGCGGGTTGAGGTCGGAAATACGTTTGGAATCGACAGCGATTGGGAATCGCTCTCCCGCTACTAAGTGCCTGGACGCGTCTATTGCCGCGTCAAAAAGAGAGCACTACCGCTCTAATCCAGCGTAAAAGCACGATAGTGGTAACGCCGGTGTCTACGGGATCGAAACGCGTCCCAAGTACGGGCCCTATGTTGCGAAGACTGAACAGATTGATCCTCCAATGCGAGCGAATCTGTGCTGCATGCTTGCCGACTGGTTTCTATTACGTGACGAGCGCGCCACAAAGGGCGAAACGCGGTATCGTCGTCGAAGCCAGGGTCTTAGGACGCGAGCGTGTAGATCGCTGATCCCGACGGGCTCACGTCGCGATCACGCCATCCCGATAGGAGAGCTTTAGCGCAATGAAGTGCATCTCGCTCGACGATTTTAAGCACCGTGCGGTCTCTGCACGCTGGCGGCGTTTGTTACGTCAGCAGAATGCGCCGTCGTCATCTCGAGCTATGGCGGCGCGCACATAACCTACGTCGCCTGCACGTAGACATGCCAGTGCTGTGCGGCTATGCAAATCGCGACGTTCGTGGATCAACCATAGCCACGCTGACCACCCATTGCCATGTCGCGCGACCACAGCATCGAGGCCTTCTGGCCAGCGTAGCCCGCTTGGCGTATCGATAAACTGGGTCAGAGGATAGACGATCGACCCGACTTCCCGCGTAAGTCCAATTATCTGGTTGCGGTCGTACTGGTAGCGCACAGCCTGAGGCGTGGTATGTAGGCGTTTAGCCACATCGACTGCCCCAAGCATCTCGTCGCCGGCGGTCAAGTAAGCGGGCGGGGGCTCGGCGTAGCTTGCCAGGTACGCTTCACCTTCTTCGTCGGACATCGGCTCAAGTACCTCACGGTCATCGATCTCGTCGCTCTCAGTGCCGTCCGCGGAACGCGGTCTGCGAAACGTATCTTCGGCGAGTTCAACATGACCCGACCGCAAATCTACGTGTAGCAGCAGCGAGTCGCTCTCGCATAAAGACTTGTTAGGGGCATCGGTGGCACGTTTTGCTCGAGTAGCGCCGATATCGCGTAACAGGGCTGCGGCCTCGACGACCGCGCGTTTGCCGGCCGGACCGAGCTGGCCGTATATAGCCTTGAGCCGTTCATATATCGGGTCGACTGAGGCGGAGTCGTGGCTGCTCATGGCGCGGGGAAAGGGCTGAAGTACGATTAGTTTCCGCTCATAGCCCGGTCACGTCAAAAAGCGTGTCGCACACGCGATCCGTATATCCGTTTGGAAACGACGACTTATACCATCCCCACACCCGTCAATTGCCACCGGCCCTGCGGGCCGGCCGTCGGTACCGCCTTTTCTTGTCCGAGCTGGCCATTTGCCTGACTCGTCCTGTAACGATCCTGGTACTGGGGCGTCGTTAGTTCGGTGGCAGATTCCGCAAAAAGCGCGATGGATGAGCGGGTCCCTTTATCAGGTGAGGAATAGGGCAACAACAGGAAGATTACAGGGGAGGCCCGACCGGGAAAGAACAGAGGTCAACACCCGGTGGCCGCGAGGTTTAGGGGTATGTGGATGGTATAAAAATCGGCCGGCGCGATTTGTAGGCTGGCGTGAGTACGCGCCAACCAGTTCCCCTATCGCCGCCTCGGTGTCCCAAGTCATGTTCACTGTAACGGCGACTGGCGGCAATTCAGTGGAATGTGCGCTCGGCTGAGCTGGTCCCGAATGCCGCTTTGTTACCGAGCTCAATATCCGCCAATAAGGGCGAAAGGTGTACGAAAAGACGCACCCGTACACCTCGCCTGAAATGCTTTCAATATCGTGGCGGGTAGCCGCAGATTTATAAATTAGCGCGATCCCCGAAAGAAGAAACAATGACTCAGCGGCCATACTCGCCGGCAGGTGAGAGAATTAGCGCGATTTCAGGCTCTTTGATGGTCACAGTCGAGGGCAGGTGTATGAAAAGACGCGTCCATACACCTCACCGAGTCATTTCTGGCATGGCGCTCGGCCCAAGGCGGTGAAAGGATTGGCGCTTTTTTACCGGACGAATGTTCACAGCGACCGCTGCGAGAGGTGTACGAGAAGACGCTCCGGACACCTTCACGCAATGGAGCGCGGTCCGTGGGAGCACGGTCTGGCCCGTTTTGTTTCGGATTTTAAACATTCGATCAATGACATAGGGAGCAGGTATATAGAAAGAAGCACCGATGTGCCTCGCTTAACTAGCGCCGCGGCACTGCGCACAATGCCAAGAGCGAGAACGAGGGTTGCGACGGATCTCTGCCGGGCTCACAGCGACAGGCGTGCACTCGAGCCTTCTTGTCGGCTTCGCAATCGCGCGATTCTTTTTACCTGAAATTACATAACTTATTAATCGCACTAAAGAAGCAGAGCCCTAAATAGGGGAACTGCTTGCTAGGAAAGAAGAAAGCAGCGGCTGATGCTCGGACGCTACGCTTACGACAAAAAGACATAGGCCGTGAGTCGTCGTGGTCGATGGGGTGGTTTGGAGCGCTCCCAAGCGGGGGCTGATAGCGCAAAAACCCATCGCCTGCGGCATTCCAAGCCTCTGATGAGCCATCGTTTACAGGTATTAGCACCGGGACGTTGAAAAGCAGGTGAAAGAATTAGCGCGTTTTTCAGCGACTTTCGAGCTGGCTGAAGACAAGACAAGACGCTGTATTGCGGCAAATGGCGCAAGGCACCGGAAAAGCAGGTGAAAGGATTAGCGCGATTTGGCCTATTTATTCACCGGAATACGACCTGAAATCGGCTTGACACATGCGCCTTGATAGCTCGGTATACAAGCAACGAAGCCGCTCTGAACCTGCCGGATTTCCCGCAAGAAGCACTCACTGACGCTATGAAGGCACAGCAGAAAATGTTCGGGGCTGAGTTGGCGGAGGGCCACGACAGCCGTAGCCAGCCGCGTGCGAGCATCCTGCAGAAGCGCGTTAACGCCGTTCACTGGTCGGCACCGTTCACGCTCAAGGAACGGCAATGCGCCAACGTGCTCCTTGAAAACGCGATGAGCGAAGAAGCCGGTCATGAGTCGGTGGACTCGTTCAAGAAGCGGCGCGAGTACCGTATCTATCTGCCGGACTTAGTCGAAGCCCTGTTCGGTAACCGTGGCAATCGCGACCGGATCAAGCGGACTCTGGACGGCCTGCTCAACAAGCGTGTGGATTGGGCAGTCACGGGTCGAAATGCGTCCAAGGAGTGGGGTGCAAGCACCTGGCTTGGTGGCTACGTGGTCCGCGACCGGTACCTCTACTACTCGTATTCGCCTCAACTGGTCGATGCGATCTTGGAGCCGCAGCTCTATGCCCGGCTCAACGTCAGCATCCAGAACCGCATCCGGTCGAACCACACGCAGTGTCTTTACGAGAACTGTGCTCGCTATCGAGACCCTGGCGCGACACGCGTCTGGACGATCGATGAGTTCAGACGTCTTATGCGACTGCTCGACCGTCGATCCTACAAGGACTTCAAGAACCTAAACCGTGCGGTGATCAAACCCGCGGTCAAGGAGATCAACGAGCAGACCGAACTGTTCGTGAAGCTCGTTACCAAGCAGCAAGGCAACGCTGTTATCGGTCTGTACTTCGAGATTTCGGAGAACGCGGCATACGACGGGCCATAGCTGCCGACTGTGAGTCCTCGGACCGCGAACTTTGCCTCGGATATGTTCGAGGGGTTCTACCCTGTTTCCGCTTGCCGTCACGTGGTCGAGCACGCAACACCTGCTTATAGGGGCCGGCTTGATGAGTTCGTCGATCGGCACGACCTGTCCATCGCGCACGCCGCGCAGCATTTCAGCCCAGCTTCGATAGGGACGCCAGCACGGTGTACGCGCGCGCCAGCGCAGGGGCGCGCAACCGGACACGAAGTCGGCAGCCGCCTAGCCGTAGTCGTTGCGCAGGATCTGCGACAACCAGCGCTCCCGGCCGGAGAGCGTCCGAGTCCAGCAACAAATCAGGTTCTCACCTGTTAATGCGGACACTTCAAAGAAGGCTCATCGTGGGCCGTAAAAAGGAGTGTTATGCTAGGGCGTGTTGCCGTTTCACATGGGTAGCCATAGGAGCACGCAGGCGATGGCGACCACGCCTTCGTAGTGTTTTTTCAGTTTATCGAAGCGGCAAGCCAGCGCTCGGTATTGTTTTAATCGAGCAAACGCGTTTTCTACGAGATGCCGATCACGATACGCGCCTCGGTCCAAATAATCGTTGCCCTGAACCGAGTTGCGCTTTCTCGGAATCACGCATTGACTGTCTTGGGCCTCGATCTGCTCTCGGATGCGCAAGCTGTCATATCCCTTATCTCCGACGATCGCCTGTGCATCCGTCAATTGGGCAATCAGTACCGGCGCCACGACGCTGTCATGGACCTGACCGCCGGTGATTCTGAACTCGACCGGTAAGCCATAGGCATCGACCGCCAGATGCAGCTTGGTCGTCAGACCCGCTCGGCTTTTGCCAATGGCTTGCGGGTCCGGACCGACCGCCCCCCGCGCTGTGTTGATGGGCTTTGGCATAGGTGCCGTCGATAAATGCCCATTCCAGATCAGGGTCGGTGATCAGCGCGTTGGCAATCCGCCACCACTTCCCGCTCTGAGACCAGGCGCGGAAGCGTTTGTAGACCGCGTTCCAAGCGCCAAAGACCTCGGGCAGGTCGCGCCAAGGGCAACCTGTACGCATTCGGTAGAGCATGCCTTCAACCGTCAGACGTAAATCCGATTTGTCGTAGATCGATTCGGCAAGCAAAATACGTTTGAGCTTGGACCAATGCTCATCTGTGAGTATTTGTCGGGCCATCGCAGGCTCGTCGTTGTGTTGCTGGTAACACCACAATACGAGCCTGCCTTTCCTACAATCAATAACTTAGCGCAAAACGGCAACACGCCCTAGGCAAGAAGTACAGTGCCGAGTTCAAGGCAGAGGCCGTCGAACTCGTGCGATCGTCACCAAGCAGTGCGAGCGCGGTCGCCCGCGATCTCGGGCTCAGCCCGACGATGCTCAACCGCTGGTGCCGCGAGGCCCAGCGTTCGTCGAAGCCGGTATTTCAGGGCAGCGGCACGCTGCGTGATCAGGAGCTGGCCCGCCTTAAGCGCGAGCTCGCACAGGTCAAGAAGGAGCGCGAGTTTTTGCGCGACGCGGCAACGTACTTCGCCAAGGAATCGTCGTGAGGTACGCGACGATCCAGCGTTGTCGCTCGGAATATCCCGCCGAGTTGATGTGCCGCTGCCTCAAGGTCTCGACTAGTGGCTTCTATGCGTCGGCGAATCGATCGCCCAGTCGCCAGGCTCGCGCCAATGCGCGGCCAACGGAGAAGATCCACACACTACATCGCGACAGTGATGGCGTGTTCGGTGCGCCGCGGATCACCGAGACGCTGCAGTTCGAGGGCGAGACCGTCAGCCGCAATCGGGTGGCTCGACTCATGGCCGCGAGCGGCCTCCAGGGTATCCCGCAACGGCGGCGCTGACGGGCCAAGCCTTCCGGCGATCGGCCGACGCATGTACGTAATCACCTCGAGCGCGACTTCGTCGCGCTCGAACCCAACACGAAATGGGGGGCCGACATCACCTATATCCGAACCGCTGAAGCTTGGTTATACCTGTGCGTCGTTGTCGACATCTATAACAAGGCCGTGGTCGGCTGGTCGATGAGTTCTCGTCAGACCGGGATCTCGTACTCAAAGCCGTGCTGATGGCGCTTTGGCAGCGCGAGACGCGCGACGAGCCGGTCGTATTGCATGCGATCGAGGTACGCAATTTACCAGCGACGACTACCAACGCTTTCTACGCGGCAACAACATGATCTGCAGCATGAGCGCGGTCGGTCACTGCGGCGACAATGCCGCGGCCGAAGGCTTCTTCGGCATGCTCAAGCGAGAGCGCGTGAACCGGCGCCGTTAACAGACGTTGGCCGAAGCCCGAACCGATGTCTTCGATTACATCGAGCGCTTCCATAATCCGCGTATCCGACAGCGCATGGCTGCTGAAGATCAAAAGTATCCGTTAACCTTTTCTCAACCGTCCGCCGAAACGGGGTAGAACCCCAGGGCACGGCCGCGGTCGTGGTCGGCTTACTGCTGGCCGCATGCAAGGCCAAGGGCGAATTCAGCCAGAAGGTGTATGAAAAGACGCACCTGGGCACCGTGAGATAGAGATCGGTCTAGGAACAGGTGTACGAAAAGACGCACCCGTACACCCGTCACCGCGCATTGATTAGTGCAGGATGCCGAAGCCCTTTCATGCCGGGCTATAGGCAGCTCTACTCAGGCCGAGGTGTACGAAAAGACGCACCCATACACCTCCGCGCTCAGCTTGCTAGGTGTACGAAAAGACGCAGCGGCGAATGGCACCAAACCCATGCGGTGTATAAAAGACGCACCGGGACACTGAGATGCACGGCCCAGAGGTGTACGAAAAGACGTCCCGTACACCTGAGACCAACACCTACAAGGTGTACGAAAAGACGCTCATAGAGGGCAATGCATCAGTCGCGGCCGTCCATCAGCGCCTGAAAAGATCGAAAGGTGTATGAAAAGACGCACCGTACACCTGGCTTCATCTCTCAAATGTGCACGAAAAGACGCAGCAATGAGCACAAGCCGGGCGGGGTGTTCTGGTCTAGCGCCCAGGCAAATGGGTGAGGTGTATGAAAAGACGCACCCGATACATTCGGCTTACCTCTACTCCCTTTGCCTCGTAAACGAATCGAGGTGCGCAGGCCCTTTTTCTTCCACCCGGCTCGGGTGAAAGAGACACATCGCTCAGATACGGTGGGCGCATCTGTAATTACAAGCGGGGCTAACTTCTCGCGAGGCAACGAATGCAGATGACACGCCCAGCCTCAATGCCGACTATCACCCGGAACCACGGTGTACTCGATGCCGTAGTGACCGTGTCGCCGAGCTTCAACGAACCCGCTGGCAGCGCGTTCAAGGTGACCGGGTATGGCTTTGTTGCTTTGACTGCGGCAAACGATTTCCTTGGCCCGAGGCACACGCCTAAGTCCACAATAGCCATGTTGGTTTTCCGAATCGACACAACAGTTGAGCTGCTGTGAATCTCCTCACCACATGCGTGGCATTGGTCATCGCCTGCACCTGCTTGAGCGCCTGTTCGAGCCAACGGGCAGACGATCCGCCGCAGGGTCTGGATTTCGATGAGTTGCCACGGCCCGCCGATGTCGCCTTGCCCGAGCGCGAGACCTACACTGCCCGCGATGGCGCGCGACTTCATTACCGGAAGTATTCGGCTAATTCGCGTACATGGCTGATCCTTATTCATGGGTCTGCGACCGATAGCGTCTACCTTTACCCGCTCGCACAGTCGCTGGCCGAGTCCGCCGCCGCGAATGTCATCACGCCCGATCTCCGAGGACACGGGCCGTCGCCTGATGTCCGGGGTGATATCGACTATATCGATCAACTCGAGGACGATCTGGCCGACCTGATCGCACATCTGCGTGACAGAGCTGCACGCGGCGGCGAGATCGTGGTGGGTGGGCATTCGTCCGGCGCCGGCCTGGCGCTGCGCTTTGGCGGCAGTGTGTACGGCGATCGCGCCGCGGGCTATCTGCTTCTGGCGCCTTACCTCGGCCATGACGCGCCCACCACGCGCTCACATTCGGGCGGCTGGGCGCAGCCCAACCTGACCCGGATCATACCGATCGCGATGGCCAATACCGCGGGGATTCGCTGGTTTAACGGGGTGGGCGTATTGCGGTTCAATATGCCGCCGGCACAGCGGACCGGCCGCGAAACGCTGTCGTATTCGTATCGACTGATGAAGGGCTTTGGCCCGGCCGACTACGCTAGCGACTTCGCTGCCATCGATGCGCCTGTGTTGTTGCTGGCCGGATCAGACGACGAGGCGTTTCGATCGCGCCGCTACAAGCCAGCGATCGAACCACACAACGCAGCGGTTGACGTTGATATCGTGCAGGGCGCCTCGCACCTCGGCCTGGTCGCTAGTGATGAGGCGGCAGAGCGAGCCGCGCATTGGCTGGCGGAGCCGGGCAGCCTAAACGATGACGAAGAAGACTCACGTAGGTGAGTACATATTTATAGAGAAGAGGGGGAATGATGCCTTTGACCAAATGTGACGACTGCGGCCACGACGTATCGACGCGCGTCAGTGCGTGCCCAGCCTGTGGTGGGCCAATGGACAATGCATCGTCCGTTCAGGCCAGCAACAGCGCCGGGAACAAGGGAAAGGACGGGAGCTACGTCACCACTCAGATGACCGCGAAGTCGCTGAAACTGCAGCAGGTCGCCGCCATATTGCTGCTGATTTTCGGCCTATCGATGGTCTTTACATCGCCCGAGGGCAACAGCCCCGCGATTGGGGGGCTCTGCACATTGGGTGGCCTGGTTTGGTTGATCGGCGTGCGGATCGCGACATGGTGGCGGCACGGCTAGACCGGTGCACCGTGCTCGATAAAATCATCGTTCATTGGGGTGATCGGCTTTCGTAGCCGATTCACCTTAACGGCTGCCTCGTTCTCGCTGACGAGCGCGCGGCCGATAAGGCCACTATCAGGCCTCACCCGAGCCGGTATCGTCAGATCGCCCGGTCTTTGCCTTCAGCTCTAGCCCGCGCTTGATGACGTAGACCACTAGCGCGACGACGAAGAACACCAGTAGCAGCCAAGCGATGCTCGATAACGTGCCAATGAGCGTGCGGTAGACCTCGAGAATCCATCGGTCCGAGGTGAGGGCCAGTGCCTCGGTTTCTCGCAACTGTGGCGTGATATAGCGCTCGATCTGGCTGATCCGAACGCCACCGGACACGCCCACCACGCAGATCGCGAAGTGCAGATAGCGGCGCCAGGAATGGGCCATCGTGCCTGGCGTGATCAGGTTCATGATGCCGGCGATCGAGCCGTTGAACAGGCCGCTCACGGCGAGACTGGTGCCCAGTGACAGCAAGAAGGTGACGACAAGTAGGGTGATGAACATAGGAGACGCTGAGCTACGGCGGCTATTTAGACTTGATCCTACGTCACTGCGAAGTGCTTATGCGTCGAGTATTTGGCTCATTTTCGCGGAGATCTGTGCGCGGTGCTCGCGGATCCGTGCGGCGTATGTCAGCGGCATTGAAACCGGCACGACTTGGCCGTGATAACAATAAAGCGAATCACGAAGGGGATAATAAAAGGCCTAAGTTCAGCATCCTGTGTCGTAAGGGTGAGTAAGTTTTGCGGCAAAATAACCGGCACAGTTCTGTCATAATCCTTGAAACATCGCGTCATATAAACCAATGACTGATCTAACGTATGGCCTCGCGCCGTGGATGCCGTCTGATCCGTCTCGTGAGCTCGCAGGAAAGGCATACCAACTGGCGCAACGATCCGCGGCGTTGGGTGGTTTGCCGCCTGCGACCCGAATTGCCTTGCAAGACATGCTTCGGACGGTCAACACCTACTATTCGAACTTGATCGAGGGTCAGAGCACTCATCCGGTTGAGGTCGATCGTGCGGTACGTGCCGGTGAACAAACACACACGCCGGGCGTGATGATTTCACTTGCGTTGCAAGAGGCGCAGCAGACTGTCGCTGCGCGCGCTGAAGCCAGCCATCACGAAAATCCCACCGATATCGAATTCATTCGCAGAATCCACCAGCTGATCTTCGAAAAGGTGCCTGAGACTGATCGGCTTGTTCGCAACGGCCCGAATGATGCCCCCGTTGTCGTTGAACCTGGCGCGCTGCGGACGACCGATGTGCAAGTCGGAAGGCATGTCGCTATCGGCCACGGCGATCTGGAAGCGGCGCTACATGCCTTTTCTGACGCCTATCGCCCCGACGGGCCGAGCTTGCGCGGCGACCAAGGTTTGATAGCTGCTGCGGCTGCGCACCATCGTCTGGCCTTCTTGCACCCCTTCGTTGACGGTAACGGTCGCGTTGCGCGACTGTTCAGCGGTCTACACATTGACCGTGTGCTTGAGCAACCTGCGATCTGGAGTCTTTCACGCGGTCTTGCTCGTGCCCGACAGACCTACTATAGCCGCTTGGGGGATGCGGATGCGCCGCGACAGGGCGATCATGATGGGCGCGGCCCGCGTAGCGAACGCGCACTTTACGCCTTCTGTGATTTCTTCCTGAACGCTTGCGTGGACCAGGTTGACTATATGGCCGATGTGCTCAGCATCGACGGCTATAAGCGGCGTGTCGAGTATCTGGTTCGTCAGGCCAGTGAACAAGCGCTTCCAGGCGTGCCCAAGCTCGACCGCGGCGCGGAAGGCGTGCTTAAAGCCGTGTTCATCGAGGGCGAATTGACCCGAGCAGAAGCAGGCCAACGGTCCGGATACAAAGAGCGGATGGGCAGACAGGTCGTAAGCGAGCTGCTAAAGGAGGGCTTGCTCGTCAGCTCGAATCAACGCGGCCCCGTTCGACCGAGATTTCCGGCCACCTACCTTGATTATCTGTTCCCGAAAATGGCCGGGCCATCGAACTAACCAAACATTGCGAGTTGGGATCGGCGAATTTCGCCGAGATCTTCGCAAACGTCACGCGTTACTTCACGGGGAACGGCTGTTATCGGCCAAAAGCAGACGCTCACGGAGCTTCCGAACTCACTAATGCGCTGTTATCGCAAACACATCGACATGACACGCCTTCGGGATTCGAACCGTTTTC
>NZ_PBYA01000013.1 GCF_002729955.1 Salinisphaera sp. | reverse complement strand
GGGTTTCGCGCTGCTGCGCGAGTGACTTTCATTTGCTTGTCCAAATGAAAGTAACCAAAGCAAAGGACACCCTGTCTTGCGCCGATGCTGCGCATCGGTTCCCTGCGCGGCTCCGGCCGAACGCGGGCCGGCCGGAAACTCGCTTCGCTCAAACATCCGGCCGTCTTTATCCGCGTTCGGCCTCCACTGCTCGGCGCTGCGCCCAAGGGGCCGAATACAGGCAAGCTCGCTATCGCTCGCTCAAGGTCATGATTTTTTTAGATCGGATTAGCCGAAGGCCTAATCCGACAAGAAAGCAGCCCCGCGCTGATTCCCGTTAACAGCCGCGCCGACTTGCCGCTATAGACAGCGCGCTGGACGCATCCCGTCGCGCGAGCATCGGCGTATCGCCCCGAGGCGGCGGGGCGAACCGTTCGCGTTTTAAACCCGAACTAGAACGTGGCCAACCTGTATCAGGCCTTGGCACTCGCCCGTGCCGACACCGCGTCATGCCAACGCTTGAGATGCGTGTGATCCTCGCCGATACGCAGCTTGACCACGCGGGCGAAGTCGACGGTGCACAGGGCGGTGATATCGGCTACCGAGTAGGAATCGCCGGCGATGTACTCGTTGTTGGCCAGGTGCTCGTTGAGAAAGCCGAACATCTTGCCGGCGCGTTCGAGGCTGATCTCGCCGAACTCGGTCGAGCATTTCTCGCGATCGGCGAAGGCGCCGGTGATGTTGCGAAAGGCCATGGCGACGGGGAACAGGAAATTCAGCTCCATGCGCCGGTTCCACATCTCGATAATGGCCTTGTCTTCGGCGTTCGTGCCCATCAACGGCGGTTCGGGATGGGTTTCTTCGAAATACCGGCTGATCGCCATCGATTCGCCGATACAGATGCCGTTGTCCAGCTCCAGCGTGGGCACGCCGCCGAGCGGGTTCTTGCGCTTGTATTCGTCGCTGAGATTCTCGGCGGCCATGAGGTCGAGATCGATGATCTCGATATCGTTGAAATCGATGCCCTTTTCGGCCATGAACACGCGCACGCGGCGCGGGTTGGGGGCGCGGTCGCTCTGGTAAAGCTTCATATCGATACTCGCGGTGGAATCGTTGTTGTAGGTACGCCGGGTAACCGTATCAGGCTGCGCGGACCACGCGTTCGCACTGGTCGTGCAATACGTTCACGGCGTGGCCGAAGGTCGCGAAGCGTTTGTCGCGGGTCTTGCCTTCGACATAGCGCTTGTAGATCTGTTGCAGGATGACCGCCAGGCGGAACAGGCCAAAGACCTGGTAGAAGGGCCAGTCGTCTATGGCGTGGCCGGTCTTCTCGCGATAGCGGGCGAGCATCTCGTCGCGGCTGAGCATGCCCGGCAGATGGGTCGGGCCCATGCGGATATCGCGCATCGGCTGCGGGTCATCGGCCTGCACCCAGTAGGCCATGGAGCAGGCGAAGTCCATGACCGGATCGCCCAGGGTGGCCATTTCCCAGTCGAGTACGCCGATGATGTCGTTGAGTTTTTCGTCGAAGACGACGTTATCGAGCTTGTAGTCGTTGTGGATGATCGCACGCCGGGTGACGTCGGGTATGCGCGCTTCCAGCCATTGCATGAGCGCTTCGCAGTCGGGCACGTCGTCGGTGCGGGCATTGCGGTAGCGCTTGTTCCAGCCGGTGATCTGGCGCTCGATATAGCCTTCGGGCTTGCCGAAATCGGCCATGCCGGCGGCGTCCACGTCGGTGGTATGCAGCTTGGCCTGCACATCGAGCAGCTGTTCACACAGCCGGGTGGCCTCGGCCGGGCTCAGGTCCACGCCCTCGGGCAGGTCGCGGCGCAGGATCACCCCGCGCAGACGCTGCATGACGTAGAACTCGGCGCCGATCACGGCTTCGTCGGTACAGTGCACGATCGGCTCGGGGGCGTATTCGTAGACACCGTGCAGGCGCGAGAGCACGCCGTATTCGCGGCCCATGTCGTGGGCGGATTTCACCTGGCTGCCGAAGGGCGGGCGGCGCAGCACGTATTCGTTGCCGTCGACGGCGAGCAGATAGGTCAGGTTCGATGCGCCGCCGGGGAACTGGCGGATGGTCATTTCGCCGTGTTCGGGCACCAGCACGGGGGCGTGCTCGCGACACCAAGCGGTCAGTGCGGCGGCGTCGATGCCTTCGCCCTCGCGAATATCGCGGGCCTGGTCCAATGCGCTCATCCGAATCTCCTCAGCTGTGCGTTGTTGTGGTCGTTCACGCGCGGGCTGCGAGCAGAGCCTCGGTCGCAGCGATCACGGTATCGGCATAGGTGGCCACGTTGAGCCCGCGCTCGCCGTGCTTGTGACGTTTGAGATACCAGTCCTGGAGCATGGCCTTGACCAGCCCTGCGGCAATATCGGCGTTCATCGCGCCGTAGTGGCCCTCGGCCTGCCCCTGACGGATGATGTCGGCGAAGATCTGTTCGGAATTGCGTTCGGCCGCGACCGCCTGGCGGCGCTCGTCCGAGGCCAGATGGTGGGCTTCCATATAAAGGAAGAAAAACCACTCGCGCAGGGCTTCGGTGGTGAGCAGGTGGGCTTCGATGGCGGTTGCCAGCCGGCTGCGGCTGTCCTCGATGCCTTCCAGGGCGCTGGCCATGACCCGTCTGAGCGTGCGCGAAACCCAGGCCTGGATCAGCCGCGCGAGCTCGTCCTTGCTGCCGATATAGGCATAGAGCCCGCCCAGCGACAGGCCGCTCTCACGGGCGAGTTCGCGTAGCGTCATCGCCGCGAAGCCCTTGCGGTTGGCCAGGCGCAGCGTGGCCTCGATAATACGGGTGAGATTATCGGTGGCCGCCTGCGCGCTGCGCACGGCGATCGTGCCCTCGCGGGCCTCGACGATCTGGGCACACAGGCTGCGGCTGTCCAGATGATGGCGTGCGGTAAAGCTTTCCAGAGAGGGTCGTTCCATGGCGTACGGCGCCGCGCTAGCGGAAGGTCACCAGGCTGTCGTCGCCGGCGGCGCGCAGGGCGGCGATATCGTTGAAGCCGAGCATGCGCCAGCCATCGCGGGTGGTGCGCAGTTCCGCCACGGCCGCGTTATAGATGCTCCAGTTGAGCTCGATGGCCTTGTCGTCCGGCGCGCCGGTGGCCGTGGCGATCGAAATCGCGATCGGCCCGCCCGAGCTGCACAGGCCGATACGGGCGTCGCGCGGGTATTCGCTGCGCAGCCGCGCCAGCGCGGCTTGAACGCGCGCCTTGAAGTCCTGCCAGGATTCGCAGCCGTCATGTTCGTGCGGGGTGCCGGCCAGCCAGTGCCGGGTGACCTGTTCGAATACCTTCTGAAACAGCCGCCGATCGGTTTTCAGTTGGTCGCGGACGGCGCCCAACTCCGGGTTGTCTTCGAAAACCCGGGGTGTATAGGCGGCAAAGATCGCGTCGGCGTCGTACTCGTTGAAGGCCGGGTCCGTGTGTATCGCGGGTGGATCGTCGAAGCCGGCATTGACCAGCTCCGCGGTACGCTGCTGGCGTTGCAGATCGCCGGCGAGCATCACGTCGAAGCGTTGCCCGGCCGCGGCCAGATGGCGGCCGACCAGGCGGGCCTGGCGTTCGCCGGTTTCGGACAGGCGGTCGTAGTTGGCCGCGCCGAAACTGGCCTGACCATGACGGATGAGTACGAGCTGGGTCATGGCGCGACTATAGGCAGGCGACGTTTGCGCGGTCAATGTATAACGGACGTTCGTTTTCTATCCGCTATGCTGGTTGCGCCTGCACTCTCGCGCTTAGCGTCATAACGCTAGCAGACTAATAAGGTTTGAAAAAATGCACAATTCCGATGCCGTCCGGCGTATCGCCATCACCGGCGCCGGCAGTGGCCTGGGCCGGGAACTGGCGTTGCGCTATGCCCGCGAAGGCTGGCGGGTGGCGGTCACCGATATCCAGGATGGGCGTGCCCGGTGGGTGGCCGGCGAGGTCAATGCCGCCGGCGGCGAGGCGATCGCACAGACGCTGGATACCCGTAATCCCGCGGACTTCGAGGCCGTGCTGGAACGCATTCGCGAGGAATGGGGCGGGCTGGACGTGTTCGTGAACAATGCGGGCGTGTCCAATGCCGGCAGTGTGGTCGATACGCCGCTCGAAGACTGGGACTGGATGCTCGACATCAATCTCATGGGCGCGGTACGCGGGGCCCGTGCGGCGCTGCCGCTGCTGCGCGAAAGCCGCGGCCATCTGGTGAATATCGCTTCGTTCGCGGCGATCGCCAATGCGCCGGGCATGGCTGCCTACAACGCCGCCAAGGCCGGAGTGCTGTCGTTGTCGGAATCGATCCGTGGCGAGGAATACGATCACGGCGTAGGGGTGACCGTGGCCTGTCCGGCGTTTTTCGCCACCAATCTGCTGGATTCGTTTCGTGGCACCCATGAGCGCCA
The DNA here is from genome assembly GCF_002729955.1 of Salinisphaera sp. Classification (GTDB taxonomy): domain Bacteria; phylum Pseudomonadota; class Gammaproteobacteria; order Nevskiales; family Salinisphaeraceae; genus Salinisphaera. Next base: position 23,883 of record NZ_PBYA01000013.1, on the reverse strand, counting down.
GCGGGCCATGGTGGAAAAACTCATGCGCCGGGCGAGCGTGAGCGCTGCAGACGTGGCCGATGACATTTATGATGCGGTGCGCGAGAACCGGTTCCTGGTGATCTCGCACCGCGATTCGCGTTGGCAGTATCGTTTCAAGCGGCTGTCGCCGGAGCGCTTCTTTACCGCCGTACGCAAGGCAACGCGTGGCTTTGCCGGCTGATTTGCGGTTTTTGCCGCATGCAAGAGACCGACGATGACCCAACCGACGTTCATGATCTACGGGGCCTACGGCTATACCGGTGAGCTGATCGCTCGCCAGGCCGTGGCCGAGGGTTTGACGCCCGTACTGGCGGGCCGCCGCGCCGAGGCGCTCGCGCCCCTGGCCCGGGAACTGGGGCTGGATTATCGCGATTTCGGCCTGCACGAAGCCGCCGATATCGCGCCGCATCTGGACGGTATTGACGTGCTGCTACATTGCGCGGGGCCGTTTTCCGCGACCGCGCCCCAGGCCATGGCGGCCTGTATTTCTGCGGGCGTGCACTACCTGGATATCACCGGCGAAATCAGCATCTTCGAGCACTCGTTCAGCCGCCATGACCATGCGGCCAAGGCCGGGATCGTGCTCTGCTGTGGGGTGGGTTTCGATGTCGTGCCCACCGACTGTATTGCCGCCTATCTGGCCGAGGCCATGCCGGATGCGGTCGAGCTCGCCCTGGGTTTCGATTCACGCTCGGGCTTTTCGCCGGGTACCGCCAAGACTTCGGTCGAAGGCCTGGCCGACGGCGGCAAGATCCGGCGCAACGGCCGTATCACCACCGTGCCGTTGGCCGCCAGTGTGCGCGAGATCGATTTCGGCGATGGTCCGAAACAGGCGATGACCATCCCCTGGGGCGATATTTCGACCGCCTGGCATACCACCGGCATCGACGATATCGAGGTCTACATGCCGATGTCGCCGAAGCGTATCAAGCAGGTTCAGCGACTGAACTGGGTGCGACCGTTGCTGGGCCTGTCGCCGGTGCAGAGTTTTCTCAAGAAACGGGCAGCGAAAATCGCCGGCCCCGACGAATCCCGTCGCGAGCAGGCCACCACCCATGTCTGGGGCGAAGTGGTGAACGCCCGTGGCGAGCACCGGGTCGCACGGGTGCATGTGGCCAACGGCTACGACGTGACCGTGCATGCCAGCCTGGCGATCGTGAAACAGCTGTTGGCCGAGGCGCCGGCGGGGGGCAGCTATACGCCGTCGCGGCTCGCCGGCAAGGAACTGGTCGAACACCTGCCGGGCAGCTCCAGCGTCGAGATCAGCTCAGAATAAATCTCCGAACTCGGGCGGCTGGCGCGCGGTATCGATATCGAAATACGCCGCCATCGCGCGATAGAGCTCGTCATGATGGATGGCCAGTTCGGCGCCACGCTGGAAGAAGGCTTCCACCGCCACGGCAAAGAATTCGGCCAGGTTCTGCCCGCCGTAGATATCGATCACCGGCGAGCCGTGCTCGCGCAACGTTTCGAAGGCCTCGCCGAACACATGCGTCCAGTGGTCGGCATCGGCCATCGGCGGCGCGCCTTCATGGTCGGGGGCGGCGAAATCCAGCAGGTGAGCGAATTCATGCAGCACCACGTTGTGGGGCGCGCCGGCCAGCGCCTGCTCCACATCGGCCCAGGACAGAATCACCCGGCTTTCGTGCCAGGCTTCGCCCGAGGCCAGCAGGGGCAGATCGTCGACAAGTCCCTGTTCGTCAGGCTCGGTCTGCGGGATATAGAACGCGTCGGGGTAGATCAGCACTTCGCTGGGCAGGGCGAACGTGCCCGGCGTGGCCCCCAGACACAACAGGCTGGCCTGGCCGGCAATCGCCAGGCGCATGTCGGCGCTGACGTCCATGCCCTGACAGCCGATGAAGCGCACGTCGGCGATAAGCCGGGCCACCAGTCGCGGCAGACGCTCGTGCTGGCGCGCGTCGAGCGAACTGCGCCAGGGCAGCAGGGCCAGCAACCGGGCGCGCTCGTGTTCGTTCAGACGGGCCGGGCCGCGCACGAGCAGCCGCAGGCGGGGATAAGCGATAATACCGGCCGCCGCGATGAGGCTGCCGACGACAACGGTGATCGCGGCCGCCGTATTCATACGGTCTCGATCCGAGCGCCAGTCGCCGTTCGGCGAGCTATCGATTGCATAAGGATGGAAAAACCCCGGTGAGCTGGTCCCAAATCGCGCTGAGCATATTCTCGACCGTTACGTCGTTCATCATCTGGTCGTTTCTGGTCTATATATTTTACGTGCTGCGTAACCGCAGCCTCGAGCACAAGCTCAAACAGCTCATCCAGCCCGAACGCAGCGTACCCGACGAAGACCGGGTACATATCGTGTGTGCCAACGCCACCGGCGTACGGGTGACGGTACGCGATGTGCGTTTGATCACCGACGACGATGTGCACGTTAGCCTGGCCTATATCGGCGATACCGGCGATGTCGTGAGGCCTCGCAAGCCCAATGACATTATTGCCCGGCGGCGCAATCCGGTGATTACACGGCATGAAAAGGCAGGCCTGATCGAGCGGAATTTCGTGGAGTTGCCGGCACAGAGCGCAGGGATGTGGGCGCTGACCGCCAATCAGGTAGAAAACCCGCGGTGGCATTTCACGGAGTGCCTGCTGGTGATCGACTATCCAACCCTGTTGAATACCCGCAAGCTCATGGTCGTCTACGCAAAGCAGGCGATCGTCGACAGCATCAACGACGATTTCAACCGCTATATCGTCGATGCCCGACGCCGTCATCAACAGGGGCGTTAGCGCCGCGCTATTCGTTGGCCACACCATGCGGGACGTGACCGGCGGCCACGCGCTGTGAGGCGCTGCCGATATGGGTGGCCTGATCGTCGAAGAAAATGTCGGCGCCGAAGGCTTCCAGAAACTCGGCCTTGGTCATGCCGCCGAGAAACAGCGCTTCGTCGATACGGATATGCCAGGCCCGCAGCGTACGGATCACGCGTTCATGGGCGGGCGCGCTGCGCGAGGTCACCAGCGCGGTGCGAATCGGGCAATTAGCCGGGTCGAATTCCGCCTGAATCCGGGTCAGCGCTTCCAGAAAAGCCTTGAACGGGCCCCCCGGCAGGGGCTCGCCCGCCGAGCTGACTTCGCTGGCAGCAAAGGCTTCCAGCCCCTGTTCCTTGAAGATGCGTTCGGCGTCGTCGGAAAACAGCACCGCGTCGCCGTCGAAGGCGATCTTGAGTTCGCCGTCCTTATGCGCCAGCGAATGGCCGGGCACGATGGTGGCGGCGGCACAGCCGGCCTTGAGCGCGGCGCGTACGTCGTCCGGGTCGGCAGACAGAAACAGATCGGCGCCGAATGCATTCACATAGCGATAGGGCGAACTGCCGCTGGTAAACGCCGCTCGGCTTATCGGCAGTTTGTGATGGGCGATGGAATTAAACACCCGCAGGCCCGTATCGGCGCTGTTGCGCGACAGCAGGATGACCTCTACGCGCTCGCTGCCTGCCTCGTTCAGGGCCAGCAGCTTGCGTACCAGGCCGAAGGCGACGCCCGGCTCCAATACGTCTTCCTCGTGTTCAATCTGGTAGTTGCAGTAGGCCTCGCGGCCGTCGGTTTCGAAGACGCGATGGCTTTGCTCGAGATCGAACAGCGCGCGCGAGGAAATGCCGATGACCAGTTTTTCGGGGTGCGTGTCCATGCGTTCAAGTGTAGCGCCATCGCGCGCGCTAAGCGCGCACGACGTGCTCCAGATCGGTGCGCGTAACCGTCTGAGACTAAAGTCCCGGTGCGTTCTAAAACCGCGACCCGGGTGCCCGTAAGGCGCGCGTCGCTGCTGCCGAGGGGCCGCACAAGCCTTGCTTCATCGAAAATAATAAGGAAATGTTAATTTTTAATTGCGTTTTCTTGCGTGGTTGGCAGGCGCCTTGCTTGCTGTGGCGGCTGGCGCCGTGTTCGCGCCCGCCCGGCAGTGGCTTGGCAAAACCCTGTGTTTGTAGGGTAACGTACAGCTCTAGCCGGATCGTGGTGGGACACGGTCAGGGGGATCTAGCTTTTTATCTCAGGGAGAAACGAGATGGGGACGAGTACGTTCAAATCCAGCACGGTTCGTGCGTCTGTACGTGGTGCAATCGGCACCGCCGTTGCGGTACCGCTGCTGTTTTCGGCCATGCCGGCCATGGCTCAGAGCCAGCAGGAGCAGATGCAGCAGCTGCGTGAGCAGATCCAGCAGATGCAGCAGCGCTTCGACGAGCTTCAGGCCGAACAGGAGCAGATGAAGCAGACGCAGGCATCGCCGCGTTCGGACAAGCAGCTGGTACGCAAGTCCGAAGACAGCGACGGCTTCATGGTGGGCAACACCAACGTGAAGATCGACGGCTACTTCAAGTTCGATGCGGTCTACGATTTCGAAGACGACCACGGCGCCTCGCTCGGCCCGTCCGACGCGATCGGCACGCTGGATGATAAGGGCACCGATCGCCCCGGCGACGCGGATCTGGGTGCCACCATCAAGCAGACGCGCCTGCGCCTGCACACCACCACGCCGACCGAATACGGCGACGTGGGCGGCTATATCGAAATGGATCTCTACGGTCAGCCGTACGACTCCAGCTTTGACGGCAGCGTCGGCCCGCGCGTGCGTCGTGCCTATCTGACCTTCGGCAACTGGCTGATCGGTCGTGACTGGTCCACCTTCTCGGACTTCAACTACGGCACCACGCTGAACTTCTACGGCCCGCAGGCCCAGTTGTTCGAACGCCAGGCCCAGGTGCGCTACACCATGGACGCGGGTGAAAACACCTCCGTCGATTTCTCGCTGGAGAACCCGGGCGGCGGCACCGTGATCGCTGGCGACGAGAACGATCCGGATTTCCGTGGCCTCGAGGACGGCACCGGTACGGAAAACACCCTGCCGGACATGGTGATTCGTCTGAAGAACTCCAACGGCCCGTTCAGCGTGCAGGCAGCGGCCATCGGTCGTTACTTGAAGGCTGACGTGAACGACGTCACCGGCACCGGCGATTCCGACGAGGATTCCGTGGTCGGCTACGGCCTGAACCTCGGTGGCTCGCTGACCCTGCCCACCAAGACCACGCTCATGGTCTCCAGCGTGTATGGCAAGGGCATCGGCAAGTACGCCTATCTGCCGGCCGGCGGTGCGGATGCCTATGTCACCAGCGACGGCGATCTGGAAGCGATCGAGCGTTACGGCTTCATCGGCACCATCTCGCAGGAGCTCACCTCGACGCTCACGACGAACCTCATCTACGGCAAGGCCTACTCCGAGAACCCGGATGACTTCGTCGGCAGCACGGACGGCCTGCATGACAACTCGTCGTCGGCGCATGTAAACCTGCTCTATACGCCGGTGGACCCGCTGACGCTGGGTATCGAGTACAACCGGGTCGAATACGAGAGGCAGAGTGGCACCGACGCCACCGCCCAGAACGTACAGTTCTCCACGATCTACAACTTCTAGATCGCGGCTATACGACCCGCCCGGCGTTCGCGCCGGGTGGCTTGAAGCCCCGGTTCGCCGGGGCTTTTTTGTGCCCCGCGTTTGTGAACGCGGCGGCGAGGCGTTTCGCCACAGGTTAGGATGATCCGATGACCCGCCGTGCTGCATCCCCAACCCATGCCGGCCCCAGGGCCCAGGCTAGCGCGCTGGCCGAGGGCGTGGCCCTGCATCGAGCCGGTCGGCTGGCAGAGGCCGAGCGCTGTTATCAGCGCATCAAGCGCCGCGACCCCGATTACGCGGAGGCGCTGCGCATGCGCGCACTGCTGGCCCACCAGCAGCGCGAGCCCGCGGCCGCGGTCAAACTGCTGCGCCGTGCAGTCGAGCACCAGCCCAGCAACCCGATCTATCACCACAGCCTGGCTGGGCTCCTGCGTGCGCTCGGCGATCGCGCAGGCGCAATCGCGGCGTTTCGGCGGGCCTGGGCGCTGCAGCCCGAACGGGCCGAAAACGGCCTCGATCTGGCCGATGCGCTGGCCCAGGCCGGGGACAGCGAGGCCGCGCTGGCGGTCTACGAAGAAGTCAGCCGTGCCCGGCCCACGCTGCTGGCGCCCTATTTGAGCAGCGCAAACCTGATGTTCGAGCGCGGCGACCCCGAAGGCGCCGCGGTCCGCCTGCGCGAAGCCGAAAGCCGGGCGGCGAGCAACGGCGCAGTACAGGATGAACTGGCCGCGGCCTGGGCGGCGATCGGCGCCTACGAACATGCTGCCGAACTCTACGGCGCCCGTCTGGCCAAGGCCCCGGACGATGCACAGGCCCGGGCCGGGCTGGGCAGTGCCTGTCAGAGCCTGGGCCAGTTCGATACGGCCACGGCGCATTTCGAGCAGGCGCTGGATATCGACCCCGGGCTGGGCTGGGTCTATGCCGCGTTGATGAGCAATCGACGCTACGTCTTTTCCGATGCCCGACTGGCCACCATGCAACGCCTGGTGGCTGATCGAAGCCTCGATGCGCGCGTGCGCAGCCAGCTGCACTTCGCGCTCGGCCAGTATTTCGATGTGCGCGAGGCGCCCGAACAGGCGTTTACCCATTTCGAGGCCGGAAACCGGTTGCATGCACGCCGCGAACCCTTCGATCGCGACGTGTTCGATCAGCGGATCGAGCGCATCATGGCCTGCTGCACGAGCGACTTCTTCGAAGTCCGCCAGGGCATGGGCCATGCCAGCGAGCGGCCGCTTCTGATCGTGGGCATGCCGCGCTCGGGCACGAGCCTGGTCGAACAGATCGTGGCCAGCCATCCACGGGCCCATGGCGCCGGCGAACTCAGCGATATCGGGCGCATGGTGCGCGAGCTGCCGGTGGTCACCGGCAGCGATGAACGCTACCCGGACTGTCTCGATCGCCTGACGCCCGACGTGGCGACAATGCTTGGGCAACGCTATCTCGGCGGGCTCGAAGCGCGAGCGCCGGATGCGCGCCGTGTGACCGACAAGATGCCCTTCAACATGCTCTGGCTGGGTTTGATCGCCTTGATACTGCCCAACGCGCGCATCGTCTACTGCCGGCGCGATGCCATGGACAATGCCCTGTCCTGTTATTTTCAGCTGTTCAGCCGCGGCCTGCGGTTTGCCTACGATCTGGGCCATGTCGGCCATGTCTATCGTCAGCACGAACGGCTGATGGCGCACTGGCGCGAACATCTGCCGCTGCCCATGCTCACCGTGGACTACGAGGATCTGGTGCGCGATCCGGAAAGCCAGAGCCGGCGTCTGATCGAGTTCACCGGCCTGGACTGGGACGATCGCTGCCTGGATTTTCATCGCCATGGCCGCGGCGTGCGTACCGCCAGTGTCTGGCAGGTGCGCCAGCCCGTCTATCAATCCTCGCTCGCCCGCTGGAAGGCCTACCAGCCCTGGCTGGCCCCGCTGCGCGAAAGCCTGGGAGGCTCGGCATAGCGTGGCGTACGTGAGCCTGTCATTACCCGGAGGGCCGCGATGGCCGCTGTAATCGAACCCACCGACAAGGGCCTGTACTGCGCGGCCGGGGATTTTCATATCGACCCCTGGCGGCCGGTCGAGCGGGCGCTGATCACCCATGCCCATGCCGACCATGCCCGCAGCGGCCACGGCCACTACTGGGCCACCGCACAGAGCGCGCCGATTCTCTACAAGCGTCTTGGCAGCAATATCGAACTCATGCCCGTCGCGTATGGCGAGGAACTGATCTTTGGCGGGGCCCGCGTGTCGTTTCACCCGGCCGGGCATGTGCTGGGCTCGGCCCAGATCCGCGTGGAAGTCGACGGCGAGGTCTGGGTGGCCTCCGGCGACTACAAGCGCGACGGCGACCCGACCTGCACGGACTTCGAAGTCGTGCCCTGCGATACCTTCATTACCGAGGCCACGTTCGCCCTGCCGGTCTATCGCTGGGCAGACACGGCCGAGGTGGCGGCCGATATTCGGGCCTGGTGGCAGGCGAATGCGCAAGCCGGGCGTACCAGCGTGCTGTTTTCGTATTCCCTGGGCAAGGCACAACGTCTGCTCGCCGAGCTGGCGCAGTTGACCGACGAAACGGTCTACCTGCACGGCGCGCTGGTGCCCTTGACCGAGATCTATCGCGAAGCCGGCGTGGCCATGCTGCCCACCGAACCGGTCAGCGCCCAGGATCGCAAGGCCGATTTCGCCGGCACGCTGGTCATGGCGCCGCCCTCGGCGGCCGGTTCGCGCTGGATGCGGCGCTTCAAGCACCACGAAACCGGTTTCGCCTCCGGCTGGATGCGTATTCGCGGCAATCGCCGTCGGCGCGGCTACGATCGCGGCTTCGTGCTCTCCGATCATGCCGACTGGCCGGGGCTGATCCGTACCATCGAGGAAACCGGCGCCCGCCGCGTATTGGCTACCCACGGCCGTACCGACGTGCTCGTGGCCTATCTGCGCGATCGCGGGATCGATGCCGCGCCGCTGGTCACCGAATACGCCGACAGCCTGGAGGCCGAGGACGGTTGAGCCGCCCAAGGCCGGCGCTGCCGGTGGCCGGCACGGGTGCGTTATGCTGGGGCCTTGTCAGCGAGTCCGAATAGGCGAGACGCATGTCGCAAACCACGGCCGCCGCCAGGCGCGGCGTCGGGCTTTGGCCCGGTTCGTACAGGCGCGCCCGAATGGAGGGCGGCGTTGGCCGCATGGCGGTGCCAGAGCGTTGGCCGCATAAAGGCTCGACTACGGCACAGGCCGCGTCTAAGCGCTCATGAGCAGCCTGCTGGGAACGGATACGTCGAGCCCGGTCGGCGCGGATGCAGCGGCCGATCGCGACGAGCGCGAGCGTCTGCAGCTCCAGCGCATGGAACGGGCGCTGGTACGCGCCTGGCTGGCTGCCCCCTCGACGGTCGCGCAGGCCGACTATGAATGCCTGCGCTATGCCCTGGGCATGGCCCGCCTGCATGTGTTTCGTATTCCCGGCACGCGGCGTGATATCCAGGTCGATGCCGCGCGCATCATGCCGCTGCGCGCCTGGCTGCTCGAACATCTCTACGACCGGCTGCGCGGCTCGGCGACCGCCGAACAGAAGCTGCTGTACTGCCACGAAGCGGTAGCCGAGGCACGCAGCCGCTGTATCGAGCTGCGCCGCAAGCTGCTGGCCGATCACCGCGACGAATGCGACGGGGCCGCCCTCGATCGCGAGGCCGGCAAGCGTTCGCTGGTGATCGTGGCCGGCGGCGGCGGTGGCTCCGGCTACGTCTATGCCGGCGCGTTCGCGCGGCTCATGGAAGACGGCCTGATTCCCGATTACATGGTGGGCAATTCCATCGGCGCGATTCTGGGCCTGTTTCGTGCGCAGCGTCGGCATGCCGACGTGGCCGACTATCTGGATTTTGCCCGCAAGCTCAAGAACGGCGATATCTTCACCGGCGCGCGTCGGCGCAGCGAATTCTGCCTGCCCGGCCTGTTGCATCTGCACCTGCGGGCATTGCACCAGCGCATGTCTACCGGCGATCTGCGCCGGCCGCTGCGGCTGGACGAAATGGAGATCCCGCTGGATCTGGTGGTGGCCGGCATTCGTCGGCGGCCCTATGAACGCCTGCCCTCGGACGTGCGCGCGCCCAGCGAGGGCGCCGAACGCTGGCTGCCGATGTGGATGCGCGTGGCCGCGCGCTTTGCCCGGCTGCTGCAGTTCTTCAGCGCCGATGTGGTCGAGCCGATCGTGCTCGGGCGCGATACCGACACTCGCCAGGTGCATGCCGTGGATGCTGCCGGCTTTTCGGCGGCCGTACCCAGCATTCTGCAATACGAGCCGGGGCCGGGCGCCGGGGTCACGCGTGAAATCTTCGCCGAGCTCATGGCCACCCGCGAGCTGGCCGCGATCGTGGACGGCGGCGTGGCCGACAACGTGCCGGCGCGGGCGGCCTGGCGCGGCGTGGCGGCCGGCCGGGCGGCCACCCGCAACGCCTATTACCTGGCCTTCGACTGCTTCTTTCCGCGCGTGGACGCCAAAAACCTCTGGCTATGGCCGATCACCCAGACCGTACAGATGCAGATGCGGGTCAACCGTGTCTATGCCGACACCATGGTGCGCTTCGATCGCACGCTGTCGCCGTTGAATATCGTGCCCAGCCCCGACGCACTCGACCTGTCGGTGGGCTGGGGCTACCAGGAGATGGAGAGCCGTATGCCCGAGGTGCGTGAAATGCTGCGCACGGTGAGCCTGTTCGCGCACGAGCGCGAGGCGCGCGCTTCGTGAGTGATCGCGACCACCCCGATACGCCGCGCCCGTTTGCGATCGTCACCGGCGATCGTACCCTGAGTGAACGCCTGTTCCTGCTCTGGGATCTGGCGATCATCGTGCTGGTGTCGCTCAATCTGGCGCTGATTCTCTTCGATGCGCTGTTCGCCATCGGCCCGCTTGCCGGCGTGTTCGAAAACGCCGCGCCGGGTCTGCACGGCTGGTATGAAAGCTCGGTGCACGAAAACTTCGTGGCCATCGATCTGGCCTTTGTATCCATCTTCGTGGCCGATGTGCTCGCCGGCTGGGCGATCGCCATCGCTCAGAAGCGCTATTACCGCTGGTATTTCTACCCCTTCGCGCGCTGGTACGACGTACTCGGCTGTATTCCGGTGGCCGGCTTTCGCTTCCTGCGCGTGCTGCGCGTGGTCACGATCCTGGTACGCCTGCAGCGTCTGGGCGTGATCGATATCCGCAACTGGGCGGTCTACAAGACCTTCATGGTCTATTACGACATCGTGGTCGAAGAGATCTCCGACCGTGTGGTCATCAAGGTGCTCTCCGGCGCCCAGGAAGAACTGGAAAGCGGCGGCCAGGAGCTGTCGCACCGGGTGGTACGCGAAGTCATCCAGCCGCGCCAGCAGCGCCTGGTCAATGCCACCAGCACGCATATCGAAAACGCGATCATGGCCGCCTACAAGGCCAATCGCGACGAACTGCAGGCCTATGTGGCCAACGTGGTCAATCGCGGCGTGAACAACAACAGCGCCCTGCGCAATCTCGAACGCGTGCCCATGCTGGGCAGCTTCGTGACCCATGCGCTCGACGATGCGATTACCGAAACGGTGAACAACATCCTTGACGAAGCCGTCGAAGGATTGTCGTCCCAGGATTTCGATGCCCTGGTCCAGAACATCACCGACAGCGTGGTCACCCGCCTGCTGGCTGACGATATCGGCCAGAACTCGGAACTGCGCGACGCGGTGGTCGAAATTCTGGATCTGGTCAAGGAACAGGTGGCGGTGCAGCGCTGGCGGGAGCATTTCGAGTAGGATCGAGGCTGGATTCGCGATCTGTGGGGTTTTCATGACGCGTGCACCACGCACAACAGCTCGACGTTTCGGCCTGATCGGCGTGCTGGTTCTCTTGGCCATGGTCATGTCGGCCTGTGAATGGAGCGAGCTGCTCGACGGCGAGGACGACAGCGACGAGAACGACGCCACGCCGCCCGCTGCCGAAACCAATGTTCCCGGCCTGAGCCTGGCGGTGTCGACGCGCGGCTTCGATGCCACCCGCTCGGCCCTGCTCGATGCCATCGCCAACCGTGCCAACCTGAGTGCGCGCACGGAGGTCGATCATCAGGCCAATGCCCGCAACGCCAACCTGAGCCTGCGCCCGACCACGGTGCTGTTCGTGGCCGACGCCAACCGCGAAAGCGCGCTGATCGCGGCCGATCCGCGCGTGGCGCTGGATCTGCCCGCCCGCGTGCTCGTCTATCGCGATCGCGACGACGATATCGGCGTGACCTTCAGCAACGCCGCCTATCTGGCGGCGCGCTACGACCTGGACGAAGTCGAAAACGGCACGTTGGACGCCCTCGATGACGATCTCGAGGCCGTTGTGCGTGCCGCGGCCAACACCGATCTAAAGGTGAATGCAAGCGCGGCCGGTATCGGCCAGGGCGAAGGCATCGCAAGCGTGGTCAGCGCCGACGACTTCAATACCGTGGTCAATCGCCTGAACAACGCCATTCAATCGCGGGATGCGCTGACCCTGGTGGATACGATCGATTTCGCGAGCCGTTCGCTGGGGCGTAACGTGGGTCCGAGCACGCTGTTCATCTTCGGCAACCCGAATGCGGGCACGCTGTTAATGCGCTCGAATCAGACCATCGGGATCGATCTGCCCCAGAAGATGCTGGTAGCCCAGGCCGAGGACGGTACGGTCACGGTCTATTACAACCGACCGGCCTTCATCGCCGATCGCCACGATATCGACAACCGGGACGACGAAGTCGACACGATCGCCGGTTTACTCGCCGAAATCGCAGACGAGGCCGCCGGGTTATCCGTGCGCGCGAGTCAGGCCAGCACCGCCGATCAATAACTTAAGAGTCCTTGTCACGCACCGGGCGCCCAGGCATGGAACCACAGATTACGCCGATTACGCAGATCTGTTGATTTTGCGGCGGTGGAGATCGACTGCGCTGGTGCCTCGACCCTGGCGGCAGCGGCCAAATGACGAATCCGCAGATCGACACCGATCACACAAATCTATTAACACGGCACCAAAACCGCTGACTCTGTCAGCCATTTTCAACGCTATCAAAAATCAAGGCCGGCACGTCACCGTCCTTTATTTTCAATAGCATATCGGGCATCGGCCGCGACGAGTACGCTGTAGCGCACTCGCGTTATTAACCCAATAATCGATCTGTATTTGTGCCGGCTTAATAAGAGAGTAAATTGCGGTCGCTCGCTGTCATGTGGCGTCGCACGCTTACGCATCGGCGTAATCTGCGGTAGCGCTTGAAGAACGAAGCCATCGCACTGTCCATTAACGCAATCTGCCTACATGGTGCCGCGTCTGCGCATGGCCATCAGCAGGCGACGGGAACACCAGCCCCCGACCTGCGAGCGGTGTGTGTTCTTTGCCTTATTCGCGTGTCTTCGCGTTCATTTGCGGACAACCTGCCTGCTTGAGAAAAGTCGGCTGGATTTCGTTCAGCATCTTTAACGCAAGGCAGGTGAAAAGCGTTCCTGGAGGCTACCAGCGAACGCGCACGCCGCGTACGTCGATATGCACGAACGGGCCGTGGCGGGAATTGGCCGGGTATACGCTCATGCCGCCGGCCAGCGACGGCTTTTCGGCCACCACGGCTTCGACGAGATCGGCCAGCCAGCGTGCATCGGCGGTGTCCACGGCGCCATCTTCGTTGAGGTCGTCCATACGGCCGTCGCCGTTCGCGTCCACGAAGATATCGGCGGCGCTGCCGAACAGATGCTGGCTATAGACCGTAGTGTTGCCGATATCGGCGTTGTACCAGGGCGTGCGATAGCCGCTCATCACCGTGATGGTGTCGAGATCGAAACCGGCATCGGCCAGCGCGGCATGTAGAAGCTCGAGTTTCTCCAGCAGGCGCGGGCGCAGCAGCACGTACTTGGGCCAGTGGTCGGGCTGCTGATGGCACAGGAACTGACCGAGCGTGAAATGCTCGGATACCGCCACGTCCTGATTGGCGCGGGTGACCTGAACCAGTCCCGCCGGCGGCGCCGAGCTGGCCCTGCCGCGCAGGCCATGCGGTTCGTAATGGCCGATACGATAGCCGTCGAGCGCCGACTGGCGGGCATTGAACGGTTTTTTCACGAACACGTTGAGCCGTTGTCGGCTCATGTTGTCGCGGTTGTATATCACCAGCGGATAAAGGCCCGGTTCGTCCGGGGCCTGCCACCGCCAGTGGGCGGCCGCCACGGTTTCGAGTACGCCCGCGCCCGAGGTCTGCAGCACCAGCTCCGCGCCCGGGGGCAGGTCACGGGCGGCGATGTCGATACGCTCGCCCGGCATCACGAACGCCGAGCGTAGCGACGGCGGCTTTGGCTCGCCGTCGATGGCCAACGCGAATTGCGCCTCGCTGCGCTGCTCGCCGAGGTCGAGGCTTTCGTCGAGCACCAGACGTGCCTGGGCTGGCGGCGCGCACAGCGCCGCGAAGAACATCAGCGCTGCGAGGCTCGGCTTCAACTGGCTTGGGCTCGCGCGAGGGTGTTGTCGGGCACGCTGCGATCGACCTGGCGCATCGCTTTTTCCACGCGCGGATCGTTGTCGTAGACGTCGGCGCGGAAGTTCACGCCCGCCTCATCGACGAAGGCCGTCCAGTAGGCCAGATAGACGGGAATCGATTCCTCGAGATCCACCCGCTGGCGATCCTCTTCGTGCAGCGCGCTGTCGATACGGGCAGCGTCCCAGTCGGGTTTGCCCGCGAGCACGAACTCGGCGAGCTGGTCCGGGTACTGGACGCGTACGCAGCCGTGGCTGAAGTCGCGTTCGTTGCGCGAAAACAGCTGTTCTGCCGGGCTGTCGTGCAGATAGACCGCGTACTGGTTGGGGAACATGAACTTAACCAGCCCCAGGGCGTTATGGCTGCCGCCGCGCTGGCGCACGAAAAGCGTGCCGGCTTCGACCTTGTCGATGTTCTCGGGCGTGTTGGGCAGTACCTCGGTGTCGGGCGTGAATTCGGCGACGATCTCGTAGTCCTTCTGGTCGAGATAGTCCGAGTCCTTGCGCACCTCGGGCACGATCTCGTCGGCGGCGATGCTGGTGGGTACGTTCCAGTAGGGGCGAAAGACGACATACTCCATGGCGTCGGAGAAAATCGGCGTGGCGCGGTCGTCGTAGGATTCGCCCACCACCACGCGCATTTCCAGCGCCGGCTTGCCGTCGGCAAAGGCGCGCAGGCGATATTCCGGGATGTTGACCATCACATAGCGCTCGCCCAGATCGGCCGGCAGCCAGCGCCAGCGTTCGAGGTGGATTTCGATCTGGCGTACGCGCTGCTCGGCCGGCACGTTCAGCGCGGCAAGCGTGCCGGGGCCGACCTTGCCATCGACCTTGAGCCCGTGGCGGCGCTGGAATTGCTCGACCGCCTCGGCCAGCGCCGCGTCGTAGCGCGGCGAGCGGGTATTGCCGTCTTCGGGCTCGTCCATCGTGTCCAGGGCGTTCACGCCGTCTTCGACGTTGTCGCCGGTGCGGCTGTCCGGGGTGAGGTCGCCGCTGGCCTGTAGGCGTTTTCGCAGCGTGGCCACCCGGGCATCGCGTACGCCGGTTTCCAGCAGGTCGCCGTCGGGGACTTCAGGCCAGCCGCCGGCATCCACGATGGCGCGATAGTCGGCCAGCGCTTTCACCAGCCGCGTATAGCCATCGTGGGGCGGGCGCAGTTCGGTAAGCGCGGCATCGACATCGCCGTCGCGCGTGGCCCGCTCGAGTGCACCGGCATAGTCGACCGGCGGCAGGTCCTCGTACCAGCGCGGGCGCAGGTCGCCCTCGCCGACGCGGCCCTGGTGCAGGTCGACGGCATAGCGCACGAACGCCTGGCTCAAGCGAATATCAAGCGCGGCGACGGTGTCGGCATCCAGCGGCCCGGGGGCCGCATCGGCCTGTTCGATGCGCCGGGCCAGGCCGTCGTAACCGTAGTCGGCGGTGACCAGCCCCTGGCGGCTGGCACGCGACAGGGCATCCAGCAGCGTCTTGATTTCGTCGCGCGCGGTGCCCTGATTGTCGAACCAGGCGGCCGCGTGGTCGTGATGCTGGTAATAGTCCACCACGGCATGGTCAACCGTGTCGTCCGACAGATCGGCCAGAGCGCTCTTGATTGCGGTACGTTGCGCCGCGCCGGGCTGTCTGTCGACGCCTGAACTCTGTGCGGTGCTGTCGCGGGCCTCATTCGAGGCCGATGCCGGCGGCTTGGCCTGATCGGGCGCACTGCTGCAGCCGGCCATAGCCAGCAGGAAAAGGCCGGCTAACAGCCCGCGGTTGAAGGTATTCAAGGCGTATCCAATAGTCGTTCCCCTGGGGCGATGCTACCGCAGCCGTCGTGCCGGCACATCCCGGCAAACCCGGAGGGCCGCCTTAGCGGGCGTTCTCGATCTCGATCATCGGGCGAATACGACGCAGCCGTTCCAGCGGATCGTTGGTAGCCAGCAGGTCGTGCTTGGTGGCGGCATCGAAAGGCAGCAGCTCGGTCAGTCGCGCCGACAGCCAGCTGGCCGAGTCGTAGCTGCGGCTTTCGGCGTCGTAGGGCAGGCCCACTTCGTCGATCAACGCGGCTGCGATCTGCTTGAGCGGCGAGAACTCGATCGGACAGGCGCTATCGGCCTCCTCGTCGATGAATTCGACGCTGCCCCACCACAGGCCGTTGTCGGCCTGGCGGGTGGAGCGCACCTCGAAACGCGCCCGCCCGTGCACGGTGATGCCGAGCGCGCCGTCGTCCA
Organism: Salinisphaera sp.; assembly: GCF_002729955.1. GTDB lineage: Bacteria > Pseudomonadota > Gammaproteobacteria > Nevskiales > Salinisphaeraceae > Salinisphaera. The sequence continues at coordinate 7,761 of NZ_PBYA01000013.1, read as the reverse complement.
GGCGGTCGAAATCCACGATTTCCACCAGCGTGCCCACCGAGTGCGGGCTGCTGAATTCGTGTTCGTTCTCGGCCGGGCGGGCCGCACAGATGCCGAAGCCGGTCTGGCCTTTCATGCACATGGCGACCATGTCGAGATAGCGCGGCTCGAAGATACGCAGCGGCATGATGCCGCCGGGAAATACGACCGTGCTCAGGGGAAATAGCGCGTAATCGGGATGGTCCATGGGCGCGTCGGTAAAGCGATTCGAAAATGAAGCAGCGGATGCTGGGGCTGGTGTCATCTTACGCGCTCGGGGGCGAGGGCGTGGCAATCGACCCACGTGACAGGCCCACGGCAGCGGGCTATCGTCTCACCGCATGTACGAACAACTCGACAAGCGCGACCCGGCGATACGTGCCGAGATCGCGGCCCGTTTCAACGGCGGGATTCCCTATAACCAGGCCATCGGGCTGCGCGTGGAGGATGTCGCGGGCGAGCGTATCGTCACCGCCCTCGACTATCGCGAATGCTTTCTCGGCGATCCGGTCGCGGGGCTTTGGCATACCTCGGTGGGCCTGGCGGCAGCCGACAGCACCTGCGGTCTGGCCGTTTTTCTGGCGCTGCCGGGGCTTGAAACCATCGCCACGCTCGACCTGCGCATGGATTATCTGCGCCCGGCCGTGGCGGAACAGGGGCTCTGGATCGAAGCGGAGTGCTATCACGTGACCCGCTGCGTGGGTTTCGTACGGGCCACGCTGCATCAGGGCGAGCGCGAGCGCGCGGTCTCGCTGTGTACCGCGGCGTTCATGCGTACCGGCCGGCAGCTCAAGCCATGAGCGAAACCAAGGAACCGAAACCGATGTCGAGCCATGAAGACCTCGTGGCCGCGATTCCCTATGCGGCCTATCTGGATCTTCGGATCGAGCAGGCCGACGATGGCCAGGCACGAGTCTATCGCATGCCCTATCGCGACGAGCTGATCGGCAGTCCGCGCCTGCCGGCGCTGCATGGCGGCACGGTTGCCAGCCTGCTGGAACTGGCCATGCAGTTCGAAGTGCTCATCGCCGAGCAACAGACGCGTATCCCCTATCCGGTGGATTTCTCGATCGACTACTGGCGCTCGGCAGCGGCTATGGACTGTCTTTGCCGGTGTCGGCTGATTCGCTCGGGCCGGCGTATCGCGCAGGTACAGGCCGAGTGCTGGCAGGACGATCCGGATCGCCCGATCGCCTTTGCCCGGGCCGATTTTCTGCTGCGCGCCGTCGATGGCGACAACCCGGCCGAGTAAGTCACGGCTGCGGCCGGCACGCTTTGCCGAATGGCCGTTTGAATTAGACTAGGGCGTTATACAGCCATCGCGGCAGCCTGCCGTATCGAATTAGAAAGACGAATCGCTGCCGTGGCAGCGGTTCGCGAAGGAGCGTGTGCACGATGTCAGGGGATGGACAACGTCTGGTTCAGGATCTGCTCGATCAGCTGGATCTGGAGCCGCTGGAGCAGCGGCTGTTTCGCGGCAGTTCGCGCGATATCGGCGGCAAGAGCGTGTTCGGTGGTCAGGTCGCGGGGCAGGCCATGGTTGCGGCCACGCGCACCGTGGATGCGTCCCAGCAGGCGCATTCCATGCACGGCTATTTTCTGCGCCCGGGCGACATGCAGGCCGCCATCGTCTATGAAGTCGACAACATCCGCGACGGCAGAAGCTTTGCCACCCGACGCGTACAGGCCATCCAGCACGGCCGACCGATCTTTTCCATGCTGGCCTCGTTTCATATCGAGGAGTCGGGCTATACCCATCAGATGACCATGCCCGACGTCGTGGGCCCGGAAGAGCTGGCCAGCCACGACGAGCTGCGCCGTGCCTGGGTCGATGCCCTGGATCGGGTGCCGGAATCGCTGCGCGAAGCGGTGGGCCGGGAAGTGGCGATCGACATGCGGGCGGTCAAACCCTGGAACATGCTCGACCCGGACAAGCGCGAGCCGGTGCAGCATGTCTGGTTCAAGGCCAAGGCGCCGCTGCCCGACGACCAGTCCGTGCACCGCGCGGTGCTGACCTATGCCAGCGATTTCAATCTGCTGGCGACATCGCTGTTTCCGCACGGCGTGTCGTTTTTCACCCCCGGCATGCAGATGGCCAGCATCGATCATGCGATCTGGTTCCATCGTGCGTTTCGGGTCGACGACTGGCTGCTCTATGCCATGGACAGCCCCGGCGCCCAGGACTCGCGCGGCCTGTCGCGCGGGCTGATCTTCAATCGGGAAGGCCATCTGGTGGCATCCGTAGCCCAGGAGGGCCTGATTCGCCAGCGCAAGCCGCGCGACGACGCCTAGGGAAGCTCTGCACAACCTCTCGCGGTCGCGCCGCGGCGGTTACGAAACTGTCATCCTGCCCGACTAGGCTTGAGCCTTCGACAATCGTTTGCGATACCGCGGGGGTTGAGCATGTTTGGAGCGTATGGGGTTCGTATGGTCATCGGCCTGGCCCTGATCCTGGCTGCCTTGCCGGTCGCAGCCTGGCCCGGCACCGAGGCCCGTCTCTTCAAGGCGGATCCACATATGACGAAAAACCACAAGATCGTGATCGCCCACCGAGGCGCCTCGGGCTATCTGCCCGAACACACGCTGCCGGCCTATGCCATGGCCTATGCCCTGGGCGCGGACTATATCGAGCCCGATCTGGTGATGACCGCCGATCATCGCCTGATCTGTCTGCACGATATCCATCTGGAATCCACCACCGACGTCGAACGCCAGTTCCCTGCCCGCAAGCGCGCCGACGGGCGCTGGTATGCGGCGGATTTCACCCTCGACGAAATCCAGCAGCTCAACGTCACCGAACGTACCCAGCCCGACGGCAGCCGGGTGTTCCCGGGCCGGTTCAAGGCCGATGCCCAGGGCTTCAAGGTGCCCACCTTCGATGCCGTGGTCGAAATGGTGCAATCGCTCAATCGCGAAACCGGGCGCGATGTCGGCCTCTACCCCGAAACCAAGGCGCCTGAGTTCCACGACGAAGAAGGCCTGCCCATCGAACGCACGCTGCTCGACCAGCTGGCCGCCTACGGCTATGCCGGGCGCGATGCCAAGGTCTATATCCAGAGCTTCGGCTTCGACAATCTGCGCGAAATGCGCGAACAGATGGGCAGCGATCTGCCCATGATCCAGCTCATCAGCGACGCGCCGGCCTACGATGAACTGGTCACCCCGGCCGGGCTCGCGACCATCGCCGAATACGCCGACGGCATCGGCCCGGACAAGCGGCGTATCGCCGATACCCACGGCGGTCTGGTGAAACTCGCCCACGCCCAGGGGCTGAAGGTGCATCCCTACACCTTTCGTGCCGACCAGCTGCCGGCCGGTACCCGCCGCCTGGAGGACGAGCTGCGCCGCTATTACTTCCAGTACGGCGTGGACGGCCTGTTCACCGACTTCACCGATATCGCCGTCGAAGTGATCCATCCGGACTACCGGCCGCGCCTGTATCCGCGCTAGGGCGTGTCCCGGCGCAGCCGGCGGGGCCAGCTGTCGGCAGCGGCCGGGGATTTCGTGGCAAACTCGCGGCCCGAATCGCTGTATTGACCACCGATGCCCCAGACTTCTGCCACGCGCCTCGGCCTGGCCGGCGGCGTTTGTACGCTGCTTGGCGTGGGCCTGGCCCGTTTTGCCTATACGCCGCTGATCCCGGCACTGGTCGAAGCCGACTGGTTTTCGCCGCATGCGGCAGCCTATCTGGGCGCGATCAATCTGCTCGGCTATCTCATCGGCGCGGCCACGGCCCATCGCGCCACGCTCGTATGGGGTGTGCACACGGTGCTGGCAGCCTGTCTGGCGATTACCGTGGCCAGCCTCTATGCCTGTGCGCTGGAGTGGGGCGTGCTCTGGTACGGCTTCTGGCGCCTGGCCTGTGGCATCACCGGGGCCATGCTGGTGGTGGTCGGCGTGCCAGCCGCGCTGTCGCGGGTACCCCTTAAAGCCCGGGCCTATACCAGTTCACTGGTGTTTACGGGCATTGGCCTGGGCATCATGGCCAGCGGCACGGTCGTACCCTGGCTGGCCGGGGTCGGCGTGGCCGTCACCTGGCTGGCGCTCGCGCTGGTCGCCAGCGTGTTGGCCGGCTGGGCCTGGTTGGCCGTGCTGGGGCGCCTCCCGCCCCTGGAACGCAGCACGCGTGAAGATCACATCGACGCGCGCCTGCCGACTCTGGCCCTGTGTCTGGTCATCGCCGCCTACAGCCTCGATGCCATGGGTTTTGTCCCGCATACGCTGTTCTGGGTCGATTACATCGCCCGCGAACTCGGCGAAGGGCTGGCCACCGGCAGCGGCTACTGGGTGGTGTTTGGCCTGGGGGCGATGTGCGGCCCGGTGGTCGCCGGCACGCTGGCCGCGCGCCTGCGTTTTCAGCCGTCGCTGGCGCTCGCGCTCACCGTCAAGACGATCGCCGTGTGCCTGCCCGTGCTTTCGACAGACTGGCCGGCGCTGGCGTTGTCGTCCTTTCTGGTGGGCATGCTGGTGCCGGGCGTGGTTACGCTCACTTCCGGCACGCTGTCCACGTTGGTCGCCCCCGAGCGCCAGCAGCAGGTCTGGGGCTGGGCGACCCTCGGGTTTGCCTTGACCCAGGCTGTCGCTGCCTATGGCATGTCCTGGGGCTATGAACAGCTGGGCAGCTATCGGCCGCTGTTCACCATCGCGGCGGTGGCGCTGGCCATGGCAAGCATCAGTGCAATCGCCGCGGTACGCCAGGCCTCCAGATGACAACGTCGAACGACGTGTCGGGCGGGCTCTGGCGGCTGCCCATGGCCGGCGCGGTCGCGCTGCTGCTGGGCGTGGGTTTTGGCCGCTACGTATTCACCCCGCTGATCACGCCGCTGGTCGAGGCCGGCTGGTTCACCGCCGAGCAGACCGCGCGCCTGGGCGCGATCAACCTGCTCGGTTATCTGATCGGCGCGGCCGGGGCGAACCGCTATGCCGGCTGGCTCGGCCCGCGTCGTGCGATTGCCAGCTGTCTGATCGCGCTGGTGCTCAGCCTGGCGGCCTGTGCCTGGCCCTGGGGGATGATCGGCTACGGCTTCTGGCGGCTGATCGCCGGCGCGGCGGCGGCCACGCTGACCATTGTTGTGACGCCCGCGATCATGGCGCGCATGCCTGCGGTAAGACGCCCAGCGGCCTCGGCCACGATCTTTACCGGTATCGGCGTGGGCACCATGGGCGTGAGCCTGCTCGTGCCGCAGCTGGCGAGCGTCGGCATCGGTGCAACCTGGCTGGCCACGGCCGTTGTGGGCGCGCTGCTGGCCGGGATCAGCTGGTTCGGCGTCTGGCGTCATCTGCCCGCCGAAGCCGCGGCCGGTGGCGATACGGCGGCGGCCCCTGCGAGCGCGGGGCATACGCCCTGGCTGTTGATCGGCCTGGTGGTGGCAGCCTACGGGCTGAGTGCGGCCGGCTATGTCCCGCACTCGCTCTACTGGGTGGACTATATCGCCCGCGAACTGGGCCGTGGCCTGGAGGCCGGCAACCGCTACTGGCTACTGCTGGGCCTGGGTGGTGTGATCGGCCCGGCCCTGGCCGGCCTCACCGCGCGGTGGTTGGGCTTCGAACGGGCGCTGGTCGCTGCCTTTGTACTCATCACGCTGGCCACGGCGCTGCCGCTGGCCTTCACCGGTATCGCCGGGCTGGGCCTGTCGTCGCTGGTGGTGGGCGCGATGGTGCCGGGGATCATCACGCTCACCGCAGGCACCGTGCATGCGCTGTCGCCGGTCGCTCGCCAGCGCCAGATCTGGGGTTGGGCCACGCTCGCATTCGCGGCCACCCAGGCCATCGGCGGTTTTGCCATGGCACGGCTGTATGCCCTGGCCGGCAGCTATGCGACGACGATCGCCGTGGGGGCCATGCTTTTGTTCGTGGCCACGATCTGTGCACTGCTGGGGGCAGTCGGTGCCCGTACATCGCGACCGAACGCGCCCCGGGGATGAACGCATGACTGAACTCGACGTGCTGACTTGGTTTGCATACTCGCCCGCGCACTGGGCAACCTTTCTGAGCGCTGCGCTGCTGCTTAACGTCACCCCGGGGCCGGATATGGCCTATGTGCTGGCGCACGCGCTGCGCCGTGGTCGGCGGGCCGGCTTTATTGCCATGGCCGGCGTCTGGACGGGCGCATTCCTGCACGTGCTGTTTGCCGCGGTGGGGTTGTCGGCGCTGCTCGCCAGCTCCGCGCTGGCGTTCACCCTGGTCAAGTACGTCGGTGCGCTTTATCTGGTGTGGCTCGGCATTCAGGCGTGGCGGGCCCGCGACGAGGCGAGGCCGCAGCCCGACGGCGAGCCTGTCACCGCCCGGTCGACGTTTGGCCGCGGCGTGCTGGTGGCCGCACTCAACCCGAAAGTCGCCGTGTTCTTTCTGGCGTTTCTGCCGCAGTTCGTGGTGCCGGGCGCGGGGCCCGTGGGCGGCCAGCTTTTTCTGCACGGCTTTCTGATCATCGCGGTGGCGGCTTTCGTGGAACCGCCGATGGTCTGGTTCGCGGCAACGTTCGCCCGGCGCATGCGCGCCAATCAGCGTATGCAGCGCTGGCTCGATCGCGCCCTCGGGTCGTTATTCATCGCGCTCGGGCTGCGCCTGGCAACGGCGACCCGTTCCTAGGACCGGGGCTTGCGAATACGTGGTCGAAAGCCGGCGGGCTTGTCGGCCAGCCAGGCGACGAACTGGGCGATATCGGGGTGGGCGAGCAGGGCGGTGCGCGAGTTCTAGGTTTCGGCCAGCTCCTTTTCGCCCAGCACCGCATGGATATGGCTGTGGCAGGGGCGACAGATATGCAGAATCGCGCCCAGCCGCTCTTCACGGTCGAAGCGCCGGCGAATGCGCTTGAGCCGGTGGGTACGCCGTGGAATCAGATGATGGCGGGTCGTACGCACACCTTCTCGCCCGCAAAGTTCACAACGTGGGGTGTAGTCGGCCGGGGCGCTCATCGGCGCTGTGTTGTAGGTGGGTCGCGTCGGCGCAGCAGCGCGATCACCGTGTAGCCGATATGCGCGAGCCACAGCAGCGCCCCTGCCGGCAGCGTGGCGAGCGTGAGCCAGCCGAATACGCCGGCGCTATACAAAGCCTCGCCGATATCCATGCCCCACAGCGGGCAGGGATAGGCGCCGGACTCGTCGACCCGACACCCCAGCGCGTTGCCCAGCTGGCCGGCCGCCACCGCGATGACGACCGGCGCAATCGCAAACAGCAGGATGCCGGCCTGGACACCGAAAAACGTCGACAGGCCGCGCCGGGCGCAGGCGCTGTGTATGCCCCGGTCAGCCATCGCGGGCGGCAGGGGTGTCTTTCTGCGCCGGGGCGTCGCCCGGGTCCAGCGCATCGAGGGCATCGCTTAGATACTGAAGCATGTGCTGCATGCTCGGCACCGACCGTCGACAGGCCAGCAAGCCGAATTCAAGCGAATCGCGATAGCTGGCCAGGCTGATGTTGAGGGCTTGCCCGTCGAGCACGATCGAGACCGGGTACATGCCCTCGAGCTTCGCGTCGCCGTAATACAACGTTTCGCTCGGCCCGGGCACGTTCGAGATCACCACGTTGAAGGCCTGGTGGCGCGGCGCGATGCCGGTGAGCAGGTTCAGGCCCGCCGGCGTCGACAGGGCGGCGGTAAAGCCGAGGATCTGTTCGCTGGTCATGTCCTTGTAGCGGCGCTTCCAGTGTTCGACCGAGTGCCGGATGGCGGCGAGGCGTTCCACCGGGTCGACCACGTCGGTGGCCAGGCTGGCAAAGATCATGGCCACCTTGTTGCCGGTGCCGCTG
>NZ_PBYA01000012.1 GCF_002729955.1 Salinisphaera sp. | reverse complement strand
CGATGCGCAGCATCGGCGCAAGACAGGGTGTCCTTTGCTTTGGTTACTTTCATTTGGACAAGCAAATGAAAGTCACTCGCGCAGCAGCGCGAAACCCCAGGCGGCAATCATCCACGCCAGTTGATTCAGGACGAGAACGGTTCGAACTATTGACCGCCGACGCCGTGGGTTCAACGCCTCAGCGCCACCTGAAACGAGGCCGCCCATGAACGACTCCCGCACCGGCGATCTGTTCGACTCCGAACCGGCCCAGCCCGAACCGAAACAGGCACCTGAGCCAGCCGCCAAGCCACAGGTCGGCACCCACACCGCAACCGAAGAAGCCAACCTCTCCGATCTCGATCTGGCCCTGGCCGACTGGGCCCGCCGCCACGGCGCGGACCGTTTAGTAGCCCGTGCCTTCGCCCTGGCGAGCTGGGCCGTTGCACAAGGCCATACCTGCCTCGCGCTGGATCAAATCCCGACCGCGTTGATGAGCACTGCCAACCAGGCCGCGCTGGCGGATGCGCTTGCCGCGAGCGATCTGGTCTTCGTGATGGACGCGAAGGCGGGCGAAGACACCCCCACCCGCCCGCTGATCCTGGAAAACGCCCGGCTCTACCTGCAGCGCTATCACGCCTACGAAACAAAGCTCGCCGAACGACTGGGCGCGCTCATGGCGGCCGAGCCGAACCCGGTGAACGTCGATACGCTCCTACCCGGCAACGGCCTGTTCGCTGCGGACGTAGCCAACCCGAATGCCACCCACTGGCAGGCCGTGGCCGCCTTCGCCGCCCTGCGCCATCACTTCACGGTGATTTCCGGCGGCCCGGGCACGGGCAAGACCTACACCATCGTGCGTCTGCTGCGCGTGCTCATCGAAGCCGCACTCAGCGACAACCAAACGCCGCCGCTCATTGCCCTGGCGGCGCCCACCGGCAAGGCCGCCGCCCGCATGCTCGAATCTGTACGCAACGGCCTGGACGACATGGGCGCCGACGCCACATTCGACAAACAGCGCGTGGAAGAACACGTCCCACAAACTGCGCGCACGTTGCATCGCCTGCTGGGGCTCACGGGCGCCACCACCCGCCCCCGCTTCAATGCCGACAACCCGCTGCCGTATGACGTGGTGATCGTCGACGAAGCGTCAATGGTCGACCTGCCCATGATGGCCAAGCTGGCCGACGCAATACGCGACGATGCACGGCTGATTCTGCTCGGCGATCGCTACCAGCTCGCCTCGGTGGAATCCGGCTCGGTACTCGCCGAGATCTGTGCCAACGCGGGGGTGAACCGCTTCACCCAGAAACAGCAGGCAGCCGCGGGGGATTTACTGGCTCAACCCATGCCGCCAGCGAACCACCGACTGGCCGACCATGTGGTCACGCTGCAAACCAGCCGTCGCTTCAACGCCGACAGCACCATTGGCCAACTCGCCGCTGCGGTGAACGCCGGCGACGAGCAAAGCGTCGAAGCGCTGTTTAACGCCGGCCACGACGATCTCGTCTATCACGCTCGTTCGGATGCCCGCGCGATCGGCCGGCTCATGGACGAACTGGCCGAGGGCTACGCCACACTGGTCGAAGCCACCGACCCCACGCTCGCCCTCGCCCAGCTTGGCCGGCAGTGCGTCCTCACCGCCGTGCGCCAGGGCCCGGCCGGCAGCGAAACCATCAACGCGGGCATTACCGAGCGCTTGGCGCGGCGCTTCGACTTCAACCCGCTGGAACCCTGGTACCACGGCCGCCCGGTGATGGTACGGCGAAACGACTACAAGACCGGTCTTTATAACGGCGACGTCGGCGTTGCGCTGGCAAATGCCGATGGCCCGCTTCGCGTCTGGTTCGAGGGCGACCACGGCCTGCGTGCGTTCCTGCCAAGCGCACTCCCCGCCCACGACAGCGTGTACGCAATGACGATCCACAAAAGCCAGGGCTCGGAGTTCGATGCCGTCACCCTCGTGCTGCCGGATTACGACGTACCGGTTCTCACGCGGGAACTGATTTATACCGGGCTGACACGGGCTCGAGAGAGGTTATCCATCTTCGCTGAAGCCTCGGCACTGCGGCGCGCGGTCAGCCGGCGCGTTGTCCGTATTTCCGGCATCGCAGCCCGTATCGCGAGCGCGAACTAGCGGGCGACGCTCGCAAAAGACCCACCAAGCCTCTTATGTGGAACGAAATATTTTCTTATTTTACCGCCAACGTTCTCGCAGGCCCGCAGCATAGGTTCCGAGAAATCAGGCGGTTATACCGCATCCCACCCGCAACGCTCCGCTTAAATCCGAAATCCTTAATTTTCGCTTAATCAATGCATGGTACATACTGAAGCTTCGTTAAGCGTTGGGTAACCGCCCGGCGTGCAGCTCTCAATCCTACGGATGCGCAACCATGTCAGAACTCACCCAACTCACGTTTCAAATCGGCTGGATCGCGATGCTGCTCGGCGGCATCGTCTTCTTCGTCATGAACCGCAGCGTGCCCGCCTCCGAGCGGCACCACGGCGTTGTCGCCATGGCCATCGTCTTTATCGCCTTTGCCAACTACCTGGCCATGGCCCGCGGCTACGGTGATGTAACCATCGATGGACACCAGATCTTCTTTGCCCGCTATGTCGACTGGGTCATTACGACCCCATTGCTCCTGCTTAGCCTGGCCCTGGTGGCCTCGCGGCGCGCCACCGAGCTAGCCGGCCTGGTCGGCGCTCTGGTGTTCGCCGATATCTACATGATCGTAACCGGCCTGGTGGGCGATCTGGTCGGCGGTGTCGACAAGTACATCTGGTGGTTCATCAGCATGGTCGCCTTCCTTGCGGTGCTCGCCATCATCTGGGGCCCGCTGCGCAAGCTGGCCGAAAACAGCCCCTACGGCAACGCCTATACCCGTCTGGCCGGTCTGCTCACCGTGCTTTGGGTGGTCTATCCCTTTGTGTGGCTGTTCGGCACCAGCGGCATGGAGGTACTGAGCCCGGGTGTCGAAGGCGTGGCCTACCTGATCCTCGATGTCTCCGCCAAAGTTGGCTTCGGATTCCTCGTCATCGGTGCCGCCAAGCAGGCTCGGATCGCCTAGGGCGAACCGGCCATAGACTCAGCCCCGGACCGTCCGCGCCTGACCGCACGCCGGGGCGGAGTCGCCAACCCAACGCCGTGGCCCAAGTGCCGCGGCGTTTCTACCCGAATTCTTCACACGACGCGGAGGCGATATGCCAGAACAGGCGATTCCGGCCCACGGTCGCGCCCGGCCTGACGCCCCGGTCGATTACAGCACGACCGCCACCACGGCGAATGCAGCCGCACACGGCATTGAGGCCGAACTCAGGCGCGATCTCGGCACGGGTGCAGCCGCGGCGATGGCGACCGCGCATCTCGATGCCGGCGGGCGACGGATTCGCGCGCGCCTCGCCCTGGAACTGATCCCGGCGACCGGAATATCGCAGAACGCCGCGATGGCCGCCGCCTGCAGCGCCGAACTGCTGCATAACGCGAGTCTCGTCCACGACGATATTCAGGACCGTACTTCGCTACGACGCGGCCAGCCGACGCTCGTGGCACGCCACGGCGCAGAAGCCGCCCTGTGTGTCGGCGATCTGTTGATCTCGGCCGCCTGGGCTGCGCTGGCACGCCTGCCCGTCGACTGCCTGCCCGCGGCAATGGGCTGCATGCACGCCGCGCTTGCCGCGACCTGCAGCGGGCAGGTCGAAGACCTGACGCATGCCTGCATCGACGAAACCGCCTATCAACGCATTGCCGCCGGCAAGTCGGGACCGCTGCTCGCCCTGCCCGTCCAGCTGATGGCGATTCTTGTCGGTCGTAGCGATCTGGACGGCGCTATCGCGAAGGTCGCCGAAGCCCTGGCCCACGGCTACCAGATAGAGGACGACCTCGCCGATGCCGCCGAGGATCGTTTGCTCGGCCGGCCGAATCTGGTCTGCCTGTACGAGGACCGTGGCTTATCAACGGTGGCGGCCCGGCGCCTCGCCGCCGAGCACGCACGCTCGGCGCTCGAGCAGGCCCGAAACGATGCCGCGGCTCTGCCGGCAGGCCTGGGCAGCAGTCTTGGCGCGCTTGCCGTCGCCATTCAGCGGCGCAACGACACCTGGAGCGCTGATGTCGCCTGAGCAGGCGCCGTCCCGCGCATTGGTCATCGGCGGCGGCTTTGGCGGCATCGCTGCCGCCCTGCGCCTGCGTGCCCGCGGCTATGCGGTGCATCTGGTGGATCGCTGCGACCAGCTGGGCGGCCGTGCGCGCGTGTTCGAGCGGGACGGCTTTCGCCACGATGCGGGGCCAACGGTACTGACCGCGCCCAGCCTTTTTCGCGAGCTGTTCGCCATGCATGGTCGCTGTCTCGACGATGTCGTCGAACTGGTCACGCCAACGCCCTGGTATCGCTTTCGCTTCGCCGACGGCGACCACTTCGACTACGGCCCCGACGAAGCCGCCACCGAGGCCGAGATCGCACGTATCCATCCGCCGGATCTAGCCGGCTATCGCGAGTTGCGGCGCTGGTGCGATGCCATTCATGCGGTCGGCTACGAACAGCTCGCCGACCAGCCGTTCCATTCGTTCAGGCGTATGCTCGGCCAGGCACCGTCGCTGCTGAAACTGCGCAGCCACGAAAGCGTGTGGCAGATGGTCTGTCGTTTTCTGGAACACGACAAGCTGCGGCGGGCGTTTTCCATCACGCCGCTGCTGGTGGGCGGCAATCCTTTTGCGACCACCTCGATCTATGGTTTGATCAACGGCCTGGAGCGAGCCGAAGGCATCTGGTTCGCCATGGGCGGCACCGGGGCGCTGATTCAGGCCCTGGCCCAACTGATGCACGAGGTGGGTATTACGGTGGAACTCGAGGCGCACGTGGAGCGCCTGATTATCGAAAACGGCGCCGCCCGCGGCGCGGTGCTCGCCTCGGGCGAACAGCGGCGTGCCGATCTGGTGGTTTCCAATATGGACCCGGCCCGGCTTTATGCCCTGCCGGATATGCCGCGGGCGATGTTTCCGGCCATACGCCGGCGCTGGGGCGAACTTTCGATGGGCCTGTACGTGCTTTACTTCGGCACCCGACGCCAGTATCCCGACGTGGCCCACCACACAGTGTGGTTCGGCGAACGCTACCGCGAGCTGCTGGCGGATATCTTCAAGCGCAAGCATCTGGCCGAGGATTTTTCGCTGTATTTACACCGACCGACCGCCACCGACCCGAGCTTTGCGCCCGCCGGCTGCGACAGCTTCTATGTGCTCTGCCCCGTGCCCAACCTCCGCGGCGGCCAGGACTGGGCGACGGAAGGCCCGCGCCTGCGTGACCGTATCGTCGCCGCGCTGGAGGCCACCCTGCTGCCCGGCCTCGCCGACACCATTACCGCCGAGTTCGCGATGACGCCCGAAGACTTTCGCCGCGACTACGACGCCGAGGCCGGCGCCGGCTTTTCTCTGTCGCCCCGCTTCACCCAGAGCGCCTGGTTTCGATACCACAACCGCGGCGAGGGCCTGGCGGATCTGTACGTGGTGGGTGCCGGTCCCCACCCCGGCGCCGGCGTGCCCGGCGTACTCAACTCGGCGCGCACCCTGGAACGGCTGCTGCCGGCACGCCCGTGAGCGAACTAAGGGAAGAGCGACGCCCGGCGCCCGGGGTACTCGTCGTACGCGGGCCGAACGCCGAGGCCGCGCAGCGGCTGATGGATCGCCACGCCCGCAGCTTTGCACCGGCGGCCCGCTTCATGCCGCGTCACGAACGCGATGATATCGCCCGGCTGTATGCCATCTGTCGAACCGCCGACGATCTGGCCGACGAAGCGCCGCCCGACGTCGGGCGTGTTCGCCTGGATGCAATCCGGGCCGATCTGTACAACGAATCGACCCGCGACCGCATCGCTTTCGAAGCCCAGTCGCTGTTCAACGAGACACCCGCCGGCCTCGACGCCTTCGGCCGCCTGCTCGACGGTCTGCGCCGGGACCTCGACCCGCTGTGTCTGGAGGACGATGCCGACCTGGATCGCTACGCGGACGCCGTCGCGGGCACGGTCGGCGAAATGGTCTGTGCCCTGTTTGATATCCCATCCGTCCATCGGCCACAGGCGATCGCCCTCGGCCGGGCGATGCAGTTCACCAATATCGCTCGCGATGTGCGAGAAGACGCCGTACGCGGGCGGCGTTATCTGCCCGCCACGCGTTGCCCGGCAACCCCCGCCGAGATCGCGGGGCGTGAGCCGGGCGCGGTCGACGCCGCAGCCTCCGCGACCCGCGCCATTCTGGATCGTGCCGACGGCTTGTATCGCGACGGGCGCGCCGGCCTCATCGCGCTGCCGCTACGCCTGCGCCTGGCCGTCGCCGTCGCGGCACGTCTCTATCAGGGCATTGGCGGCGTTATTCGCCGCCAGCAGGCCAACCCGCACGCGCCGCGGGCGGTCGTGCCCGTCTGGCGAAAAATCGGGCTGGCGCTCGTGGGCATCACCGATGCGCTGTTCGCCCGTCGGCACGCTTCGCGATGACCGCACGTGCCGAGCCCGTGGACCTGGTCATTCTCGGCGGCGGGCTGGCCGGGCTGACGCTTTGCGAAGCCCTGGCCGGGCGCGGGCTGAGCGTGCTCGTACTCGAGGCGCGGCATGAATACACCACCGATCGCACCTGGAGCTTCTGGAGCGCCGCCAACGAGCCCGACCCCTGGCCGGGCGAACAAGGCCGCTGGGATCGCTGGCAGGTTCGCGACGGCGAGCGCCCACCCGTCAAGTGCAGCGCCCCGGGCTGGCAGTACGTCAGTCTGGACGCCGGCGCCTGGCTCAAGGCGCAGACCGAGCGGATCGCATCCGACCCCGACCAGCGGCTTGCCATGGGGCGCGAGGTTGTCGACCTGGATTTCAGCGCGGCCGACGTACAGGTTCGCTTACGGAGCGCCATCAATCCCACGGTAATAGAAACGGTCGCGGCCCGCCGGGCGGTCGATGCCCGCCTGGACTGGCGGCGTGCGCCCACGCCGGCCTATGCCCAGCATTTTCTTGGCTACGAGGTCGAAAGCGAGGCCGCTGTCTTCAACCCGCGCGTGGCCGGCCTAATGGAATTCAAGCCCGGTGCGATAGCAGGCGACGGCGTCGATTTCGTCTACCTGCTGCCGTTTACCGAGCGTCGCGCCCTGGTGGAGGTCACGCGTTTTTCGGCTGCCGCCCCATCATGGAACTCCCTGCAAACCTGGCTGGGCGCCGAGCTGCGCGAGCGCTGCGGTGCGCGCCCGATGCGCGTGTATCGCAGCGAAACCGCCAGCCTGCCCATGACGGTCACCACGCCGCAGCGCTCGGCCCACCCCGGGCGTTATCTCGCCATCGGCCAGCGCGCGGGCGTCAACCGCGGCGCGACCGGCTACGCCTTTCGCCGCATTCGGCGTCAGTGCCAGCAGCTTGCCGACGCTCTCTGCCGCCACGGCTACCTGCCCAGCGCCGCCCCCGACCCCGGTGGGCCAATCGAACGCGGCATGGACCGGCTGTTCCTGCGGGTCATCCGTCGTCGGCCCGACCTCGCGCCGCGCCTGTTCGCCGACCTGTTCGCAGGTTGTCCGCCCGCCCGCCTGGTGCGGTTCCTCGACGACCGCCCCAGCCTGCTGGACCGAATCGCCGTCATCACCGCCTGTGCACGCCCGGCGTTCGCAGCCGGCCTGATCGGGCCGAAATGAAGCCGCCGGTAGCACTCAAACGCCATACCGCAGTGTTCGCGGTCGCCACCGCCGCGGTACTGGGCGTCGCCCTGTGGCTCACGGGCTCGGGCGGCGACAGCTCCGTGCCCATCCTGACCGCACTTGCCATCGCCGTATTGTTCGGCATGCCCCACGGCGCCCTGGACCTGCCACGGGCCCGTATCGAGCTCGGCTTGACCCGGCGCGGCCCGCTGGCCGTTTTCTTCGTGGTCTACCTCGGCCTGGTCGCCGCCTGCATCGCCCTCTGGTGGTGGCAACCGCGGTTCGCGCTGGCCGGCTTTCTGATGTATTCCGCCTGGCACTTCGCCGGCGACTGGCGCTTCGACGACCGCCTGGCCGCCTGGGCCGGCGGCCTTACAACCATCGGCGCGCCCACGCTCTGCCATTCCGACCGCGTCACCGAAATACTCAATCAGATTACCGCCGGCGCCGACGTCAGCCTCATCGTCGCCGCCGCCGCGCTCGCGGGCGTCGCCGGGCTGGCCCTGTTCGCCAAGCGCTGCCTGCACCACCGCGATCGCGCCAGCCTCGAACTCGCCCTGCTCTGGCTGCTAGCCCTGACCCTACCACCCCTCGCCTTCTTCGCCGTCTACTACGGTGCCCTGCACGCCCTGCGCCAGACCCATTGCGTGCTTGCCGGGCTCTGCCATGCACGAACACGGGCTCTAGGCGAAGCACTGCTGTCGTCGCTAGCGGTAATTGCGGCCGGCGCACTCGCGGCCATATTGCTGACCGCCTGCCTCGGCATTTCGCCAGATGACGCCCTGCTATGCGCCGTGTTCATCGGCCTGGCCGCGCTCACCGTCCCGCATATGTTGCTTGACGCCCTGCTGCAGCGCGCCCATCGAATCCGCAGCCGCAGCGGACGAAACCCGACCGTCGCACAGTATCCACACCCCCGTCCGCCGCAATAAGCCCGGCCCGCCTGACCCGCCCGCTTTCACAGAACATCGCACGCGTAACAGCAAGTCCACTGGCTTGATCGAGCCCGCCATACGCACCCAATCATCAAGGCGCGAACGAGCAAATCTCTTGTCAGGCCGGGCGTCTTCACATCCATCGGAATACGGCGTATCAGCACAGCCGGTGCGTTGTGATTAGCCCAAATGGCTACAAAACCGGGCTTTATAGCGGCGACGTTGGTATTGCGCTTAAAAACCAAGACGGGCAACTTAGAGTCTGGTTCGAGGGGGATAACGCCCTGCGTGGGTTCCTGCCAAGCGCGCTGCCCGCACACGATTGCGTGTATGCAATGACGATCCACAAGAGCCACGGTTCGGAGTTTGATTCCGTGACGCTCGTGTTACCGGTTTTGACTCGGGAGTTGTTTTATACGGGGTTAACGAGGGGACGGGAGCAGTTGTCGATTTACTCGCAGCGAAACGCGCTTGAGCAAACCGTTACTCGTCGCGTCTTGAGAGTATCGGGGTTAGCAGAGCGCATCGCTCAACCTGGCGAAAAGTAATCCATTGGCGTACCATCCTCGTATGCAGACCGTAGCCGAGACGCCGGAGTTCTCGCGCAAGATTCGCAAGTTGATCGGTGATGCTGACTACCAAGCGCTAATCGCGTATCTGGCAGAACATCCAAAAGCCGGCGACCTCATGCGAGGCACCGGCGGCATACGAAAGCTTCGATGGGCTCCCGACGGATCCGGCAAAAGCGGTGGCGTTCGTGTCGTCTACTACTTTCACGACGAACGCATACCCCTTTATCTGCTTACGATTTTCGGCAAGAACGAAAAGACCAATATCTCTCAAGCTGAACGCAACGCACTTGCTCAGCTTGTCGCACTGCTCACCAAGACAGCAGGAGTCTAGACATGAGCGACGCGTTTGAAAGTATCAAGGCCGGTCTTGAACAGGCGATCGCGCATCAAGCGAATAAGCCAAATGACGTTGTCGTACACGAGATGTCGGCTACAGACGTTAAAGCTGTGCGCGTTAAGGTTGGTATGACCCAGCGTCAGTTTGCCGCTTCTTTCGGTATCAGTCTCGGGACGTTGCGGCATTGGGAGCGCGGCGATAGACAGCCGCATGGGCCAGCTAGAGTTTTGCTCAACGTGTTAAATCGTCGGCCCGATGCGGTACTTGGGGCGCTTACTGAAGCGGGTAGCATTGCATCGGCGCACGACGCAAGACCTGACCCCAATTAGCCCCGCATCGACTCACAAACTAGCGAAGCTTGCACATGGCTATTAACGACCAAGCATTCAGAAGTTACTTTTCCGACAGGCCGGACGAAGCGAAACTCGCCGCGCGCCTCGACGAAGCGTTCGATATCACCTTCGGAAAAACTCAAGGCGAAAAAGCTTTTTGGATCGCTGCGCCTAAAAAACATACGCGTGAGCGGTTCGGACTAGCTCAGGAAATACTAGTAATTTTTTCCGCACATGCAAAAACAGACGCCAGAGTATTAACCGCGATAGAAAATATTAGCCGTAATCCCGACTTTAAACATCGCCTAGACCGAGTACTCTATTTGTTGGTACACGCCGGCGACCAAGCTGACGCAGAAAACCTAGTAGCGACCGATCCGGATCGGGTAATCGTTCCGTTTAGCGCCGCAGAGCTCGATAGCAGTTCCCGGGGAACGCTTTTCGTCCGATCGCGGATAGCTGAGCATTTTGGCCAAATCGATCTTTTCGGCATGTCCTCTCCGATCACATCGGATAGATATTTCTTCGGCCGGGAGCAGCTAGTTCAAGAACTAGTCATTAGATCAACAACAAGCGCCCAGAACTCCGGACTTTTTGGACTTCGCAAAACCGGCAAGACTTCGGTATTACGGGCATTCGAACGCCGGGTAGACAACTACAATACCCTTACTGAGTACATTGATTGCCATAGCCCAGGCATACATTCGGGAAGATGGTGGCAAGTACTCGAAAATATCGCGGAGCGTTTGAAGAAAAGATTGAAATTCCATTTCAAACGCAACGCGGATCTGACGCTTGAATATGACTCGAATAATGCCAGCACGCGCTTTTCATCGGATATACAGACTCTGATCGCATCAGGGAGTCTAACGCGCATAGCAATCCTCTTGGACGAAGTTGAGTACATAACCCCAACGATTAGCGGCGCACTTGGTCAGCATTGGGATTCGGATTTCTTACCATTCTGGCAAACCATTCGCGCGGCACATCAGGAATCAAAAGGGCAACTTGTTTTTATTATTGCTGGGGTTAACCCCGCGGCACTCGAAACTCCTACATTTAACTCAATTACTAACCCGATATTTCAAATCGCCCCAGCGATCTATCTAGAGCCATTCGAACGCAGCAGCGTTCGCCAGATGGTTCGAACATTAGGTAAATATGCCGGCGTCAAGTTCGATGAAAAGGTTTACGACTACCTTACCGATACATTTGGAGGACATCCGTACCTAATTCGAATCGCATGCAGCGAGCTGTGGCGAACAAAATACACCGCCGATCCCGAAAAAGCGATTTTTATAGAGATCGAGGATTTCGAGGCTATAAGAAATCAGATTTCAGCGAGGCTATCTCAGCCGATTAGGGACATACTGCTTTCTCTAGTCTGGTGGTACCCGGAGGAATACCAACTTCTGCAGATACTAGCTGAGGGCGATAAAGATTTTGTTAAAGATTATGTGGAGCAAAGCGAAGAAAAGCTTATAAAGTTTGCTCGCTATGGAATTCTAAAACTTGAGAATAGCGCTGAATTCGCAATAGGTGACGTCAAAGAGTTTCTTAATTCACATGGAGAAGGGTACCAAAAAGAAATCACGCCTTTTATGCGTTCAGACATGCCTCCAGAGCTACTGCCAGAAGTTCCAGACAAAGCTACTTTAGCTCTTCTTTTTGAAAAACGTGTTGAGGTCGAGACCAAGCTTCGAAGAACTATAATTTTTTACTTCGGGGTCCATTATAACTGGGATAACAAAACGATATCTAAGGCTCTTTCGGACGGACTTAAGAAAAGGTCAGATCGGCCAGACCCAGCGGCGTTATTTGTCGGGACAACGCCTCAAAAAGTAATGAATGAGCTCTACTTTCTCGACTTGCGCGAAATAATTTTATATAACTGGAACGTCTTTTCTGCGCTTTTTGAAAATAAGAAGAAATGGTTTACCATGAATATGGATACAATAAACACGGCGCGGCGAGTGGATGCGCATACCAAACCGGTTTCGCCTGAAGAAATTGACGAGTTTAATAACGCTTACGGTTGGGTGATGCGTCACTTATCTAAACTTCCCGATCAAATCTAATCGTCGGCGCTTTGCGGGATCGGGTGACCGGAAACGAAACCGCGAAACCGGGTACAGTAAGAGGCGTCCCAGACATAATGAGCGCGCGCGATCCGGGCGCGATCCGGGGACAGTATACTCAAATCTTCCGCCCTGCTTCACTATACGCCCGATCCCGCGCGCGAGCCCAGGTTTAGGGCTTCTATCGTGGATCCTGCCTGGGGCGTTCAAGCTCCGCAGCCAACCTGCTCCAACCGCTCTTCGGAGCTCCGGAGACAGTATATTTATCTCGACTTTTGCTGCTGGCCGCATACAGCCCCAGCAGCCATGATCCAGCGGCGCGCGATGCTCAAGCGGAAAGATCATATCGAGCGCCGTCTGCCCCACCGCACGACTACACCACACCCTTAACCATCGTCAGGCTGTCCGGTAGCAGCAATTCGCTGCTGCAAGCGGGCAGCAAGTCGCTCGTATTCATGATTGAAGTGATGCCCGCCGGGCAATGCGATGACGTTCAGACCTGCGGCTTGAAGTTCTTCGCATATCGCCTCCGGGTCGTCTACGCCGTAGATGCATGTCGTGCGATCGGCCGGCAGGCGTCGGGCCTCGGGTAATACCGCTTGGCCTTGCGGGCCCAGGCCGAACAACGAGAGCGGGTGATACTCGAACGTGATGTGGCTGGCCAGGCCCAGCAATACGATAGCGCTGACCTGTTTTTGAGTATCTGCCGGCAGCCGGTTATAGAGAAATGGCATCACATCGGTGCCGCGGGAGTAGCCCATGAGGGCGACATGGCGCAGCCGCCAGCGTTTGCGATACGTCTCAATGACGCGATCTAGATCGGCGGCGGCTTGGCCGGGCTTGCGGGCCCGCCAGTAATAGCGCAGCGAATCCCAACCGACCACCCCATACCCCGCCTGGACCAGCGATTGGCCCACGGCTTTATCGAGCGCTGCCCAACCGCCATCGCCGGAAAGCATGACGACCAGGGTGTCGGTTGCCACGGTGTTCGGGCCAGCATGCGGTTATCGCGGGTGAACCACGAGCGGCAGATCGGCGACGGCGGGCGCGACAGGTTCGCTGCCGAGATGGAATACGCAACCCGGAGAGCCTATGAGAATGGCCGCAAAGCCGAGCAACCAGGCTGCCCGCTCGAGAAGAAATCGCCGATTCATAGCCTTTGCACCGAACAGCTCCATTTCTCGGTAGACATCAGCCGACGCTACGCCATGGGGCGGCTATCGCCTTGTTGCGTTCTGGCGCTCGCGTAGCGAGCTCGGGCCGCCTACATCCTAACCTCGATCAGATACCCCGTGTCTATTGCGCGCCCGAGATATGGTCGCTAGCCGGGTCCGCGCTCGTACAGGCAAGCGGATCGTTGGAACCCGTAGGCGGTTTTGGCCCGCCGGCGAGCCACAGCATCGGCACTAGCAGAATCGACGGCCGCCGATTGCGGAGATCGTACTCGTTGGCTTTGAAGTAGCCGACAAACAAAGCGCCTAGAACGGGTACAAACCACACCACGGCGACCTGTGCCACGCGTCGTCCAGCGGGCTCAGTGACGTTCAGAACAAGAAACGTAATCGCGATTTGCAGACAAAGGCAGGCCAGTATCATCGCCGCCAGAAGCGCGTATGCCGCGTGTGACATATGAATCGCAAGTAGTAGCTCTGGGAGAACGTATACGCAGCCCACCCCACCGCCACTCTAGTTCGCCCGATCCGATCTATGCTCGTTGGGATTCAGCAGCGCGTTGAGCGAACAGTTCGGCGTTTAAACCGCCGCGCCCGTGGCCGTGCGCCCCGCATCGCCCGCGGCTTAGCGGCTCAATAGCCGCATCACTTCCCGGGTGAAGCTGCGCGGCGTGAGTTTTTCCATCAGCACGGTAAGCCGAAACGACAGCCCGACCGGCGTGTGGACGCGATGTCCCTGCAGGGCTTTCTCGGCCGCCTCGGCGATGTCGTCGGCGCTGAGCTTCACACCCATGCGTTTGACCACGGGCGCCTGCCATTGCTGGCCGCGCACCATGCGGGTGTCCACGAAGGGGGGCATCAGATCCTGCACGGTGACGCCGTGGCGCTGCCATTCCAGGTTGAGCGCTTCGGTGAGGCCGCGCACCGCGAATTTGGAGGCCGAGTAGACCGCCATATCCGGCACGCCGTAGAGCGCGGAGGCCGAGCTCATGTTGAGCACGCGCCCGTTCGGCGCTTGCTTCAGATGTGCCAGCGCGGCCCGGCACATGTTCAACAAGCCGCGTACGTTGATGTCGAGCATCAGGGCGTGGTCGGCCTCGGGGATTTCTTCTAGCGGGCCCATGCGCAGCACGCCGGCGCTGTTGAACAGCACGTCGATACCGCCCTGCTGGGAAGCGAACTCGTCGGCGGCGGCCTGGCAGGCGTGTGCGTCGCGTACGTCCAGGGCCCGGCACCAAATCCGTTCGCCCAGCGCAGCGCAGACTGTTTCCAGGCCGTCAGCGTCGATGTCCAGCAACCCCACGTACCAGCCGCGGGCATGGAAGCGGTGCGCGGTGGCCAGCCCGATGCCGCTGGCGGCACCGGTGATCAGGATACGTTTCATGGTTTCTCCCGGGGTTCGTTTAGTTTTGTTCGTGGGCAAGGAAGTCGGCGATGGCGTCGATGGCCCAATCGGCATCCTCGAGTACGCCGGCGTGCAACTGAAAGACGTGCCAGCGCTGCGGATATAGCTGGTAGCGGGCACGGGTGTCGCTGTCGGCCAGGACGGCGGCCAGGCGGTCGCTGTCGCCGCGCAGAATTTCGTCGCTGCCGCACTGAATCAGCAGCGGCGGCAGACCGTTGAGATCGCCCCGCAGCGGGGAGACTTGCGGGCGCGCTCGGTCATCGCCGGCATAGCTCAGGGCAGCGGCATCGAGCCATTTCCAATTGAGCATTACCTCGCCCGGCATACGGTGCGGCGTGTGTTCGAGGCTCAGGTCGAGCCAGGGCGAGAGCAGCACCCCGGCCGCCGGGGCCGGCAGCGTGGCGTCATCGCGCAGACGTCGCAGCAGCGCCAGCGCCAGGCCCGCGCCGGCAGAATCGCCCGCAATGGCCAGCCGGCGCAGATCGTGGCCCTGCGCCACCAAGCCGCGATACACCGCGACCGCGTCGTCCAACGCGGCCGGAAAGGGATGTTCCGGCGCCAGCCGATAGCCCGGCACCGCCACGGTGGCGTTCAGGCGTTTGGCCAGATGGGTGGTCAGCGCCCGGTGGGTGCCGGGCGAGCCGCTGACGTACCCGCCGCCATGCAGATACAGCAGCGTCAGCGCCTGGCCATCGCCGACCCATTCCACGGGCACCGACTCGATGTGGGCGTTGAAGCGCACCACGCCTCGTGCTGGCAGCGTGATACTGGATACCGCTTTCAGCCAGCGTCGTTGCAGGCTCAGCGGCGCGCGCACCGTGAACGCGGGCATCAGCAAGGGTTTCAGCAGGGCGCGCAGCGTGGCGGCGATCAGGCGCTGGATTGCACTTGGCGGCGCCCCGCCGATTTCACGAGGACAGCTCATAATCGCGGGTATCCAGCGTCTGGGTACGGCGCCGGTAGGTAAAGGTGAACCCCGGCCAGTTGTTGGTGTTCTTGCCGCTTTCGGTCTTGTACCAGCTGTGGCAGTCCTTGTCCCAGACGGTATGGCGGATCTGCTCTTGCAGATCGCTGTTGAAGCGATCCTGCACGTCGGCGTCGACGTCCATGAAGCGATGCCCGCCCTGTTCCAGCACCTCCAGCGCGCTCATCACATAGGCAATCTGCGATTCGAGCATATAGACGATGGAGTTGTGGCCCAGATTGGTGTTGGGCCCGTAAAGCATGAACATATTGGGGAAGCCATGGACGTTGATGCCCAGATAGGCTTCGGCCCCGTCGCGCCAGGCATCGTTGAGATCACGGCCCTCACGCCCGAGGATGGTCATCGGCGCGAGAAAATCAGTGGCCTGGAAACCCGTGCCGTAGATCAGCACGTCCGCTTCGTGATGCTGACCCTTGGCGTCCACAACACCGGTTTCGGTGATCGCGCCCACGCCGCCGGTATGCACCTCGATGCCATAGCGTTCGATGGCCTGGAAATAGTCATTGGAAATGAGGATGCGCTTGCAGCCCAGCGGGTAATCCGGGGTGAGCTTCTCGCGCAGCTGCGGATCCGATATGCAGCGTTTGAGATAGCGTTTGAACAGGCGCTGGTAGAAGCCCATCGCCGACTGAACGGCGGTGAAGCCCAGCACGCGAGCCTCGTTCTGGGCATAGATCCGGCCCCGATCGAGTTTCTGAAGCAGGGGCATCCGTTCCATCAATTTCTGTTCGGCGCTGGAATAGACACGGTCCGGCTTGGGAATCACATAGGCCGCGGAGCGCTGGAACAGCCGCACCTTTTTTGCCTGTTTGGCGACTTCGGGCACGAACTGAATGGCGCTGGCACCCGTGCCCACCACCGCCACCGTTTTGCCCACGAGATCCACGTCGTGATCCCAGCGTGCGCTATGGAACGCCGGCCCCTGAAAACGCTCGCGCCCCGGTATGGACGGCCAGGCGGGCCGGTTGAGCTGGCCAGTGGCGGTGATGAGCACGCGGGCGTGGATCTCGCCATGGGGGGTGCGGATATGCCAGAGCCCGGCCGCTTCGTCGAAGCGCGCCTGTTCTACCTCGGTATTAAAACGCAGATGCGGATGCAGACCGTAGTCGTCGGCGCATTGACGCAGATAGGCGAAGATCTCTGCCTGCGGCGCAAAGCGGCGCGACCAGTCGAATTTTTTGGCGAAGGAGAACGAATACAGCCGCGAGGGCACATCGCAGGCCGCACCCGGGTAGGTATTGTCCCGCCAGGCGCCACCCACCTCGCCTTCCTTTTCCAGGATCACCAGCGAATGCTTGCCGCGCTGTTTCAAGGCAATGGCCATGCCTATGCCGCCAAAACCCGCGCCGATAATGGCAACGTCGTGGCTTTCAGCCATGCGCATCTCCTCATTGTTCGTTATTGTTCGGCGACTCTAGCCGACTCGCGAGCCGCTTTTTATGGCACCATCGGACGAATAATTGTGGAAATCGGACAGATACTCGATGTCGGACCGGGCCATCGTCAGCGTGCGCATGCAGGTGGACTTCGGCGTTGAACACGGGGTGTCCACGACACGGCTGCTTGCCGGTAGCGGGCTCAGCGACGCTTCGTTAAGCCAACCGGACGTCTTCGTAACGCGTGAACAGGAGCTCACGGTCGTCGCCAATCTCTGCGGCGAGCTGGGCGACCGCGCCGAACTGGGCCTGGCCATGGGCCGGCGTTATCACCTGAGCAGCTACGGTGTCTGGGGTTTTGCCCTGCTCAGTAGCGGAACCTTTCGGGACGCGGTTATTCTTGGCTTGCGCTATCTCGATCTGACCTATGCCTTCAACCGCATCACCCTCGAAGAGCAGGCAACCGAGGCCGCGCTGATCATCGACAACGGCGATCTGCCGGCCGGCGTCGGGGCCTACCTCCTGGCCCGGGATCTGAGCGCCATCGCGACGATCCAGCACGAGCTTTTCGATGCCACGCTGCCCTGGTCGAGCATCGAGCTGACCCTGCCGGCCCGTCCGCCCGGCCCGTTCGAGGCGCAATTCGGCGTCACCCCGACGTTCGAACAAGCACACAACCGGGCACGGTTTCCGACAAGCTACCTTGACCGCCCCCTGCCCCATGCCAACCCGGCCGCGGCGCATCTATGCGAACAACAGTGCGAACAATTGGTGGCCCGAACAGGCCATCGGGCCGGCATGGCAGCCCGCGTGCGCGAGCGCCTGCTGGCCAGGCCGGGGTATTTCCCGAGCATGGACGCGTTGGCTACCGAACTCGGGGCGACCACGCGCACCCTGCGCCGACGGCTGGCCGCAGAAGGCGCGGGCTACCGCGAGTTACTTGACGAGGTGCGTCGTATGCTTGCCGAGCAATGGCTGCTGATGGGCGCGCTGACGCAGGAAGACATCAGCGACCGGCTCGGCTTTTCCGAGGTGTCCAATTTCGTGCATGCGTTCAGACGGTGGACAGGGCAAACGCCCGCCCGTTTTCGCCGCCACGCGCAGACACCGCGCGGCCTTGCGCGCTGATGCGCCGACCGCGACCGTAGCGCGGGGTATCACCATGCCCAGCGACCGGGCCGACCGGCCACCGGCGATCCCGGGGCCGTATACCGATCTCAAAACGCGTCATATTGGACCTCACTTGGGCTACCCGACGCAGATACCACTCGGCTCGCCGGTGGTGAGTTCAGCGCCGAGCACAGCCATTTCGGCTGAGCCTAGAACCGCGCCGCTCGGAATTCTTAATAGGGGCACGGCCGCATGATTAAAGTCGAGAGAACGCCCGCCCCGACCGCGCTGTGGGAGTTAGACGAATGCGTCCTTGACCATGTCCCGCGCGTCCTGCTGATCGTGGCGGCTTACGCAGTTGCGCCCCGAACGTTTGCCGTTGTACAGAGCCGCATCCGCGCGGGCCACGGCCGCTTCAAGCGACTCCGACAGGTCGGACGGCATCGCGCTCACACCGAAGGTGGCCGTGACCGACAATGGTTCGTTGCCTTTGAGCAGGTCGGTTTCGATGACCGTGTCGGCGACCGCCGCGCGTAGATCCTCGGCAATACGTACCGCGGTATCGAGCGTGGCACCGACAAGCATGATGATGAACTCTTCCCCGCCCCACCGTGCGAGATGGTCGGTTTCGCGTAGATTGGCCGCGAGGGTTTCACTCACGGTTTGCAGCACGCGGTCGCCTACGTCGTGCCCATGTGTATCGTTGATCTGCTTGAAATGATCGATGTCGCAAAGAATCAGCGCCAGGGACGCGCCGGTACTCTCCTGGCGCTCTTTTTCGAATCGCCAGGCGTCAACCATGCTGCGGCGGTTGAGCAGACTTGTGAGCGAATCGGTGGTGGCGAGCAGATGCAGTTGGCTTTCTGCGCGTTTGATCAACCAGAAATAGTTGCCAACCATAAAGATGAGGATCGACAACGCTGCTGTCAGATTGAAATAGTGCAGCCCGTCCACGACGTGCTCGGGCAGCGCGTGAATCGGCGCCCGGCTACGAACCAGAACATCCATGGCAATGACGAAAATAGTGGCGCCGGTGACGGAAAGAATCTTGGTAGGAAGGCGTTGAAAATCGGCAACGATCAGTACTGGGATCGCGAGGATCGCGTAGAAATAGAACCCGGTTTCCCAACCGACCCAGTACGACGCCAGCATTGCGTGGGCAAGTACTTCGAATATCACGAAAGAAAAGGCGATCCACGGGGCAAGGCCACGAGTGAGCAGAAACGCGGATGTTGCGTAAAGACTCACGCTGCCGACGTTCACCAGCGCCAGTCCGGTGACGCCGTTCAGGTAGAACAGAAGTACGAAAGAGGAATGGCATACAACGCCGATACAGGACGTGCCGAGCATCAGGCGCCAGAAGGACCGGGCGGCGCGGTGAGTGGAATCCAGCGCGCTGTTCGCCCGCTGACGGTTCTCTTCGAGTTGTCTTATCACGAAAGCGAGGCTCCCTGTTCGCAATTCCTGACCGACCCGGTTCCCCACAGGGCCTGCTTGTATGACGTATATCGGCAGAGGCGTCCCCTTTTTTAAGCGACGCCCGCGCGCTCTCAACCTATTTCATGCGTGCCACAGCAATGCTGATTACCGCTCCTTTATATCGCTACTCAGCATATCCCCCGGCCGCGATAAGCCGCGGTCCGCACGGGCGGACGACGTAGCCATTCCCTGCGGGCGCCATCGATGTAGTCGCATAGAGCTCGGAGCCAGCCACCCAGGTCTCGGACCTGCGATGCGCGTGCGAAACCGCTTGCATACTGCGTTCACCGCTTGCCAGACGGAGCCTGACGGTGCCGTAGCTTTGCGTACGTTACGCTCAATGGAGATTGGGGATGACACGTTTACGCCGTGACGCTGCACCGTTTTCGAGCAAATACGCGGCGCATACCGTTTCCGGATTCGCCAGCGTCGGCATGCACGCCGAAGTCAGACTTGGTAACTATTGTTATCTGCCGATCGGCTAGCGACACACGAGCAGCGAATTCGCTGTGGCGGCGGCCTGCAGGCGTGGATTTCGCTGCGCAAGAACGGCGCTGTCGTGCGCCTTGTCGCCCGCAGCGCGCGCGACGACTCGCGCCCACCGCTAAAGCTGTAAGGCGCAATCCGTTTCGAGCGCCTGGCTCAATACGCCGTGCGAGGTGACGCCGTTGCCCGGCTTACACGCGCCGGCACCGTTTCTTATCGGCCGCGACAGCGTTAGCTTGCGCGTCGGGTAATGGGGCTTGGGAAGCTCGCAGGGCGTGTTTGTTCTGCGGCCATCCGGCTGAGCCGGAGTTTTCAAAAAAACGCCCGGCGAACCGGGCGCTTTCAAGTCATCGGTCGGGCTGATCAGCCGCCGAATTTTTCGTTTTCGCCGATATCCGGCGTCTTGTCGTTCTTGATATTGGCCTTGGCCAATTCATAAAGCTGGAAGACCTTGCTTTCCTTGGCCGCCCAGTGCTCGCCCATCTGAATATCGATTTCGAGCATGACGACGTCCGGATCTTCCTTTTCCGGTAGCCAGGCGGCGATGCCCGGATTCCAGTAGCGGTCGATCTTGTCCTGGTCGTCGGTGATACGCACGGTGCCAGACATCGATACATAAACACCCGCCTCCTGGTCGGAGAACGTCAGGCAGACTTCGCTATCGCCCTTGGCTTCCAGCACCTTCTCCGAGCTGCGGCGGGTGTAGAACCAGATGGTGCCGTCGTAGTCGTCCTGAACCAGATGCATGGGACGGGCGCGGGGCACGTCATCATCCAGCGTGACGAGCATCCCGACCTGAATGTCTTTGATCAGGTTCCAGATCTTCTGCTTGTGTTCCGGGCTAGACATAATCTTGCAATCCTTCGAATGCCGTTAAAAAAGTTGAACACTGCCGGCGAACCGGGCGTTCAATCGTGATACGCAAGCGATCACGCCGGTAAATCCCTGCAGACGTGCGCGTTCGCAAAAGTTAGCGGCCCGCTCCGGTCATCTCGGTGCGGACGCCTGCCAGCATAGCCGGCATAGCCACCTGTCGGCCGCACGAACCGTACTTTATTTGCGTATCGGGTAACGGTACGCGCAGTTCGCCGCTATGGACGCCCCCAACCCCCGCCCATCGCTATTTCCCGCCTTGGATTTAACCGCGGGCAACGTGGCCTTCCCTCCTGTCGAGCGCGCGAGACGCCTAGCATGCGTACAGCGCACCGTGATCGCTGGGATTGCGCGCTCCATCCACCCTGTCGTGAGGCTGGATTCGCTGCCTGATGTCGCGCCTGACTTAACGGGCGATATTCACACCGCCATCCACCACCAGTGTGGAACCCACGACATAATCGCCGGCGCGGGAGGCGAGATAAATCGCGGCGCCAGCCATGTCTTCGGGCTCGCCGATGCGGCGCGAAGGGATGCGGTCCGCGATCTCGTCGCCGTGGTCGCGGGCGACCTTGTTCATGTTCGAGGCGAACGCGCCGGGGGCGATGGCGCTGACCACGATGCCTTCGGGCGCCAGGCGGACGGCCATACGCTTGGTGAGGTGGGCGAGGCCGGCCTTGGAGGCGTGGTAGGAATAGGTTTCCTGGGGATTGAGCGACAGGCCGTCGATCGAGGCGATGTTGATGATCTTCGCGAGCGGACCGGCGGCGCGGGCTTCGAGCAACATCGGCTTGAACGCCTGCGCCAGAAAGAACGGCGCCTTCATGTTGAGATCGACCGCCTTGTCCCAGCCGCTTTCGGGGAAGGTATCGAACTCGGCGCCCCAGGCCGCGCCGGCGTTGTTCACGAGAATATCCAGGCTGTTCTCGTGCTTGCGGTAGGCCGCAACCAGACCGTGAATACCGTCCATGGTGGACACGTCTGCCGGTAACGACACGCAGGGGCCGATTTCGGAGAGCTCCCGGGCCGCTTCGTCGCAGGCATCGGCCTTCCGGGCACTGATATAGACCCGCGCGCCCTGGCGCAGCAAGCCTTCCGCAATCATGCGGCCAATGCCGCGGGAACCGCCGGTGACGAGTGCACTACGACCTTCAAGCGAAAACAATGCGGCGGTATCCATGGCGGTTCCTTAAATAGATAGGGTTTGGCCCGACTCGCGATGCAAGCCCGGGCAAGCGGATCGAGAGTGGCGAAGCGCCTGGCGGGCGTCAAACGTCGGCGCCTGTTGGATCAAAGTCCGCGGCGCGCCGCGGGCACGCAGTGCACGACGCTCGAGGAAGCCTCGAATCAAGCCATCACGAACCGGCAACGAATCAGCGCACGCTGAAGCCATCGGGCAGCCCCGCCCTGGCCATCGATCCCGACTCAGGTGCCGCAGAACGTGCGTTCTACCACTTCCTCGGGCTTCGGCGGTCGTGCGTACTCGGCAAGCTCCGGGTGGTCGTCGTACGGATTCGCGACGACGGTGAGCAGGTCGTCCAACGGCTGGTAATCGCCGGCTTCGGCGGCGTCGATCGCCTGCTGGATACGATGGTTGCGGGGAATGTACGCCGGGTTGACCGCGCGCATGGCTGCGCGACGTTCGGCGTCGTCCCGCGTTTCATCGGCCAGGCGTTCGCGCCAGCGTACTGCCCAGCCGTCGAAGCCGCTCGGGTCATCGAACAGCGCGCGTACGTTGTCATCCCGGTCGTCCGCCGCCCGACCGAGATCGGACAGATGGCGGAAGGTGAGGGTGAAGTCCGCACCCTGCTCCGTCATGCGCTTGAGCAGATCGTAGGCGAGATCGGCGTCGCCTTCGCGGCGTTCTTCCAGTCCGATCTTGGCCGCCAGACCATCGTGATAGGTCGTTTCGAAACGCTCGACATAACGTTCGAGCACGGCCTGGGCCTGCTCTACCGCTTTCTCCTGGTCCTCGTCCAGCAACGGCAGAAGACACTCGGCGAAGCGCGCGAGGTTCCACTGGCCAATGCCCGGCTGGCGGTTGTAGGCATAGCGCCCGCCGTGATCGATGGAGCTGTACACCGTTGCGGGGTTGTAGCTGTCCATGAAGGCACAGGGGCCGTAGTCGATCGTTTCCCCTGCAATGGAGACGTTATCCGTGTTCATCACCCCGTGAATGAAGCCGACCAGAAGCCACTGCGCGATGAGGTCGGCGGTGTGTGCGGCGACCTCTTCGAGCAGGGCGTGGTAGGGATTGTCGGCATCGGCGACGTGTGGATAGTGGCGCTCGATGACGTAGTCCGCGAGCGCGCGTACTGCCTCGTTATGGCCTTGCCGGTAGAAGTATTCGAACGTGCCGACGCGCACGTGACTGGCGGCCACGCGGGTAAGCACCCCGCCCGGCTCAGCGCGCCGGCGACGCACCGATTCGCCGGTGGCCACCATGGCCAGCGCCCGGGTGGTGGGGATCCCGAGTGCCGCCATGCCTTCGCTGACGACATATTCGCGGATGACCGGCCCCAGCGCGGCGCGCCCGTCGCCGCGGCTCGAAAACGGCGTTGGCCCTGCCCCCTTGAGCTGGATATCGCGCCGCACGCCGTTACGATCGGTCATTTCGCCCAGCAGTACGGCCCGGCCGTCGCCCAGCACCGGCGAGAAGTTGCCGAACTGGTGCCCGGCATAGGCCATGGCCAACGGTTCGGCCCCCTTGGGCACGCGATTGCCGGCCAGAATGTCGACGCCGGCCGGGCTTTCGAGCGCCTGGACGTCGAGGCCGAGCTGTTCGGCCAGAGGCCGGTTCACCCGCAACAGGCGTGCTGCTGCAACGGCGGTGGGCATGGCCCGGGCGTGGAACTCGCCCGGCAGGCGGGCATAGCTGTTGTCGAGCACGAACGGCTCGGCGGCTGCGGTTTCGGTCATGACGATGCCTCCGCGGCAAACGATATCGCCAGCGCCGTGTCGGACTACTGGCTGGACTTGATCCTGTGAACGATGCGGGCCGTGACCGTAACGTTCAACGGTCGGATGGGGTTCATGCGCGTGGCCGGCATAGCGGCCGGCCAGTAATGACGTGGCGCGGCCGGGATTGTCGGCCAGGCCTGCCGGGCGATACTCGCCGCCCAAACCCAACCATGGCCGAGGGCGGTTGGCGGTGCACGGCGTGCAGGCACCCGACCAATCGTGCTATCAAGCCCGCTGCATACATCAGGCTGAAAGGACTGCCCTATGTCGCTCACCCCCGAAGTTGCCGGCGTTGTCGCGCGGATGCGCGAAGCGAAAATCTCCTTCGCCGACCTGAGTCTGGCCGAAGCGCGCCAGTTCTATATCGACACGCTGGCGGCCAGCGGCGGCGAGCCGGTGCCGATGGGCGAAATCGTGGCGCATGAGCTGCCACTCGAGGGCCGTAGCGTCGCGGCGCGGCGTTATCGCCCCGAGGGACTGGCCGCAGGGGCCGCCCCCACGCTGGTGTATTTCCATGGCGGCGGCTGGGTGCTGGGCGATCTGGAATCGCACGATCGCATCTGTCGGCAATTGGCCCAGCGCGCGGGCTGTCAGCTCGTGGCGGTGGACTATCGCCTGGCGCCAGAACATTGCCTGCCGGCCGCTTCCGACGACGCCATCGCGGCCTACGGTTATCTGGTGGAAAACGCGGCCGCCTTCGATATCGATCCGCAGCGCCTGGCCGTGGGCGGCGACAGCGCGGGCGGCCATCTGTCGGCCGTGGTCGCGCTTGCCGCACGCGACGCCGGCTGGCCGCTGGCCCTGCAGGTGTTGGTCTACCCGGCCACCGACCTGCGCGAAGCCGCCGGCCAGTATCCCTCGAAGGGACGCAACGCCAACGTGCCGCCGCTTACGGCCGAACTCATGGCCTGGTTCGGCCATCGCAGCGTGGATGCCAATACCGACCCGCTCGACTGGCGGGTTTCGCCCATTCTGGCGCAAACGCTGGAAGGCACCGCGCCCGCACTCGTCATTACCGCTGGCGCGGATGTGCTCATGGACGAAGGCGTACTCTATGCCGCCCGTCTGGCCGATGACGACGTCGAGGTGGACCATGCCCATTACCCCGGCGTGATCCATGGCTTTATCGAAATGCCGGCCTGGCTGGCGGCCACCGGCAACGCGATGGACCGGATCGCCACAGCGCTGCGTACGCATCTCGGGCTCGCCGGCTAGCGCGGTGGGTTCGCGGCCGTGCAGGCACCGGACGCAACCAGCGCCCAAGCGATCGCGCCGCGCGCATACCGCCTGCAAAAACATAGACGTTTTACAGCCGCATCGCCTCGAATATCGATGACCGGCGTACAGCCCTGCCCCGATGGTGGCGACAAAGCGGCGCGGTGGGCCGGTCGCCGATGCCCGTGGCAGGCGCTGTGGTTACTGACCGCGCTCGCGCTGCTTACCGCCACCGGCTGTGTGTCGGTGCCGGCCCAGCGTTCGCTCATGGACGACGGGTTTACGGCGCAGGCGTTAGCGCCGGCGTCGATCACTGTGACCAGCTGGAACATCAAGAAAACCAAGGCGTCCGGTTGGCCGGCCTACGCAAGCCAGGGCACGGCGGCAAAGCGCTTTGGCGGTATCGATCTGCTGTTGTTGCAGGAGGCCTGCGAGCCGCTGGACGAGCCACACGATCCGCTGGGCAAGCCTCTGGCCGACGCACGGCTGGGCTGGGTCTTTGCGACGAGCTTCGAGTCTCGATTGCTGGGCTGCGGTGGGCAGCGGGCAACCGGCGTGCTTACCGCCTCGTCAGCGCGGCCGGTATCCCGTATCGCCCTGCTCAGCCAGAATCGCGAACTCGGGATCACGCCGAAATCGACGCTGGTCACGCGCTATCGTCTGGCCGATCGTGCGGATACGTTGCTGGTCGTGAATACGCATCTTCTCAACTTCGAGTGGCGAACCCTGGACGATTACTCAGAACAGGTACGCGCCATTGGCGAGGCCATTTCGGCACACCGCGGCCCGGTCATTCTCGCCGGCGACCTGAACACGCGTAATGCCGCACGCCAGGCCGTGGTGGACAGGATGGCCGATGAGCACGGCCTGAAGCCCGTCTTTGGCCAGGCCGCCGCTGGCCGCACGAAAGCAGTTGTCGGCGGCGATCTGGCGCTGGACCATATCTATTACCGGGGCCTTCACGTCATCGAAGAGGGTGTGGTGGGGCACGAGTCCGACACCGACATATCGGACCACAACAGCCTGTCGGTTGGTTTTGCGGTCGACCCGGGCATCAATTAGCGAGCACGCCGCGATGTCCGCAAGCAAGATCCCGCTCGTTACAAGAGAGGCCGTTCCGATCCACGATCAGATGAACGGGGTCGAACTCGGCTACTGGATAGTGATCGTTCTCGGCGTTTTTATCGTCGCCCTTTGTATCTGGGAAAGTAAAAACCATCCGCTCATCAAACTGGCGCTGGCTTTGTTGCTGGCGGGCGCACTACAGCTTGCGGTGGAACTTCGTCCCTGAAGCAGCCGATCGGTGTAGGCGCCGGGCCGAGATATAACCTCGGTCGGTCTACGGTCAGAGGTGCGACGCGTATCAAGCTGTCGAGCCCCACCTAGTCATAATCCTCTGCCAGAACCACGCGATTACGCCCGCCCTGTTTCGCGATATAAAGCGCCGCGTCGGCCTGACTGAGCAGGTCGTGCGTGCGGCGCCGGTTGGGGCCAACCACGCTCACGCCGATGCTTACCGTGATCCGCGGCGACTCGCCGGGTTTGGGCTCGAACAAGACATCGGCCACGGTCTTGCGCAGGCGTTCGGCCACGATAAGCGCCTGCCCCGCGGTGATGTCGTAAAGCACGGTGGCGAATTCTTCGCCACCGAGCCGAGCGAACAGATCGCGGCGTTTTATACGCGCACCGCAGGCGCTGGATATGGCACAGATCACCGCGTCGCCCGCCGGATGCCCGTAGCGATCGTTGATCGTCTTGAAGTGGTCGATATCCATGAGCAGCAGCGCGATGCGGCTGTTGTGCGTATCGTATTGGGCGAGTGCTTCGTTGAGGGCCGCCATCAGGCGGCGTCGGTTGGGAAACCCGGTGAGTTCGTCGGTTTCGCTGAGCCGACGCAACTGTTGCTCCATCTCGTGGCGGGTGGTGATGTTGCTTGCCAGCCACAGCACCGCGCGCTCGCCGTTGACCGGCGAGCGCAG
This sequence comes from Salinisphaera sp., assembly GCF_002729955.1. Taxonomy (GTDB): domain Bacteria; phylum Pseudomonadota; class Gammaproteobacteria; order Nevskiales; family Salinisphaeraceae; genus Salinisphaera. Next base: position 102,473 of record NZ_PBYA01000012.1, on the reverse strand, counting down.
CGGCTGCACCCGCCCCTCGAAACGAATGGGGGCGGCCGGACCGTCGCCATCGACGCCTTCCACTTCGGCGGCTGCCAGCTCGTACTCGACAATACGCAGACAGCCCGCGGCCAGCGTTGCGCGGATCTCGGCGAGAAACCAGTCCGCCCGTTCCTGCGGCAACACGTCGTAGAGACTGAAATTCACCAGACAGGCGCCGTCGTGATAATGGGCCCGATCCGGACCGCCGAAGATCGCGGCATAGCGCCCGCTTTCGGTGAGCACGAACACCGGATCGGGCAGCGCTGCCAGCGCCTCTTCCATGAGTTGCGTTGCCCGCCGGTCGCGCGTTTCGATTTGAATGCCCCGAAGGTTCAGATAACTGAATCTGCCCCCTCTTCGATCCGTCTGCAAGTCGCGGCCGCTCGATTGCCCGGGCGCTTCGACGCTGAACCGGCGCCCCTGCGTTGCGCGCTGGCCTCACGCTCTCACCGTCTTGATACGCCAGGCGCGCATCCACGCCTTTGAGCTAACCCACCACCCGGTTGCGGCCGCTGAACTTGGCCTCATAAAGCTTTTCGTCGGCAATATGCAACAAGGGCTCGAGCTGTTCGGCGCGGTCGGTAGAGCTGGCGACGCCAATGCTGGCCGTCAGAGAAAGCACGGAGTCGTTGTGTCGACAGTGCAGCGCTTCGATCGCCTCCCGCAGGCGTTCGGCCAGATGCCGCGCCGCACGGTTGTCGGTATGCGGCAGCAGAACACAGAACTCCTCGCCGCCCAGCCGGCAGGCCAGATCTTGCGCGCGGGTGTGTGCGCTTAGCGCCTGGCCGACCTCACGTAGCACCGCGTCGCCCGTGGCATGACCGTAGTCGTCGTTTATGGCCTTGAAGTGGTCCAGGTCGAGCATCAATACCGATATCGGATGCCCGTCAGCGTTTGCGAGGCGCCGGAACGACTGCTCCAGCTGCGCTCGGTTGGGCAGCCCCGTCAGCGAATCGGTGAGCGCTTGTTGCGAGAGCTGTCGTTCCGCAGATTCGCGACTGGCCTCGTAAAAGTAGGAGAACAGGTAGGTCCAGACCGTCACCCCTGCGATATTCGCCGTGGCGCCGGGTGCTTCCACAACCGAATCGAGGCCGAAGCGCCAGAAGAACAGGCCCGCTGCAATCGCGAGATACAACGCCGAGGATAGGCCGCCCATCCGGCGACCGAGCAGCAGATGAGCGGTGAGCGGCATCACCATCACCCAGCTGAATACCGTGACCGACGTGGTGGGCAGCGCGAGCGCATACAGCGTCGCCGCATAGATGGATACCAGATAGCAAAGACACCAGCGACGCAGGCGTTGGGTTGTACGAACCACGGGCAGCAACGCCACGGCCAGCACGGTAATGGCCAGATCGACCGTCATCAGGCCATAGCGGCCGGCGCCAAGATTCACGATAACGAAAACAAGGCCGAACAGCGCGGTCACCGTCAGCAGCAAGCGCAGCAGATGACGGCGATGGCGATACGACAGCGGCATGCCGTAATCCGGCGAGGCTGGGCTCATGGTTCTCCCTGGCGATACAGGGCGCATACGCCCTTCCCGGTACAACGCGTCGGTTATCGGCCGTCGGCGCACTTGTTTAAGTTTTTATCGATAGACCCCCAATCGCGGCGTGGGTAAAAAAACGACGCTCCCTGGCGCAAAGCGCTCGCCAAGGTCGCGGCGGATATCCTGAAGAACTGAAAACCGTACGAACCGTGCTGCTTTGCCGCCGGACGAACAGCGCCGGCCAAAGGCGCCCGCGCCGGGCGTTGATGATCTGCTCGCGTGACGCAGGGCGACCGCAGAGCCGGTAAAATCGCGCCATCGCTCCCCTGCCCCTGTCCCGACCATGCCTTATCGCATTCGAGCCGCCTGGCTCATCCCGCTTGTTGCCGGCAGCCTGCTTGCCGGCTGTGTGAGCATTCCCAAGGGCACGACTGCGGTCGAACCGTTCACGCTGGATCGCTATCTCGGCCGCTGGTACGAAATCGCGCGCCTGGATCACGGCTTCGAAGAGGGGCTGGACTGCGTGACCGCGACTTACAGCGCACGCGAGGACGGCGGCGTTCGGGTCGTCAACCGTGGCGTGGGCCTTGCCGAGGGCAAGCCCGACGAGGCCATCGGCAACGCCTATTTCGTGGACGGCGAAGACCGGGCGCGCTTGAAAGTCAGTTTCTTCGGGCCGTTTTACGCGGGTTATAACGTGCTCGCGCTCGACGACGGCTACCAAACCGCCATCGTCGGCGGGCCGAACCGGGACTATCTCTGGATCCTCGCTCGCCAGCCGCAACTGCCGGCGTCTGAACGCGACGCATGGGTGAGCCGCGCGCAGGCGATGGGTTTCGACACCGCCGCGCTCGTCTACCCGAAACAGGGCGAGGTCTGCGCTCCCTATCGCCAGTCCTAGCTCCGGGCCGGCAATCGCCCCCCGACGAATAGCCGCAAGACGCAGCGCGGCGCATGCACTGCTCGGCTGATCGCCATCCCGGCGATCGTTGGCGCTAGCCGCCGTAGACGATGCCCGCACCGGGGCCGAGTGGCAGGCCCAGCGTCATCCAGACGATCAGCAGCGACGTCCAGAACACGAGGAAGGCGAGCGAGAACGGCAGCATGATGGATATCAGCGAGCCGATGCGGATGTCTTCGTCGTAGCGCTGCGCGTAGGCGATGATGAGCGCGAAATACGGCATCAGCGGCGTGATGATGTTGGTCGAGGAGTCGGCCACACGATAGGCCATCTGGGTGAGTTCCGGCGAATAGCCAAGCTGCATCATGATCGGCACGAACACCGGCGCCAGGATTGCCCATTTGGCCGACGCGCTGCCGATGAAAAGGTTGATGAATCCGACGATGAGCACGAACAGAATCAGCAGTGGCGCGCCGCCGAGGCTGATGGCCTGCAACGCCTGAGCACCGTAGACGGCCATGAATACGCCGAGGTTGGATTCGGCGAACCAGGCCACGAACTGGCCGGCGGTGAAGGCCAGCGCAATGAACATGCCCATGCCGGCCATGGTCTGGGCCAGATTCTCTGCCACGTCACGGTCGTTTTTGACCGCGCCGATCACGATGCCGTAGACCAGCCCCGGCACGAAGAACACGATCATCAACACCACCGCCAGCGAGTCCATGAACGGCGAGCGCACGATGGCGCCGCCCTCGCCGCGCAGGGGCGCGCCCGGCGGCACCACCAGCAGGGCCATGAACGCGACCGTCGCCAGCAAAGCGATACCCGCCCATTTCATGCCGCGCTTTTCCTCGGCGGTGATGGCCGCGCTGTGGTCGTCGCCTGAATGCGCCTTGCTGTCGCTCTGATAACGGCCCAGGCGCGGCTCGACCACGAACTGGTTGACCAGCGTGCCCACAATGGCCAGAAAGAAGGTGGAAACGATGATGAAGTAGTAGTTCATCGCCAGGTTCATCGTGCCCGCATAGCCCGGGTCGATAGTGCCGGCCGCTTCGATGGTGAGCTGTCCGAGATTGACGTCCACCGCCGAGAGCAACAGGTTGGCGCTATAGCCGGCTGAAACGCCGGCGAAGGCAGCCGCGAGGCCGGCAATCGGGTGACGCCCGAGGGCAAGAAACATCATCGCCCCCAGCGGCGGCAGCACCACATAGCCGGCATCCGCGGCGACGCTCGAAATAATGCCGGCAAAGACCAGCCCGAAGGTGATGAGCGGCTTCGGAATGGACAGGATGAACCCGCGCAGTAATACGCTGATCAGCCCCGTGCGCTCGGCCATGCCAATGCCGATCATCGTGGCCAGGACCACGCCAAGCGGCGCAAAACCCATGAAGTTGTCGACCAGCGAACCGAAGATATAGCGAATACCTTCGCCGGAGAGCAGGTTCTCGATCGCCACCGGGGCACCGCCGCCGGGCGGTACCACCGTCAACCCAAGCTGCGAGAGCAACGCCGATACCACCGCGACGATCAAAGCCAGCAGCGCGAACAACGGCACCGGATGCGGCAGACTGTTACCGGTGCGTTCGACCCGGTCAAGCATGCGCTGAAGCAGGTTATTCGGCGTTCCCCGGTCGTTCATCGTTGATCCCCCGATACGTTGACGATGTGGCGCTGGCTTGCCGGCCTGTTCATCCGGGCGCGCGGCTATCAGATTACCGCCGCCATCGGTTCTACCCAAATACGAACCTCGTGGGCCGATTGCTGCCGGGCTATCTGCAACAGCTCGCCCGCAGGCAAAGTGCGAGCGAAAGCAGCGGACAAGGCCTGCATCCACCGTTGCGGCGGGTTGGTAATTATAATCGCGACGTTGCAGTCACCGGGTTGACGGCCGATATGAATCAACCGTTTACGAACCGTCTGGCATGATGCCCCCTGCCGGATTTATCGTCCGCCACCGCTTCAATGGAGATATTTCATGTTGATGGCCGCAGCCGCTGTTCTCGTTGGCCTTGCCGTACTGATCTGGAGTTCGGAACGCTTCATCGAAGGTGCGGTGGGCACGGCGCATCACCTGCGCCTGCCCGCGTTCATCATCGGCACCGTGATTGTGGGCATCGGCACTTCGGCGCCGGAGTTTCTGGTGTCCGGGCTTGCGGCCTGGCAGGGCCAGCCTGGTCTGGCCATCGGCAACGCCTATGGCTCCAACATCGCCAATATCGGTCTGATTCTCGGCATCACGCTGTTGTTATCGCCGATGGCAGTTGGGGCGGGCATCGTACGCCGCGAAATGTCGCTGCTGATCGTGGTGACCCTGATGTCGCGCTGGCTGGTCGGCGACGGGGCGATCAGCCGCTTGGACGCGCTGCTGCTGGTGCTGCCCCTGATCGGCTATATCGCCTTCGTCGCCTTTGAGGCCCGCCGCAACCCCGCGCAAGCGACGGCCATGGCACCCACGCCTGACGATACGCCGAGCGACGTGCCGCCATTCGGTCGTTCGCTGGTATGGCTGGCCGTTGGCCTGGTGCTGCTTCTGGCGAGCTCCCGTTTGCTGGTGTGGGGCGCGAGCACGATCGCGGCCGCGCTGGGCGTGAGCGATCTCGTCATCGGGCTGACCGTCGTGGCTATCGGCACGTCGCTGCCGGAGCTCGCCTCGTCGATCAGCGCAGTCCGGCGCCGGGCCTACGATCTGGTGCTGGGCAACGTGGTGGGCTCGAACCTGTTCAACACGCTGGGCGTGGTAGGTGTGGCCGGTCTGATCACGCCCATCGACGTGGAGCCGAGCGTGCTGAGCCGTGACTGGCCGATCATGCTGGGCCTGACGTTGCTTCTGCTGGTCTTTGCGATGCGTTTTGGCCGTCGTCCCGCCCACCTGAACCGTATCGAGGGCGGCGTGTTTCTGCTCGCCTTTATCGCCTATACGGGCTGGCTGGTGTTCGGCGCCTTCAAAGCGGCCGTTTAAAAGTGACTGATGGGCGATCCCAATGGCGTGCCTCGCTTGAGGGCGTGCCCTATCCGCGCCACGATAAGCGATCCTTGTTCAATCGCCTTCCCTGACGTGAACTGCCCCTGCCAATCCGGCGCGCCGTACGACGACTGCTGCGCGCCCTACCACCGCGGCACGTCCGCGCCTACGCCGGAGGCGCTGATGCGCGCCCGCTACAGTGCCTATGCGCTAGGCGACGCCGCCTACGTCAAGGCGAGCTGGCACCCCGATACGCGACCGCACACCCTGGATCTGCCCGCCGACGATCGGTGGCTGGGCCTGGACGTGATCAGCAGCGACGCCCAGGCCGATACGGGGCACGTGCATTTTCGCGCCATCTGTCGTGACGATGACGGCTTCGCCATGCTGGAAGAGCGCTCGCGTTTCCTGCGCGAACGCGGCCAGTGGTTCTATCTCGACGGCGACCACGCGGTGCGTGCGCTCAAGCCCGGCCGCAACGACCCCTGCCCCTGCAACAGCGGCCGCAAGTTCAAGAAGTGCTGTGCAGCCTGACTACGGCGAGCGGCCGACGGCTGGACAGGATGACGCCGTCTAAGCCGATGAGTCGGCCACCGGTGAGGCGGCCGGCTGCGCTCTATTTGGGCTTCACCGAATAGCCGTCGCGCGGGAAATGCACGTGCAGCAGGCCGAACTGGTCGGTATCACGAGCAAGGATGACGCGATCCTCGGTCACCGCGGCCAGCATGCCCGTGACCGGGACTCGGCCGTAGTCCGAGGGCGCCACTTCCACGGTGGTACCGATCGGTGCCGGCGTGTCGGACACGCTTTCCGGCAACGGCCGCGGGTCGGCGTCGCGGGCTGCGGCAAAGGCGCGTTCCTGGGTGATCTCCTCGCGATGGCCGTGGCCGATTTCGCCCACGCGCTGGTACCAGGCCTCGACTTTTGCCCCAGCCTCGATCGGCCGACGATTGCAGGCGGCATAGAGCCAAAGCGGATGGTAGGTGGCGAAATCCGCGACCGAAGGCGCATCGCCGCCGACCCAGGCATGTTTTTCGAGCCGGCTTTCAAGATTGTCGAGCAGCGAGTTGAGCACGGCGCGGGCCTTGTCGCCCTTGGGCGCGCGCACCGTGCCCCCTTTGACGAGGTCGATGCGGTCCTTAATGAACTTCACCGCGCCTATCGGCCCGAACATGCCCAGCATCGTGCCCAGCAGGCGCGGCGTGGGCACGGCCCCGATGGCCGCGAAGAACGCCTTTTTCTGTGCCTGTTCCATCAGCGCGGCGGCGTCGGCATCGACGTTCGCGGGGTCGAGCGCGGGGCAGTTGAGCATCGTCGCGAGTTCCGGGCCGATGAGCGCGGTATCGCAAAAGATGTCTGCGCCCACCTGGGCTACCGGGATACGGCGATAGCCGCCCGTGAGCGGATCGAGGTTCGGCCGCGGCGGCTGAACCGGAGACAGCATCGACGACCAGCTGGCGTTTGCCAGCCCGAGCATCAGCCGCACCTTTTCGGCATAGGGCGAGCTGTCGTAGTGATGCAGGATCAGAAAATCATTCATGACGGGCGTTTCTCGGTAGTTGCAAAGCGCGCGGCGTGGCAGCAGCGGCTGTGTTGCCGAGTGCCGCTGGGCACTCGGAACGTTAACACGCCGTCCATGGTGACGCCCGCGCGCCGCGAACACGAGCGCGCATCAAATCGGCGTCGGCTCGCAGCAGCCAGGGATCGGACCTTCGCCATGGATGCCGGGCGTTTTCTGGGCCTGTGGCCTGAGCACAAGACAGCTGCCCGAACCGCCGATGGCAACGCGCTGTAGACCGATAGCCGGCTGTTGCGCCTAGGCTGCCACGGGTGCGTTTGGCGGCCGAAGGCCGGGCTCGTTCGCAGCGACCGCAGGCTGCACATGCGCCCAATCACGCTCGGTAAGCGGCGCCAGTCCATGCGCGCTACGGGCCCGGTCGCATTGCGGGCTGGGCTGGCCGAACTCCCAGCTTGCGGCCACGTCCCGGCATACGCTGGGGCGCTGGTCATAAATCGTACAGCGGGCGTGCTGGCCGATATCCGCAGCCAGCGCGACACAGCGCACGGCGCCGTTGCGGGTGCCTTTCATCACTAGGCGATGGGGGTCGAGCGTTTCGGTAAGTTCAGTCGGCACGCCGGTGCCGTCGGCCTGCTCGGTTTCCAGCCAGTGAAACGCCACACGAAAATGCGCGCAACACGCGCCACAGCTCAAACACGGATGCATGATAAATACCCGCGCTGCACCGGCAGCGACCCGATTGGCCGAATTATGAGCGAATCCCGCCCGCCGGTCGATAGGCTGGCCTCGTTGCCGGGCAAGCGCCAAAACGCCTTCGGTTAACCGCGACCGAGCGCGACGCCGACAACGCCTGGCGTTGCCGATCGGCTGCGCTCGGTCACAGGTGTACGCCCTATTCGACGGCGCCCACCGCACGGCTCACGGCCGCCGCATCGCTGTATTCGTCGTCGGGCAGCGCATCGATCACGGTGCGTACGCCCAGGGTGGCCCCCTGCTGTTCTGCATGCTCGGCGAGCTGCTGCTTGCTGGCGGGGTATTGCATGCCGCTCAGGTAGGTCTGAATCTCTGCCGCGCTCGCGTGATCGGGACGGGCCATGGGTCACTCCTCGGGAATAAAGCGCCACCTTGCCAGCCCTGTCCATGCCGGGCTAGCCGACCCGGCCGTTCTGGCCGCTGCGGATCTTGGGCTTCGCCGTGACGCGTGGCCGCGCTTGCCCGTCAGGGGCGGCCCAGCAGCCTGTGCAGCGTGTCGCCGTTGACGACCAGATCGTTCAGATGATAGCCGTCGAGCACTTCTAGGAACGCCCGCTGGGCCTCGGCGAGCGCGCGCTTGAGGGTACAGGCCGGATCGATCGGGCAGGTCGAATGCGGGCCGAAGCATTCGAGCAGACGCAGATTCTCGGTCTGGCGCACGAGCGCGCCGATATTGATCGATTCCGCCGGCAACGCCAGCGCGACCCCGCCGCCGCGCCCGCGAAAACTGTCCAGATAACCCAACTGAACGAGCGTCTGGGCCACCTTGGCCACATGGTTGGCCGAGATGCCGTAGCGCGCGGCCGCATCCTGTACCCGCGCCGGCGATTCGTCCCGGCGCACGGCCACGAAGATGAGCAGACGCAGCGCGTAGTCGGTATGCGTGGTGAGCTGCATGCGCTTGACCCCAAATAGGTAAACTATATACTTATTTTAAACAGGTAAATCAGATGCCACTTTAGGAGGCAGACATGCTCAGCGAACGACAGACCGCAACGATCAAGGCCACGGCCCCTGCCCTCGAGGCCTGCGGCGAGACGCTGGCGCGCGACATGTATGCCCGCATGTTCAAGAACAATCCCGAAGTGAAGCCTTACTTCAATCCCGCCCACCAGCAATCCGGCCGCCAACAGCGTGCCCTGGCGTCGGCGGTCTGCGCCTATGCGCAGTACGTCGACAACCCGGCTGCACTTGCCGACGCGGTTGAGCTGATCGCCAACAAGCACGTCTCGCTCGGCATTCTCCCGGAACACTATCCCGTGGTAGGCAAGAACCTGCTGGAAAGCATCAAGGCGGTGATGGGTGATGCGGCAACCCCCGAGGTGATCGATGCCTGGGCGGCGGCGTATGCCGAGCTGGCCGATATCTTCATCGCCCGCGAACACGCGCTTTACGATGCCAAGCAGCAGCGCTATGGCTGGACCGGTTTGAAGCCGTTCGTGGTCGCACGGCGCGAGGCCGTCTCGGACAACATCGTATCGCTTTATCTGGAGCCGGAAGACGGCGCGCCGCTGGCCGCGCACCGACCCGGCCAGTACGTGGCCGTGCATACGACCCTGCCGAACGGTGCCACGGCGCTGCGCAACTACAGCCTGTCGAACGCACCCGGCACGCCGTATTACCGGATTAGCGTCAAACGCGAACTGGCGTCGAGCGACGACGCGCCGGCCGGCGTGTTCTCGCACTATGCCCACGACGAACTCGCGGTGGGCGACCGCGTGCGTCTGAGCCCGCCCTGCGGCGAGTTCACCCTGGCGCCGAGCGCGCAGGCAGGCCGCCCGCTGGTGCTGATGGCCGGTGGCGTGGGTATTACCCCGCTGCTGTCGATGCTGCACGCCGCCCTGGCCGCCGAGCCGGAGCGTCGCGTGATCCTGATTCAGGCCGTACGCAACGAAGCGCTGCGTCCGTTCGCCGACGAACTGGCCGAACTGGCCCGCCTCCACCCGAACTTCGAGCTGCATATCCGCTATAGCGAGGAGAAGCCGCAGGCCGCGCCCGAAGCGGCGCAGGCAAGCCGGGGATTCATCGACGATGCCCTGCTGAATGCGGTGATCGGTGAGACGCCCGCCGACTATTACTTCTGCGGGCCGAACCCCATGCTCGCTCATGTATGCCGCCTGCTCGACGCACGCGGCGTCGCCGCCGAGCACATGCATTACGAGTTCTTCGGCCCGGCCGACTCGCTGGAAGCCGCATGACCGCCGGGGTGCACGAATGAGTTCCGGTGAGTGGATCGCGGTCGGCCGCGTGGGCGACATCGCCGACCAGCAGTGCCTGCGCTGCGATATCGACGACGAACCGATCGCCGTCTACAACCTCGGTGGCGAGTATTTCGCCATCGAGGATCGCTGCAGCCACGACGACGGCGAACTGGCCGACGGCTGGGTGGACGACGGCTGCGCGGTCTGCCCGCGCCACGGCGCACGCTTTGATATCCGTACCGGCCGCGTGATGGCGCCGCCGGCCTACGAAGATATTCACAGCTTTGCGCTGCGGGTCGTGGATGGCGTGATCGAAGTACGCGACGATCGCGACTAGGCAGAATAACGCCGAAGCGCGGCAACGTTCGGAATATGCACCTGTGCGCCCTGCATCCGGATGACGTCATCTTCCTGGAGCAGACGCAGCACGCGGGAAAACGTTTCGGGTGTGACGCCCAGATGGCTGGCGATCACGCCCTTGCGCGTGGGCAGGCTCAGATCCGCGCTGGCGGCCTCGTTCGTGGGCACCAGGCCAAGCAGGTAATGCACGATTCGGTACTGCGTGTTCTGCAGTGTCAGGGCTTCGATTTCGTCCCAGTGCGACTGGATGCGCTCGGTCATGCGTGCCATCACGGTGCGGCAACTCGCGAAAGACGCCTGCATGACGCGCAAATAGGCCGATGCCGATATCGAAACCAGCTGGCCGCCCTTCAGGCCCTGTGCATTGACCGGATAGCGCGGCTCGCCCATGAACATCACGCTCTCGGCAAAGCTCTGGCCGGCCTGAATCAACCGCATGATCTTTTCTTGCCCGCCGGCCGATACGCGAAACAGTTTGATCGTGCCTCGATGGAGCATGAAAAACGAGGCCGCCTCGTCGCCCTGGTCGAACAGCGTTTCGCCGGCATCGAACGCCCGTACGTCGAGATGCGGGCGCAGTTCCGCCATCTGCGCATCGCTGAGGTCGGCGAACAAATAGTGCTTGCGCAGCTGTGCAAGCAGACGATCATCGGGACGGGTCATCGATGCTCCTCGGTCGATCAACGGGCATGCTCCGGGCACGCCGCGTGCTTGATGCCGATCAATGGCGCACAGGGCGCAGGTCGCTATATTGCGGGCGCCGCGGCGGCTGGCCCATCGCGGCAACAGGTCTACTCTGCCCGAGAAAGCGCTGCGATATCGCCATGAACCTGGCCAGACTGTCCATCATCGACATTCGCATTATAGCGCCGATCCCTGCAGCGCTCGGCGCCGGCGCGGCCGGCCGAGCGCGCCCGTCGGTCGAGCTTACGAAGAGGCATCGATGACGCTGCCCGGCTTCGCGCTTGCCGTGCACGTGCTCGCGGTGGTCTGGTGGATCGGCGGGCTGGCATTCGTCACGCTCGTATTTCTGCCGGCGCTGCGCCACGGGCTCGATGACGATCCGCGGCGCCTGTTCAGCGCGATCGAACACCGCTTTTCGCGCCAGGCGCGCCTGGCGGTCGTGCTCACCGGCTTGTCCGGCGCCTATCTGCTGTACGCGCTCCACGCCTGGGCGTGGCTGACGATACCCCGCTTCTGGTGGCTGCAGGCCATGATCGCCTACTGGCTGGTCTTTGCCCTGGCCCTGTTCGTGGCCGAACCACTGGGCGTTTTCGAACGGCTGCTGGGGCGCGGCGACGACCCACGGCGCGCCTGGGGATATTTCCACCGGCTGCATGCGCTGCTGCTGCTCGCCGGGGTCATTATCGTGGGGGGCGCGGTCGCCGGCAGCCACGGGCTTTAGGGACGCTCGCGCGCTGCCGAGACTGTTGCAACCGGAGCCGGACCGGACGAAAAACCGTCCTCACGCCCACCGTACAAGCGCGCGAATACAGCGCGTGTCCTGGAATAGGCCGCAAAGGCTAACCCCAAGATATAGCGATTGACGCAAATCAATACACTATATGACGTGGTTTTGAGATAGTATCCCGCCTCCCCGACTACTGCCGCCCAGGAACACGGTATGACATCCATCGCCCTCGCCCGCTCGTCCAGCGTTGACGCCGAACTTCCGCTGCAGGCGGCCTCTCTGGATATCTGGGACGGCAAGTATCGCTTGAAGTCCAAGGATGGCCGACCGCTGGACGCGGATGTGGATGCCACCCGTCAGCGTGTCGCCCGGGCCCTGGCGGATGTGGAAACCACGCCCGAAAAACAGCAGGCCTGGTACGAGAAGTTCCTCTGGGCGTTGCGCCATGGCGCGATTCCGGCCGGGCGCATCATTTCCAACGCCGGCGCCTGGGAGCACAAGCCCGCCACGTCGACGATCAACTGCACGGTATCGGGCACCGTGGAAGACTCCATGGACGCGATCCTCGGCAAGGTTCATGAAGCCGGGCTCACGCTCAAGGCCGGCTGTGGCATTGGCTACGAGTTTTCCACGCTGCGGCCCAAGGGCGCCTATGTGTCCGGTGCGGGCGCCTATACCTCCGGGCCGTTGTCGTTCATGGACATCTACGACCGCATGTGCTTCACGGTGTCCTCGGCCGGCGGTCGCCGGGGCGCGCAGATGGCCACCTTCGACGTCGGCCACCCCGATGTGCTCGACTTCATTCGTGCCAAGCGTGAATCCGGACGGCTGCGCCAGTTCAACCTCTCGCTGCTGATTACCGACGAGTTCATGCAGGCCGTGGAAACCGATGCCGACTGGCCGCTGGGCTTCCCGGTACTTGCCGAGGAGGTGACCAGCGGCGAAGTCGACCTCGAAGATCCGGCCCAGGTCATCTGGCGCGAATGGCCGCTCGGCGAGAACTACGTCAGCCGCGAGGATGGCCTGGTGGCCTGTCGGATCTATCGCACGGTCAAGGCACGGCGCGTGTGGGACATGATCATGGGCTCGACCTACGACTACGCAGAGCCGGGCTTCATTCTCATCGACCGCGTGAACGAGCTGAACAACAACTGGTTCTGCGAGGAAATCCGGGCGACCAACCCCTGTGGCGAACAGCCGCTGCCGCCCTACGGCGCCTGCCTGCTGGGCTCGATCGACCTGACCCGCTTCGTGCGCGAGCCGTTTAGCGACAACGCCCGTTTCGACTGGGAAGAGTACGCCCAGGTGGTCGACGTGTTCACCCGCATGCTCGACAACGTGGTCGAGATCAACGGCCTGCCGCTGGAGCGCCAGCGCGAAGAAATCCAGCGCAAGCGCCGCCACGGCATGGGCTTTCTCGGGCTGGGTTCGACGCTGACCATGCTGCGTATGAAATACGGCGCGCCGGATTCGCTCGAGTTCACCGAACGGGTGGCCCGGGAGATGGCCCTGCAGGGCTGGCGCAGCGGCCTGGCGCTGGCCGAGGAAAAAGGCCCCGCCCCGATCATGGACGAAGACTTCACGGTCACCGACGCCATGCTCAAGCGGCGTCCGGAAATGGCGGCCGACGGCTACAGCGCGGGCGACACGATCAAGGCCCGGGTGCTGCATGCGAAATACAGCCGCTACATGCAGAAGATCGCCGGCGAAGACCCGGCCCTGGTGGAAAAGCTCGCCGAACAGGGCGCGCGCTTTACCCACCACAGCTCGATCGCGCCCACCGGCACCATCTCGCTGTCGCTGGCCAACAACGCCAGCAACGGCATCGAACCGAGCTTTGCCCACCACTATTTCCGCAACATCATCCGCGAAGGCCGCAAGTCCAAGGAAAAGGTCGACGTCTTTTCGATGGAACTGCTGGCCTATCGGCATATGGTGGACCCGGACGCACGGCCGAGCACGGACGCCGCCACGCGCAACCTGCCCGACTATTTCATCACCGCGGACGAAATCACGCCCAAACAGCATGTGGACGTCCAGGCGGCGGCCCAGAAATGGATCGATTCGAGCATTTCGAAAACAGCCAACGTGCCCACGGACTATCCCTACGAGGATTTCAAGGACATCTACCGCTACGCCCACCAGCAGGGCCTCAAGGGCTGCACGACCTTCCGCTTCAATCCGGAGGCCTTCCAGGGCGTGCTGGTCAAGGAAAGCGATCTGGCCAACACCACCTATCGCTTCGTGCTCGAAGATGGCTCGGTGGTCGAGGCCCAGGGTGGCGATGAGATCGAGTACGACGGCGAAACCCATACCGCCGCCAACCTGTTCGATGCCCTGAAAGAAGGCTACTACGGCCGCTTCTGAGCCGGCGCACTACAAGAGGGAACCAGATCATGGCCATCAAGATCGATCGCAAGATTGTCGACTACAAAGTCGCACGCGCCGAAGACAACGCGGCCCAGGCGCCCGCCGCGCCCGAAATCGAGCACATGCATGAGCAGCTGCAGCGCCCGGACCGGCTCGAAGGCAAGAGCTACAAGGTAAAAACACCGCTGTCGGACCACGCCCTGTACGTCACCATCAACGACGTGGTGCTCAATGCCGGTACCGAGCACGAAAGCCGTCGCCCCTTCGAGATGTTCATCAACTCGAAGAACATGGATCATTTCCAGTGGATCGTCGCCCTCACGCGTATCGTCTCGGCGGTGTTTCGCAAGGGCGGCGACTGCACGTTCCTGGTCGAAGAGCTCAAGAGCGTGTTCGACCCGCGCGGCGGCTATTTCAAGAAAGGCGGCAAGTTCATGCCGTCGCTGGTCGCCGAGATCGGCGATATTCTCGAACAGCACCTCCAGCATATCGGCATGCTCGAGGCCGAGCCGCTCGACGAGCACCAGAAAGCCTTCATTGCGGCCAAACGGGCGGAGATCGATGCCCGGCAACCGCAAAAACAGGCGGCCGCAGACTGCGACGACAGCACCGCCAACTTTCCTGACAACGCCCAGCTATGCGGCAAATGCCACACCAAGGCGCTGGTGATGATGGACGGTTGCCTGACCTGTCTGAACTGCGGCGACTCCAAATGCGGCTGAGGCGCGGCGTCGTGCTGACTGGCGTCGGCAACGAAGACGCCCTGCCCGCGGCCGGGAGCGCGCGCCGGCGCTAGCGCGACGCCTCGGGCATATCCGCCTCGTCGCGTGCCGTATCGTCCAACCCGTGGGTACGTTCGGTGCGGGACGCCTCCTCGGCGTCGTTGTCCGGCGGGGTGGCGTAGTAGTCCGACTCTTCGCGGCCCGGCTCCAGCCGGCTACGATCGGCCGCGGCGCCGGCATTCGGCGAAGGCGCAGTCGCCCCGGCGCCCTCGACGGTTACCGCGGGCGCACCGGCCGTTTGCGCGGCAGCCGTGTCGGCCGCCTGCGCGGTAGTCGCGGCCAGCAGCGTGCCAAGAGCGAGCATGGTCATACGAACGATCATGAAAAGCCTCCGGGGGTCGGCGATGAACGGGCTTGCGCACCGCGTTTGTGCCGCCCACGAAAAAGGCGGTCACTGAAACAATGACCGCCTTTCGCTCAACTTGCCAGCGCGTTGGGGCTGGCGGATGCTTCAAGCGCCGTGTTTATGTTTCCGGCTCCATCGCATAGCGCAGCACCGCGGCCACGCCGGTGTCCGTGGGCATCATGTTGCCCGGCACGAACTTCACGTCGCCGTCGCTTGCGATGACGAACTCGGCGATCTTGTCGAGCACGTCGTCGGTATAGCCGTCGCCGGCCGCGCCATATTCGATCCGACCATTGCCATCGACCGAGCCTTCCACACGGGCGGTCTCGTCGATCAGCAGCGTATCGATCTGGCCGATGGTGGCCGAATAGGCCACGTCTTCGAGCGCGCTGGCGCCTTCCTTGTGCGCGGCGCGTTCGTTGTAGCGGTCAATGATCTGTTCGATGTTGTCACGGGTGGCGCGCTCGGCGATCTGCCAGGCCTGTTCGCCGAGATTGCTCTGGCGGATGGCCTCGAACGGGTCGTGATCCAGCCCATTTTCGAGCAGGTTGGGATGCTCGCTCACCTCGCGATACAGCCCCTGGTGTTCGGCCACGGCCGCAAGCACGAGCGGGCGAATCGTATTGCCGTGATAGGCACGGATCGCCTTGTCGACTTCCTTGAAGTAGTTCTTCAGATCGGTGCTGTTGCTGCCGGCGCTCTCGGAATCCTTGCGGTTGGGCGAGGTGTCCGGCTTGCCGAGTGCGTCGCCCATGCCACGCGGCACGTCGCTATGCAGGTCCACTTCGACGATCGCGTCCTGATTGGCATCGTAGAGCGCGACATCCTGCACGCTCACGCACAGCACCTGATAGTCCATCCAGTTCGAGGCCGCGCGCAGCGCCGGACGCAGGTGGAAGGAGTCGGCCACGATGCCCTGGGCTTCGGCCGGGCTGGTCATCATGCGACGCACGGTAAAGCGTTTGGACGAGGCGAATACGGCCAGACCATACTGCTGGTGCGTCCAGAACACTTCGTTGGCGCCTACCGACTCAAGCTGTTCGAGCAACGCGTCGCGTTCGTACTTGTCCATGTCGCGCTGTTCGAGCGCCTCGCCCACCTTCTTGACCTGATCCTTGTAGAGGATGCGGTTTTCTTCTCGGTAGTTGGATACCGGCGTGGTCGGCACATAGATCGTCACGCAGGGCGACTCGTCGGCCAGCGTGAGCGCGTTGATATCGCGCCACTGCAGCATCGGCGCATGGGTTTCCGGGCTTTCGTTCTCTTTGGAATCGGTCATGATGATCGATCGTTCTCCAGACGTTGTTCGTATCGTGTTCTTGCTTACCCTGTCGTGCATGCAGGCCAGACTGGACTTTTTCAAGCGTTGATTCCGATCCCGACGCCCGTCATGAACCGATCACGGCAGGCGAGCGCGGTAACGACTCACGTTTTTGCAACCGCTTCATGGCACAGTAAGCGCCGTTTTTCCGACCCCGCGCGTTGAATGAATCGCTTTTCCGATACCGCATCCGCCTCGCCGCTGACCAATCCGTTGCTGCTGGTGATGGTGCTGGCCGCGTTCACGAGCGTGCTCAACAACAGCATGGTGAACGTCGCCATCCCCACCATCAGCACCGGGCTCGACGTCTCGCCCAGCCTGTCGGGCTGGGTGATCACGGCGTTTTCGATCGTGTTTGCGACCGGAGTCGCGCTCTACGGGCGCGTGTCCGACAGCTACAGCTTCCGGCTGACGTTTCTCTCGGCGCTGGTGATCTTCGGCATCGGTTCGTTGACCTGTGCGCTGGCCCCCGGCTTCGGCTGGCTGGTTGCCGGCCGCGCCATTCAGGCCGCCGGCGCTGCCGCAATTCCCTCTCTGGCATTCGGCTCGGTCGCCCGGCTGTTCGCGCCGGGCAAGCGGGGCGTGGTGTTCGGTACGCTCTCCTCGGCGATCGGGCTGGGCGCGGCCACCGGGCCGCTCATTGGCGGGCTTGGCGTCAGCGCCTTTGGCTGGCGCGTGCTTTTCTTCGGCACGTTGACCGTGATCTGCCTGCTATTCGTTGCAGCCTGGCGTTTCCTGCCGGATCTGAACGCAGAGCGCGCACGCCAGCCCCATCGCTTTGCCCGCCTCGACCTGCCGGGCGGCCTGCTGCTCGCACTCGGCGCGGCTTCCCTGTTGTTCGGCATCACGGCGGCCAATCATTCCGGGCTGGCCGCGCCCCACGCCTGGGGCGCGCTGCTGCTGGCAGCGGCGCTGATCGGGCTGTTCGTGTGGCGTATTCGCACGGCCAGCCATCCGTTTGCCCCGCCGGCCCTGTTCGGCAACCGCCAGTTTCTTTCGGCGGCCGCGATCGCCCTGCTCTCCCAGGCCGCGTTCATCGGCGGCGGGCTGTTTCTGACCCCGCTGCTGCTTATCAACAAACTGGGCCTGACCGCCTTCGAAACCGGCCTCGTGGTCGCACCGGGGGCGATTGCCGTGGCCCTGCTGGCCCCCACGATCGGCCGGCTGTCCGATAAATTCGGCCCGCGCCCGGTACTCGGCATCAGCCTGACCTGGCTGCTGTGCGGGCTATTGTTCATGTCCTCGTTCGCGGTGGGCGCCGCCCCCTGGATGGTGACCATTGCGCTGGTGATTGCCAGCATCGGCTATGCGGGCGTCACCTCACCGGCCGCGAATGCGGCGTCCAAGGCGCTATCGCCCGAGATCGCCGGGGTGGGCTTCGGCATCTATCAGCTGTTCTTCTTCATGGGTGCCGGCAGCGGTGCCGCCGTGTTCGGCTCGGTGCTCACCGCCCGCCAGCAACAGGCCGCGCCAGCGTTGAATCCATTTTACGAAGGCGCGGCGGCCACCGCCGCATTCTCGGATGCGTTTCTGGTGGCCTGTACGGCCGTTCTGCTCGCGATGGCGTTGCTGGCCGGGCTCGGGCGCGGCGTTGCCACGGAGGACGCATCGGCGTAGCCCAAGTCCTACCGTCGGCCGGCCTCATGCAACGCCATCAGTCTCGGATTGATGGTAGAAAACCGTTCGATCGCGTCCCCGGCACTTGGCGTCGTAGAGCGCCTGGTCGGCACGCATCATCCAGGCCTTGATGCTCGCCGCCGGTTCCAACGCGACACCACCGCTGAATCGAACCGGCCCGTATTCGAGCGGTTGCGCCTCAAGCACGTCACGCAGACGCGAATCCAGTTCTTGCACTTCCGCCTGACGCGCGCCGGGCATCAGTACCGCGAACTCTTCCCCGCCGCAGCGCCCGGCGGTACCGCCGCGTGCATCCACCAGCTCCCGCAGCACGCGAGAGAAGAATTTAAGGGTGGTGTCGCCGTAGACGTGGCCGTAGGTGTCATTGACGGTCTTGAAGTAGTCCAGATCGTAGATGATGAGCGCGCCCGGCTCGCTCGGCGTCTGCTCGGCCTGGCGACAATAGGCATCAGCGAGAGCGTAGAACGAGCCATGGTTGAACAGCCCCGTGAGGCTGTCGCGCAGGCCCGCCTCGCGCAGTTTTTCGGCGTACTCGTTGAGCAGCCGGTGCTCGCTTTCGAAACGGCGAAAGAAACCGCTCACCATGACCAGCAGCAGCACCACACAGATCGTATATGTCGCTGCGGCATCGATGGCGTGGGCGGCATCCGAGGGGTAAGGGTCGATCCAGTCGGGGAAGCGGTAATCCAGGTAGATCAGCCCGTAGGGCACCATCAGAAAAAGCAGCGCGATCACGAGTCGCTGCATGGGCTCGACCAGCAGCAGGCAGAAGGCATAGCCGCCCACGGCCAGGAACAGCAGCAGGCTGGGGCCCTGCGTGCCCTGGTTGTAAAACCAGTTGAGCGGCAGAAGGCCAATGGCCACAAGGCAGCTGGCCACCATCGCCGAATGCCCGGCGTCGTGGCCACGCCGCAGATACACCCACATGGCGAGCAGGCCGACGCCGATGATCGTGACCGTCACGATATAGATTATGTCGGTCAGTCCAGCGAAATAATTGAGTATTGCGCCGCTGAAGCAGCCGACCGCGGCGCAGAACAGAAAACTTCGGTTCATGCGCTGTTCGGGCGACTGTGTATCGCCTTCTATCAGCCAGTACCACAGCCCCAGTAGTGGATGCCTCGACTCGTCTTCCGATCGCACGTCTACCCGTCCCCGTCTGTGCCGTCGTTTATCCCGTCCCCCGCCGACAATACGCACCGGCGCGGCAATCATACCGGGGATCACTTTTTTACGACGGCTATCCGGGCCGGTAGATGGGTCGCGCCGCTACGAATTGAACGAACACACATCACTTTATGGCTGAGTCACTTCGGCGCGGCCGACGGCCGCGAAGCTATTGGAAATCAGGGGCGGACACGCGCCGGCCTTGATTTTTGAAAGCGTTGAAAACGGCTGACAGAGTCAGCTGTTTTGATGCCGGTTAATCGGCTCGTTCGATAGCGACGCCTTTGCTGCCTGCCTATAATCCCGCTGGCCATACACAACCGCGCAGCGCCTCATGCGTACTGATCGATTGGCTGTCCTGACGTCGGGCCTGCTGGCCGCCGCCCTGGCGCTGAGCCAGGCGGCATGGGCCCGTGCCGATACGGTAGAGGCGCGCCCGGCGCCGGCAACCGAACTCGCCTGTGACGGCACGGCCGACCCTGCCCTGGCCGCCGATGCACGCAGCTATGCGCTGCCCGATGCCGGCGGCATGCTCTGGCTGGTGCCCTGCATTCGCGGCTCTTATCAGACGGCCTACAACGCGGTCGTTGTCCCCGAGGATGGCGCCCCGCGCCGCCTACTGTTCGCCCTATGGCGCGACCAGAGCTGGACCGGCACCGCGGATCTGTTCGATCCTGCATTCGATCCGCAAACCGGTATTTTGTCCGACCAGTACAAGGATCGTGGCCTCGGTGACTGCGGCGGCCCCCGCCGCTGGCAATGGGAGGGCAGCGATTTCCGGCTGCGCGAGTATCGCGCGCGAAGCGAATGCAACGGCTCGGATGCGGCCTTTCCCGTCATCTTCGAAGCACCCGCCGACGCTTAGACTCGTCTGCGCTTCAACTCAGGGCCATTCGGCTGCGCAGTTGGGTGTTTCCCAGACGACCACGCGCGTCAGCCGGGCTCGGCCGGCACTGCGTTGTGCCACCCGCGGCGCCAGTCGTTCGAACCAGTGGCGTGCCAGGTTTTCCGCAGTCGGCGGTGCGCCGATCACATAGAGCTTCGTGCCCAACGCGGTATCAGTCGACACGGCGAAGCCCTGGGCGTTTACCTCTTCCGCCAGCGCCTGCGCGAATTCGCCCGGGTCGGTGCCCGCCGGCGTAAACAAGGCCAGAAGTTCGGTATCCGCCGCTTCGGCGATAAAGCCGTGGTCGCAGGGGCTGTCGATCTCACCGAGCATTTCGTCCTTGAGAAAGGCGAAATCCAGGACCATGCCGGTCTGCTCGCCGGCGTCGGCCAGCTCAGCGGCCTCGCAGACGGCTTCCACGGTATAGCGGTGGCCGTGCAGATGCCGGCACTTGCTGCCGTGCAGGCGTATGCGGTGGCCGGCGTCGATGCCGATCTGACGACGGATACGATAGGCTGCGGTCAAGACGTCTCCAGGCAGATAGACGAATGGCGGCGGATGGTGGCCGTACTCAGTCCGTTTTTACGCGGATACCGCCTCTCTAGCGCAGCCATTCTACGCAAGCCGCGAGGTCGACGGATGACCCGTCATGAGCGACCTCACCCGCGGGCCTGTCGGTGCTCAGCCACACTGGCGCCCAGCCGCACCCGTCAATCACTCAGGCGATGCCGATCATCTTGTGGGTCTGCAGCGACAGCCGCCACTGTGGGCGGCCGAGGGCGGTTTCGATACAGGTGGCCACGTTGGCCTCGCGCGCCGGGCCGTCCATGGGCTGTAGATAGAAGCGCTCGAAGGCCAGCGTTTCGAACTGCTCGAGCGTGAAACCCGGCTGGGGCCAGACCAGCTTGAGTTCGTTGCCGTGGGTCTGCACGAGCGTACTACCGGCCTTGGGGCTGACACAGACCCAGTCGATGGCCGGCGACGCTTTCAGGGTGCCATTGGTTTCCACCGCGATTTCGAAGCCCACCGCATGCAGGGCGTCGATGAGCGAATCGTCCAGCTGGAGCAAGGGCTCCCCGCCGGTGCAGACGATATAGGGCGTGCCCCCCTGGTTCGCGGTCTCATCCCAGATTTCGCGTGCTCGTTCGGCAAGGGCCTCGGCATTCTTGAAACGGCCGCCGCCCGGGCCGTCAACGCCCACGAAATCGGTATCGCAGAACTGGCAGATGGCGTGGCCGCGATCCTTTTCCCGGCCGCTCCAGAGATTGCAGCCCGCAAAGCGACAGAACAACGAGGCGCGACCCGTCTGGGCGCCCTCGCCCTGCAGGGTGAGAAACATCTCCTTGACGGCATAGCTCATCGCTTATCAACCCCGGGCGAATCGTGGCGCTGCGTTGGCGCGCAGCGGGCTCTGGCAAGCATCGTGAATCTCTGGACTGCATGAAGCGGCGCGCAGTGTAACGCGGCAGGCATCGCTCGCCCGGCGCGCCTCAAAGTCTGTGTCATCGCGTGGCGCGATAGCGTGCCCGGGCTTCGACGATCTGCCGATGGTTGCTATCGGCCCACTGTACGAGCTCACGCATCGGCTGCTCGAAGGAACGGCCGAGCTCGGTCAGTTCGTACTCCACCCGCGGCGGCACCTCGGGGTAGACGGTACGCGTAATGAAGCCGTCCTGTTCGAGTTGCTTGAGGGTGCGAGAGAGCATCTGCTTCGAAATATCGCCGATAGCTCGCTGGAGCTCGCTGAAGCGGCGGCGCGCAGGGGCGAGCGATTCGAGCACCAGCAGACTCCATTGATCGCCGATGCGATCGAGCACATCGCGAATCGGACAGGGCTGCTCGAACACGAACGGATCCGACGCAGGCGAGTTCGCGTCCTTCGAGGTCTTAGTCATGGGCTGTCTCCTTGTCGGCAACCCCCGAGGGTCAGCCGGGTATGACCGGGTCACGAAAAAATGACGTCTTGTACCGCAGTCAACGGTGGCATAGATTACGCCCACGGTCTACTAATTAGACCAATATTTATTTACATACTTATTGAAGGATGCAGTCATGTCCCATGTTGCTCTCGTCGGTGCCTCCGGTAATGCCGGCTCCCGGATTCTCAAGGAACTCTCCGATCGCGGACACCAGATCACGGCGATCGCCCGTCACCCCGATCGAATCGCCGCCCTGCCCGACGTGACCGCCGTCCAGGGTGACGCCAACGATCGCGCCGCCCTCGCCGCGTTGCTCAAGGGCCACGATGCAGTCATCAGCGCAGTGCACTTCACTGCCAGCGACGCGGCGACTCTCGTGGGTGCGGTACGCGATGCCGGCGTATCCCGCTATCTCGTGGTCGGCGGCGCGGGCAGCCTGGAAGTCGCCCCGGGTGAGAAAGTCATCGACCAGCCGGACTTCCCCGAGGCCTACAAACCCGAAGCGAGCGCCGGCGGCGTATTCCTGGACTATCTGCGCGGCGTCGACGACCTGGAATGGACGTTTCTGTCGCCCTCGGCGGAATTCGTTCCCGGCGAACGTACCGGGCGCTTTCGTCTGGGCAAGGACGAACTGCTCACTCATGCCGAGGGCTCAAGCATTTCATTCGAGGACTATGCCATCGCGCTGGTCGACGAACTGGAACAGCCCGCTCATGTGCGCCAACGTTTCACCGTCGGCTACTGAGACCGTCCAGCAAGTCAACCGGAGAATCCGCAATGAAACCGATCAAGTTTTCGCGAACGGCCGTAGTGGTCGTGCCACTCGCCCTGGCCGCTCTCCTGGCCCGGCCGGCGCAGGCGCACGAGCACGCGGGCGACGCAAAAGACCTGCAGTCCGCAAACCGCGCCCTGGTGGTGGACTTCTACAACCGCTTCTTCAACGACCACGAAGTCCGCGAGGCGGCGAGCGTTGTCGCCGACGATTATCGCCAGCACAATCCCCAGGTGCCCGATGGCAAGGCGCCGTTCGTCGACTACTTCGAGCAGTTCTTCAAGGACCACCCGGATTCGAAGGCGCGTATCGTACGCACCGCTGCCAACGACGACCTGGTATGGCTGCATGTGCATTCGACGACCGATGCCGACGATCGCGGCGAGGCGGTCGTGGACATCTTTCGCGTTGAAGACGGCCAGATCGTCGAACACTGGGACGTGATTCAGGCCGTGCCGGGAGAGGCTGCCAACGACAACACCATGTTCTAACCCTCAACCGGCCGTGAATCGATCCGCGAGCCCGACAGGCAGTCGGGCTCGCGACCGCTTCAGCCAGCCGGGTCGCGCAGAATACGGGCGACCGCGTCGCTGCGGTAGAAGTCTTCGAGATGGCGGCGTATAGCCGGCTCGAGCATGCCGCGTGCCTGGAGTGCCTCGACGACCTGGGGCACGAAGCGCATGCCGTCGCGCACGATCATCTCGCGAGTGACGCCGATGTCGGCGAGGAGGTCGGCCAGGGTCACGTCGCGATAGCTATCGAAGAATACTTCCACGCCGTTTTCGATAAGTTCGCGATAGATCGGCGTGCGCCGCAGGCGCTGCCAGTATTCGTAGCCAATCACGAACAGTTCTTCGATATCGAGCTGGCCGGCGACGTCGCGCACCGAGGCCACGGAGCGATGCTTGTGGTCGTCCCAGAAGTCGAGCACGGCCTGGCGCAGTTCATCCGACTCGAAGGCCGCCCGCAGATACGCCTCGCTGAGCTGAATACCGCTGCGCGTGTAGCGCTCGACGTAGTCGCGAATACCGCGTTCGATCGCCGCGCTCAGCCTCGAAGGCGCCCGATCGAGCAGCGCGCGCCCCGCTTTCATCGCCATACCGGCACCGGGCACACGACGAGCCACGCGCTGACCATGGGCTAGATAGCCACGCAGCCCCGAATACAGAAGCTGCGCAACCAGATTGGCGAACACCGGGGTGGACACGGAATGGTGGATGATTTCTTCGCGCAGTCGCTGCATTTCCAGCAGCTTGTCGAGCAGTTCCTCGAACTCGCGATCGGGCAGCAGCTCGGCCAGCGTGGTGTGTTCGTGCACCGGATGTTCGTAGATCGCCGCGGCGATATCGCCCACCAGCACGGGGATACCCCCACCGAGTTTCATATCGGCCGCATAGTCGATCGCGGTCTGCTTGATCGAGGCTTCGCTGACGACGTCGCCCAGGCGCAGGCGTGCTGCATCGGCGAGCAGCCAGTCGACGCGCCGTTCGTACTCGCGTTCGAGCGCATCGCCCTGCAAACGCGTGGCGAGGTAAGCGACATGCGCGTCGAGCAACGCCTCGGCTTTGGATCCTGCGAATTCTTGAACGTGCATGGGTTTCATCAATTCGGCAGCAGGCAGGTAGCGTCGATGTTATCAGCAACGACTGACATGCTGGCACCGGCCAGCAAACCCAAGCGAACCCTAGCGGTAAAAAGCCGCCACGGCCTCGTGGTGCGCCAAATTGGGCGGCCGGTAGGGCTTGACGACATCGGCATGCGCTACCGCCGCCGCTCGAAAGCGTTGCAGTACGCTGTCGTGCAACGGCGCGTCGACGGGCACAGGCCGATGCTTTTCCGGCCAGGTCAGTCGATCTCCGGTCCAGGCGCGCAGCCAGCGAGGCTGCATGAAAAGCAGCTGCTTGCGTTCGTCGTGCGCCAGCCCCAACGCGTCCGGAAAACGAAACAGCACGTCGCGTCGTATCGCGATCGTGCCCGGCATGGCGGCGTCGAGTTCGGCCACCATCCAGTCGAGTGCGATATCGGACAGCCGTGATTCATGCTCGGGGTAGCTGCCCCCGATGTCCGAGTGGTTGCCCGCGAACCAGAGCTGTCGCATCCAGTCGTCGCGGCCCTGTTCATGATTCCAGGCGATATCTTCCGGCCGTCCCCATTCGACGCGAGCAAAGTTCGCCCGCGCCTCGTCGATCGACTGCGCATGGCGCAGGAAACGCACGTCGCGATCGATATAGCGGTCGTAGTGTTTTCCCGTCCAGAGCGCGAAATGGCCGTGCCGGTAGGCATCCACCCAGTCGATCGGGTGCCACCAGCGTAAGCGCCGATCCGGGTCTTCAAAAAAATACTTGAACTGCCGGAACAGCACCCGCACCGCCAGCACGCTTGCAAGCACCGCCGGCACACTCAAAAAAAGCGCCGGCCAACCACCCAGCCATAGCCACCCGGCCAGGGTCGTTGCCATAAGCACCAATGCGCAGACCACCGCTAGCGCGATGGCAGACCGACTCTGCAGCGCCGCCACGGTATCGAATACGCCGACGAAGCACGGCTGTACATTGCCCTGTGGCTCGCCGCCCGAGCCACGGCCGTCGCAGCCGTACCGGTCGCGAAACCGCTGGGCCTTGGTTTCACGCTCGTACTGATAGCGGGCGCGATCCTTGCCCGCGCCGTGATTGTAGACATAGCGCACCGCATCGGCGGCAATCTTGCGTAGCTTCGGCCCGTAGCGCGGCACGGCATGGCCGTTGCCATCGCCGGTCGGCACGCCGCACAGGTTCATGACATTGGCAAGCGCGCGCACGGTATAGGCACCGCGGCTGAACCCGAACAACAGCACCCGGTCGCCCGGCTCATACTGGGCAATCACGGCGGCATAGCAATCGATGACGTTATCGTCGATCCCGGTACCGAGCGCCGACGACAGCACATCCCGTATCCGCTCGCGCTTGCTGGTGCGGCCTTCGCTTGCACCCAGGCCCGGGTCGTAGAACGCGAATTGTCGGCTCGGATCGATCGGCGAGTCGGGCCCGGCCCGCATGGCCCGATACATTTTGTATACGTTGGAAAGTCGTTGGTCCGGCCTCAGCCCGCCGATCTGGCCCGTACCATCCGAAAAGATCAGTATGTTCTTCGCCATGCCGTCCCCCGTTCAGGCATGCCCGGTGCCCACACATGGCATTCAACTCTAGCGCAATCGAGTATGCCGCAGTGCGGCCGCGGAGACTGTCCACGCCGTACGTGCCGCGCTAGGCTGGCGATCACCGACTTCCCGGGTGTTCGATCCTTGCCGACCATCATTGCCATCAATATCTTCGTTGTGGCCCTCGCGGTATTCATCCACTACGAATTTCTCTACCGCATGACCCGGCTCATGCCGCGCCTGCCGGCCGCGCATCGGTTTCGTATCGTGTTCGGGGTGTTCGGCGCGCTGTGTGCGCACGCGGTGGAGGTATGGCTGTTCGCCCTGGCCTATTACGCGATGTTGTCCTGGGGCGGGTTTGGTCATTTCGAAGGTCAGTTCGACGGCAGCCTGCTGGACTGTGCCTATTTTTCCTTCACCACCTTCACCACCCTCGGCTTCGGCGATATTCATCCACTTGCCGGCCTGCGCTATCTGACCGGCATCGAATCGCTGACGGGCCTGATGCTGATCACCTGGACCGCCTCCTTTCTGTATATCGAGATGCAGCGCTACTGGCGCGGCGGCGAATCCGCCGACGAGTGATGCCAACGTGGTGCCCCGCCGTGGGTTGCTGTATTCAGCACCGGCTCAGATTGGGCACGCATACTGGGCCGATATTTCGACCCTCCGAGGTGTACTGATGCGCAAATTCGCCACCTTGATCATGATCGCGATGCTCACCACGGCCAGCCTGGGCCTGCAGGGCTGTGTGCTGGCGGCAGCCGGCGCCGGTGCGGCGGGCGGCTATGCAGCCCATGAGGAAGGCTATCGGGTGCAGTCGCCGGTGAAGGAAGACGAAGTGGGCGGCTACAAGGGCCAGAACCCGATCGTCCACGACGAAAGCAAGGACAAGACGCCCGAGTCCACAAACCGCCCGTAGCCTGCAGCGGGCGAGGCGACCGCCCGCCGCGGGCCGACCTGCGGCGGGCGTTGCACGGCGGCGGCGACACGAATCATGTGGGTCGCTATGGGCGTGATCGGCGCGTCAGTCCAGCACCTCGACCGTCTGACCGATACGGATCTCGCCTTCATTTTCGGCCACGAGATTCTGCCCGAAGTACACCTGGTTATCCGTGCCCTTGCGATAGCCCAGCAGCGTGCGCATGGGTTCGCCATCATCACGACGCTCGCCGCAGGCGGGGTCGACGGTAATCATCACGCAGCGCGAACACGGCGCGTCGACACGAAACACCACCTCGCCGATACGGATACGCGTCCAGCCGTCCTCGGCAAAAGCCTCGGTATTGCTGACCACGACGTTAGGGCGAAACTGGGCCATGACGTGTGTGCCATCGGTACGCGCATTGAGATCGGCCAGCGAGGCCTCGCTGGTCAGCAGCAGCGGATAGCCATCGGCAAAGCTGACGCGTACGCCCAGCGTGTCGCGAAAGCGCGGCGACTGCTCGCCCAGCCACAGCAGATGCACGGGTTCGCCGATGATTCGGCTCACCCAGGCATCCAGGCGTAGCGTGGTGGTCCAGGCCGCGAAATCATCGGCCCACACGCCGGTCTCGAAACGCTGGCGCTCGAATTGCGCGACGGATTCGGCCACCGCAACCTGATCGTCGTGAACCAGGGTCAGGCGATTACCATCAAAGCGTGCGGTGATCGTCTGCAGAACCGGATACCTGCGGGCGGTCACGAATGCGCCGTTAGGCTTGACCACCATGAAGCGCCGATCATGGGCCAACCCTTCCTGCTGTACACGGGCCGTGCCGAGCGCCTCTGCAGCCGTGGATTTGACGGGATAACGATAGATTGCGGCAAGCGTAGGCACGGCGTCTCCGAAAAGCGTGGTTACGCGATGACGTGTCCGGCACCCAGACCACTGGCTCCCCAGCCGTTTTCACTGCCGCGGCCTTTGCGCGGCGCTGGGATACACCACGAATACAGACCCATGATAGAACAGTCGCCGCGCAGCTCAACATTCAGGCGTATTCCGCCCGTGCCGGCCGATACAGGCATAATTGCGCCGTGTATTTGTCGGGACTCAACATTCGTGGTCGATATGTACCGTAGCGAGCAACCGCACGGCCCGTTCGAACAGCTGGCGGCCCGTATCGCGCCGCATATCAGCCGCGACGGCTTTACGCCGACTGCGCTGGACGGCCTGTCGCTGCTCGGCTATGCCGGGCGCACCATTCGCCAGCCCGAGGTCTACCAGCCCTCGCTGGTATTCGTCGCCCAGGGCGAAAAGACGGCCTATCTGGAAGATCGGGTCATCCACTACGGCGCCGGGCACTATCTCGTACAGGCCATGCCGGTGCCTTTCGAATGCGAAACCCGGGGCGATAGCCATGTACCGGTGCTGGGCGCTTCGCTGCGCGTTGACCCGGATGTGCTCGACGAGCTGGTGACGTCGTTGCCGGAGCACGCCTGGCCGGCGACCGACCCGACCGATACCGAATCACTGCCGATGGCGGCCGTGGCGCTCGATACGAACATGACCGATGCGCTGACACGACTGCTCGACTGCCTGGACGACGAGCTGTCGGCGCGGGCGCTGTATGCAACGCGTGTGCGCGAGGTGATCTTCGAGGCCCTGCGTGGCCCCCAGGGGCATCTGCTGCGACGGCTCATCCACGAGCGCGGCGCCTATGCGCGTATCGGCACGGCCATCAATCAGCTGCATACCGACTATGCGCGGTCGTTGTCGGTGGCAGATCTCGCGGCGAGCGTGCACATGAGCGCATCGAGCTTTCACCACCACTTCAAGCGGGTCACACGGCTGTCGCCGTTGCAGTATCAAAAACGTATTCGCCTGCTGGCCGCCCGCGACCTGCTCGCCAGCCAGGTGGAAAACGTGGCGGGTGCGGCCCATGCCGTGGGCTACGAAAGCGCCTCGCAATTCTCGCGCGAGTACAAGCGCTACTTCGGCGTGGCCCCAACCCGCGACCGATCGCGCCAGGCCCATACCGGCACCCTGTCTCTGACCGATCCGGCCTGACTGCAGCCCGTTGGTATAAGGAGCACGTGCTGGCGCAGGGCACAGCCCCCGTATTCGACCGCGCTGCCGTTTGCCTGAAAGACAATTTCTATCCGCAAATAAACGCGAATGAGCGCCAATAAATGATGGTTGCCCCCGGCCGGAATGTTCGACCGGCTTCGCGTGCGGTCAGGGTCATTTCTACCACGGCACGGGGCCTACCATCGTCCTAATTCGCGTTTATTCGCGTTCATTCGCGGACGGTCCTTCCGAACCGTCACCGACGTACGAACACGCACAAAAAAAGCCCCCGGCAAAACATGCCGGGGGCTTTCACGACGTCACGCGGACGACGTTGGGCAAGCGCGTTACTGCGCGATCATCAGCGATTTGCTGTTGACGAACTCACGCATGCCGAAGCCGCCATGTTCGCGGCCATAGCCACTGTCCTTGACGCCGCCGAAGGGCAGGTTCGGCTGGGCGATGTAGTAGCCGTTGATGCTGACCATGCCGGTATCGAAATGATCCCGGGCCAGCAGTTCGGCACGCTTTTCGTCTTCCGAGAAGATGCCGCCGCCCAGACCGTAGACCGAATCGTTGGCGATACGGATCGCGTCCGCCTCGTCCTTGGCACGAATCAGCGATGCGACCGGGCCGAACAGCTCACCGTCGTAGGCCGGCATACCGGGGGTGACGTTTTCTAGCACGGTCACCGGGTAGAAATAACCCTCACGATCGGGCACTTCGCCGCCGGTGAGGCATTTCGCGCCCTTTTCGATCGATTCCTTGACCTGGGCATGGAGGTTGTCGCGCAGGTCTTCACGGGCGATCGGGCCGAGCTGGGTGTTCTTGTCGCTCGGGTCGCCGAACTCGATCTGCTTCATCTTGGCGAGATAGGCATCACGGAACTGCTCGTAGACCGCATCCACGACCACGAAGCGCTTCGCGGCGACACAGGTCTGGCCGTTGTTGTTGATACGACCGGTCACGCAGGCATCCACGGCCTTGTCGATATCGGCGTCCTCGAGCACCAGGAAGGCGTCGTTGCTGCCCAGTTCGAGCACGGTCTTCTTGAGATGCTGGCCGGCGGCCGACGCGATCTTGCGACCGGTGGCGGCACTGCCGGTGAAGGTTACGCCGCGTACGCGCGGATGCTCGGTGACCTGGCTGGCCTGGTCTTCCTGGATGTAGAGGACGTTGAATACGTTCTCGGGCATGCCGGCTTCACGGAAGATGTCTTCCAGTGCCTCGGCACAGCCCCAGACGTTGGGGGCATGCTTGAGCAGCACGGTGTTGCCGGCCATCAGGTTGGCGATGGTATAGCGAATGACCTGATAGAACGGGAAGTTCCACGGCTGGATGCCGAAGATCACGCCGATCGGCTGATGGCTGACCAGGGCACGCCCGCCGGGCAGGTCGCGTTCCTCGTCGGCGAGGAAGGTGGACGCGTTGTCGGCGCTGTAGTCACAGATGCCCTTGCAGAGCTTGAGCTCGCCGGGGGCCTGACTGATCGGCTTGCCCATTTCCTCTGTAATGAGCTTGGACAGACGATCCTGGTTTTCAACCAGCAGTTCGCCGACCTTGCGGATCAGCTTGCCGCGTTCGTCGAAGGAGCGCTGCTTCCAGTCGAGAAAGGCCTCGTGGGTCTTTTCGATCTTGTCCTGCAGCTGCTGATCGGAAATCGTGTCGAATTCGCGGATGACCTGGCCGGTCGCCGGGTTGATGGTCTTGACTGTGTTAGCCACGAAGCCTCCATACAGGCTATGAATGAACACCCCCGAGCATAGTGGTATTCGCAAGCCAATGCGTATCGCGGGCTGTCGATTGTTTGCCCGATCCTCCAACGCCGCGGTCGCTCAATGGCGGTCGGCACCAATATCCAGCAGCGATACGAACAACGAAATCACGATCAGGCTGAACAGGAAGCTGAATGCGCTCTGGCTCATTACCAGTATCCAGGTATCCAGATCCAGCGGCCGGTAGGCACCGCTCATGGAGAACTGAACGGACAGCGACTGGATCAGCGCATGGCCGCCCTCAAGCATGCCGGATTGGCCATGCGGCAGATCAAAGCGGCCGATCTTGGTATCAAGAACGCAGCGGTGGCATAGTTTTCCAGCGCGAGCACGATGGTGCGGCCGGTGGCGGCCACGATACGCCCCGGCGTGATCTTGCAACGCCCGAACAGGATGACCCCGATTTCCTTATTGAGAATACCGGCCACACGCAGCAATGCCGGCACGACGAGCCATGCCGGGACATGTTCGTACTGCCACCACAGCAGCACGGCCAATACCAGCCAGCCGACGATATAGACTTCCGAGGCCACATAGCGCGCCTGCCGCCAGCCTGGGCCCCGCATACGCTCCAACCGCGCCATGCCCGCGTCCAGCCAGGCATAAGGCGAAAGCCGGTAGAGCGCGACCACCAGCCATTCGACCAGGCGCGTACTGTTCATGCGGCGCGTGAGCCTAGCGTGATCGTGTCGCCGGGATGGATCGCCGTCATGTGCGCGGGCGCCTGATCGTGTCGACCATAGCCGGTAATCCATACCCGGTGGGCCGGCCTTGTCGCGATATAAGCCGCGACCATCTCGAAATCGGCATGCTCGTCGTTGCCGGTTGCACGGGCGTCGAGGATCACGTTGGGCGCGGCGAAAAGCTGATCGTAGTAGTCGGTGTCGGCCGCCGAATCGCCGCCGTAGCTCAGAATCGGCTCGCCGTCGAGGCTGGCAACGAAACCGAAACAAGGCTCGCTGTGGCGCGCGCGCAGCAAACACAGCGACAGACGAGACGTTAACGGCCACGCCTGCCCCGCCGGCGTATCGACCCATTGGCAGAACGTGGTCAGCGGATCGCCCGTGCTTTCCAGTTCGTGCAGGCGATGCGCTTTCAGGCGTGCACCAACCGTCGGCTCGGCGGCAACCCGCAGGCGACGCGCGCTAGCCGCTTCGGCCGCCAGCACCACCGGCAATTCGGCCGCGTGGTCGCTGTGATTGTGCGTGACCAGAATCGTATCCGGAATCGCACCCAGCCACTTCTGGCACGCCCGCACCACGCCAAAACCGATATCGACCAGCAGCACGTCATGCCCATCCATACGCAAGGCAACCGCACTGCTGGGCTCCCCGTTATAAACGGTCGTCGCGCCGCGACCGGTGCCCAGGCAAACGAACGAGAGGCCGGCATCTTGGCTGGGCATGATTATTCCCTGTCGATACAGTCAGCTGCGCATGATAGCGAAGACTGCTGCGGTAAGCGCAGCCAGCCTCGACCTTGCAATCAACCCGCGTCGATGAGCGCTGCGACGATTTCGGCCTGCCGCCCGAAATAACTGCCGTTCGAGGGCGGCGTCGGGTCGGAGGTCATCACCACCGTCATGGCGCGCGAGGGCACCACGAACAGAACCTGCCCGCCATAACCGCGCCCGTAGTGGGCGGTCACGCCGGCAAGCTCGGTGGTGAACCAGCCGTAGCCGTAGGCATCGTCGGTATAGATCGAACGGGTTCGCCCACGCCAGCTGGCCTCGATCCAGTCGGAGGACACAATCTGCCGGTCACCGACGGTGCCGCCGCGACGGATCATTTCGCCGAAGGCGAGCAGCGCACGCGGCGTCATGCCCATTTCGTTGCCACCGAAATAGATGCCCTGGGGGTCGCGCGTCCAGGCCGGAATATCGATGCCCAGCGGCTCGCCGAGCCAGTCGCGCATGAGCGCCAACGTGCTGCGCCCGCTCGCACGGGTGAGAATCGCCGACAGAATATGGCTGTTGCCGGTCGAATAGAGCATGCGCGTACCGGGTTCGGCGACGAGCGGGCGCCGCAACGCGTTCGCCACCCAGTCGCGACTGGCGACCCAGCTGCCGTAGTTGGCCCCGGAGGTACGCTCCAGCCCGGACTGCATCGACAGCAGCTGTCCGACGGTAATTTCCGCGACCCGCGCATCCACGTTTTGCGGCATGCGCGACCCCAGCAGCTCGCCGATCGGCTGATCCACGTTCTCGATCACGCCGCGATCGATGGCCGCGCCGACGAGTGTGGCGATCAGCGTCTTCGACAACGACTTGATATTCGCGGTGGCGTCCACGTCGTGACCGCGATAACCGCGTGCGACGACGGTTTTGCCATCGATGGCGACCAGAAAGCTATGGGTTCGTGCCAGCGCCCCTGCTCGTTCGGCGATCGACTCCAGCGATGTCGTATCGATCGCAGCATTCGCGATGCCCGCGGACAGGATCAGAGCGTAAACAGCGCTGGCACGCGTGAGCCGCGACACGACCCGTTGCCAGTTTCTGTCGATGAGTTTCAGCATCGCCTTATCGTAATCGGTTATTCGCCGAACAAGGCTTACGGTCTATCGTCCGGCGCGCGTTCTGTTCAGTGCTATGGTGCGAGAAAGCGTCGAGGCATATCGCCTCGTGTGCGCACGAGGCGCGACGAGCGAAGCCCTTACCGATTCGGGAGATTGCCATGGAACGTATATTCATCAGCCGCGTGATTCGGGCCGATGCCGATGTGGTCTGGACCCTGCTGCGCGACTTCAACGGCATGCCGGACTGGCATCCGGCGATTACCGATAGCGAAATCGAGCAGGGTCATGAGAGCGATGCGGTGGGCTGTGTTCGCAGCTTCCACCTCGCCGATGGCGGCCATATCCGCGAGCGACTCACCGCCCTCTCGGACGCTGACCGGCATATGCGGTATGTGATTCTCGAATCGCCCATGCCGGTGACGGCCTACGATGCCACCCTCGATGTGATCCCGATCACGGAGGAAGCCGCCAGCCTGGTGGTCTGGAAAGCCGAGTTCGAAGTGGCCGCCGAGGATGCGGCCACGACGGTCGATACCGTGGCCGACGGCGTGTTCCGTACCGGACTGGACGCGGTGGCAAAACGCCTCGAATGAGCGTCGCCTGCCCGCAGCCCGGGCAAGCGTCCCGGGCTATTTCCGCGGCATGGCCACGCGTAAGTGCACGGGTTGAACAACGCGCTCGACAGGCCTTTCCAGCGCTACTCCCGCGGCAGCGCGTAGACAACCACCTGGTCGCCGACCTGATCCTTGAGGATGGTATTGCCGCCGGCAACGAACGCCACGTACTGGCGGCCCTGGTATTCATAAACCGACGGATTGGCCACCGCCGGCGCCTGGGCCTGATCGGACCAGAGCTGTTCGCCGGTCTCCAGTGAGAAGGCACGCAGCTTGGCATCCATCGATGCGCCGATGAACACTACGCCGCCGGCTGTAACGGCCGGGCCTCCGATCGTGGGCGAGCCCCATTTTTCCGGCATGAAGAAACCGTACTTCTGAGAGGCACCCACCGGGCGCCGCCATTTCACCTCGCCGGTATGCATGTCCAGAGCCACGAGTTCGCCGAACGGCGGCTGCCAGCACGGCATGCCGAGCCAGTTCATCGCCACCTTCAGGCGCATGCCGTAGGGGGCACCGGTCTGGGGTGAAAAACCGCTTTCATTGCCCGAGCCGCTATCGGCCTGTTCATACGCTTCGCGCTCGTAGAGCTTGACGTACTGCACGATATGCGAGGTATTCACGATTGCGGTCTGGCTGGCGGGGTCGAAGGCCACGCCGCCCCACTGTACGCCGCCGGAACTGTCCGGATAGGCCATCGCGCCCTCGCCCTTCGTGGTGGGCGGCGTATACATGCCGCGGTAGTCGAGC
This sequence comes from Salinisphaera sp., assembly GCF_002729955.1. Lineage (GTDB taxonomy): Bacteria > Pseudomonadota > Gammaproteobacteria > Nevskiales > Salinisphaeraceae > Salinisphaera. Next base: position 67,874 of record NZ_PBYA01000012.1, on the reverse strand, counting down.
TGATCCCACAGCCGCGAACACTGGCCGCCGCCGACGATATCCGCCAGTTTCCAGACCGGCGGTTTCCTGGTCTGGTCGAGCAACGGTGCGGGCTTGGTGGGGAACGGCTGGGTGGGCGAATAGATTTCGCCGGCCACCGAACCATCGCCGGCCGGCACCGGGCGTTCCTCGATCGGCCATACGTCTTCGCCGGTCTTGCGATTGACCACGAACAGAAAGCCCATCTTGGTCGCCTGGACCAGCGCCGGGATGTTTTCGCCATCCACGGTGATATCCATGAGCGTGGGCGCGGCGTTGATATCGTAGTCCCAGATATCGTGATGCACCCATTGCCGCGACCACACAACCTCGCCCGTATCGAGATCCAGCGCGGTGGTCGAAGTCGCCAGCGGCGCCTTTTCCTGGCGATTGCCACCCCAGAAGTTCGGTGACGGCGACGATACCGGCACATACACGAGCCCGAGCTCTTCATCGGCCGACATATGCGTCCACACGTTGGCCGTGCCGCTGTTCTTGCGCATCTCGTCGGAAAGCGCCTGGAATGTCCATTCGCGCTTGCCGGTACGGGCGTTGATCGAGAACACGGTGCCCGGTGGCGCCTGTTCGAAGGCCCAGTCCTTGCCGGCCCAGCCCAGCAGCAGGTGATCGCCGACCACGGTGGGCGGCTGCAGCAGCGACAGTGGCCACTTCGCGTGCGTGTCGTTCCATTGATTCACGTCGAGCACGCCGTTGTCGGCGAACTCCGGGCATTTCTCGCCCGTATCGGCATCGAGCGCGAACAGCCGCGCGTCCATCGTGCCCATGTAGACGATCTTCTGGCAGGCCTTGCCTGGCACCGGCTTGTCGGCCGCCCAATACGATACGCCTCGGTTCTTGAGCACCGGCTGGGTCAACGCTTTCTTCTTCGTGTGGGTATCGAAGGCCCACTTCTGTTCGCCGGTCGCCGGATCGAGCGCGATCAGCCGGTAGAACGGGGTGCCGATATAGAGCGTGTCGTTGGCGAAGATCGGCGTTGCCGACCAGACCGTCGCGGGCGTATCGCCGCTGCCGTCGGAGACATCGCCGGTATGAAACTCCCACACCTTCTCGAGCCCGGCGACGTTGTCCGCGGTGATCTGGGTGAGCGGACTGTATTTCTGTGCGTTGAGCTGGCCGTGAAAACTGTCCCAGGTGGGCTCGGCCGGCACCAGCGACGAGGGCGTGTTCGCAGCAACAGGCGCGGTGGTCGAAGCCTGGCCCTCGGGCGCGCCCGTCTGGCGGGCCGCGGCGTTGTTGCCACAAGCGGCAAGCAACGCGAGCGCCGCGCCGGTGGCGGCGGCACGCAGTACGGCATACACGTTAGTACTCATGAGTGCACCGCCATACGGCCGCGCTGCGGCGCCAGCGTATCGACGAGCAAGCCGATCAACCCGACGCCCATCGCCATGCAGAGCCACCATTCGTGAAGGAGCGCCCCGGCAACCGCGTTGCCGACCAGCCCGATCAACGTGAGGGCCACCAGAACAGCCTGCCCGGGCCGCCGGGCAAGTAGCAGCGACAATACGACCAGCACCGCGCTCACGCCGATCGCCGCGAGCGCGCCCAGCGTTTCGGTGACGCCGGTTAGCGGTGCGAAATAGGAATAAACCGCGACGCCGAGCCCGGCGAGGACTGCGACAAGAAGCAGCACGGTACCCAAACGGGCCGTGCGATCGGGTGAGGACATGGGGACCGCCGTCTGCGAAAAGCCAGGGCGAGCGCGATCACGCCCGCCCAATCGATGTATAGCGCATATATTACATCGACGCGGCGGGCACTGGCCAGTGAGCGACTAGCGCCGCGAGCGCCTTAGCTCGCCGCGCAGCGCGATCAACAGGCAGATCATTGAACAGGCGCCAGGCGGATCAAGCCGACAGACGCGCGGCCGAACGGCCCTCATCGGGCATCGAGCGGCCCAGAAAATGGCGGGCATAGCGCGGCGTCAGACGGTTGAGGTCGAGATGCATGAACACGTCGGCCACGTTGAAGTCCGGGTCGTAACACGGCGGGCCGCCGACACAGGCGCCGACGCGCAGATAGGCCTTGATCAGCGGCGGCAGGCGAACCGCCCGATCCAGCGGCGCGTCGGCCGGCGGCAGTGCCAGCCGCGGGCGCACGCAGCGATCACGCTCGGCCGGTTGGCGTGCCCAGATCTGGCGATAGGTGGCATGGGCAAGCGCCAGGCCGTCGCGTAGATCGATACTCGCACAGCCAATCAGATGATCGTAGCGATCGGCACGGATCAGATCGGCGATACCGCTCCAGAGCACGGCCATCGCCGGGCTACGGCGATAGTCTTCGTGAACACAGGTCCGGCCGATTTCGAGGAAGCGCCCGTGGCAGGCCAGCACGGCATCCAGTTCGAATTCGCTGGAGGAATAGAAACCGCCGGCCGCGGTGGCCGCTTCATGCGTCAGAACACGGGTGCTCGCCACGGCTCGGCCGTCGCGGGCGTCACGGACCAACAGGTGCAGGCAGAAGGCGTCCATCGCATCGGCTTCGAGGCCACTGCCCGCCAGCGTCGCCTGGGCCCCCATCTCCTGCACGAATATGCGATAGCGCAGGGCCAGACTTTCGTCAATTTCGTTCTGGGTACGGGCAAAGCTGTAGTAGAAACGGGCACCGCGCTCCTGCGCTGCTTGCTGGGTCGTCGTTGCGGTCATGGCGAGCGTCTCGATCGCGAATCAACGACGGCAATTCTCCGAGCCCCGTGTGATACGCAAGTGACCCATCGGTGACAGCTGCATGACGCAGCGGAATGTCACGGTTGTGTCATTCGAAGCTGCTATCCAGTGCCGCTAACGCTCGCTCCAGGAAGCAACATGTCGGATACCAGCCTGCTACTGCGGCTATGGCTGACCAAACCACGCCAGATCGCCACCTGGACGCCGACCGGGCGCGCCGTGGCCCAAGCTTTCGTGGACGCGCTGGATGCTGCCCCTCGTCAGGGTCATATCATCGAACTCGGCGCCGGGACCGGCCCGATCACCGCCGCCATGCTGGAGGCCGGCATCGATCGACGACGCCTGTGCGTGGTCGAATACGACCACGACCTTGTAGCCTTGCTGCGCCAGCGCTTCGGCAACGGCGGCATCGTCCAGGGCGACGCCCGCGCGCTGGGTTCGCTGTTCGACGCCCAGGGTATCGATCAGGTGGCCGCGATCGTATCCACGCTGCCGATCCTGCATTTTTCTCGCGCCGACCAACGTCGCGTGCTCGATGGCTGTTTCGCGCGCGCGCTGCCGGGGGCGCTTTTTACCCAGATCACCTACCTGCCCGGCTCGCCGGTGCGCCAGCGCGCACTGGAGCGCTGGGGCTATCGCGCCGACCGCTTTCGGCGTGTCGCCCGCAACTGGCCGCCCGCCACGCTATGGCAATACCGGCCCGACGTGGGCCTGTAATCGGCGCCCCCGCAGTCGCTCGCCGCGCGGTTGCACGATCGTTCAAGATCGCGCTGGTGCGCGCGCTTCAAGCTTGTCGATATTCGTTCGCCTGTTTGTCGACACGCCATGGAAATCGCGATCTATACCGTCTGCGTGATGTACTCGCCGGGGCCGGTCAACCTGCTTGCCTTCAACGCGGCCCTGCAGCGGCGGCCGGCCACGCTGGCCGGCTACTGTATGGGCGTGGGCGTGGCGATGCTGAGCGTATTCACGGTGCTGGGTTATGCCGGCGCCGCACTCGTTCGCCAGGCCCTGCTGCCCTGGGTGGCCGGCGCGGGCAGTGCCTATATCCTTTATCTCGCCTACCACCTTTTTACTGCGGACACTGACGGTTCGAAGGCGTGCGAATCCGCCACCGAACTACGTTTTCGACAGGGCTATGGCCTGCAGCTGCTCAACCCGAAAGGCTGGGTTCTGGTTCTACCGGTGACCACCCTGATGTTTCCGGCTGCCGGGCTGAGCGGTGGCGGGATTTTCGTCTGCGCTCTGCTTATTTCTCTGGGCGCAGTCGGTGCCCCGGCCTCCTATGCCCTGCTTGGCCGGCTCGCTGGCGCGCGTATTCGCCACGGCCGCACGCTTGCGATTGCAAACAAGGTCATGGCGCTGTGTCTGGTCGCCGTGGCGGCGTCGATCGCCTACGATTTCTTCATCGCCACCCGCAACGGCCCCGCATGAGCGCTCGCACGCACGACAGCGACTGGTTCATCCATTCGCCCACACCGCGCCTCGAACGTATCGAGGCCTATTTCGGCAGCCATGCCTACGACCCGCATCGCCACGACACCTACGCGATCGGCGTCACCCTGACGGGCGTGCAGAGCTTTCACTACCGCGGCGCCCAGCGACACAGCCTGCCCGGGCGCACCATCGTCATCCATCCGGACGAAGTACACGACGGTCACGCCGGCGACGCCCACGGCTTTCGCTACCGCATGGTCTATGTCCCGCCGACCGTGTTCCAGGACATGCTCGGCGGCCAGCCCCTGCCGTTTCTACCGGGCGGTATCACTACCGATACGCGCATGGCCGAGAGCGTGCTGCGGCTGTTGCGCCCGATCGACGATCCACTCGAAACGTTCGAGGAAGACGATGCCCTGTTCGATCTGATCGGCGCCATGAATACGCTGGCCGGCACGGGCGCAAAACCCGGGATCGTGGACGCCGTGGCCGCGCAGCGTGCACGTACGTTCATGGACGACAGCCCGCAGGGGCGGATCACCCTCGCCCAACTCGAAGCCGCGAGCGGACAGAACCGCTGGCGGCTATCGCGGGATTTTCGGCTGCTGTTCGGCACGAGCCCCTACCGCTATCTCACCATGCGCCGTCTTGAACGCTGCAAGCGCAGTCTCGCGCAAGGGCTCGGGCTGGCCGAGGCATCACTGGCCGCGGGCTTCGCGGACCAAAGCCATATGACGCGGCAGTTTCGCGATGCCTACGGCATTTCGCCCGGTCGCTGGCTCAAGCTCACCGCCCAGGCCAGCGGCCAAAGCCGCGAGCGCGGTTAGCGCAGTGCCAGTTCGCCGTATTCGAGAATGCTCGGAATTACGATTTCCTCTTCATCAGCCAGGTGCTGTTTAACCAGCACCAGCAGACGGTCCGCGCGCTCGGCATAGGTATCCACGCCGTAGCGCAGCGCGTCGTCGCCCACCGCGAACGCCTGCAGCAACGACCGTGCGCTATCTACGACCGACAGCAGCTGCTCATGAATGATTTCGTGATCGTTTTCAAGCAGATCGAAGCCGTAGATCAGGCGCTTGTCGAGGTTTCGAAAACGGGGAAAATAATGGGCATCCTCGATTCGGTGATGCCCTTCCAGATGCTGGAGATAGGCCCGTAGGCGCGGCGCGAACGCGCGCTCAAACGCCGCGATGTCGGTGCGCCCTTCGCGAAAATCCTCGCTAACCCGGGCCAGGGCGGCGCCCTCGGCGCGCAGCGCATCGTGAACCTGCAGCCAGAATGCGGCCAGTTCGCCGTAATTGGTGTGCGCCGGCCATTGCGGTACCGGATACTTCGCCCGCAGCAACGCGATCTCGGCCGGTAGCGCGGCGCGGTGATCCAACCGCAGGTCGTCGGAAATCGTGTGCATCGCGCAATGATAACGCGAAGCCGCAGCCGCTTTGTCGGCGCACAGCAACACGTCTGCAGGCCTCGGGCCCGACAGGCGCAGCCTGCCGCGCCCGGGCCAAGGGCTTAGTCGGCCTGAATCGGCGGGATGAGGCGTTCGGCGGCAAGCCGATCGAACAGATCGAAGAACGACGAGCGCGTTTCACGGTGGTCCATGAAGCCGAAGTTGCGCGACTTGTTGATATCGTTCACGCACTCCTGTTCGCGACCCAGGTCGCCGTCGCTGTGCCACCAGGACGCAAGGCGCCCGATATCCGACTCCACCAGGCCGTGGGTTTCAGCGAGTTCGGCCCAGGTGGATTCGATGCCGTCCATTTGCTGCTGTAGCGGCTGCGGTGTTTCGTCCGGACCCTCGGCCTCGAGCCCGAAGTACTCGCCGATTTCCTGCCACAGACGACGCCAGCGAAACACATCGCCGTTGACCGAATTGAAGGCCTGATTCTGCGTGCCAGGCGAAATGGCCGCCCATTCCATCTGCCGCGCCAACAGCAACGCGTCGGTGAGATCGGTGAGCGCGTTCCACTGCGTCTGCGAGCCCGGGAACTTGAACGCCCGGCCGGTGGCCTTGCAGATCGACGCATAGGCTGCAAGCGTCACGCCCATGTTCATGGCATTGCCGCGCGCATAGCCGATGAGCGTATGCGGGCGATGCACGTTCCAGCTCAAACCGTAACGCCGGGCGTTTTCGAGCAGAATGTCTTCGAGTACATAGTAGAAGTTGGGCCCCGGCACCCGTTCGGCGGATTCACGAAAGGGCGTTTCCACGTTGCCGCTGCCATAGGCTTCGAACGAACCCAGATATTGCTTGGTGCCCGTGACCAGCGATGCGTGACGCAGCCTTGTCTCGTCGAGCGCATCGAACAGATTGCGCATCATTGCGCCGTTGGCCTTTTCGTTCTCGGCTTCGGAGTCGCGAGCGGTCCAGGTGCAGAAAAACACATGGGTGACCGGAAGGCCGGCAAGTGCTTCGGCGGTGGCGCGGGCGTCGAGCAGGTCGGCCTGCACCGGAATGATTCCGCCGGTATCGGCCGGTCGGCGTGACAGGCCGTAAACGGTCCAGCCGCTGGCGGCCAGATAGGCGGCAAGATTGCCACCGACGATGCCGGTGGCACCGACGACGAGCGCGGTTCCTTTTTGCATGGTTGATCCTGTCAAAAAGTGCAGCATGGCTGCGTGGGTGATGAACCCAGTATCCGGCTTACGCGAGTTGCTACAATCGCTAACTTTGCAATTGTTTATTGCATGAAACGCAACACACTCGATCTTAATGCCCTGCGATTGCTGCAAACGGTGGTCGACACCGGCAGTTTCACCGCAGCCGCGCAACGAAGTCAGCGCTCGGTCTCCGCTGTATCACGCGAGGTTGGCGCATTCGAACGGGCACTGGGCCAACGCCTGTTCTATCGACATACGCGGGCGGTATCGCTTACCGAAGCCGGTCGGCTCTATCTCGACGCGGTTCGGCCTCTTGTCGAACAGATCGATAGCGCCACCGAAACGCTGTTCAGCGACGACGCCGAGCCCGCAGGCGTACTCAGCGTCAATGCACCGGTCGCGTTCGGCCAGCGCCAGCTCCCTGCACTCCTGGGCAGCTTTCAGGCGCACTACCGCGATGTTCGCGTCGACCTGCGCCTGTCGGACCGCTTTGAAGACCCGGTGAGGCTGGCCCACGATGTCACCTTTCGTGTCGGCCAGCCCGCCAACTCCACTCTGATCGCACGTCCGCTCGCACCGATGCGGTATATCGTCGCCGGTGCGCCGGGCTATCTAGCAGAACACCCCGCCCCGCAAGCTCCGCGCGACCTTCTCAAGCATGCCTGTCTGCGCTACCAGGGTGATTACGGACGACAACAGTGGTACTGGCGCGCTCATGCCGAGTCTGCCTATACACCGCTGACCGTCGATGGCCCTCTCTATAGCGACGACGCGGTCAGCCTGCGCGAAGCCGCGCTGGCGGGCAGCGGCCTCGTGCTCTTCCCAAGCTGGTTGATCGACCGCGAGCTGGCCGCCGGCACGCTCGTCCCGCTGCTCGAAGACTGGCAATGGGAAGTCACGCCGCAGCAACGATTGATTTACATGTTGTATGCCGAGCGCGAGCTCGCCCCGCCCAAGACAAGAGCATTCGTCAATCACGTGCTCGAACAGATCGGCGACCCGCCGCTCTGGGATCGCTGGCGTAGCGCAACCCGCTGACGCTTTGCCCGTGCCAGCGGTTGCGCGCCTCGCGCCTGCCTTGTGTTCGCAATGAATCGCGCGCACAGGCGCCATGCCGCCAGGCGCATCGGACAGCGCGAAAAAATCGCTCGTGACAGCAGTCGATATGTTGCGCACCACATACTGCACCGGCGCCTGAAGCATCCTGCTATGATCCTTGGACGGGGCCGGGGAACACGGTATAAGCATGCCGCAGGCATATATCGCCACCGGCGCACATGCAGCGTTTTCTTGGGGTGCATGGGCGCTGTGGCTTAAACTTCTGACCGTGGGCGCTACCCTGGCGTTGACCGCGGTGCTTGTCGTGCTGACGCTTTCTCTATACCAGCGTTGCGATCAATATGCGCCGACCGCCGTGCATTTCACGGTTGCCAACTTCTTCGCCGCCGCCTACATCGTGGCCGATACCACGGTCATCATCGCAATGACGCTGGCCCGTGACGATGTGGTCCAGACCGCCTACCGGGCGGCCATCGCTGTCTTGCCACTCGCACTCGCGGCTTATTTCTTTGTTTACCGTTGCATGCGGCAGGACGGCTGGCCATCGCGCCGGTTACTTGTCGCTTGTTATTCGCTCGGCCTGGGTGGCGCGATATTGCCTTGGGTGGACAGTCCGTACCTGATCGTGGCCAGCGAGCAGCTCACGATTACCCGCGCAAACATATTCCTCGACTACGGCGCGGGCGCGGGACCTTTCTTCGCGGCCTGCCTGGCCGTGTTCGCCGTGGTGAGCTACCGGATACTACGGCATGCGCCGGCCCGGAAAAGCACGGGTATCTCGCTGGTGACGGGGTTCGGCTTCGCGGTATTCATCCTCTGCGGCATTCACGACGCCTTGCGCGAGCTCGGCCTGTCGCTGCTACCGCTGGATACGCTGGCGCTGGCCGGCGTGCTATTCCAGACTTTCGCCTGCGCAGTGATGGTCTGGCATTACTCGTTGACGCTCGGCGAGCAGCGCAGTCACCACGCACAGCTCAGATCGGTCACCGACCGCGCCAATCGCGATGCGCTGTCGGGCCTGTATAACCGCTGCTATTTCGAAGAGTATATGAGCCGTGCGGGCGCGCAGGCGCGCGGCGGGCTTCTGTTCGTCGACCTCGATCACTTTAAAACGATCAACGACGACTACGGCCATATCACCGGCGACCGGCTGATCAAGACGGTTGCCGGATGCATGTGCGAGGCGACCCGAGAGCGGGATGTCGTATGTCGCTGGGGCGGCGATGAGTTCGTGGTACTGCTCGAATTGGGCGCCGAAAGCGAACACACCCATCCGGCCATCGAACGCCTCGTACGGGCCCTGGATCAGACCCGCCTGGACGGTTTGGATGGCCTCAAGCTCAGCGCCAGCATGGGGTATGCAGAATTCGAAAACGGCCAGTGGCGCGAAGCCCTGGACCGTGCCGATGCAGCGCTATACGAGGCCAAACGCGGCGGCCGCTGCCGGGTACAGATCGCCTGTTGAGTGGCGCGCTTCAGGACCGCCCCTTGGCGCGCGCTTCTTTGTCGAGCGCCGCCCACCATTCGGCATAGCCACTATTGGCCGGGCTTTTTCGGGATTCGTCGGCGGCGCCGTCCGACCACCACACCGGCCCGCGCTCGCCCAGAGCTACCTTGGCCTCCTGCACGCGCTCACGAGCCTGGCGCTCGGCGGCCTCGGTCTGTGCCGCGCCCACGGCACGCCGGGCCGCCATCAACGATTTAACGAGCTGCTGGCGCTCGGCGGGCGCGAGCGCTGGATTGGAGCAGCGCCACAGCCGACCCTTGGCAACGAAATACCGACCGTCGGGGGTATGCGGGTAAGCCGGGCTCATCGGTTCACTCAGGACAATGAAGGGTCACCAGCCTAGGGAAGCGCTGCACAACCTGTCACGCGGCCAACGTTCTAGGAGCCCGGCATCAAGCCGATCGCACAAAATGCATTCGCGTATTCAATAAGCCCCTCACATACGTCTTCGCACTCCTGACCCGGCTGGCGACAACCTCGTGGTTGCGTGCCCCTAAACGGCAACGTAGAACTGGGCCACGACATTCCCCTACGAGCCGCAACATGTCTCGCAGTATTCAGATCGACGCGCCCGAGGGCACGATCGATGGCCACGTTCTCACCCCCGCCGACGCCCAGGGCCCGCTGCCCGCGGTCATTCTTCTCACCGACATCGGCGGACTGCGTCCCTGCTATTACGAGAAGGCCCAGATCGTAGCCGACGGCGGTTACGCGGTGCTCATGCCCAACGTCTATTACCGCGATGCCCACGGGACGATCGTTCCGGACGGCAAGTCTTTTCGAGACGACGATATCCGTCCTACGCTTTTCGAATACGCCGACCATCTCACCCCGGCAGCACAGCGCGAGGACTTCGCCGCCTGGCTGGCGGCTATCGATAGCGAACCCGAGTTCGATTCATCTGCCGTGGGTGTGGTGGGCTACTGCATGACCGGTGCCTTTGCGCTGCGCATGGCAGCCTGGCATCCAGAGCGCATACGCGCGGCGGCGGGCTTTCATTCCGCGAACCTGGCGAAAGCCGACGACCCGAACAGCCCGGTTCAGGAGGTGGCCTCGATTCAGGCCCAGGTTTATCTGGGCCATGCCGACGGCGATGCGCTGCTACCGCCCGACCAGATCGCCTGCCTTGACGAAGCACTGGCCGGCGCAGGCGTGCACTTTTGTACCGAACTCTATAAAGGGGCCGGCCACGGCTATACCGCAAAAGACGCCCCGGTCTACGATGCCCGTGCCGATGCGCGGCATTTCAAGCGTCTGCTGACCCTGTTCGAGGAAGCCCTGAGCAAGGCAGCCTAGGCGCACTATCGGCGCGCGGCAACGACCCGCGCACGCCGTTGCCGAACGGTCTTGAATCGAATTACATTGCGCACAATACTAATTGCCAAACCACTTACAAACAGGATCACGACATGGCGGTAGACAAGGTTCTCTATCGGGCCCAGGCGACGGCCACCGGCGGCCGCGACGGCCGTGCCACCGGCGCCGACAACGAGTTCGATCTCAAACTGGATACGCCCAAGGCGCTGGGCGGTGCCGGCGGCGACGGCACCAACCCCGAGCAGCTGTTCGCAGCGGGCTACTCGGCCTGCTTCATCGGCGCGATGAAGGTCGTGGCCGGCAAGCAGAAAGTATCGCTACCCAAGGACACGAGCGTGACCGGCGATGTCGGTATCGGCCCCTCCGGCGAGGCTTTCGGGATTGAAGTCAAACTCAATATCTCGCTGCCGGGCATGGACAAGAGCGAGGCCGACAAGCTCGTCGAGGCCGCGCATCAGGTCTGCCCCTATTCGAATGCCACCCGCGGCAATATCGACGTCACCCTCGACGTTCAGGTCTAGATCAGCTTGCGTACATAAACTACGGAGTTGAACGCGTATCGTCATGCGATGCGTGCTCTCGGGCGGCTCGTGGTCTGCGAGCCGCCCTTTTCGTTACATATTGTGCATCGCTCGAAATCGCGCGATGATACTTTTTGAACTGTCTGACCCCACTACGGAATCTCCGGCTTCTTTGACGTTCAGTCATGGATGAAGCGATGAACAAGCCCTACTTTGCCCGTTCCCGAATAATCGCCGCGCTGTCGCTGACGGTGGTCGGCGCACTTGCCGCGGGCAGCTGGTGGTACGCACAGCAGCCACAAGAGTCGTATGTGCAAGACTCTCAGGGCATGAGCGCCTCTCATACGGCGCCCGTAGAACCGGCGGAACCGTCCACCTCGAAAGGCCCGGCCAAACCCATGGCCAGCATGGAGCTGCGCCTCGACGGCGCGAACCGCCTGGTCGAGCACGAGCCAGAACCGGCCAAGAAAACCAGCAAGCCCGCCGAGACGACCGGGGGCGTAGACGCGCAAACCAGCGACACATTCGTCGAGAACGAGCGCAGCGATTCGCTGGACCTGAACGTGCAAAACGCGTTCGAAGCGCCCGATCACGCGCGACCGCAGGTGGCATCGGCGACGCCTTCCGCCCGCCCCAACCCGCTGGATGTAAGCAAGTTCCAGAAACAGGCGCCGGAAGTAGAAAGCTATAACCTGTTCAAGTCCGAATACGGCCTGCGTGGCTTCATGAAGCAGAACTGGATCAACCAGCGCGTGGCCCTGCTGGGCGGTCTGGGCCTGAATGACGACCGGCTGATCGAAACCGAAGACGACGACCTGCGCGACGATATCGCCTTCGGCATGGGCTTGATCGTCGCCTTCTAATCCTGGGGTGATCGCATCGCGCGCTCGCCCCGGACGCCTCGCGTAAAAACGCTCGCCGGCGCCCATGAGCGACCCGCCGCGCGGACAATCAGCGCTCGGCAGGCGCGGCGGCGGTAAACACTCGCAGCGCGAGATAGGCCAGCGTCGATCCGCCCGAGGCCAAGCACATCACCACGGCCATCGCCGTGGCATCGCCGCCCAAAGCGCCAACCGCCCAGGTCGCCACGGCGCCGCAGGAGAACTGCACCACCCCGAACAACGCCGAGGCCGCGCCGGCGGCGTCCGGCGCCAGGTCGAGAAGGCCCGCGACCGTATTCGCACCGGCCACGCCCACCGTGGACAACAGGAAGAAAAGCGGTATCGCCACGCCCCAGAAACCGCCGAACCCGGTCAGCGTGGTCGCCAGAAGCACCAGCGAACAAGCCAGCGTGTTGAGCACGGCCACGCCGAGAAGCAGCCGGTAGCCCAGAAACATCACCAGCCGGCCGTTGGTGGCCGTGCCGATGAGCATGGCAAAGACATTCGCGCCGAAATAGAAGCCGAACAGGGATTCGTCGATACCGAACTGGTCGATATAGACGAACGAACTGGCAGCGACATACGAAAACAACGCGCCGAACATCAGCCCGCCGCACAGCAAGAACAGCGCGATCGGGCCACGCCGAAGCAGCGCGAGGTAACCTACGTACTGCGCCAACAGGCTGCGATCGCGCACCCGCCGCTGCGGCGGATGGGATTCACCCAGCAGGACTGCCAGTGCTACCAGACACATCAACGCGTAGACGCACAGCAGCCAGAAGATACCCTGCCAGGCGGCGAACTTGAGCACCAGGCCGCCCACGAGCGGCGCCAACAAGGGCGCGGTCGCCATCACCATGACAACGAACGACATCACGCTCGCAGCCTTCGAGCCGTGGAAACGATCCCGCACGATCGCACGCGACATGACCGGCCCTGCCGCCGCGCCGAAGCCCTGAACGGCCCGTGCGGCGATGAGCATGCCCACCGACTCCGACAGGGCACAGGCGACGCAAGCGAACAGATACAGGCCGAGGCCGAAATACAGGACGGGCCGCCGCCCATAGCGATCGGAGATTGGGCCGTAGGTGAGCTGACCGGCGGCCAACCCCAGGAAGAAAAGACTCAGGCTGTACTGCACGTATGCCGGGTCGACCGCGAACTCGCGCGCCAGGCCCGGCATCGCCGGCAGGTACATGTCGATCGACAACGGCGTAACGGCCGTCAGCATGCCGAGTACGGCAATGAATACGAAATACGCCGCGCGGCTTTCGAGGGACGTGGCCATGCAGGCGGCTCCTTGGAATACGGGGCGCCGGCAGCGCGTGCGACGCGGCGGCTCGATCAGCCGGCGCGGGCACGCCGGATCAGGGCCGCGGCATTATGCCAGCCGGCATCGACGACGGCCACGGCCTCCCCCGGCCCATCCATGCACGGATGCAGACGCGTCAAGACCCGCGCGGGCGGCATTTCCACCGCGAGTTCATAGCCCGACTCGTGCACGATGCGGGCAGTCGCCGCCCAGTGCACGGTACGCGCCATGTTGTAGATCAGATCGTCGCGGACATCGGCGCCGCGCCAGAGCCGGCGCCGCCGGTTCGCGCTGAAATAGGCGCTCTGGGGCGCGTTGAATACGGTATCGGCCGCCGCTTCGGCCAAGCGCTCGGCGGGTGCGGCGAGCAGCTCGCAGTGCGACGGCACCGCCATATCCAGGCGTTGTACCCGTGACGCACCCCGTTCGGTGGCTTGCTCGGCCAGCCGTTCCAGGCCCGCCTCGTGACCTGCCACCACAATCTGGGTATCGCTGTTGACGTTGCCGACATACAGCGGCGCCTCGTCTCGATACAGGTCGGCAATGAGTGCCCGAACCGTTGTTTCGTCGAGGCCGATGACCGCGCTCATGCCGTAGCCCTGCGGGAAGGCCTCGGCCATGAGCTGACCGCGCAGGCGCACCAGGCGCAAGGCCTCGGCATAGTCGATCGCGCCAGCGATCACGGCTGCCGGCCAGGCGCCGATCGACAGGCCCATGACCGCGTCGGGCGGCCCGGCCTCGGCGACAAGATGTCGGGCCGCGGCCACACCGGCAACGGTCAGGGCCAGTTGTACCGATTCGGTGGACGCCAGCGCCTCGTGCGTATCCAGCGTCGCCACCGGGCATCCCAAAGTATCCGCAGTTTCGGCCAGGGTATCGCCTACCGCCCTGCTATCCGGCAACTCCGCGAGCATGCCGGCGCGCTGTGCGCCCTGGCCGGCGAACGTGAACACCACGCCCACTACAATCAGCCAGCCGCCGAGCGCGACGCACGCTCGTGGGCCACAGATCGTACCCAGGGGTCGGCACAAAGAAAGGGCCCCTGATCGCTTTTCACCAGCACATTGTCATTGCCGGCTGCCCAGTCGGCCAGCGCCACGCCGCCCAGCGGCGTTTCCATCTGAATATCGCAGCGAACGGGGAGCATGGCCAGCGACGCAACGACCCCGGCTGCATCGCGGCGGGTGAGCCGCTGCGGCAGCCGGATCAGCACGTCGATATCCGAGGCCGCGTGGCAGCTGGCTTCGTCGGTGGCCAGCTCGTAGCCGACCGCACCGGTCACGCCCCAGCACAGGCGCCGCGAATCCAGCGTGGCGGCCAGCGCCGGCAGCGCGTCGAGGGCCGGGATGGCCTGTCGGCGTTTCGCTGTGGGTCGTTCGATACGGGCCGCGCACTGCTCCGGCGTTACGGTTTTCATCACCTGATCTGCGGCGATGGTCATGGCAAAACGTTGATGGCGTGCCAGCCCGCGCACGCCGACCGGCAGGCAGTCGGACGCACGCGGCGCGCGCCGCACCACGAACGGCCCGCCACGGGCGATCAGCGGATTCGCCCAGGCCGGTGCATCAGCGCCAACGCTTTGCTCTGCACACCACAACAGGTCGTGCGGCCGCACCACGTAGCGGCCGGCTCCCCCTTCGCTATAGTTGCCCGAGGCCGACAACTTCAATCGCCGTTCCATTGCGCACGCAGGCGCTCGCGCACTTTCACCGACGCCGCCCGACCGTCGGCGTCCAGCCGCGATGCCAGACTGACGTCCTGGCCGATGTCGGCCAGCGCCCGTTCCAGGGTCTGGCGTATCCGATCCAGGTCCTCATCGCTCGGCCGATCGGCATCGGCGACCGATACCCGGGCGAACAACAGGCCCAGCGTGTCGAAGCTGGCGATATCGTAGGCCATGGGCGTGATCGTTTCGGCGAGCTGTTCCACGCCCTCGACGGTGCGCTGGGTGATTCGGGCAGCGGCCTGTTTGCCCATGGCATGCACCTGCACGCCGGCGTCATCGAGCGCGATCAATCGGTTGGCCTGATAACCATGGGCCAGAAACGCACCGGACATGGCCTTGCCCACGATCAGCCCGAGCACCGGATGCCCGGCCTCGCGGGCCGTGGCATAGGCCTCGGCCGCAGCGGCCAGCGCCTGATGGATGCCGAAGGCTTCCTCGCTGCGCCCGTAGGCCTGGCTGGGCACATCGATGACTGCGACGATGGCGCGCTTTTGCGCTGCGCCGGCGTCGGCGTCGGCGTCGGCGCTGACGACCTGCCGGACCGCCTGGGCCAGCGCCCAGCCTTCGACCAGCCCGACTTCACCGCCGCGCGCCCGCGGATAGGCGTTGTCGGCATCGGGCACGACCGCGATATAGCGCGCGCTGTGCTCGCCCATCGAACCATCGACGACCTGCACGCTGTCCGGAAAACCCGCGGCGCGGGATGCATTGTCGGTCAGCGCCGCGAGCCAGGCGGCACCCCGCGATCCCTGTTCCTGTGTACTCATGACCCCTCTCCCGAGCCGTGAATTTCCTCTGCCATGACCTCGCGTGCCCATTCGGCGTCGGCACGGCGGCCGGTATCCAGAGCGCGCAGCCTTTCCAGATGCGCGTCCACCGCCTGGGTGCGCGCCAGGTTGCCCACCGGCCGTGCTACCGCACCCGCGATCGCCGTGCGAATATCGGCACTGTCGTCGTCGCAGAGCGTATCGACCAGATGGGTGGCATGGCGCTGTGCGCCGCCGGTCAGGCTCCAGATCATCGGCCGATCGCGCGAGTCGAATTCGTCGACGCCGGCCTCCTGTTCGATCACCTGCGGACCGTTGAGCCCAAGCCGGGCTTCGCGGGTGGCGATCAACGTCGAGCACAGCCCGGCCGCGATCGACATGCCGCCGAAACAGCCCACCGGCCCGCTGATCACGCCCACCACCGGCACATGCTGACGCAGGGCAACGATCGCGGCATGAATTTCGGCAATCGCCGCCAGGCCGCAATTGGCTTCCTGCAGGCGCACGCTGCCGGTTTCGAGCAGCAGCACCGGCACGACAGGTTTTGACGCACGTGCGTCTTCGAGTGCCAGCTCCAGCGCGCCCGCGATCTTGGCCCCGCCGACCTCGCCCATCGAGCCGCCTTGAAAGGCCGGTTCGATCGCGGCAACGACGACCGCCACGCCATCGATCGTGCCACGGGCGATCACCACACCGTCGTCGGCCTGGGTGACGATATCCTGCAGGGGCAGCCAGGGCGAACTCAGCCGCTCGAAGGGGTCGAGCAGTTCTCGCAGGCTGGCCGCATCGAGCAGATACTGCACCCGCTGGCGGGCGTTCTTTTCGACAAAGCTTTCGCGTTGCAATAATTCTGCGCTGTCCATCATGTCCTCCCGGCGCCGCTGGCGGCCTGTTCCATGGCCTGGGCAATGCGCAGGCGTACCACCGCGGGCGTGGCGCCGAAGTCGTTGATTTCGAGTGCGACCGCGGGCTGATCGGCATCGGCGAAGATGCGATCGATCACCGCCGTCCAGATATCGTTGACGCCGTCGACCGACGTGGTGATGGCGACCGTGGAGCGCCCGTTTTCGGCCGGCTCCAGCAGCACTTCCAGATCACCGGAGCCCACCACACCGGCCAGCGCCCGGGCGGCGGCCGGCGCGCCGGCCGGATAATCAAGCGATAAGCGTTGCATATGCATTCTCCTGGGCGGATGGTTCGCCGTCGCGGCGCAGCGGCGCCTCGCCTCGGGCCGCGTTTTCCAGTGCATCGATGAGCAGCGTGGCCGAGAGCAGATCGGCGCTGCCGCCCGGCGAGGCATTCATGGCCAACAGCTCGCGATCGAATCGTGCGAGTTCGCGGGCGCCGGCCACCGTGCCCACGCCGCCGCGATCGATGATCGTTGCCGCGCCGCGCTGCACGCGCAGCAGCCCTACGCGCCCGGCCCGGCTGAGCACGCAGGTATCGTCGAGCACGCTCATGATCGCGAGCAGCGCGTTGAGCCGGGCGACGCGTTCGCTACAGCCGGCCTTTCGCGCCCGGCGCAGCATGGCAAGCCCGGCCTCGCGTATCGGTGGAAACCCGCGGCAGGCCTCGCCGCGCGCGCCGGCGACGTGATAGCGCTTGACCGCGCGCTGACCGTTCGAGCGCCGCGCCGGTGACACGGCCGGATCGTCGATGGCGGCCATCGCCGCCACATCAGCCAGCAACGTATCCGCATGCCAGCGCCTCGGTCGACGCGCGGCGGCGGACACGATCAGCCCCAGACACCAGATCGCACCCCGGTGGGTATTCACGCCGCCGGTGGCGAGCATCATGCGTGCCTCGCTTTCGCGGCCGAGCAGGCCAAGCTCGGCGCGCAGCATGGCCGGCTCGTTCTGCTCGAGCGAGGCCGCCGCCATATCATGGAAACCGACTTCGAGCGCGTCGACCGATGCATGCATCAGGCTACGATCCATATCACGATGTGCGCCGCGACCACGGCGATCAACCAGCCCCGGCTTGGGGGTGAGATCCACTTCCGCGCGCAGGGCGTCGCTGGCCGCGCCTGCGAGCACGCTGGCCAGCGTATCGACACGTACGGCGGTGCCTGTCGTTGCGATCGTCATTACCAGCTCCGAAAACGCGCCGGCGGCTCGTACAGCCCGCCGGACCAGTCGACCAGATCCGCGATGCTGCTCGCCGCCAGCTGGGCGCGCGTGGCTTCGGTACGACTCACGCCCAGGTCCTCGGGCGTGCGGACCTTGTCCTGTTCGCGCAGGCGTTTGGTGGTGGCCGCATCGGCACTCAGACCCAGCGGCGTGACGCCGGCCACCGCCGCGATCATCGCGCGTCGCTCTTCCAGCGACTCGGCCTTGTAGAGATAGGCCAGACCTTCTTCGGTGAGCAGATGGGTGGTGTCGTCGCCATAGACCATCACCGGCGCCAGATCCAGCCCGGCCTTCTCGGCCACGGTGACCGCGTCGAGGCGATCGACGAAGGTCGGTTTCAACCCGGCCTGGAAGGTCTCGACCATCTGCACCACGAGCTTGCGCCCGCGCGCCATCGGATCGGCGCTGGGCGCGAGGTCGGCCCAGGCCGGCGTGGCATGCCGGCGCCCGCGCGCATCGCAGCCCAGGTTGGGGGCGCCGCCGAAGCCGGATACCCGCGAGGTGGTCACCGTCGACGAGTTGCCGTCGCCGTCCATTTGCAGCGTGGAGCCGATGAACATGTCTGCAGCATAGTGGCCGGCCAGCTGGCAGAACGCCCTATTGGAGCGCAGCGAACCGTCCGCGCCGGTGAAGAACACGTCCGGCCGCGCCGCGACATAGTTTTCCATGCCCAGCTCGGTGCCGAAGCAGTGCACCGTTTCCACCCAGCCGGATTCGATGGCGGGAATGAGCGTGGGGTGAGGATTGAGCACCCAGTTCTTCACGATCTGGCCACGCAGGCCGAGCTTCTCGCCGTAGGTGGGCAACAGCAGTTCGATGGCGGCGGTATTGAAGCCGATACCGTGGTTGAGCGACTGCACGCCGTGCTCGGCATAGATGCCCTTGAGCGCCATCATCGCCATGAAGATCTGCACGTCGGTGATATGACGCGGGTCGCGGGTGAACAGCGGCTCGATATAGAACGGCTTGTCAGCCTGCACGACCACGTCCACCCAGGATCCCGGTATATCCACCCGATCCAGCTGGGATACGTCGTCGACGATTTCATTGGCCTGGGCGATGACGATACCGCCCGAGAAGGCCGCGGCTTCCACCAGCGCCGGCGTGTCTTCGGTCGACGGCCCGGTATAGAGATTGCCGTCGCGGTCGGCCTTGAAGGCGGCGGTGAGGACCACCTTGGGAATAAGATCCACGAACAGTCGTGCATACAGTTCGATATAGGTATGAATGGCGCCGACCTCGATCGTGCCGTCCATCATCAACGCGCCGATGCGATGGCTCTGGGTGCCGGAGAAGGCGAAATCCAGTTTGCGGGCGATGCCCTTCTCGAACACCGCCAGATGTTCGGGCCGGCCGACGCTGGGCTGGATCATGTGCAGATCGTGCACGCGCTCCGGGTCCAGCTCGGCCAGCGCACGCGACAGGAAATCGGCCTGCTTCTGGTTATTGCCCTCGGCGATCACCCGATCGCCCGGCGCGATCAGCGCATACAGGGCATCGGTGATGCGCTCGGCCGGCAGCTGTTTGCCGGTCAGCCACGGCGCAACCTGGCCCATGCGGGCCTGCTTGTCGTCGCGGCGCGTTGTCCATTGGCGTTGTGTCATAGGGGGTCCTGGCTTGCGCGAAGCACGCTCACGTTAGAATGCGCTACGCACCGGTTCAATAAACCTGTCGTTTGCTTCGTTAACGTGGAACGGCAACGTCTCGGGGAATACCTGTGAGCAGCGATGAAATCACCCTGCGCAAACTCGAGATCTTTCTCGTGTTCATGCGCGAACGCCATCTGGCGCGGGCCGCGGAAGCCCTGTCGCTGTCCAGCGTGTCGGTACACAAGGCCATTCATTCGCTGGAAGCCGCGGTGGGCTGTCCGCTGTTCGCCCACCGAAGCCGCTCGCTCGAGCCGCTGGAGTCGGCGTTCGTGCTCGAACGCCATGCCAGCGACATCATCGAACGCATCCAGCGCAGCGTGGACGACACTCGCTCGGCGGCCGGCATCTCGCCGAGCATCTTTCGTATCGGCTCGCTCTACTCGCTGACCGTGGCCTTGGTGCCGCGCATCATCAATGCGCTCAAGGCCGAGGTGCCGGACTGCGATATCGAGCTCGTGCTTGGCTCCAATGCCGATCTGGAAGACAAGCTGCAGGCGGGCGACATCGACGCGGCACTGATCTGTGTGCATGAACTGGCCCGACGCCGGCATCGGATCGTCAAGACCCTGTTCGACGACGAAATCCATCTGGCCCAGGCCGCGGATACCGCACCCACGGCCCATGCACCGGTCGACCTGCGCCGCTACGACGGCGAGCCGTTCGTGCTGCTGTCGCAGGAGTTTTCGACCGGGCGCGACAGTTATCGCATGTTCCTCGAGGCCGGCATCACGCCCCGCGTGGCCCTGCGCGCCAACGATATCTTCACGCTCACCAGCCTGGTCAAGGGCGGCGTGGGCCACGCGCTGCTGCCCAAACGGATCGACGATATCTACCCCGGCGCCCTGGCCTTCTCGCGGGTGGTCGAAAATCAGCGCGTCACCCAGACCATCGGCCTGTGCTACCTGAAGTCGCGCCGCGCGGATGAACGCATCGCGGCCCTCGAAAAGGCCGCGATCGCGGTCACCGGCTAGCACGCCCGCCTTAGCCGCCGAGCAGCGCACGTACCACCAGATACAGCACCGACGGCCCCAGCAGGCAGCCCAGACCGGTATAGAAGGTCGCGGTCATCGCACCGTAGGGCACAAGGCGCGCATCAGTCGCAGCCAGGCCACCGGCCACGCCGCTGGTCGTACCCATCATGCCGCCGAACACGAGCGCGGCCGACGGATTGTTGAGTGATATCGAACGCGCCACGGCGGGCGTGATGATCATCACCGAAATCGACTTCACCAGCCCGATGGCGATGGAGAGCGCGATCAGGTCCGAGCTGGCACCGATGGCGCTACCAGTCACCGGGCCAACGATATAGGTCGCCGCCCCGGCGCCGATCGTAGTCACCGATACCGGGTCGGTATAGCCGAACGCATAGGCGATAGCCCCGCCGAGCGCGAACGGCATGATGATGCCCACGAACAAGGCGACCACGCCGTTGAGCCCGGCCTTGCGCAGCTCCTCCACGTCGACGCCGAAGGCCGTGGCCACGATGGCGAAGTCGCGCAGCATCGAGCCGCCCATCAGCCCGAGGCCGGAAAATAGCGCCACATCGGCCAGTCCGTCTTCGCCGCCGGTCGCTACACCGCCGATATAGGACAACACCAGCCCGGCAGCAATGGCGATCGCGGAGCCGTGAATACGCCCGCCGGTGAGGTGCTTGGATACGAGATTGCAGACCAGCATCAGCAGGCCCACCGCGGCGAAGGCGGTAATCAGGCCATTGCTGGTGAATACGTCAACGAGGCGTTCATGCATCGCGATCACCCCGCTCGGTTTCGATATCGTCCAGGGCCACCGCATACTTGCCCTGGCCCAGCCGCGCGATGACCGGCACCAGCGCAAAGCTCACGGCGACCACTGCCAGGCCGCCCACCAAGGCGACGGGGCCACCCGTGACCGCACCCACCACGTTCTGGCTGGCCGCCATGGCGACCACGATGGGGATATAGAGCGAACTCCAGAACTCGACGCCGCGGCGCGACGAGGTATCCAGGCAACCGGCTTTCTGTAGCCGGTAGACCACGAACACCAGCAATAACATCGCCAGGCCCACGCCGCCGACGTTCGAACTCACGCCGATGGCCATGCCGATGAGCTCGCCGATGATATTGCCCGCGAGCATGCAGGCGGCCAGCAACGCCACACCATAAATGATCATGGCTCCTCCTCTCGTTGTATCGTTTTCGTTGTGCCACGAGTGAACGACAGCCGCGCACGGCCAATCAACGAAGACGGCGTTAAGCGTCTTAGCCTGAATATAAATGCCTCGCCCAATCAGCAGCTTGGGCGATGACGCCTACGACGATGGTCATACGGGATACGCGTATTGAATACGGAGCGCGGCGGTCATTCGCCATGCCGACGCGTGACAACGCCGCTTCGCTGCGCCCCGAGACGAACGGGAGGCGCGCTTGACCAGGCGACGGGATTGGGCCGTCACGACCGCGGCGTCGAACACAGCGATAACGATCGGCGATGCACGCCGCCTCGGGCGGCTATGTCGGCGCCACGACCCCGGGGTGGCCATATCGGCACGACGTTGCCGGCCTCGCCAAAACGAGTCGTCGCGTGCTGTTACGGCTTAGGGTCAGTGGCAGCCCCGCAGCGTAGCGACTCTTCTTCGACAGGCGGCGGCGTGCTGCGCAATCGGCGGCGCGGGCGGTTCTGCTGGCGCCAGACCACGACGGGTGTCGTGGAGGGGCCGGCGCGCCGGCCTGCTTCGCGGCAGACGTTTATTACACGCAAGAAAAAGGCCGCTCGATGAGCGGCCTTTTTCAGACTGGTGGAGCCGGGCGGAATCGAACCGCCGACCTTCGCATTGCGAACGCGACGCTCTCCCAACTGAGCTACGGCCCCAGATTCTTTGCCCGCATCCCTGCGAGCGAGCGGCGTATGATAGCAGGCTTATGTCTGTTGCCAACCCCCTTTTTTCCGCAAGCCCGCAAAGCCCGTCACGAGCGGATTTCTCGATCTGGGTGTTCGCCAAGGCGCCAATCGTCGGCCAGTGCAAGACGCGCCTCGCGCGCCGGCTCGGCCACGTACGCGCAACGCGGCTGTATCGCGCCATGCTGGAAGACGCGGTGGCCCGGGCCTGTGCCCTGGCCCCCGGCCGGGTGACGCTGGCCTGTTCGCCAAGCACCCGCCACCCCATGTTCGTACGCCTGGCCGCGCGTCATGGCGTCGTACGACGGCGCCAGGCCAACGGGCCGTTGGGCTATCGCATGGCCCAGGGCGTGCGTCAGGCCCTGCGAAGGAGCGACCGGGTGATCCTCATGGGCACTGATCAACCCGAACTGTCGGGTCCCTGGCTGGATCAGGCACTGGCGCAGCTGACGCACGACCACAGCGCATGGCTTGCGCCCACACGCGACGGCGGTTACTGGGCGATCGGGCTATGCCGGGCCTACGCCGGCGTTTTCCGTGGCCCGGAATGGAGCACGGCGCGGGTGGCGCGGGCCACCCGAACGCGCGCTCTGGCTCTAGGCCTCGATCTCGATAGCCTGCCCGCGCGTCGGGATATCGACGAGGGCCGGGACTGGCAGCGTTTGCCTCGGCGTCTGCGCGCCCCGCTGGCACGGGCGGCCAGCATGCCGGGGCTCGGGCCGACCGGATCTTCTTACGATCCGGGGGAATAACCGTCGCGCCGCAGGGACGGCGCAACGAGTCCTCAGCCGGCTTCGGCGGCGCCGTTGCCGGCGCTGGCCTGGCGCACGCTCCGGAAATAGCGATCCAGCCATGCGTTCAGGTCGGTGAACATCTGGGCGATTTCCTGCTCGCCCGGGGCCTCGTCGGCGTTATCGAGCTCGACCGTAATGACTGGGATGCCCTGCATGCGTGATGCGTAGTTACCCAGCGAGCCGGGGTAAACACCCAGGCGATGCAGGTTCAGGCTGCCCATCTTGCGCGGCGCCGGAAAGTCGCCGTCGTAGTCGAGCAGGCCGTAGGGCGCATGCAGCGAGATGATTACGTCCGGCTTGAATTCGCGGATCTGCTCGGCCAGCCACTTGTTTTCCGGCTCGCTGCCCGCGCTTTCGCCCGGGAAACGACGTTTCTCAAAGCCGACGCGGCGCCAGTAGTCGCGCGACTCCTTGTCCCAGCCCGCCGTGGGCAGGTTGCGATTCAGGTCCACGCCATTGGCGTTCACACGCGTCGGCGGTTCATGAAAGAGGCCGTCCGGGTTGAGCACCGGCGCGACCTGCCATGCATAGGGGGTGCCCTTGTCGGCCATGATGTTCATCCAGCTGAACACCGTACCGACCGAGCTGAGTTCGTCGCCGTGGGTGGCGGCAATCAGCAGGACACGGCCCGAACCCGCCTGCTGTTTGGACGGCTCGATCTTGCGCATGACCAGCGCGCGACCGTTGACCGACTTGTGACCCGAGTCGGCAAAGGCCCCGGACATGCAGTCCGACGTATCGACGCCATCCACGCGCGCGGCCAGATCGCGACACCACCCCGCCACGACGTCGCTGGGCGGCATGTTTGCACCGGCCAGCGGCACGATGCCCTGACGACCGATGAGCTGCAGATCGGGCATGAACTGCGGTTGTTCCGGTTCCGGCGCCGGCTCGTTGGCCGCCACCTGCGCATCGTCCGTAGCTTCGGAAGACTCGATCTGGGTATCGGCCGAGGATTCCACGACGTCCCGATCCGGCTGGCTCTGCGTCACCTGTTCCGGCGCGCCGGCGTCCGCCTCGGAGCCGTCGTCGGAGAAGTTGTAGGTGACCAGCACGGTGACCAGTGCCACCAGCACCATGCTGCCGATCCACCCGGCGACGAGCACCTTGGGGTTCGGATTCGCGCCACCCTGGGCGCTGCCCTTTTTCTTGAAAGATCCGTTAGCCATGACAGTCAGCCGTGCCGGCTTTGTGCGGTCACCGTATCCTGCGCAAGCGCATCGGTGAGGAAATCAAATGCGTCATCAACCGAGTCTGCCCGATAGAACAGGTCGATGTCGCGCTCTGCTATCAGCCCCATCTCCACGAACACATCAAAATTGATGAGTCGGTCCCAGAACTCCTTGCCATACAGCACCACCGGGATACGCGGCTGTTTGCCGGTCTGTATCAGGGTGAGCATCTCGAACAGCTCGTCCATGGTGCCGAAGCCGCCCGGAAATATGATGAGCGCCTTGGCGACGTTCATGAACCAGAACTTACGCATGAAGAAATACTTGAACTCGAAGTTCAGCGCATCGCTGATATACGCGTTCGCCCCCTGCTCATGCGGCAGCTCGATATTGTAGCCCATCGACAGATCGCGGTTGACGTCCGCTGCCCCTCGATTGGCCGCTTCCATAATGCCGGGCCCGCCGCCAGTGCACACATAGTAATGGGAATCGGCATCGTGTGTCTGCATGGTCCAGCGCGTCATGCGCGCTGCCAGCTCGCGGGCTTCGGCATAAAAATCCGCGGTGTCGTCGACCGGATCGGGGCCGATCGGGCGCAGCCGCGCCGAACCCCAGAAGATCAACGCCCGATGCACATTGAGTTCTTTGAGCCGCGCTCTGGGTTCGAGGTATTCGGAGAGCAGGCGCAGCGAACGCGCCTCATCGCTGAGCATGAACTCAGCGTCTTCATAGGCCTTGGTCATTCAAACCCCGGTGAGATCAAATCGTCGTGTGCCGGATTCGGCGCTCGCGCGAGTATATCAGCGTAAAAACGGCTGCCGGCGATCTATGCTGACATGGATCAATACACGATGTTTCAAACGATGGTTGAATTGTTTGCAACCGGACCTATAACAGGACGTATTACAGGGCGCAGCCGTCGCATTCGCTGTGCCGAACCAGTCTAAGAGGGATAGCACAACATGCGCATGGACAAACTAACCAGCAAGCTTCAAAGCGCTCTCGGCGAGGCCCAGAGCCTGGCTGTCGGCCGCGACCACAACGAAATCCAGCCGGTACACGTGCTGCTGGCCCTGCTCGATACCGAAGGCGGGACCGTACGCCCGCTGCTCGACGGCGCGGGGCTGGATGTACGCGATCTGCGCAACCGCCTGCTCAAGGCGCTCGACGACCTGCCGACCGTTGGCCAGGCCACGGGCGACGTGGGTGCGAGCCAGGCGCTCGTGCGCGTACTCAACCTGTCGGACAAGCTGGCCCAGAAACGCGGGGATTCGTTCATCTCCAGCGAGCTGTTCGTACTCGCCGCGCTCGAGGACAAGTCTGAAGCCGGCACCATTCTCAAGAACGCCGGCGCGACCCGCGACAAACTCACTGCCCAGATCGACAAGATCCGCGGCGGCGAGAACGTGGACGACGCCAACGCCGAGGAACAGCGCGGCGCGCTCGACAAATACACCATCGACCTCACCGAGCGGGCCGAACAGGGCAAGCTCGATCCGGTGATCGGCCGCGATGAAGAAATCCGCCGGGTGATCCAGGTGCTTTCGCGCCGGACCAAGAACAACCCCACCCTGGTCGGCGAACCCGGCGTGGGCAAGACCGCCATCGTGGAAGGTCTGGCCCAGCGCATCATCAATGGCGAAGTCCCGGAGTCGCTGCGCGACAAGCGAGTGCTGGTGCTCGACCTCGGCGGCATGATCGCCGGCGCGAAATACCGCGGCGAGTTCGAGGACCGTCTCAAGGGCGTGCTCTCCGACCTGTCCAAGCAGGAAGGCCGGATCATTCTGTTCATCGACGAAATCCATACGCTGGTCGGTGCGGGCAAGGCCGAGGGCTCGATGGATGCCGGCAATATGCTCAAGCCCGCCCTGGCCCGCGGCGAGCTGCACTGCATCGGCGCGACCACGCTCAACGAATACCGCGAGAACATCGAGAAGGACGCGGCGCTGGAGCGGCGCTTCCAGAAGGTGCTGGTCGACGAGCCGGACCTGGAAGACACCATCGCCATCCTGCGCGGGCTCAAGGAGCGCTATGAAGTCCACCACGGTGTGGATATCACCGACGGTGCCATCATTGCTGCGGCCAAGCTCTCGCAGCGCTACATCACGGACCGCAAGCTGCCCGACAAGGCCATCGATCTGATCGACGAGGCCGCCTCGAAGATCCGTATCGAAATCGATTCCAAGCCGGAAGAACTGGACCGGCTCGACCGGCGCCTGATTCAGCTCAAGATCGAGAAGCAGGCCCTGTCCAAGGAATCCGACGAAGGCTCGAAGACCCGCCTTGACCGGCTCGACGAGGAAATCGAGGACCTCGAACGCGAGTACTCGGATCTGGAAGAAATCTGGAAATCGGAAAAAGCCTCGGTCGCAGGCGCGGCAAACAAGCGCGAAGAACTCGAACAGGCCAAGAAGGAACTCGAGGCGGCCCAGCGCGCCCGCGATTTCGATCGCATGTCCGAGCTGCAGTACGGGCGTATTCCCCAGCTCGAGCGTGAACTGACCGAAGCCCAGGCGGCCGAGGAAAAACCGGCGGCCACCAAGCTGTTGCGCAACAACGTCACCGACGAGGAAGTCGCCGAAATCGTGTCGCGCTGGACCGGCATTCCGGTGAATCGCATGCTCGAGGCGGAACGCGACAAGCTGCTGCGCATGGAGGATTCGCTGCACGAACGGGTGATCGGCCAGAACGAGGCCGTGTCGGCGGTGGCCGATGCCATCCGGCGTTCGCGCTCGGGCCTGTCGGACCCGAACCGGCCAATCGGCTCGTTTTTGTTCCTGGGCCCCACCGGCGTCGGCAAGACCGAGCTGTGCAAGTCGATCGCGACCTTCCTGTTCGACAGCGAATCGGCCATGGTGCGTATCGACATGTCCGAGTTCATGGAAAAACACTCGGTCGCACGCCTGATCGGCGCGCCCCCAGGCTATGTCGGCTATGAACAGGGCGGTTATCTCACCGAGGCCGTACGCCGCAAGCCGTATTCGGTCATCCTGCTCGACGAAGTGGAGAAAGCCCACGGCGATGTGTTCAACGTGCTGCTGCAGGTGCTCGACGACGGCCGGCTCACCGACGGTCAGGGCCGCACGGTGGACTTTCGCAATACCGTGATCGTGATGACCTCGAACCTGGGCAGCCAGCTCATTCAGGAGCTTGCGGATACCAGCTACGAGACCATGCGCGAGTCGGTGATGGAAGTCGTGGCCCAGCACTTCCGGCCCGAGTTCATCAACCGTATCGACGAGTCGGTGGTCTTTCATCCGCTGGGCCAGAGCGAGATCCGCTCGATCGCCAGAATCCAGATGCGCGAACTGCATCAGCGTCTGGCCGAACGCGAGCTCGTCCTCAAGGTCAGCGATGCCGCACTCGACAAGCTGGCCGAAGCCGGTTTCGACCCGGTCTACGGCGCACGCCCGCTCAAGCGCTCGATCCAGACGCTGGTGGAAAACCCGCTCGCCAAGCGGATACTGGCCGGCGAGTTCGTGGCCGGCGATACGGTCAAGGTCGATCTCGGCGAGGACACTGCGCTGCATTTCGACAAGGCCGCCTGACGCCGGCGGGCCAGGCCGAGCTCACCCGCGCCGACTTTTGCGGCGCGGGTGAGCCTGTTTCATGCAGGCCGTTTCGCGTAGCGCCAGGCCGAGTACGCCAGTGTTTCTCTGACAGCACCCGCGCGCGGCCCGGGTCACAGCTCGGCAATCGTTTCCCGCATGCGCTTGCGCATATCCGCATCGGGGAGTTTGCCGTAGCCGGCATGCATGTTGTCACGCAGGTGTTCCGGATCGCTGGTGGCCGGAATCACGGCGGTGACGCTTTCGTTGGCGAGCACGTATTTGAGCGCGAACTGGGCCCAGGAAAAGCAATCGAACTCCTTCGCATACTCGGGCAGCGCCTTGCCCTTCGTCTGGCCGAATATGCGGCCGTCGTTGAAGGCGCGGTTCACCAGTACTGCAATACCGTGATCGGCGGCCAGTGGCAGCAGCCGTTGTTCGGCATCGGGCGTGATGATCGAATAGTTGAACTGGACGAAGTCCATGTCCTTGGTCGCCATCTGGTGTTCCAGTTCGCCGAAGGCGCTGGTCAGATAATGGGTGATGCCGATATAACGCACCCGCCCTTCTTCCTTGAGCTGTTGCAGCGTCGCCCACTGGTTATCGAGCCCGATGAAGTTGTGGATCTGTAGCATATCGATCGGCTCGCCCAGCGCATCGATAGAGGCACGAAACTGGTCCAGCGTCTGCTCGCGACTGCGTTTTCGCACCTTCGTGGCCATGAACAGCTGATCGCGCACGCCGGTTTGTCTGGCGATATTGCCGATATTCGTTTCGGCGTTGCCATAGGACGGCGAGGTATCGACCAGCGTGCCGCCCATGGCAACGAACTGTTTCATCACCTTTGCCAGATCCGTCCGGGTGGCCTCGTCGCGGGTTTCGAAAGAACCCGACGATCCCATGCCGATCACCGGTATCTTTTCGCCGGTGGCCGGAATCGCGCGTTGGCGCATGGCCTGATCGGCGGCTTCGGCCTCGATCTGTGCGGCCAGCGAAAGCTGCCAGGGCATGGCCGCGAGGCCGGCTGCCGCGGCGCCATAGCCCAGCACGCGACGACGGTTGAACGGCTTGTCGAATATCGAATCGTCTCGGCTCATAGTCCACCTCGGTGGGGTTGGTTTGGGGTGTTTTCGTGGTTTGCCTGTTCGCGAGCCCGGCGTGCGCGCCCGAGCATGAGGCCGCAGATTGCCCAGAGCGTGGCCAGCGGAACCGCGGCAAAAGCCAGCGCCGACAGCCCGAGCCCGACCGCCGACAAACCGGTGAACAGCCAGCCGCTCGCCGCATCGCCGCCGCGATACACGACGGTATCGATGAAGTTCTTGGCCTTGTACTTGTCTTCGGTGCTGACCACGGAAAACAGCATTTCGCGGGCCGGTTTGGTTATGGCGTAGTTGCCCGCCCGGCGTACCACCTGGAAGACCACCAGCACTGCCAGCGTGGGCGCCGCGCCCAGGGCGCCAAAGCCGGCCGCCACCGCGAGCGGAATCATGGCCAGCGCGACCGGCAGGCCCAGCCAGGCCACCAGACGCGCCGTGGCAAAGAACTGCAAGGCCAACGTCAGGCTATTGGTGGCCAGATCCATGGCTGCGAACACCTGGGTGCGCTGGGCGCTATCGGCGAAGGCGTTTTCGACGATACGGGCCTGCTCGAAGTACAGGAAGGTGGACAGCGCCGAATAGAACACGATGAATACGCAGATACCGAGCAGGTACGGCGACCGGGCCACATGGGTCGCGCCGGCCCATACGCTTTCGCTGCGCACGCGGGCGGCCGGCGGCGCGCCGGTTCGCCCGCCGGTGCGCTGCATGACCTGCAATGCACAGACCACGGCGGCGATCAGCAGCGCCGCCGACAAGGGCAACAGATTGACCGGACCCAGGTATTCGACCAGCAGCGTGGTCAGGCCGGGGCCGGCAATGGCGCCGAGGCTGCCGCCCGCCGCGATCAGGCCGAACAGGCGCAGCGCCTGGGCCTGATCGAACATGTCGTTCATCACGCTCCAGAACAGCGAGATGACGAACAGATTGAATACGCTTACCCAGACGAAGAATGCGCGTGCGACCCAGGTGGGTGCGACCTCCGCGCGCAGGAGCAGGAAAAACACCAGCAGGTTGAAGACGAAAAAGCCGTAGCTGGCAACGACCACCCCGCGCCTTGAAAACCGTGCAACCGCCCAGCCGAAGGCAGGCACCACCGCGAGCATGAGCAGGAACGTGGCCGAGAACACCCAGGCCAGCGCGTCCACCCCGCCCTGGATGCCCATTTCGTCGCGCAGCGGACGCAGAATGTAATAGCCGCACAGCAGGCAGAAGAAATAGGCGAACGACCAGGCCACCGGCACGAATTCGCCGCGCTCGAGCTTGAGCGCCCGTGCGAGCCACCCGGTCATACCTTTGCCTGCTGCGAGAAGGTGTTGTGCATACCGCCTGCCGTGATTGAAAGCATGAGTAACAGACCTTACCTAGGGAAGCTCTGCACAACCTGTCACGGTCGCACCGGCGTGCTTTGCGCGCGATTGACAAGGAAGTGAGAGCGTAGCGTGCTTGCTGCATGGTAGCGAACACTGACGCCGATCAAGCGCGCGCAAAGCCGGCGGCCCCTGCGGGGTTCGGCCTCACAGACGCCGCGACTGCGTTGCCGAGCTTGACCTGCCAATGAGGCAGGCGCTGCGCTCGGACGCCTTGTCGCAACGTCTGTGACCTTGAAAGTCCTTTCAGGGCGAACGCGAACCGCGAGAGGTTGTGCAGAGCTTCCCTGAGCTGACGACACGAAACAGGAGTCTCGTATGCAGTACGTCAACGCAAACGGCGCAGAAATCCCCGCGATCGGGTTCGGTACGTTCGAACTGGAGCCGGCGGACGCGGAATCCATGGTCGCCCATGCACTGGACGTGGGGTATCGGCATATCGATACCGCCCAGATGTACAAGAACGAAGAGGCCGTGGGCCGCGGGCTCAAGAAATCCGGCCTGGACCGCGAAGATATCTTCCTGACCACCAAGGTCTGGACCGATCAGTTCGCCGACGGCGATCTGCAGGCATCGGTACGCGAAAGCCTGCAGAAGCTCGATACCGATTATGTCGACCTGCTGCTGCTGCACTGGCCGAACCCCGATATCTCGCTCAAGGAAACTCTGGGCGCGCTCAACGAGGTCCGGGAACAGGGGCTGGCACGCAATATCGGTATCAGCAACTTCACCACCACGCTCATCGAGGAAGCGGTGGGCCAGTCGACCGCGCCCCTGGCCACCAACCAGGTGGAGTTCCATCCCTACATCAGCCAGAAGCCGGTGCTGGATAAGGTCGCCGAACACGGCATGGCACTGACTGCCTACTGTCCGCTGGCGCAGGGCCGCGTATTCAGCGAGCCCACCCTGGAACGCATCGGCAAGGCGCATGGCAAGAACGGCGGCCAGGTCGCCCTGCGCTGGCTGGTCCAGCACGGCGATGTCGTGGTCATCCCGCGCTCGTCGAAGAAGGAGCACGTGACCAACAATTTCGAGATCTTCGATTTCGAGCTGACCGAGGAAGAGATGCGCGAGATCGAAGCGCTGCATTCCGAAGACGGTCGCATCATCAACCCCTCCTTCGCACCCGAGTGGGATAACGCCGCCTAACCCGAAATGTGCAGCCGCTGAAATGAAAAGGCCGCGCCCGGTTCGGGCGCGGCCTTTTTTGTTTGGCGCATCGATAGACGCCGTAGACCAGGCATACCGCCCCGCGCGTGCTAGCGTGCGCCGGCCGCGATACGCGTATGCGCCATATCGATGGCCACGGCTTCCGGCGGCCGACGCTCGGCCCGAGCCTGTTCGAAGATTTCATCCAGTGTGGTTTCGATCGACGCCACGCGAAAACGCACGCGCTCGGCGTTATAGCCTTCGCTGTCGAGTTCGTCGCTGACGTTGATCAGCCCGCCGGCGTTGATCACGAAGTCCGGCGCATAGACGATGCCCCGCTCGGCCAGGCGCATCCCGTCCTCGGGCGTGGCCAGCTGGTTGTTGGCTGCCCCGGCCACGATTACACATTCGAGCTCGGAAATACGCCGCTCGTCGAGAATGGCGCCGACCCCGCTGGGCGCGAAAATATCCACGTCCTGGGCATGAATGCGGTCGTTATCGACGATTGTCGCGCCGGCCGCGGCCGCCTGTTCGCAGGCTTCGTCGTTGATGTCCGAGGCCCATACCTGCGCTCCGGCGCCAATCAGCCGCTCAACGATCGCAAGACCCACGTGGCCACAGCCCTGAACCGCAACCCGCAGGCCCTTGAACTCCACCGGCCGATCGGCCGCGCGCAGGGCCGCGCGCATGCCGGCGATCACGCCGTCGGCGGTATGCGGCGAGGGATCGCCCGAGCCGCCGGCTTCCAGACTGCGGCCGACCGCATGCGGCGTGACCTCGTTGAGCAAGGCGATATCCGACTCGCTCATGCCCATGTCCTCGGTGGCGACATAGCGTCCGGCCAGGCCGTCGACCGCGCGGCCCAGTGCATGCATGCCGGCTTCGCGGTCGCGCGGGAACGGCGCCAGCACGACGGCCTTGGCGCCGCCACAGCGCAGGCCCGCACAGGCAGCCTTGTAGCTCATCGCCTCGGACAGGCGCAGCACGTCGGTCAGCGCAGCCTGTTCGTCTTCATACTCACGAATTCGCACGCCGCCCAGCCCCGGACCGAGGGTGCTCGAATGGATGGCCACGATCGCGCGCAGGCCGGTTTCGGCGTCGCTGATATGACAGACCTGCTCATGACCCGCCGCGGCCATCTGCGTGAAAACGCTCAAGACTCACTCCTGCTCAATGAATGCATCAGCCAGAAGTCTGCCGCTCTGCCCGGCCGCTGTCGATGCCAGCCGGCGATGGTTGCGCCCGCTCAGGGCAACAGCAATACTGGCAAGGGTTTAACATGACAACGCGTGCGGGGTTGCGTTCTGTGCGGCGTATCACGCGCTATCGCGATTCCGGGCGCGTCGCGCATCGCGCCGATGCTCGGCCTTGGGACATACATTATGGTCATACGTGCACTGATCGCTGCCTTTCTCGTGGTTGCAAGCGCCACGGCCTCGGCCCAGGCCGGCGGTATCGATGTCGAACTCAACAAGCTCGAACCGGTCGACGGCGCCTGCCGTGCCTATCTCGTGACTCAGAACCTCACGGACTCCACGTTCGAGGACGTCCAGCTCGACGTGGTGATGTTCGACAACGACGGCATCGTCGCGCGCCGGCTGGCCGTTCAGATCGGCCCCATGGCTCAGAACAAGACCAGCATCAAGGTTTTCGATATCAAGAACCTGGCCTGTGAGGACATCGGCCAGATGCTGCTCAACGACGTGCTCCAGTGCCGCGCCGACCAGGGCGCACGCGACGACTGCCTGTCGTTGCTGTCGGTCTCGCAACGCGGCAACGTGCCGTTCATCAAATGATCACGGCGACGCGATGCCCTGTTCGCGTTCGCTGACCACGCATTCACCATCGGGAGCGAACGCGTGAACTCGTTTCTAGACGCTATTACCGGCACCGCCGGCATCATTGCACTGGGCGGGCCCGTTGTTGTCCTGCTGCTGTTGATGTCGCTGGTCGCGATCACGATCGTACTGGCCAAGATCTTTCAGTTCCGGCGGGTGCGCATCAACGACCGGCGTACCGCCCGCAATGCGCTGGAACTCTATCGCGGCGGCAATGCGAGCGCCGCGGTCACCAGCGCAAAACGCTCGCCCAACCCCACGGCTCGCACCCTCGCCCGCGCGATCGAGCTGCGCCAGCGCAGCGGCGTGTCCGAAGGGATATTGCGCGAAGATATTCTTCAATACGGCGGCGATATGCTCGAGTCGCTGCGCAGTCATCTGCGCCCGCTCGAGGTCATTGCCGCACTCGCGCCGCTGCTGGGCCTGCTCGGCACCGTACTGGGCATGATCGAAGCGTTTCGGGATCTCGAACAGGCCGGCAGCCAGGTCGACCCTGCCGTGCTTTCCGGCGGTATCTGGCAGGCCCTGCTGACCACCGCGGTCGGCCTGGCCGTCGCCATGCCTGTGATCGTGGCCCTGAACTGGCTCGAGCGCACCGTCGATCGCTGTGCCCATGAGATGGACAGCGTCGTGACCCGCGTATTCACCGCCGATCTGAACCGTACGTCCGCAGCCACCGCCCGCGACGATGACGACGAACACAGCAAGCGCACCCCGTTCGTTTAGCGCGCGCCTGCAGGCTGGCCGGCGGCGGCGATCGCTGATCAGCCTGACGCCGTTGATCGACGTCGTCTTCATCCTGCTGCTGTTCTTCATGCTGGCATCGAGCTTTCTCGACCTGCACTCGATCGTGCTCGATACGCCGGCCGAAGGCAGCGCCGCGCCGGCCGTGGAAGGCGCCCTGCTCGTCGACGTACGCCTCGACGGGGTGCGTTTCGCCGGCCAGTACGTGGGCATGGAGGAGCTGATACAGCGGGTGCGGATTGCGCTGGCCGATGCGCCCGACCGTCGGGTGCTCGTCCGCCCGGCCGAGCGCGTGAAGCTTCAGGATGCGGTACGCATACTCGACGCGCTCTCCGCCGCCGGAGTGAAGCAACTGTCGTTGATGGAAACCGCGCCCAGCGGCAGCCGGCGCTAGACGATGGCCATGCACTTCTCGCGTACTCGCCGCTCGCGTATCAACGGGGACGACTCGATCCTGCCGTTGACCAACGTGGTGTTCCTGCTGCTGATCTTTTTCATGTTGGCGGGCAGCCTGGCCTCGCCCCAGGCCTTCGATATTCAGCCGCCGGTTTCGCAGAGCGAGGCCCAGGCGCGCCGGGACGGCCTGGAAATACAAATCGCCGCCGACGGCGAGATCGCGGTCGACGGCCAGCCGATCGAACTCGACGCGCTCGAAGACCGCGCGCGCACCGCACTGCAGGCCGATCCCGATCTCGCCCTGCGACTCAAGGCCGACGGCGACGGCGATGCCACGCGGGTGGTCGCGGTGATGCAGGCGCTGCGAGATGCCGGTGGCCACAAGCTGCGGCTCATCACCCTGGCGCCGGATTAACGCAGCGGTGGGTATTTCCAAGCGCCAATGGACGTTCGCCCTGGCGATTGCGGCCGGCCTGCATATTCTGCTGTTGGTTGCGTTCTTGCTGGGTGGCCTCACCCGCAACCACGCGCCCGAGTCGCCACAGGGCGTGATGGTATCGCTCGATCGCCTCGACCCCGGCCCCCCGCCCGAGGCCATGGCGGCCGAGGCACCGGTGGATGCGCCCACACCCGAGGTTGCCCCAGCCGGCGCGCCACCCGCGAGCCAGACGGACGCGCCCGAGTCGACCGCCGTCGCGCCGCCGGAGGTGGCCGAAACGGTCGCCAATATCGGCCCCGAGCCGGCCGAAAGCCCGGTGGCCTCGAATGATGGCACCCCGAGCCCGGCGGCCCAAACAATCGAGGCGGCGCCGACGGTCGCGCCCGCGGCCGAGCCGGCCAACGCCGTCGCGGTAGCCCCCATCAATGCCATCGACGCGGTGGAGCCCAGTGAGCAGGTCACCGCCCAGGCACCCGAGATTGCCCGCACCGAGACACGCGAGGTCGAAAGCGACGCCAACGGCGCCTATGGCACGAGCGATGAAGCCACGGACGACTATATCGTGCGGCTGCGTGCCTGGCTTTCCCGCCACAAGCAGTACCCGGCCGCCGCCCGTCAGGGCGAAATAGAAGGCACGGTCCGCCTGTATATCGCCGTCGATCAGGACGGCCGGATCGTGAGTCGGCGCATCACGCAGAGCTCCGGCTCGGCGCTGCTCGACCACGCCGCCGAGCAGATGCTCAGCCGCGCCGAGCCGCTGCCGCGCATGCCCGCATCCATGCGCCGCAACCGCCTCGAACTGGTGGTACCGGTGGTATTTTCGATGCGCTAGCCGTGCCGCCGGCTTACCAGACCACCAGCTCCACACGCCTATTCTCGGCCTTGCCCACGTCGCTGTTGTTGCTTGCCCGGGGCACGGCATAGCCGACGCCCCAGGGCTTGAGCCGACCGCTATCGACGCCGTAACGGGTGACCAGGGCATTCACCACGGCCTGCGCACGGCGCTGCGACAGATCGATGTTGTAATCGAAGCTGCCACGGCTATCGGTATGGCCGACCACCAACAGCCTCAGATCCGAACGTTCGGCCATGAGCTTGGCGATTTCCGACAGCGTGGGCCGCGATTCCGGCTTGACCTGCGTGCTGTCGGTATTGAAGAAGATGCCGTAGAGCGCGACGCGGCCTTGTGTATCCAGGTCGTTAGCCATCTGCGCAGCGTTGACCGCGATGGCGCCGATCTCACGCGGCTTGACCCGTAGCGTATCGACCTGCACGGCGACCCCGGGCCCGCCGGCGGCGAGCTGGATACCGACATAGATATCGCCGCCGCTATCGGCCTTGTGGGCTGCCATGTACTGCTGCTTTGCAGCGCGTCCGCCAAAACGCTCGGCGTCCACGCGATAGCCCGGCGATGCACGCAGGAAGGTGGGGCCACAGTCCTGGCCCTCGCAGTCGTAGACGATATCGAAACCCGCGCGCCCCAGACGCTGGGCATAGCCGGCCATCGCCTCTTCCAGATCGGCGTTATCGGCCAGTTCGTAGGTAATACGCGTCAATGCGCCTTCCACCGTACGGGTCGCGGAGATGTTGCCGTTGATGCCGCCACGCTGGGCAATGCGATCGACGATCAGCGGGTAGGTGGCAAAGTCCTGCTGTTCGCTGGCAACGATTCGTGCCGTGGGCGGCGCGGCCACGCCGGGGCTGGGCGGGGTCTGCTGCGCGCTGGCGGCCAGCGCGACGCCCATCCAAAAAACAACGAAAACGAGCAGGCGGAGCGAATATTTGGTCATGCGGCGATATTAACCGCGCCGCGCGATCCTGTCAGGCACGGCTTGGCCGGCAGCGTTGCGTGCCGCCGGAGGTCGCGCAAAAAAAAGAGCCGGTGTCACCACCGGCTCTCTATCGGGCCGTTTTCGAGCGAATCCTAACGGACGCGTTCGATCACGGTCGCGATGCCCTGGCCCATGCCGATGCACATCGTCGCCAGACCCATGGTGGCATCCTTGTCTTCCAGGATATGCGCCAGCGCACCGGTGATACGCGCGCCCGAGGTGCCCAGCGGATGGCCCAGCGCGATCGCACCGCCGCGAACGTTGATCACGTCCTGACGGTCTTCGATGCCGAGTTCCTTGAGCACGGCCAGACTTTGTGCCGCGAAGGCTTCGTTGAGCTCGAAATAGTCGATATCAGAGAGGCTTACGCCCGCTCGTTCGAGCGCTTTCTTGCTCGCCGGCACCGGGCCGCGACCCATGACCGACGGATCGCAGCCGGCCACGGCCATGCCGCGAATACGGGCCATGGGCTTGAGGCCGAGTTCCTGGGCCTTGCCTGCCGACATGACCAGTACGGCAGCCGCACCGTCGGAAATGGCCGACGAGTTGCCGGCCGTGACGGTGCCGCCGCGCGGGTTGAACGCCGGACGCAGCGAGCCCAGGCCTTCCATGCTGGCATCGGCCCGTACCACTTCGTCGCGTTTGGCCATGAACATATGACCGTCGGCGTCGTAGCCTTTAACCGGCACGATCTCGTCGTCGAACTCGCCGTCGACGTTGGCCTTGTGTGCACGCTGATGCGAATTCAGCGCGAACGTGTCCTGGGCTTCGCGATCAATGCTGTGGATGTTGGCCAGCATTTCCGCGGTCAGGCCCATCATGGCCGCCGGCTTGGCGACGTGCTTGGACAGCTGCGGGGCGATATCCACGTTGTAGTCCATCGGCACATGACCCATGTGCTCGACGCCACCGCAGATGAAGATGCCGTCGATACCGGCGGCGATCTGGCCCACCGCGGTATGAATCGACTGCATGGACGAGCCGCAGAGGCGGTTCACCGTCTGGCCGGCGACCGCATGGGGCAGCCCGGCCAGCAGCGCCGCGTTGCGGCCGATGTTGAGCCCCTGCTCCTTGGTCTGCTGCACGCAGCCCCAGATCACGTCCTCGACGGTTTCCGGGTCGATCGCCGAATTGCGCTCGAGCAGCGCTTTCATGAGCGCGGCGGAGAGCTCTTCGGCACGGGTGTTACGAAACATGCCGCCCTTGGAGCGGCCCATCGCGGTGCGTACCGCGTCAACGATAACAATGTCTTGCTTGGCAATGTCTTGCATGATTTTCTCTCGAAACTGGTTGAGCCGAACGCCTTACTGTCCGAAGTACGTTTCGCCGTTGGCGGCCATTTCACGCATGCGCTCGGTGGGCTCGTAGAGCTTGCCGAGGTGGCTGTACTTGTCGGCCTTTTCACAGACCGTGGCCAGCCCCTGCGCATCGGCATACTTGAGCGCGCCACCGCGGAACGGCGGGAAGCCCAGACCCATGATCAGGCCCATGTCGACCTCGTTGGGGGTTTCGGCAATGCCTTCCTCGAGCGCGCGGGCGGCTTCGATGATCATGGGAATCATCATGCGATCGATGATCTCATCCGCCTCGAAGTCCTTCTGGCCGTCCTTCTGCACCGAACCGACCAGCTCGTAGGCCTTGTCGTCCTGCGTCTTCTTGGGACGGCCCTTCTTGTCCTTCTCGTACTTGTAGTAGCCGGCGCCGCTCTTCTGGCCCAGACGACCGTTTTCGACCATGACGTCCAGCGACGAGGTGCCTTCGCTGGTCATGCGATCCGGATAGCCTTCGGCGAGCACTTCCTCGACGTGCTGCGAGGTATCCATGCCGACCACGTCGGACAGATAGGCGGGGCCCATGGGCCAGCCGAACTTTTCCATCACCTTGTCGATCTTGGCGAAGTCGGCGCCGTCGGTGATCAGCTGCTGGAAGCCGAAGAAGTACGGGAACAGGATACGGTTGACCAGAAAGCCCGGGCAGTCGTTGACCACGATCGGGGTCTTGCCGAGCCGATGCGCGTAATCGACGATCGTGGCGACCGCCTCTTCCGAGCTCTTCTCGCCCTTGATGACTTCAACCAGCGGCATCTTGTGCACCGGGTTGAAGAAATGCATGCCCAGGAAGTTCTCCGGGCGCTTGAGATCGGCGGCGAGCGTATCGATGGAAATACTCGAAGTATTCGACGCAAGTATCGTTTTTTCCGAAACTTTTTCTTCGGTTTCGGCCAGAACGCTCTTCTTGATCTTGGGGTTTTCGACCACGGCTTCGATTACCGCGTCGACGTTGCCGAAGTCGCCATAGGTCAGGGTCGGGCGAATACGCGACATCCCCTCGGCCATCTTGGCGGTATCCATCTTGCCGCGCTCGACGCCCTTGGAGAAGTGTTTGGCCGCTTCTTCCAGACCCTGGTCGATGGCTTCTTCCTTGATGTCCTTCATCAGGATCGGCACGCCCTTGTAAGCGCTCTGGTAGGCGATACCGCCACCCATGATGCCGGCGCCGAGTACCGCGGCCTGCTCGATCGTGTGGGCGATCTTGCCGTACTTCTTGCCTTTCTTCTTGATCAGCTGGTCGTTGAGGAACAGCTGAATAAGCGCGGCCGCCTCACTCGTCTTGGCCAGCTTGATGAAGCCTTCGGTTTCTTCCTTGATGGCGCCCTCGCGCTCCATGCCGGCGGCCTTGGCCATGCGATCGATCGCTTCGATCGGGGCCGGGTACTGGCCCTTGGTCTGGCCAAGCACATAGCCCTTGGACGTCTGGAACGTCATCGCCGCTTCGGTCTTGTTGAGCTTGAGAGGGGCTTTCTTTTCGGCCTTGCGGGCCTTCCAGTCGAACTCGCCTGCGATGGCACGATCCAGCAGATCGCGGGCCGCGGCTTCGAGCTCGTCTTCGGCGACCACGGCATCGACCATGCCCGCCTTGAAAGCCTTGTCCGCACGACGCGGGTTGCCGTCGGCGATCCATTCGATCGCATTATCGGCGCCGATCAGACGCGGCGTACGCACGGTCCCGCCAAAGCCCGGGTAGATCCCCAGCTTGGTTTCGGGAAAGCCGATCTGGGCCTTTTCGCCCATCACGCGGTAGTCGGTCGACAGACACATCTCCAGACCGCCGCCGAGCGCCATGCCGTTGATCGCGGTCACGCTCGGGAAATCCAGATCCTCGATGGTCGAGAACATGCGGTTGGCATCGGCCATCCACTCGCGCATCTCGTCGTCGGAGGCCTTGAAGCGCTCGCCGAATTCCATGATGTCGGCCCCGACGATGAAGGCCGGCTTGGCGGACTTGACCAGCAGCCCCTTGACGTCGTCGGCATGAGCCAGCGCCTTGGCGGCCTCGTTGAGATCGTTGATGGTGGCCTGGTCGAATTTATTGACCGATTCTTCGCGCGCATCGAAACACAGCACGGCGATCCCGTCGGTGACTTCCACCGACAGTTTTGATCCCTCATAAAGCATGGATGCTGACTCCATTTAAGATGAACATTGTCCCGGCCGCCGTCTGCGACCGGGCCTTGGAACTGGTGGCGATACGGTAGCGTACTGTCGGTGGCGCCACAATCGTAACGGCTGCCATGCCGCCGACGGACGGGCAAGGTCGAGGCACCCTATTTCGTAACATTGCGCAGTGTTTTTGACAGTCTGCGCGGCGCGTGGTTATCTACGTTTTCCTTTTAATGCAAGGCGAACTCAGGTCATGGCGAAATCCGACAACCGCATCAGCAAACTGCGCAAGGATGTCGATAAGCTGCGCAAGAACTATACGGGCGCATTCACCTCCGCCAATCGCGCGGTCTACGATGGCATCGAGCAACTCGCCGAGCACGAACTCGCGGCGCTCAAGACCCACTACGAAGAAGCGATCAAGAGCCTCAAGACACTGCGCAAGGGTGGCGCACCGCGCGAGCTGGCCGTGGCCCAGCTGCAGCTGATTCAGGACACCATTGACCGGATCATGAACAACGCTCGCGAGAGCATGGCGATCCTCGATGGCACGCGCGCCAAGATCAACGAAGAGATCCGCCGCAATCTCGAAGGCAGCCAGCAGATTGCACAGGATGCGGCCACCAAGGCCAAGGCTGAGGCGAAGACCGAGGCAACCCAGGCCAAAAAGCGCAAGACGCAGGCCAAACGCAAGACCGGTCAGGCCGCCAGCACCGCCAAGGCAAAGGCCAGCAGTGCTGCATCCAAGGCCGAGTCGGCGGCGGACGAGGCCACGGCAAAAGCCGAAAGCGCTGCGCCGACCAAGGCCAAGAGCACCGCCAAGAAGCGCAGCAGCTCGACGAAGTCTGCGACCAGCGGCACGAAGAGTCGCGCCAGCACGAGCAAGCGCAGCGCCTCGACGGGTTCGGGCAGCGCCAAGAAGAGCACGGCCACGCGCAAGTCAAGCACCACCGCCAAGAGCGGCACCCGTAAATCGACGACCACCCGCAAGAGCAGCGCCAGCAGCGGCACGACCCGCAAGCAGGGCAGCGGCTCGACCAAGTCCGGCACGTCTTCGACCAGCGGCAGCAGCTCGACCAGTGGCAGCAGCTCGACCAGCGGCTCGAGTTCGAATACCGGCTCGAGCAATGCGTCCGGCAACGACAACGCCAGCTCCAATTCGGGCTCTAGCTCCAGTTCAAGCTAAATCGGGTATCCTTTGCCCAACGGGCCGCTCTCTCCGGGGGCGGCCTTTTTTATTGGCGCGACGCCATGGCCCCGATCACCCGGGCCATCCGACGGCGGGCACCGATATCCTTCTTTGTTCCCGGTTCGTTGCGAATGCTCGATCTTGCCGACAGCACCCAGCTTCTGCGCCTGCTGGCCGAGCCCACCCGGCTGCGGCTGTTGCTGCTGCTTATCGACCAGCCGATGACGGTCGCAGAACTCACCACCGTCACCCAGCTCACACAAAGCCGGGTATCCAGCCACCTGGCACGGCTGCGCGAAGCCGAACTGGTTCAGGATCGCGCGGTGGCGAACGCTCGTTTCTACAGCGTGGACGTCAAACGCTGGCATCACGATATGCGTCCACTCTGGGGCGCCCTGCTGGATACGCTCGACGATGCCATCGTGCATCGTGATCGCGAGCATGCCGCCGCCATCGTGCGCCAACGCACGGCGCGCAGTAGCTGGGTGGAGTCGGTCGCCGGCAGCATGGAACGCCAGTATTCGCCCGGCCGCACATGGGAAGCCATGAGCCGCGCGCTGATCGAGTTGCTCGATCTGGGCGATGTCATCGATATCGCCTCCGGCGACGGCGTGCTTGCAGAACTGCTGTGCCGGCGTGCCCGCCACGTGACCTGCGTGGATCGCAGCGCGGCCGTCATCGATGCCGCGCGCGCTCGACTGAGCCAGCAGACCAACGTAAATTTTCGAATCGGCGACATGCATGCGCTGCCGTTCGACGACGCCAGCTTCGACCAGGCGTTTTTGCTGCATGCGCTAAGCTACAGCGAAACTCCTGAAACCGCGCTCACCGAAGCCGCCCGGATACTGCGCTCCGGCGGGCGTCTGACGCTGGCCACCATAGGCCGACACGAACATGCTTCGACGGTCGCGGCCTATGACCACGTCAACCTCGGCTTCGAGGTCGCCCAGCTGAGCGACTGGCTCGAAACCGCGGGCCTGCACGTACACGATTGTGCGGAGCGCGCGCGCGAGCCGCAGCCACCCTATTTCCGAGTGATCACCGCCAGTGCGAGCAAGCCATGACTGAACAATCATCGCGCCGCCTGTCGCGCCTGATCGCCGGCGCGATCTGGGGCACGCTGCTCGTGGCCGCCCTGGTCTGGATCTATGTTCAGGATCTGTCGATTCGCGAGATCATGCGCCTGGTCTACGAGTACGTGGTCGACAACCCGTTCGCACCGCTGGCCTATATCGTGATTTACGGGCTGCGTTCACTGACCTTCTTCCCCGCGATGTGGCTGACCATTGCGGCCGGCAGCCTGTTCGGCTTCGGCCCCGGCCTGGTCTATGCGCTGATCGGCGAGAATCTATCCGCCAATATCGCCTATTTCATGGCCCGCTTCTTTCGCAGTGAAGAACACGCCGAGGACCACAAGAACCCCCGTATTGCAGCGTTCCGGCGGCTGCTTGTCGAGCAGGCCTTCCCGACCACGGTGGTTCTGCGCGCCTCGTTTCTGCCGTTCGATCTCGTCAACTACGCCTGCGGGCTGCTGCGGGTGCCGTGGGTGCCCTATTTTCTGGCCAGCGTCATCGGCATGCTGCCGCCCATGATCACGTTCGTGAGCTTCGGTGCGACCGTGAACCTGCCCGACCTGCTCGCGCAGCAGACGTTCTCGCCCGAGCAACTCATTGACGCGAAACAGCTGATGATTTCGGGCGGGCTGCTGGTGGCGAGTGCCGTGATCGCCTTTTTCGCGCATCGACGCCGCAAGACGCTCGCGGCGCGCGCCGAACGCCGGGCCGACGCCGATTCTGATTGACGGGAACCCGGGCGCTTTGTAGCCTTCAGACAAGCAACTTCTTTCGGGGACCGCGTGCGCTATCTGCTCGGGCTGATCATCGGCGCTGCCACCCTGTGGCTACTACTGTCGGGCGTTTACAAGCCCATCGTGCTTGGCCTGGGCGGCTTTTCGGTGCTGTTCTGTGCCTATGTATGCCATCGCATGGGCATTGTCGACCGCGAGAGCGTGCCGTTACATCTGCTTGCCCGGGTGCCGCTGTATGCCCTGTGGCTGGGCGGCGAAATCGCGAAATCCAACTGGGATGTCGCCAAACGCATCGTGTTGCCCGGGCGTCGCATCTCGCCGACGATCGTGCGCCTGCGCGCCCATCAGTCGAGCGAGCTCGGCCAGGCGATATTCGCCAACTCGATCACGCTGACGCCCGGCACGGTGACCGTGGCGCTGCGAAGCGGTGACGCCATCGTGCATGCAATAACCGAAGACAACGCCACGGATATGGAAG
This sequence comes from Salinisphaera sp., assembly GCF_002729955.1. Taxonomy (GTDB): domain Bacteria; phylum Pseudomonadota; class Gammaproteobacteria; order Nevskiales; family Salinisphaeraceae; genus Salinisphaera. Next base: position 24,096 of record NZ_PBYA01000012.1, on the reverse strand, counting down.
GCGGCGACATGGACCAGCGCGTGCGCCGCCTCGAACGTCCCTTTGGTGCGCCCGCGCGTCGCGAGGCCAGCGAATGATGTTTCTCGTCGCCATCATCGCCATTGTGGTCACCATGCTGATGATTCTGGTGCGTGCCCTGCTGGGGCCCACGGTCTACGACCGTATCCTGGCCATCAATCTGTTCGGCACCAAGACCGTGCTGTTCGTGGCGGTGCTGGGCTTTCTCAACGGCCGGCCGGAATTTCTCGATCTCGGCCTGATCTATGCGCTGATCAATTTCATCGGCACGGTGACGGTGCTCAAGTTCATGCAGTACGGCGATCTCGGCTGGGAAGCCGCGAGCAAGGAAAAGCCTGATGTATGAAGCGGCCCGTCGTTCATACTGCACCGCGCTGCGGAGTGTGCGATGAATGCTCTTATCGATACCGCGAGCTGGATTCTGCTGGCCGGCGGCGCGCTGTTCAGCGTGATTGGCGGTATCGGCATGCTGCGCATGCCGGATTTCTACACGCGCATGCACGCGGCCTCGGTCACCGATACCGCCGGCATGATCCTGATGCTTGCCGGCCTCATGCTCCAGGCGGGGCTGACGCTGGTCACCGCGAAGCTGGTGTTCGTGATGCTTTTTCTGCTGATCACGAGCCCCACCGCGACCCATGCCCTGGCCCGTGCCGCGCTCGAAGACGGGATCGAGCCGCAAGTCGATCACGACAAACGTTGATGCATGCGCCGACCGACAATCGCCGGGCGTTCATCGACGCCCGCGACCCCGGCCTGCGGATTACGGTCCGTGCGCCGCAAGGGACGTGGTGTAGCATGAGGCCATCGCCACGCCAGCACACCTTGGCGAAGCGTTCGTCGCCGCGGTTCACCGACAACAGGATTGCCAAGTGACCACGGATATCGCGCTCAACATCGTTCTGCTGAGCTTCATGGCCATCGTCGGCCTGGCGATCGCTCGGCTGCGCAACCTGTTCCCGGTGGCCATGCTCACCGGCCTGTACAGCCTGCTCTCGGCGAGTCTGTTCACGCTGCTCGACGCCGTCGATGTCGCTCTCACCGAGGCCGCCGTCGGCGCCGGCGTGACCACCGTACTGTTCCTGGCCACCTTCGGCCTGACGCGGGCACGCGAAAAGCCGGTGCCCCGTTCGCGCACCCTTATTGGTCTGGCGGTCACGGCGCTCACCGGCGCGGTGCTGGTCTATGCGAGTCTCGACATGCCCCACTTCGGCGCCGCCGATACCCCGGTCCAGGAGCATCCGCTGCGCGATCGCTATCTCAACCAGATGAGCGAAGAAATCGACGTGCCCAACGCGGTAACCGCCGTGCTCGGCAGCTATCGTGGCTACGACACGCTGGGTGAGGTCGTGGTGGTGTTCACGGCGGGGATCGGCGTGCTCATGTTGCTGGGTGTGGCCTGGCATCGCCCGCGCAAGCCGGGCAAGCGAGAACAGTGATGCGTGAACATACCGTCCTGCGGGTGGTCACCAAGGTGCTGATCGCCCCCATCATCCTCTTCGCCCTGTATGTGCAGTTTCATGGCGACTACAGTCCGGGCGGCGGTTTCCAGGCCGGGGTGGTGTTCGCGGCGGCGATCATTCTGTATGCGTTGATCTTCGGCCTGGCCGAGGCCCGGCGCGCGGTATCGCCCAACCTGCTGCGTATCACCGGTGCGCTTGGGGCACTGATATTCGCCGGCACGGGCGTCTATGCCATGCTGCGCGGCGGCAACTTTCTCGACTACGACTATCTCGCCCATGATGCGGTGCATGGCCAGCACTATGGGCTGTTGCTGGTCGAGTTCGGCGTCGGGCTGACCGTGGTGTCGGTCATTACATCGATCTTCTACGTCTTTGCCGGCCGCGGCCGCCGCAACGACGACGAACAACCGCCCGGGGACGCACGATGAGTCTGGCGTCGATCGCCGATAATTTCTTCGGCCTGTTCAACTACTGGGTGGTCATCCTGTTGATGATGATCGGTTTCTATACCGTCATCTCGCACGACAACCTGGTCAAGAAACTCATCGGTCTGAACCTGTTCCAGACGGCGGTGTTCGTGTTCTATATCAGCATGGGCAAGATCAGCGGTTCGACCGCGCCCATTCTTATGTCCGGCAAGGGCAGCGAAGACGTGCTCTATGCCCATCCGCTACCCCATGTGCTGATCCTGACCGCGATCGTGGTCGGGGTATCCACCACTGCCCTGGGCCTGGCACTGGTGGTGCGTATTAACGAGGCCTACGGCAGTATCGAGGAAGACGACGTCCTCGAGGCCGACTTCGAAACCCAGGAAGAAGAAACCGAGGAAGAAGCCGAGCGTATGGCCCGTGCCGAGGCACGCCAGGAGCGCGAAAGCGCCCAGCAGGACCACGACGACGGCCGCGAAGAAGAAGACGACGATCGGGAGACGCGCTCGTGATCGAAGCCTTTTTCGCCCAGATGCCGGCCCTGGTCATCGTTCTGCCGCTGCTGGCCGCGCCGATATGCGTGCTGCTGCACCGTGGCGGCCCCTCGTGGTTCGTTTATCTGCTCACGACCTGGGCCTGTTTCGCCCTGGCCTTCCTGCTGTTCGTTCAGGTCAAGATCGGCGGGCCTATCAGCTACGCCATGGGCGGTTGGGCGCCGCCGTTCGGCATCGAGCTGCGACTCGACGCGCTCAATACCGTCGTGCTGCTGCTGGTCACCGGCATCGCGGCGATCAGCAGCGTCTATGCCAAGGCCAGCGTCGCCGCGGAGATTGCCAGCGAGCGCGCCTATCTGTTCTATGCCGCGCTGCTGTTGTGCTTCTGCGGTCTGGCCGGTATCACCGTCACCGGCGACGCGTTCAACCTGTTCGTGTTCCTGGAGATTTCGTCGCTGTCTTCGTACGCGCTGATCGCGATGGGCTCGAAGCGCCGGGCGCTGCTTTCGGCCTTTCAATACCTGATCATGGGCACCATCGGCGGTACCTTCCTGCTGATTGGCATCGGCTTTCTCTACATGATGACCGGCAGCCTCAACATGGCCGATATCGCCTCCCGCCTGCCGGCGGTTGCCGATACGCGAACCGTGGAAGCAGGGCTGGCCTTCATCGTGGTCGGCACCAGTCTCAAGTTCGCGCTATTCCCGGTTCATGTCTGGCTGCCCAACGCCTATACCTATGCGCCATCGAGCGTGAGCGCCTTCATCGCGGCCACGGCCACCAAGGTCGCGGTTTATGCGCTGATGCGCTTTCTGTTCACCGTATTCGGGGCCGCCTATGCCTTCGACCAGCTGCCGCTGGGCGAGGTACTGCTGGTGTTGTCGGTCGCGGCGATGCTCTCGGGTTCCATGGCTGCGATCTTTCAGACCGACGTCAAGCGTTTGCTGGCGTGGTCGAGCATCGCCCAGATCGGTTATATCGTGATGGGCTTCGCGCTGGCCAGCAGCGCCGGTGTGTCCGCGTCGGTGGTACACATGGTCAACCACGGCCTGATCAAGGGCGCCCTGTTCATGGCCGTGGGGGCGATGTTCTGGCGCCTGCGCACGATTTCGCTCAACGATATCGCGGGCCTCGGCCGACAGATGCCGATCACCTCGGCGGCGTTCGTCGTTGCGGGTTTGTCCTTGATCGGCGTACCGGCCACCGGTGGTTTCATCAGCAAATGGGTGTTGCTGGAAGCGGTCATGGAACCCGGGCACTACTGGCTTGCCGCAGCCATTCTGGTGAGTTCGCTCATGGCGCTGATCTATATCGGGCGTGTCGTGGAAGCACTGTATTTTCGTGAACGCCCGGAGGGCCAGCCGCCGGTTGGCGAGGCACCGGTGCTCATGCTCACGGCCACCTGGACCCTGGTGCTGGCCAATATCGTGCTCGGGCTGTATGCGACGCCGCTCATCGGGGCCGCCGAACGCGCGGCCCGCGCCGTGCTGGGAGCGGGCTCATGAGCATGCAATGGCTCGGCTGGCTGGTCGCTTTTCCGGCGCTGATGAGTTTGCTGGTGGCCGCCTGCGGGCGCTGGCCCAATGTTCGCGAATCGGTGAGCGTTGCCACGGCGGCCCTGCTGTTTGCCGGCATCGCCCTGTTCATTGATCCGGTCACCTCGGGCGAACGACCCTCGCTGACGCTGTTCGAAGTGCTGCCCGGCATCGGTCTGACATTCACGCTGGAACCGCTCGGGCTGTTGTTTGCCCTGGTTGCCTCCGGGCTGTGGCCGCTGACCACGATCTATGCCGCCGGCTACATGCGCGGCAACGAAGAACACGCCCAGACCCGCTTCTTCGTGTGCTTCGCACTGGCCATATCGGCGGCCATCGGGATTGCGTTCTCCGGCAACCTTCTGACGTTGTTCATCTTTTACGAGATGCTCACGCTGTCGACCTATCCATTGGTCACCCACCACGGCGATGTCGAATCGCGTAACGGCGGCCGCGTCTATCTGGGCATCCTGCTGACCACCTCGATCGGCTTCTTTCTGCCCGCTATCATCATCACCTACCTAATCACCGGCAGCATTACCTTCGACGAGGCCGGGCTGTTCGGCGAGGCCGGGCTTGGCGTGCTGGGCGCCGGCGCACTCTATGCGCTGTTTCTGTACGGCACCGGCAAGGCCGCGCTTATGCCGTTTCATCGCTGGCTGCCGGCCGCGATGGTCGCGCCCACGCCGGTATCGGCATTGCTACACGCGGTGGCCGTGGTCAAGGCCGGCGTGTTCATTGTGCTCAAGCTGACGGTGTACGTGTTCGGCGTTCAGTTTCTGGCCGATACCGGCGCTTCCGAATTGATGATGTGGGTGGCCGCCTTCACGGTTCTCGGCGCGTCGCTGATCGCCATGACACGCGACAACCTCAAGGCGCGTCTGGCCTATTCCACGGTCAGCCAGCTGTCTTATATCGTGCTCGGTGCGACCATGGCCTCGAGCTTCGGCATTCTGGGCGGCGGCATGCATATCGCCATGCACGCCTTTGCCAAGATCACGCTGTTCTTCTGCGCGGGCGCGATCTATACCGCGACCCACCGCAAATACGTCAGCGAGCTGGACGGGCTCGGCTATGCAATGCCGATCACGTTCACGGCGTTTTTCATCGCATCGGTATCGCTGATCGGTATCCCGCCCATGGGCGGTATCTGGAGCAAGTGGTATCTGATGGAAGGCGCGGCCGATTCGGGCCATACCGCCATCATCATGGTGCTGGCGCTGAGTTCACTGCTCAATATCGTCTATCTGCTGGAAATTCCAACGCGGGCCTTCTTTCATAATCCACGCCCAGATACGCCCCGCAGCTGGCATGAAGCGCCCTGGGCCTGCGTGATTCCGCTGTCGATTACGGCGGCCGGTTGTATCGTCTGGTTCTTCTATCCGTTGCCGTTTCTCACGCTGCTCGCGCCGTGGGCGCCGTAGCAATACGAGGTGAATTCGCCATGTTGATCGAACGCAACCCGCAGCAGTACCGCCGGCCAAGTACCCTTGCGCGTACCCGCTGGGCGCGTGCGCTCTATGTCGTATGCGCGCTCACCCTCGTACCCAGCCTTTTCATTCATCCGCACGCAGAGTTCGGCTTTGCGGAAATGCCCGCATTCCACGCCCTGCTGGCGTTCGTGACCGGCGTTGTGCTGGTACTGGCTGCCATCCTGCTGCGCCGCCTGATCATGCGCGGCGAAGACTACTACGAGCACCGCACCTGACATGCTCCCTGCCTGGTTGAACAATCCGGGGATGCTGCTGATCATCGCCGGCAGCGTGATTCCCCTCCTGCCCTACCGGCTGCGTATGGTCGTGCTGCTGGGCGCGCCTGCTGCGAGCCTGCTCTGGCTCTGGCAGATTCCGCTTGGCACGACCACGACGATGGCGTTGCTCGACTACACGCTGACCCCTCTGCGCGTCGACGGCCTCGCCTTCACCTTCGGCGTGATCTTCAACGTGGCCGCCTTCCTGTCCGGCGTGTACATGTGGCATACCCACAGCCGCCTGGAACCGGCGGCCGCGCTGATCTATGCCGGCTCGGCGCTGGGCGCGGTGCTCGCGGGCGATCTGATCACGCTGTTCATGTTCTGGGAAGTCACCGCGATTGCCTCGGCGCTGCTGCTGGTGATTCGGGGGCTGCGCGACGCCATGATCGTGGCGCGTCGCTATCTGCTGGTACAGATCGGCTCGGGCCTGTTCCTGATGGGCGGGGCCGCGATCTATATTCATGCCACCGGCGATATCGCCTTCGGCCATATCGGCCTGGATGCGCCCGGCGGCTGGCTGATCCTGCTGGCCTTCGGCATCAAGGCGGCCTTCCCCTTGCTGCATAACTGGCTGCAGGACGCCTACCCCTCGGCCAGTGCCACGGGGACGGTGGTCCTGTCGGCCTTCACCACCAAGATGGCCATCTATGCGCTGGCCCGCGGCTATGCGGGCACGGATCTGCTGATCCCCATCGGCGCGGTGATGACGATATTCCCGATCGTCTACGCCATGCTTGCCAATGACTTGCGGCGGGTACTGTCCTACAGCCTGAACGTGCAGCTCGGCTTCATGGTGGTGGCCGTGGGTATTGGCACCGAACTGGCACTCAACGGCGCTGCGGCCCATGCCGTGACCCATATTCTGTACAAGGCGCTGTTGTTCATGTCCGTTGGCGCCGTGCTGCACCAGACCGGGCACGTACGGGCGACCGAACTCGGTGGGCTGGCCCGCCACATGCCCTGGACGGCGGCGTTCTGCGTGATCGGTGCCGCCTCTATCAGCGCCTTTCCCTTCATGGCGGGCTTTGTAAGCAAGTCCCTGATTCTCAAGGCCGTGGCCTACGAACACTGGCCCGGGATCTGGATCACGCTCACGGCGGCCTCGGCCGGCGCACTGCTGTATGTCGGCATCAAGATTCCCTACTTCGCGTTTTTCGCGCCCAATGACCAGATCGAATGCAAGGAAGCGCCGATCAACATGCGTCTGGCGATGGGGCTGACCGCGATCGCCTGTATCGCGCTCGGTCTGTTGCCTTCGCTGCTGTATTCGATCCTGCCCTATCCGGTCGACTACAACCCGTATACGGCAAGCCATATCGTCAGCCAGCTGCAGCTGCTTGCGTTCTCCGCGCTGGTGTTCTGGCTGGCCTGGCGGGCGGGGCTATACCCGCTGCCCAAGCGCGCCGTGCACCTGGATACCGACTGGGTCTATCGCATGCTGCTGCCGCGCTTCGGCTATGTGGCGGAACGCGTTTATCACGCCGTGCTGGCCAAGTTCGGCAGCGGCATGAACAGCGTGACCGAACGCGGCATGGGGCGTCTGCGCCTGCGCTATGACGCACGCGGGGTGATGTCGCGTACCTGGAGCACCGGTTGGATGACGCTCTGGGTTGCCATCTTGCTGGTGGTCTATCTGGTGCTCTATTACTGATCGCGAGCACCGTCCGGGCCGCCCTGGCGACCGGGCGGTTCGCGGCCAGGTTGCGACCAGGGACGCTCTGTATAACCTGCCCTAGGCTTCGTCGAGGCTGCGCCAGAGACAGCGATCGCCGCTGGCCTTGGCGAGCATGTCCAGATAGCGCGCGTGGGCGGCCTGTTCCTCTTCGCTCGCGCGGGTGACCCGTGGCCGTGCCGCCGCCCGGGCCAGATGATCGGCCAGCCCGGCCGTGGCCAGCGCGCCGGTTTCGGCGTTGTCCTCGGCGGCGAGCCCGATATCGATCTGGCCGCCGGTCATGGCCAGATAGACATCGCCGAGCAGCTGCGCGTCGAGCAAGGCGCCGTGCAGCTCGCGGTTGGAGTTGTCGATCTCGAAGCGCTTGCACAGGGCGTCGAGACTGTTGCGCTGGCCGGGATAGAGTTGGCGCGCCTCGACCAGCGTATCGATCACGGGCTGGCGTGACTCGAGCGGCTCATGCGCCGGGTTGACGGTCTTGAACTCGTGATTGAGAAAGCCCAGATCGAACGGCGCGTTGTGGATGATCAGCTCCGCGCCTTCGAGATATTCCGCCAGTGTCTGTGCAATCTCGCCAAAACGCGGCTTGTCGGCGAGAAACTCCAGGGTGATCCCGTGCACGTCGATGGCGCCCTGGTCGATCTCGCGATCAGGGTGGATATACAGATGCAGATCGTTGCCGGTCAGCCGCCGGTTGGCCAGCTCGACACAGCCCACCTCGATGATGCGATGCCCCTGGGCGGGCTCCAGGCCGGTGGTTTCGGTATCGAGAACGATCTGTCGCATAGGCTTTCGCTTGGAGTTGGGTCGGATCGGTCGGGTTAGCGTTTCATCTCGTCGATGCCGCGGTTGGCCAGGGCATCCGCGGCTTCGTTGCCGGGATCGCCGCTATGGCCTTTCACCCAGTGCCATTCGATCTCGTGGCGCTGGGTGGCTTCATCCAGGGCACGCCAGAGGTCGTCGTTCTTGACCGGCTTCTTGGCCGCGGTTTTCCAGCCGTTGCGCTTCCAGTTGTGCATCCAGCTGGTGATGCCCTGGCGCACGTAGTTGGAGTCGGTATGCAGTTCGACACGACAGGCGCGCTTGAGCGCATTCAGCGCTTCGATCGCGGCCATCAATTCCATGCGGTTGTTGGTGGTATTGGCTTCGCCGCCGCACAGTTCGCGCGTATTTTCGCCGTGGCGCAGCAATGCGCCCCAGCCGCCGGGCCCGGGGTTTCCGCGACAGGCTCCGTCGGTATAGATGACTACAGGTTCGCTCATCGGCGGCAGTTTACGCGATGCGAGGCCTGGCGCGCCAAACCCACGGCCGCGCGTTTGCGCGGACCCGGCAGCGTCTTGCGAATGGGCGTGTGCGGTGCGACCTGGCGGCGTGCGCATAGACCGTAGGCCTGCGCGCACCAGGCGATCGAGCGCGCGCTGCGGCGATCCTCGCCCACGCGGTGATAACCGCCAAAAAACGGAAAGCCCAGGCCATATCGCACCAGGCGCTCCGGCTCGAATTCGAGCAGCCGCAGCCAATCATAGAGCCGCGACGCGCTTGGCGGTGCCGAGCACGGCCTGAAGCGCGGCGTGCGCCGCGTGGGAAGGCCCTGGCGTAGCGCCCAGAGCGAGAAGGGGTTGAACGCGAGGATGACCAGTTGGCCACGGGCGTTGAGAACACGTGCACACTCGCGTAGCAGCGCATGAGGCTCGGCGACCTGCTCCAGCGCATGGGCAAGCACGAGCGCATCGACGCTGGCACTGGCCAGCGGAAGGTGGCGGCCGTCGAAGGCGATATCGGCCCGCGTGGCCGCGCCGAAGCCCAGCTGCCACTGGCAGAGCGTGCCGGCATGGGCAAGCGTGGAGTGCTCATACCCCCAGCGACCGATCTGTACACAGCGGTAACCGGTCAGACCCGGAAGCAGCTGAGTGAGCACGCGACGTTCGTACTGCAGGAACAGACGGGCACGCGGAGTGGCCAGCCACTCGGCAGAATCCGTGTATTTGCCAGGCAGGAATCGAAACAATTGATTTTGCCTCAGGCGGTTGGCAACATTCGCAGATGCTCGAGATCAAAGCACTTCCGGCACTGTCGGACAACTATATCTGGGTCGTCAAAGCGCAGGGTAGCGACACCGTCGCGATCGTCGACCCCGGTGAGGCGCGCCCCGTACTGCAATACCTGTCGGAACATGGGCTTGCCGTCGGCGCCTATCTGATAACCCACCATCACGGCGATCATGTCGGCGGCCTCGACGACCTGCTGGCCGAGCATGCCGCGCCGGTATACGGCCCGCGTGGCGAAGCGGATCGGATTGCGCAGATCACCGATGCGGTGGCCGGCGGTGACCAGTTCTCGCTGGATTTTCTCGGCGTCGATTTTGAAGTCATCGATGTACCGGGGCACACGCTCGGCCATATCGCCTATGTCACGCCGGGCGTGCTGCTGGCCGGCGACGCGCTCTTTCGCGGCGGCTGCGGACGCGTATTCGAGGGCAGCCATGCCCAGATGCAGGCATCGCTCGCACGCCTGCGGGCGTTGCCCGAAGCCACCGAGGTCTACGGCGGCCACGAGTACACCCAGAAGAATCTGGCCTTCGCCCAGACCGTGGAACCCGAGAGCAGCGCGATCGCCACCGTCATTCGCGAAGTCGATGCGCTGCGGGCCAATGGTGAGCCCACCCTGCCCGGCACCCTGGCCGAAGAACGCGATATCAACCCGTTCCTGCGCTGGGATCAGCCCGACGTCATCGCGGCTGCCGAGCAACGCGCCGGCCGGTCTCTGACCGACGCGGGCGAAATTTTTGCCGTATTGCGTGAATGGAAGGATGCCTCTTAAGGCGAGTGGCGCGCTAGCCGCGCTGATCGCCTCGACCACGCTCCTTTTTACCGGCTGCGCCACGCAGGCGCCCAGCCGTGCCCCCGTCCAGGAGACGGTGCGCCCGAGCAATACGACGGCCACGCCCGCCGATACCGCGCCGGCGGTCGAAACCGATGACGTCGAGATCGAAGACGACCTCGACGAGGATGGCGATGACGACCTGGAGCTGGCCGGTGCCAGTACAACCAACTGGCCGGACCCGCAAACCGACCTTTGGTCGCAGATCCGCGACGGCTTCGAACTCGACGGCTACGGCAAGCGCTATCGTGTACGCCGCTGGACCCAGCAGTTCGCGACCCATCAACACGATCTCCAGGCCTCGCTGGATCGAGCCCAACCGTTTTTGTGGCATATCGTTCAGCGTATCGACGAGCGGGGCCTGCCGACCGAGCTGGCCCTGCTACCCATCGTGGAAAGCGGCTACGACCCCTCCGCGCGTTCCTATATGGGGGCGAGCGGCCTATGGCAGTTCATGCCGGGTACCGCCGACCATATGGGCCTGTCGCGCGACTGGTGGTATGACGGGCGCAACGACGTGATTGCCTCCACCGATGCGGCCCTGTCCTATCTGGATGATCTGCATCGCCGCTACGGTGGCGACTGGCTGCTGGCACTGGCCGCCTATAACGCCGGGCCCGGCCGGGTCGACGCCGCTCTTGCCCGCGCGCAGCGCGAGGATCCGGATGCAAGCTATTGGGATCTCGAGCTGCCGCTGGAAACCACCGAATACGTACCCAAGCTGCTTGCCCTTCGGCGCATCATGTTCGCACCCGAACGCTTCGGTTTCGAATGGCCGACGCTGGACAATACGCCGCGCACCCGCGCCGTCGAGCTGCCCAGCCAGACCGAAGTGGCCGTGGCCGCGCGAATGCTGAACATGTCCGAGCAGGATCTGCGCCGGCTCAACCCGGCATTGCAGCGCTGGGCCAGCGCGCCCGGCAGCGGCGCGACGCTGCTGGTGCCGGCGGGCAAGGCGGATGCGTTCAAAAAGGCCCTCGCCAACGCCTCGCCGAACGCGCTCGTACAGCGCAGCACCCATACCTACACGGTGCGACGCGGCGATGTGCTGGGCTCGATCGCAGCGAGATACAACATGAGCGTGGCCGCACTGCGCCAGGCAAACCATCTGAGGGGCGACCGTATCCGGGTCGGCCAGAAGCTTACGGTTCCGCGCGCCGGCGAGCCCGGCAAGCCGGCACCGGTGGCCGAGCCCGCGGAAACCTATATCGTGCAAAACGGCGATTCGCTCTGGGAGATCGCCCAGCGCTACAACGTCGACGTGACCGCCATGCGTAGCAGCAATCCGGGCGTGAGCGCCTCGCTACGGCCGGGCCAGAAGCTCACCATTCCCGGCTCCGCATCGCCGCCCGCGCCCAGCACGCATATCGTTAGAAACGGCGACTCGCTCTGGGAGATCGCCGACGCCAACGACGTGACCGTAGCCGACCTGCGCCGTTGGAACCGGCTGGAACCGAATACGCGGCTGCAACCGGGGCAGTCCATCGCCGTCGATGGCCCGGCTCCGTTGCCGGACTTCTACGAAGTCGAGACCGGCGATTCGCTGTGGTCCATTGCCGCGCGTTTTTCGATGCAGGTAACCACCCTGCGCAGCTTGAACGATATGTCGTCCGGGAGCACCATTCGTCCAGGACAGCGGCTGCGCCTGCAGCCCATGTCTTCGAGTTGATGGCAACCCGTTCGGCTTGACGCTTAGAGGAGAAGACATGGGATTTCTAGAAGGCAAGAAAGCACTGATTACGGGTCTGGCCAGCGAGCGCTCGATCGCCTACGGCATTGCCCAGGCCATGCGGGCCCAGGGCGCCGAACTCGCCCTGACCTATCAGGGCGAAAAGCTCAAACCGCGCGTCGACAAGATGGCCGAGGAACTGGGCGCATCGATCGTACTGCCGCTGGACGTAACCGAAGACGAACAAATCGAGGGCCTGTTCACCTCGCTGGGCGAACAGTGGTCACAGGTCGACATTCTGGTGCACGCCATCGGCTTCGCGCCGCGCGAAGCGCTCAACGGCAGCTATCTGGATACGCTCACCCGTGAGGCGGCCAGCATCAGTCACGACATCAGCGCCTACAGCTTCGCCGCCCTGGCCAAGGCCGGCCGTTCGATGCTCTCCGAGCGGGCGTCGCTGATCACCCTGACCTATCTGGGCTCGACCCACGTCATGCCCGGCTACAACATCATGGGTCCCGCCAAGGCCAGCCTCGAATCCAGCATGCGTTTCATGGCCGCCGAACTGGGCGCCCAGGGCATACGCGTTAACGCCATTTCGGCGGGGCCGATCAAGACGCTGGCCGCGGCCGGTATTCGCGGCTTTCGCGACATGCTCTCGCATGCCCGCGAGGGCGCGCCTCTGCGTCGTAACGTGACGCAGGAAGAAGTCGGCAACGCAGCCGCCTTTCTCGGCTCCGACCTGGCCTCCGGCATCACCGGCGAAGTGCTGTATGTCGACGCCGGTTATCACATCATGGGCGCAACCGCCGGCGCCTGAGCGACGAACCGTCCTCCGATCGAAAAGCGGCCTGCGGGCCGCTTTTTTTTGCCGTTTTGGAGCAGACACCATTCTTCGGCGGGCACATCGGACAGCCCTGCGCCGCCAACCCGGGGTCGCACGCTGCCCGGGCCGTTGGTCAGAGCCGTTGCATCGGGCCAACCGCGCGAAGCGTCGACGAAGGCAACCCCGGCAGACGGTCGTATCCAGCGTTGTCCGAGTTGATCGGCGTCTGAACACCACGCATCGAGGCGTACGTCTTGCGAACCGCTCTGCTGCGGGAATACTAGGCGCCCATAAAAAAGGCCGCAGCACTTCCCACGCTACGGCCCCGTCGCGTCCGCCGCCTGCGAACGCGTCTATTGCGCGACCTACATCAGTTGATACGGTCCTCGTTGACCTCGATATCGGTCTGCGTGCGCAAGTACTCTCCCAGAACGGCATATTCCAGACCGGCGATGTACTCGCGCTGCTGGCTGGCAAAGCGCTCGCGCGGGGTACCCGCCTCGTTCGCGGGCGCTTCACGTACGCCATCCACCGCCACCAGGGCGACGCGTCCGTCACGGGTCGCAGTCACCCGATAACCGGGGCGGTCTTCGCTAGGCTGCGGGATATTGAACGCCGCCTCGAGTATGCGCGGGTCCATATCGCGGTTCGATCGCTGCACGAAGTCCTTCTGCTCGTAGGTGGCGCCATCCGCCTGCGCCAGCGCGGACAGCGCCGTGCCGGACTTCACCTTGTCCAAAGCAGCGTTCGCCGCATCCTGGGCCGCCTGGGTCGCTCGGCGCGCGATCACGCGGTCGCGAATATCGTCCTTGACCTCTTCCAGCGGCCGACGTTTGGCCGCTTCATGCTCGGCCACACGAACCACCACCCGTCGCTCGGCGCCCAGCTGGATGGGCGTGCTGTTGAGCTTGTCCTTGAGCACCGCGTCTGTAAACGCTGCCTTGCGAACCGCGTCGTACTGGCCGATGCCCGGCCCTTCGTCACGGGTGATCCAGTCGGTGGTCTGAATCTCGAGGCCGAGCTCGCTGGCCAGCGTATCGAGATCGTTGGGCGCTTCATAAGCCAGCGATTCCAGCCGGCTACGCTTGTCGGCGAACGCCTGCTGCGCCTGCTGGGACCCCGCCATGGCCTTGAGCCGGGATTGGACGTCAGGATCGTCGAATTCCGGCTCGCTGGCGGCCGTGATATCCGACAGATGCACGAGATACCACGCCTGTGCGCCCTTGACCGGTGTGGAAGTTTCGCCGGGCTTCAAGTCGAACAGCGCCTGCGCGACCGCTTCGGGAAGCTCGGCTTGGGCCGCTTTGTCGATGCTTTCGTAGTCACTGCCTTCGCGGGCCGCGGCACGGGATTCCAGATCGCCGGAACCGCTCGCAAGCGCCTGGATCGTATCGCGGGCGGCGTTGGCATCGTCGCCGATCGGCACCTGTACGAAACCGCCACTGCGGCGCTCAGGTTCGCCGAACTGCTGCTTGTTGTCCTCGAACAGCGTACGCAGCGTCTGTTCATCGGGCTCGCCCGCGTCGGCGCTCGCACTGCTGCGATCGAGCGACACGTAGCGAAGCTTGACGCGTTCCGGGCGCTTGAAGGCATCCGGATGTTCGTCGTAATAGGTCTGGATCTGGGCATCGTCGACTTCGATGCCGTCGCGGTAGCTCGCGGGGTCGAACGCCAGATAGCGCAGACGACGCTGCTGGTTGGCCAGCCGATAGGACTGATCCACTTCCGCCGGCGCGGCGAACGCGCTCTGGGTGATTTCGCCGCGCAGCTGCTGGCTGACCAGGTCCTGGCGCAGGCTCGCTTCATACTGCGCCGGCGCGATACCCGCCTGGGCCAACAGCCCGCGATAGCGCTGGTTGGAGAACTCGCCGTTCTCCTGGAACTGCGGGTTGCCGCGGATCGCACCGAGCAATGCCTGATCGGTGACGCGATAACCCGCCTGCTGGGCGTACTGATCCATCACCTCGCGGTTGATAAGCCCGTCGAGTACGGTCTGGCGCAGGCGCTGCGGATCGAGAATGCTGGGGTCGAAGTTGTCGCCCATCATCTGACGCAGGCGCTGATAACGCTGCTGATAGGCGTTTTCCAGCTGGTTGCGGGTGATATCCGTGCCGCCCACATTGGCAACGACCGGATCGGCGGAGGGGGTGAAGTACGAGCCGATTCCCCACACACCGAAAACCAGCGTGATGACGGCAACGACGACATAGGCCAACGGGCCGCTGGCGTTGTCGCGGATTCTCTGCAGCATTGATCGCGCTCCGGCGGATGGTGTGTCTCAAACGCAGTCACAAGACCTGGCTTGCGCGCGCTGTATGCGAAACCGCCATTGTGCCGCATACACGCCGCCCATGGGAGGCCCGGCCCGCAACATCTGCGCCGATGGCTGTGCGCGAATGGCGCGCATAAAAAAGGCCCTCCGTAGAGGGCCTTCCTTTCGTCCAGACCAACCCATGGGTTGATAAAGACTGGCGGAGCGGACGGGACTCGAACCCGCGACCTCCGGCGTGACAGGCCGGCATTCTAACCAGCTGAACTACCGCTCCTGACCTATGGCTGACCGGTGACCGATGCATTGCATCGTGAGCCCCTGCGTCAGCACTTGCACAACAGCGAACAAAAAAGACCCTCGAAACGAGAGGGTCTTTGATTTGTCCTGGTCGACGCGTACGTCGACACGGATTGGCGGAGCGGACGGGACTCGAACCCGCGACCTCCGGCGTGACAGGCCGGCATTCTAACCAGCTGAACTACCGCTCCGAAACTTTATCTTGGTGGGTGCTGACGGATTCGAACCGCCGACATTCGCCGTGTAAAGGCGACGCTCTACCAACTGAGCTAAGCACCCTCTCCGGCGTGTCCGGTCTAACCGTTCACCCAGCGAAGGCGCGCTAGTTTACAGCGTCTTTCAACGCTTTACCAGCCTTGAAACCGGGCGTTTTGCCGGCCGGGATCGTGATCGACTGACCGGTCTTGGGGTTGCGGCCTTGACGAGCGGCGCGTTCGCGCACAGAGAACACACCAAAGCCGACCAGCGACACCTTATCGCCTTTCTTCAGGGCGTCGGTCACGGCGTCGATCATGGCGTCCACGGCACGCGAGGCATCGGCCTTGGACAGATCAGCGTCATCAGCGACCGCGTCGACTAGTTCGGTTTTGTTCATAGCAAGTATCCCCTGAGGAATGAAACGAAAATTCGATGAAGTGCCGACCGTGCCGGCACCTTGGCATACGCCCGATCGCGAACGCGTCGCCAACCTTGCGTGCCCGCGATGGCGCTTTGAGACGCCGGTGCGCGAGCAATAAGCCGCTTTTATACCAAGCGGCTCTTTGTACCGTCAACAAAGGCTTAGCCCCGATCACGGCATGTTGTCACGAGACGACTAATGCGCTCGCAGGCCGGCCGGATCGCTTTTGCCCGGGGTGTCCGCCGCAGCGGCGTCATCGGACAGTGGCTGAGGCTGACGCGTGAGCGCGATTTCGAGCACCTCGTCGATCTTGCGTACCGGCCGCACATCAAGTCGATTCTTGATGTTCGCCGGTATCTCCGCGAGATCCTTGGTGTTTTCGTGCGGGATGATAACAATTTTGATCCCACCGCGGTGCGCCGCCAGAAGTTTTTCCTTGAGCCCGCCAATGGGCAGCACGTCGCCTCTGAGCGTGATTTCGCCGGTCATCGCCACGTCGGCCCGCACCGGGATCTGCGTAAGCGCCGAGATCATCGATGTGCACATCCCTATGCCGGCACTGGGGCCGTCCTTGGGTGTTGCGCCCTCCGGCACGTGGACATGCAGGTCGGACTTCTGCATGAAATCGCGCTCGATACCCAGCGCCGCTGCGCGCGAGCGGATGACCGTGAGCGCGGCCTGGATCGACTCCTGCATGACGTCGCCCAGCGAGCCGGTATGCAACGGCTTGCCCTTGCCGGGCACCGCCGCCGACTCGATCGACAGCAGTTCGCCGCCCACTTCGGTCCAGGCCAGGCCCGTGACCTGACCCACGCCGTCGGTTTCCTCGGCCCGGCCGTAGCGGTATTTAGGCACGCCAAGATACTTGTCGAGGTTGCGCTTGGAGACCTGGACGGAACCGTCCTTCTCTTCGCTGATCAATTCCTTGACCACCTTGCGACAGATCTTGCTGATATCGCGCTCGAGGTTTCGCACCCCGGCTTCGCGCGTATAGCGACGAATGACGTCGGTGAGCGCGTTGTCGGAGATCGCCAGCTCTTCGTCCTTCAGGCCGTTTTCCTTCATGGCCTTGGGCACGAGGTAGCGCTCGGCGATATTGACCTTCTCGTCCTCGGTATAGCCCGACAGGCGGATGACTTCCATACGGTCGAGCAGCGCCGGCGGGATATTGAGAGTGTTGGCCGTGCACACGAACATCACCTGCGACAGGTCATAGTCGACCTCGAGGTAATGGTCACCGAAGGCGTTGTTCTGTTCCGGATCCAGCACCTCGAGCAGCGCCGAGGCCGGATCGCCGCGGAAGTCCTGGGCCATCTTGTCGACTTCGTCGAGCAGGAACAGCGGGTTGCGTACGCCCACCTTGGCCATGTTCTGGATGATCTTGCCCGGCAGCGAGCCGATATAGGTCCGGCGATGGCCACGAATTTCGGCTTCGTCGCGCACGCCACCCAGGCTCATGCGCACGAACTCGCGGTTGGTGGCCTTGGCGATCGAACGGCCAAGCGAGGTCTTGCCCACGCCCGGCGGACCGACCAGGCACAGAATCGGGCCCTTGATCTTCTTCACGCGGCTCTGCACCGCGAGATTTTCGATAATGCGCTCTTTCACCCGCTCCAGGCCGTAGTGATCGGCGTCGAGCGTGTCCTGCGCGGTCTTGAGATCGATCTTGGTCTTCGAGCGCTTCTTCCACGGCACGTCGACCAGCCAGTCGAGATAGTTGCGCACCACGGTGGCTTCCGCCGACATCGGCGACATGCTCTTGAGCTTGTTGAACTCGGTGGTGGCCTTTTTCTTGACCTCCTTGGGCATGCCGACTTTCTCGATCTTCTCTTCGAGTTCGTCGAGATCGTTCGGCGCGTCGTCGATTTCACCCAGTTCCTTCTGGATGGCCTTCATCTGCTCGTTGAGATAGTACTCGCGCTGGCTGCGCTCCATCTGCTGCTTCACGCGGCCGCGGATCTTCTTCTCGATCTGCAGTACCTCGATCTCGGCGTCGGTCTTGGCGACGATATGCTCGAGGCGTTCCTGGGCGTCCGCGATCTCGAGCACGTCCTGGCGCTCTTCGAGCTTGAGGTTGAGATGCGCGGCAATGGTGTCGGCCAGCCGGCCGATCGAATCCATGCTCGACAGCGAGGGCAGCAGCTCGGCCGGCACCTTCTTGTTGAGCTTCACGTAGGACTCGAACGTCGAAATCGCCGAGCGCATGAGCGCATCCGCTTCCGCGCTGTCGTCGGCTTCGTCGTCGATCACGTCCCAGCTGGCCACCAGGCTGCCGTCGGCTTCGTGCAGGTTGTGCAGGCGTGCGCGATCGGCGCCCTCGACAAGCACCTTGACCGTGCCGTCGGGCAGCTTGAGCAGCTGCAGGATCGAGGCGAGCGTACCCACCTCATAGATATCGTCTGCGCCCGGATCGTCGATATCCGCCGAGCGCTGGGCGACCAGCAGGATCTTCTTGTCCTCGGCCATCGCCGCTTCCAGCGCGGTAATCGACTTCTCGCGGCCGACAAACAGCGGGATCGCCATATGAGGAAAGACGACGACGTCCCGTAGCGGCAGAACAGGTACCAGGGTGTTGTCCGTCATTGGACCCTCGCTTAAAAAGCGGCCGGCATGATGCCGGCCACTGTGTATTTAACTATCAAGAATGCGGCTGGCTTGGCGGTTTTCAATCAGCCGGTGGCCAACCGCACAGCGCGGGACGGCGCGTTGCACGCCGCCCCTGCCGCTTCAGGCGCCGGCGCGGGTCGCGTCGGCGTTTTCATAGACGATATACGGCTGGGCATCGCCCTTGACCACCGCCTCGTCGACGACGACCTTGGAGACGTTCTCCATGGCCGGCAGCTCGTACATGACGTCGAGCAGGATCGATTCGAGAATCGTGCGCAGGCCACGGGCGCCGGTCTTGCGTTCCATCGCGCGGTGGGCGATTGCCCGCAGCGCATCGTCACGCAGTTCCAGCTCGCAATCTTCCATTTCGAAGAGCTTGGCGTACTGCTTGGTCAACGCGTTCTTGGGCTCGCGCAGAATCGAGATGAGCGCGGTTTCGTCCAGCTCCTCGAGGGTGGCGATGACCGGCAGGCGGCCGACGAATTCCGGAATCAGGCCATACTTGACCAGATCCTCGGGTTCGACCGTGGCCAGCATGTCGCCCAGCGACCGCTGGTCGTCCTGACCCTTCACTTCGGCCGAGAAACCGATACCGGAACGGCCCTTGCGCGTCTGAATTGTCTTGTCCAGACCGGCGAACGCGCCGCCCACGATGAACAGGATGCCGCCCGTATCCACCTGCAGGAATTCCTGCTGCGGATGCTTGCGCCCACCCTGTGGCGGCACCGAGGCGGTGGTGCCTTCGATGAGCTTGAGCAACGCCTGCTGCACGCCTTCGCCCGACACGTCACGGGTGATCGACGGGTTTTCCGACTTGCGCGAGATCTTGTCGATTTCGTCGATGTAGACGATGCCACGCTGGGCCTTCTCGACGTCGTAATCGCACTTCTGCAGCAGCTTCTGGATGATGTTTTCCACGTCCTCGCCGACATAGCCGGCTTCGGTGAGCGTGGTGGCATCCGCGATCGCGAACGGCACATCCAGCAGACGGGCCAGCGTTTCGGCCAGCAGCGTCTTGCCGCAGCCGGTCGGGCCAATCATCAGGATATTGGACTTCTGCAGTTCCACTTCGCCCTCGCCGGTTTCGGCGTTGAGGCGCTTGTAGTGGTTGTACACCGCCACGGCGAGAATCTTCTTGGCCGACTCCTGGCCAATCACATAATCGTCGAGCACATGCTTGATTTCCTGCGGGCTCGGCAGGCCTTTCTTGGACGGCTTGCTCGCGAGTTCCTCGCGCATGATGTCGTTGCACAGATCCACGCACTCGTCGCAGATGAATACCGACGGACCAGCGATCAGCTTGCGAACCTCGTGCTCGCTCTTGCCGCAGAACGAGCAATAGAGGGTGCGGCCGGAGTTGGAATTCGAACCGCCGTTGCTGTTGGAGTCTTCCGCCATGTTCTAGGACCTCTTCAGTCTGGGCCTGCCATACACCCTGTATGGCATACCGGATAAACGCTTGTCACGGCCTTGCTGCCGTGGACGAACAAAGCGCTTACTTGTTCTTATCGGCCGTTTCGCTCGAAAGTGCTGCCCGCGAGCTCAGCACACCGTCGATCACGCCGTATTCCGTGGCCGAATCCGCGCTCATGAAGAAGTCACGCTCGGTGTCGTGCTTGATCTTGTCCAGCGGCTGGCCGGTGTGGTGCGCAAGCACTTCGTTGAGCCGTTCGCGCGCATGCAGGATTTCCCGGGCGTGGATCTCGATATCCGTGGCCTGGCCCTGAAAGCCGCCCAGCGGCTGGTGAATCATCACCCGCGAATTCGGCAACGCATGGCGCTTGCCCTGCGCACCGCCGGCCAGCAACACCGCGCCCATGCTTGCGGCCTGGCCGAGGCACATGGTGGCCACATCGGGCTTGATGAATTGCATCGTGTCGTAGATCGACATGCCGGCCGTGATCACGCCGCCCGGCGAGTTGATATAGAGCTGAATATCCTTGTCCGGGTTGTCGGACTCCAGGAACAGCAGCTGGGCGACGATGAGGTTGGCCATATGGTCATCGACGGGGCCCACGCAGAAGATCACGCGCTCCTTGAGCAAACGCGAGTAGATATCGAACGAGCGCTCGCCGCGGGCGGTCTGCTCGATGACCATCGGGATCAGCCCCAGATTCTGGGGCTGCATGTTGTCGTTACGTTCGGACATAGACTTTGGCTTTCCTTGCCACGTCAGCAGCGTCGAGGCGCAGCCTCGATCAGCCGTTCTGACGCTGGGCGTTGAGTAGTTCGTCGAGCTCGGTTTCTTTCTCGGTGACGGTCGCGCCTTCGAGCAGCGTATCGACCACCTGCTCTTCCATGACCATTGCCTGCAGGCCCTGCATGAGCTGCGGGTTCTGCTGGTAATAGGCCTTGACCTGTTCGGCCTGATCACCATAACCCGAGGCGACTTCTTCCATCTTCTGGCTGACGCGTTCCTGGTCGAGTTCGATTTCCTTTTCGGAAATGATCTCGGCGATCAGCAGGCCCAGGGCGACCCGCCGTTCGGCGTTCTCGCGCAGCACTTCGTCGGGCAGCAGCTTCTTGGCCTGCTCCTCGTCGCCCTGCATTTCGCGCGGCATGCGCTGCAGCGCTTCCTTGCGCATGCGATCGATTTCCTGCGCCACCATGGACTCCGGCACTTCGATGGGGTTGGCCGCATGCACGCCGTCCATCACCTGCGTCTTAACACTGCCTTCCACCGCGTGCTTGGCTTCCTGCTCCAGCGATTCGCGCACCTTGTCCTTGAGCGCATCGACGCCGCCTTCCTCGATACCCATCTGCTTGAGGAATTCGTCGTCGATCTCGGGCAGCTTGGCTTCCTTGACGGCCTTGACGGTGACATCGAAAGTCGCCGTCTTGCCCGCCAGATCCTTGGCGCCGTAGTCCTCGGGGAAGGAGACATCCACGTCGAACTGCTCGTCGGCCTTGCGGCCCACCAGCGCGCGCTCCAGATCGGGCAGAAACTGCTGTTCGCCGATATTGACTTCGATATCGTTGCCGGTGCCGCCTTCGAAGGCTTCACCGTCGATACGGCCGACATAATCCACTACGACCTGATCGCCGTCCTGGGATTCACGCTCGACCGTCTCGTAAGCCTTGTTCTGCTCACGAATGCGTTCGATGGTCTTGTCGATATCCGCATCGGTGACTTCGACCACCGGCTTTTCGACGGTCAGGCCGTCGAGACCGGTGAGTTCGATTTCCGGATAGACGTCGAAGCTGGCCGTGAACTCGAGCGGGCCGTCTTCGTTGACTTCGCCGAGCTCGATCTGCGGCTGGCCAGCCGGCTTGAGCTCGGCCTTTTCGATCGCTTCGGGATAGACGCTCTGGATCAGCTCCCCGGCGGCTTCCTGACGCGCCTGGGCGCCGTAGCGCTGGTAGAGCACCTTCAGCGGCACCTTGCCCGGTCGAAAACCCGGAATCTTGGCGTGCTGACCGACGCGCTTAACCTTGGCGTCGACCGCTTCGCTGACCCGCTCGGCCGGGATCTGAACCTTGAGGCGACGGGCCAGCCCACCGGGATTCTCAACAGAAACGTCCATTAACTACCTCTATCCAATCGTCTGGTATGTACAGCGCCGCCGGATTGCGGGCGCTGCTGCGAATATTGACCCACGAGTATATCAAGGCTGGCCAGCCCGCTCGTGAAACCGCGCGTATCCGTTATTTCTCGCGTGCCGGCGGCGCCATGAATTCGGGGCCCACGGGGTCGACCACGTTCCGATCAACGATCTCCTTGATCTGCTGCCGGGCCGCCTCGTCCAGCTGCCAGCCCCAGACGTTATCGACCGCCTCAAGCTGCTCGGGCTTGCGAGCGCCCCAGAGTGCAACGCTGTTCGGATACTGATCAAGCACCCAGCGAATAGCCAGATCAAGCACGTGCTTGCCGTAGTTATCCTGGGCGAACTGCTCCAGCTCGTTGACCGCCGCCAGATACTGGTCGAAGCGCGGCTGCTGGAACTTGGGATCGCTGTTGCGCAGATCGTCGCCGGGGAATTCGCGGTCGGCATGCATGCGACCGGACAGCAGACCCCGGCAGAGCGCGCCGTAGGCAAGCAGACGCGTGTCGTGCTTACGCGCCCACGGCAGAACGTCCTCGTCGATCTGGCGTTCGAACAGGTTGTAGGGATTCTGTACCACGTCGATCGTGGTCACTTCGCTGAAAGCGTCCAGCTGCTCGGGCGTAAAGTTGGACACACCCACGGCCCGAATCTTGCCCTGCTCGCGCAGGGTGGCCATCGCGCTCGCCGTTTCATACATATCGACGTTCGGATCCGGCCAGTGAATCTGGAGCAGATCGATATAGTCGGTATCCAGACGACGCAGCGAATCGTCGGCCTCCTTGAGGATGCGATTCTTGGTGGCGTTGCGCGCCACCCGCTCTTTCGCATCCCATTCGAGCGCGCATTTGGTGGCCAGCGTCACCTTGTCGCGCAGGCCGCCCTGTTTGACTGCCTTGCCGACAATCTCCTCGGAACGGCCGAAACCGTAGACCGGCGCGGTGTCGATAAGCGTAATGCCGTGGTCGGGCGCGCTCTGGATGGTGCGGATGGATTCGGCTTCGTCGGTGCCGCCCCACATCCAGCCACCAATAGCCCAGGTGCCCAGACCAATGCGCGATGCGACAACGCCGTTGCCGTTCAGATCGAGTGTTTCCATGGACGCAGCTCTTGTCCTTTCGGATGTACAGCTATGGAAATGGGTGCGCTGGGCCGGCATTCAACAGCCATCGGCGCTCGATATGTAGGCGATGACGATATCGGGGAAGCGGCTCGAGCCATGCGGCGCAAAACAGTGCGGATAAGCACGGCGAAGCCGTAAGGAGAAATTGGTGGGCCGTGAAAGATTCGAACTTTCAACCAATTGATTAAGAGTCAACTGCTCTACCGTTGAGCTAACGGCCCATCCGTGATCCGGCGCTGCCGGAATCCTTTCGCGATCAGGCGACCGCGCGACGCCATGATAAGCGTCGATACTGCCTTCGCCAACCTGCCATGACAGGAATGGGGTGGACGATGGGACTCGAACCCACGACGACCGGAATCACAATCCGGGGCTCTACCAACTGAGCTACGCCCACCATCGAAAGCATCCTGCGTATCCGTTGCGATCGAGGATCGCCGACGGCGCAGGCGGCGTATTCTAGTCATGTTCGTGGCGCGATGCTACCCCTGGATGGGCAATCACGGCATTTATCGTCGGTCGGGTACGGTTTTGGTTGGCTGGCGAGGCCGTCGAGGCGTGTCGCAAGAGCCTTCGTCGGAGCGGTGTAGGTCGCGCCCCGGCGAGCCACGCCCGTTTTTAATCTCGCTGGTTCGAATGGCGCGCCCGGCTGGATGATTCGCCGGCTACGCCGGCTCACCCTTCGGGCCAGTGCGGCTGACGCCGCCCTGTTCGGATGCGCTGCGCGCATCCGTCGAACCATGCTTGTCTATTTGTCGCTGGTTCGAATGCTAGTTGGATAGGCCATTGCCAGAGCACGCCTGCGGCGCACTCTGGCAATGGCGCGCCCGGCTGGATTACTCGCGGCTTCGCCGCTCGCCCTTCGGGCCAGTGCGGCTGACGCCGCCCTGTTCGGATG
>NZ_PBYA01000011.1 GCF_002729955.1 Salinisphaera sp. | reverse complement strand
CGGAGGCGACCAGGGCCACGCCTTGCCAGATGCCGGGCCCACTGTCGTTTGCGGCCGCCCGGTTGGGCGCGCCACGTTTTTGACTGCTTGGCGCGACCGGGGTGGCGCGCTCCAGCCCGAGTTCGTGGGTCACGCGGTCCCAGACCACCGCGGGCGGCTCGGCGGCACGCAGGGCCAGACCGAGCGCACCGAGCCGTGTTTCCCAATAGGCCAGCTCGCGTCTTGCCTCGGCGTCGTGCATCAGCTGGCTTTCGTACCGGCTGCGTTCACGCGGCTCGAGCGTACCGAGCACGTACTCGGCCGCACGAAGAATGCGCTGTTCCTGTTCGGACTCGCCCATTACGCGCGCTCCGCCAGACATTCGCGCAGCCGCATCAACCCGCGACGTATCCAGCTTTTGACCGTGCCCAGCGGCGCATCCAGACGCTCGGAGAGCTCCTGATGCGTCAGACCTTCATAATAGGCCAGCAGCACGCTATCGCGCTGCTCGGGCTGCAGGCTTTTCAAACAGACCTGGATCGCATCGAGCGACTGCTGGTTTTCGTTTTCTTCCAGCGGTGAGAGCGACTGTTCGTCTTCGAGCAGCGTTGCCACCATGTCCGGTTCTTCGGGCATCGCCACTTCCGGGCGTTTGCGCCGCAGCACGTCCAGCGCACGATAACGGGCGATCGACAACAGCCAGGTCAGGGGCGCACCGCGCTCCGGCGCGTAGGTATCGGCCTTTTGCCATACCCGTACATAGGCATCCTGGAGTGCATCCTGGGCGCGCTCGGGATTGCGCAGAATACGCAGCAACAACGCATACAGCTGCGATGACGTGGCGGCATAAAGCCGCTGGAACGCCTGCTCGTCGCCGCGGGCGGTCGCCGAGAGCCATTCGGCCAGCTGCTCGCGCTCAGCCATGGGCATACAACCCGGCCGGGCCCGGCATGCCCATGGACACAACGCGCAACCTGTCGATGACAACATGGGGCGCGTCGAAACGAACAGCGTAAGCGCTTGCGCAAGGCAAGCTCTGCATAACCTGTCGCGGTCGCGCCGGGTGCTTTGCGCGTGATTGACAGACATTGAGAGCGTAGCGTGCCCAAACCAATAACAAGTGGCACGGTAGCGAAAACTGACGCCGATCAAGCGCGCGCAAAGCCCCGGCCCCGAAGGAGTTCGGCCTCACAGACGCCGCGACTGCGTTGCCGAGCTTGACCTGCCAATGAGGCAGGCGCTTCGCTCGGACGCCTTGTCGCAACGCATTTGACCTTGAAAGTCTTTTCATGGCGAACGCGATCCGCGAGAGGTTATGCAGAGCTTCCCTAGTCATGCATGACTCACTATTAGTCGATCCGCCTAGTCTGGCGGGAAAGTGGGCACGGCTCAACGCCGCGCAATCCGAACGAGGGCATGCGCTCAGTTGAGTGCGCCGCCGCAGCTGCTGCCCTGCCCGGCAGTACAGCCATAGCAGTGGTCGCCGACCGCGATCGCACGCTGTGAAAAGTCGCTGTCGATGAGATCACGCAGGTGAGTTGCTCCGCCCCCTGCCAGCGGCATGTCGAGCATCTGGTTGAAATCGCAGTCGTAGACATAGCCCTGCCAGTCCACGCTGATCAATCCGCGACACATCACGTTGGCGACGTTCTCGGGCCGATGCGCGGTGCGTAACAAATGCATGTATTCACCCATGCGCTTTTCACGCAGGAGCATATGCGCATAGCGCTTGATCGGCATGTTCGCCAGCGTGAACAGATGATCGAAGACGATGCCGAACTGGTCGGCCAGAAAGCGCTTGTAATCCTGCTCGAGCGTAGCCTGCGGCGGCGGCAACGACGGCGACCCGGGGTTATAAACCAGATTGAGTGTCAGATCGCTGTCCGGGTGGCCATAGCCCAGCGCATTGAGCTTTTGCAGCGCGGCGATGCTGTCGTCGAACACACCCTTGCCGCGCTGGGCATCGACGTTGTCGGCCGTATAGCAGGGCAGCGAGGCGATCACTTCGACCTCGTGATCGGCGAGGAAGGCAGGCACCCACTCGTAACCGGGCTCTTCAATGATGGTCGGGTTGCAGCGATCCATCAGGTGCACGCCCAGCGCCTTGGCCTCGGCCATGAACGCCCGAAAGCGTGGATGCATTTCAGGCGATCCGCCGGTGACGTCCAGGGTCTGGATATTCTGGGCGGCGATGAATTCCAGCGCCGTATCCATCGTCGCCCGGTCCATGAGCTCGGTACGCTTGGGCCCGGCCTCGACATGGCAATGGGTACAGGCCAGGTTGCACAGGTAGCCCAGATTCATCTGAAGCGTGTGCAGGTGCGCCCGCCTTATCCGCGGAAAATCGGTCGTAATCTCGTTGTTTGCCATCGGGCGCATGGTCTTTGCCTCGCGCTTGATTATGTTGCACGCGATCTTAGCAGGAGTTGAAAGCGCGGCCCCGCATACGCATATCGGTCACACGAATTGAACTGCCTGCGTAGTGTCATGCCTGAAACCTTTCCCGGCCATTATCCTGCAACACGCCTGCGTCGCGGACGTGCCACCGACTTCGCCCGCCGCCTGTCACGCGAGACACGGCTGTCAGTAGACGATCTGATCTACCCGGTGTTCGTGACCGAAGGCGAACCGGTCAACGTGACCGCCATGCCCGGCGTGCAACGACACACGCTGGAAGGCCTGCTACGCGAGATGACCGACGTGGTCGCCCTTGGCATTCCTGCCGTGGTGCTATTCCCGGTCATCGACGCCGACAAGAAAACACCGGACGCCCAGGAAGCAGCCAACCCCGATGGGCCGGTACCGCAGGCAATTCGTGCCATCAAGCGCGAATTCCCGCAACTCGGGGTGATGACCGACGTCGCGCTCGACCCCTATACCAGCCACGGCCAGGACGGCGTGATCGACGACAACGGTTACGTGCTCAACGACGAAACCATCGATATTCTGGTACGCCAGACGCTGGCCCATGCCGATGCCGGCGCAGATATCGTCTCCCCCTCGGACATGATGGACGGGCGTATCCAGGCGATGCGCAACGCGCTGGAAGACAAGGGCCATGTAAACACGCTCGTCATGTCCTATGCCGCCAAGTTCGCCTCCAGCCTCTACAACCCGTTTCGCGAGGCGGTGGGCTCGGCGGCCAACCTCGGCAAGGCCGACAAGCGCACCTACCAAGTCGACCCCGCCAATACCGACGAAGCGCTGCGCGAGGTGGCGCTCGACCTCAAGGAAGGCGCGGACATGGTCATGGTCAAGCCCGGCCTGCCTTATCTCGACATCATTCATCGGGTGAAGCAGACCTTTGGTGTGCCGACCTTCGCCTATCAGGTGTCCGGCGAGTACGCCATGCTCAAGGCCGCCATCGACAACGGCTGGCTCGACGAGCGCTCTGCCGTACTCGAATGCCTGGGCAGCTTCAAGCGGGCCGGCTGCGACGGCATATTGACCTACTTCGCCAAGGATGCGGCGCGCTGGCTGGCGGACTGAGTGACGCGATCGGTGCCGCGCCAGCAAACAGTCACGCATTGGACAACTACCGCCATGGGACCCGCGACCGGCTTATGGCGCCTGCATGGCGACCCCGCGCTGCGAATACCCCCGGCACACGCCTGGCAGCCCTTCAAGCAGGGCCCGCATTCGGCCCTGTTCCGGCTGGACGCCGCGCAGCCCATTCTGGCGAAGCTGGCCTACCCGCGCAGTCAGCCGCGTGACAGCCTGCGCAAGTACGTCAACGCCCAGGCGCGCCGTGAATATCTCAGCGCGCATCGCCTGCAGGCCGCTGGCCTGACTACACCATCGGTACACGGCTGGGGCGTATCGCTGTCGCCGTTTGCCGCCTACGAGTGCGTGCTGTTCATGGCCGAGGTGCCCGACTATCACTCATCGCTGGTATTCATACGTGAAAGCGACGACGATACGGCTCGCCGCCGGTTGTTGGACCGCCTGGCCTCGGATATGGCCCGTCTGCATGGACACGGGCTGATCCACAAGGACGGCCACTTCGACAACATCGGCTGGATTGGGCAACAATCGCTGGTCTGGATCGACAACGACATCCGTTGTGCCCAGCGCCCGGCTGCGCTGCGCGCAGGTTTTTGCCATATGCAGCGCATGCTCAGGCGCACGGCGCGCGACGCCATCCACTCAAGCGAGTGGCACTATTTCAACGACTGCCTGCGACGCGAACTCGCACGCTGGCCCAAGGCCCGGATACTTATCGATGAAGTTTAAACAGGCCGCCAACCTGCTCGACAAGGTGCCGCATATCTCCCGGCATTCGGCACGAATTCTCTACGATTTCCTGCTCACCGAAAAACCGGGCGACTGCCTGGAACTGGGCTTCGCCCATGGCGCGAGCAGTGGCTACATTGCTGCCGCCCTCGATGAGATTGGCGCCGGCACGCTGACCAGCGTGGACCTGGAAAGCAGCGCCGAATTCGAAACCACGATCGAGCACACGCTCGAGCGGCTCGGCCTGGCCTCGCGCGTTCAGATCGTGCGCGAGGTCAATTCCTACAACTGGTTTCTGAAAAAGCAGATCGAGGCACAGACGAAAGACGGAATCTGCGAACCATGCTACGACTTCATCTTTATCGATGGCGCCAAGAACTGGACCATCGACGGTCTGGCGTTCTTCCTGGCTGACAAGCTGCTGCGCCCGGGCGGCTGGATCCTGTTCGACGACTACGGCTGGCGTTATGCCGACGCGATCGAGCGCGGCAAGACGCGAAGCGACGGCGTGACCAACCGTGAACTCTCTGCAGACCAGATCGCCGAAGCCAATATCGCTGCCGTATTCAACCTGCTGGTGGCCCAACACCCTGCCTACGGGGATCTCAAGGTCCAGGACGAGTCATGGGCCTGGGCCCACAAGATCGGCGATTTGCCAGGGCCAGGCCGGGCACAGGCCATTCGCCGCGAGCGCAAATCGTTGTTGCGCAGCCGCCTGCAGCGCTGGCGCGCAAAGTAGCGCCGGCGCGCTCGGGAAGCTAACGGTCGACCGGAATATCCAGACCGGCCTGACGATAGACGTCGAGCGTGGCCCGAAAATTTGTTTCTGCCGTGTTACAGCGCACCTGCTCGATCATCTGTGCCGCAATGGCCTGACGTTCGTCTTCGTTTCGTATCAGGCGGTCGAGCTGGGCGCTGATATTGGCCGCGGTGGGGGCCTCGGGTAGCGCGTCGTACAGATTCTTCGGCAGAAGCTCGGTCGCGCCGACGCGTTTGCTGGTGACCACGGGCACACCACAGGCAAAGGCCTCCTGAACCACCTGGCCGAATTCCTCGATACGCGCGGGATGGGCACATATATCCAGAGCATGGAAGTAGCGCTGCGGGCTGAGCGTATGCGGCACGAACCGCATTCGATCGGCGATACCCAGCGCGCGCGCTTCGGCAATGAAGAACGAAGCGCTGGCCTGCTTGCCCAGCACCAGCAGCAGGCTTGATCGCTTCTGGCTTTCTTCCAGGGCCGCATAGCTATGCAAAAGAATATCCAGGCCGCGCTTTTGATAATCCCCGGAGGTGATCAGGCCGATCAGCGTCGTATTTTCGTCGCAGCCGAGTTCTTCGCGCACGCATGCACGATAGCGTTCGCGATCATCGCGGTTGAACTGCTCGGGGCGATAACCAGGATAGATTACCGGCAGTCGCTCACGGGCAACGCCGTAGCGGCGCGACAGATCCTCGCGCATGAGTTTCGAATTGCAGATGCACAGACGAAAACCGTCTTCTGCGAAAATACGATCGTGGATCTCAGCGAGGGTTCCACGCGCATCAAGCGCCCCCCCGTGCAGCATCTCGTGTGCCAGATGCAGGCAGTTGTGCATGGACAGCACATGCTGGCGGTAATGGTGTCCGTGCCCGGCCACGAAATCGTAGCCCTGCCGGTCGATATGCCGCTGCGCCCGGGCGGCGAACCAGCGCCACTTGTAGCGGCTGAGCACCGGCAGGCGCTGAATACGCACGGCACGCCCCATATCGGGCGTCACCCCGCCCTTGTGCACCTTGCCCCCGATCAGATCGACCTGATGGCCGAGACGCTGAAAATAGCGGGCATGATCGGTAATCGTGTTGTTCGTGCCGCCGATATCGCCAATGCCACGAAAGACGATCGCGATGCGTTTTACGCGCGTATCCATCAACACGACGGGCTCAGACGGCCGGAGTCTATGAACGACTCGATCGAGGCCAAGGCATCGCGCACGTGGTTGTCGAACACGAAGCGTTCACGTGCCGCGCGCAGGCCCGCTTCGCTCATGCGCGCATAGCGCGTGTCATCGTTGCAGATCTGCATAATGGCCCGGCATAGCGTTTCTGGATCAAGTGCGCGCGGTGCGGCGATCGTATCGCGCGCTGGATCATAGACATACGGGGGCAGATCGGCGTCGCCGCCACCCAGCGCCCGATAGTCCGCCGCGTCGAGCGTCGGCTCGATACACAGGCCGGTGCGTTCGTGTTCAATGACCTCGACCAGGCCATCGACCGCGCTCACCACGGCCGGCACGCCGTAAGCGCCGGCTTCGACCGCGATCTGACCGAACGGTTCACGCAGGGCGGGATGCACCAGTAGATCAATACGCGAATAGAACGCGGCCATATCGGCAACCAGCCCCTCGAAAACCACCTGATCGGTAATGTTCAGACGTTGCGCAAGTCTGCGCAAACCCGCGCGCTCGGGCCCATCCCCGGCAATACGCAGCGTGGCCTTATACCCATGACTGCGAAGACGGGCAAGCGCGTGCAGGGCCACTGCCACGCCCTTGATCGATTCCAGACGGGCGACGACGCCGAAGGTGAGCGAATTCCCGGCGGGGCGCTGGCGCGGCTCGGGCGGCGCCGCCGGCAACAGCGACGGCCGGAGCGCGTTGTGAATCACCCGCACCTGGCCTGCGTATTCCCAGCGCAGCTCGAGCATGCGGCGGGCGGCATGGGAATTACAGATGATTGCCGGTACCGACGCCAGAAACTCGCGTTTGGCCCGGCTTTCACCGGCAAACCAACTCGCACCTCGTTCCCAGTAGATACAGCGCTCGGCGCCGGCGGCGGCGAGCGTATCCAGACTGTCGCGCAGTCGATTCCAGATCAGCACCACGTCCGGTCGGTTGCGTTCGACGATATGACGCTGTCGCTGGCGGCGTAACGCCCGCGGCCACTTGGGCAGCTTCAAGCCGCGCGCGTATTTTTCGAATACGACCGGGACATCGCGATCAAGACGCGCGGCAACCAGCGGATGAATCCCTTGACCACAGGCAACCACAGCTTGCCGGGCCGGGCTCAGATCGCTGGCGGCGCGTACGAAGTCGACAAACTGTTGTTCGACCCCGCCCGCCCCGTCCAGGCTGACGTAATGCAACAGCCGCTCGAGACTCATTGACGCGGCTCGAGCGTCCCGGTCGCGTGATACTCCTTCACTGCATCCATTACGTCATCAACGTGGCTATCGAAATCAAAGCGTTGTTTCACCCGCACCATGGCCGCATGGCTCATCGCAGAAAAACGCTCTGCATCAACGGTCACTGACTCGATCGCAGCCGCCAGCTCCTGCGGCTCGCATACTCTGGGCGTATCGATCGTGTCGTGAACCGGCATATAAACCGCCGCGGGCAAGCCGTCGCTGCTGCCCCCAAGTTCGCGATAGCGCGCCAAGTCAGCCGTCGGCGTCACGCACAGGCCGGTCTGGTCATGGGCAACCACCTCGGGCAGACCATCGATCGCGGTGCAGACCACCGGGCAGCCCATGGCGCCGGCTTCTGCCACCACCACCCCGAACGGCTCCCGCAGCGCCGGGTGCAGCAACAGGTCGATTTCAGAAAAAAACAGCGCCATGTCCTTCACCACGCCCAGAAAACGTACATGGGTGGCGATGTTCAGGGATCGTGCCAACTGTTCGAGTTCGGCCCGCAGCGGCCCATCACCGGCGATCGACATGGAGGCCTTGATACCGCGCCGGTGGAGCGCCGCGAGCGTATGCAGGGCCAGACAGGTCGCCTTGACCGGCACCAGCCGCCCGGCGACGCCGATATGCAGGGCGCGATCTCGGGGCAGCTGCTTGAACTCCTTGACCGTATGACGATTGCGCATTCCGTTGGGGCAAACACGCACCGCGCCCTCATAGCCCCAGCGCAACTGAAGCATGCGTTTGGCCGCATGCGAGTTGCAGATGATCGCCGGCAAACGCGCCAGCACGTTCGCCCGGGCTTGATCATCGCCGTGCAGCCAGGCCGAGCCATGCTCCCAGTAAAGGCAGCGGCGTACCCCCAGGGCATCGATGACCCGCGCCTGCTGATCGAGCCGGTTCCAGAGCAAGGCAACGTCCGGCTTGAAACGACGCCCGAGCCAGCGATAGCGGGTGCGACGCAAGGCGGCAGGATGCTGTCCGAGCTTGAAGCCGAACAACTTCTTCTCGTAACGCCAATCCTCGAAATTGGGCAGCAACTCGCGATGATGGGCATGCACCTTGGTGCTGCAGACCACCACTGACTGCTCGGCCGCATGGCGACGCGCCGCCCGCGCGGCAAAGGTGACGAACTGCTGTTCCACGCCGCCAAATCCGCTCAAGCTCACATAATGCGTCAAGCGCAGCCCCTGACGGCCCTTGTTGCGCCCCATAAACTGATCTCTGGTAGATTCTCGCAGGCCAGACGTGTACGCCGAAGGTCTTATGAGTTCACGGCTACAGTCTGCCCGCCCGCCTGCGCGCGGTCGCGCGCCTAGCCTTTTCTTTCGACTACGAACGCACGAATGCGAGCCAGCAAATGACTAGAACAGGATGGATTATAACAATCGCTGCTCTCGCGGCAGCGACTTTCGCGCTCGCAACTGGCTGTCGCCTAGGCTGGAACCCCGGGTTCTGCATGGATGAGCGGGCCACGATCGCACCGTTCATCGGCGGCTCGGGCGAATTGATGCTCAGCGAAGTGGTGTCGCTCGTGGCTAATCTTGTCGGGCTACTGATTGCCTACCAGGGTTACATAAATAGAGATGGGCGCCAGGTTCGCGTAGCTTCGCTGTTCATCCTATTCTTTACAATCGGCCTGATCAGCGAAAGCAATCTGATGCGCGACGATATTCGGCCGCAGTTCCTGCTGATTCTGCTGATCTGGATAAGCATCGAGCTAATCCTAGAGCGCTCTCTAGCTGCCATTGGGCTAATCGCGCTGGGCATTTTCTTGCCCGCCATCGGCCAACTCGGGGACCATACCACCCATATTCAGTTCGAGAACATGTTCGGAAAACCACTTTCCGAAAGCGTGCTTGCCCCCTGGGTCGATCGTTTTGGCGCTCTGGAAGAGCCTTTCGAGCTGGCCGGATGGCTGTTATTCGCGGCAGCCGCAGCGGCGGCGCTGAAAACACATATCCTCGCCGAGGGCCGTGCCCGATTCATGGCGCTCGCCGTGCTCGCGATCGCTGCAATCGCGATCGGTAATTCGTTCCTGCATCTGCGGGACGACAACGAGTTCGAAAGCTTTCGCAAACTCGGCTTCTTCTGTTCGGTGGCCGGCGTCGCCAGCGCGGGTGCGGCGGTGCTGTTACAGCACGGTCGGCGCGACATGCTCGCGCGCGCCTACTGCCTGTTGTTCGTCGTGGTCGCGTACTGGATCGCGGTTTACGCGCCGGCTGTCTATCGTCACGAACACAGCAAGACGATGAGCTCCTGGATCTGGATATTTCCCGTATTTGCCGGCTACTACACGCTGGTGAGCTGTCGCCGCAGTTATCTGCGCGCAGCCTCCACCCGCGTTCACGAAACGCCGTGACCGAGACCGACCCAAGCCAACATCGAGTGCTCGTCGTCGGCCCGAGCTGGATCGGCGACATGGTCATGGCGCAGAGCCTGTTCATGCTTGTGCGCGACCGTATGCCCAACGCAGTCATCGACGTGCTCGCCCCGTCGATCACCGCAAGCCTGCTGGCCCGCATGCCCGAGGTGGATAGCGCCGTACGCATGGAGATCGGCCATCGCGAGGTCGCGCTCGGCAAACGCCGACAAACGGCCCGCGCGCTTGCCGAACGCGGCTACGATCAGGCCATCGTGCTCCAGCGCAGCATCAAGGCCGCGGTGGTGCCCTGGCTTGCCGGTATACCGCAGCGCACCGGCTATCTCGGCGAGATGCGCTACGGGCTGATCAACGACGTGCGCTCGCTGGATAAAAACCGCTACCCGCGCAAGGTCGAGCATTACGCTTTGCTGGGCCTGGCCCGCGAAGGCGATGCGCTGCCCGAGCTCACGCACCCGAAAATGCGTATCGACAGCGCCCGCCGCGCGGAACTGGTCGACACGCTCGGACTCGAGACGAACCGTCCCGCCATCGGCTTTGCCCCCGGGGCGGCCTATGGCGGCGCCAAACAGTGGCCGGCCACGCATTTCGCCCGGCTGGCGGCAGAGCTCGACCGGCGCGGGATCGCCTGCTGGATTTTCGGCAGTGCAGCCGATCGCCAGCTTGCTGCCGATCTTGCCGCTGCCGCGCCGAATCACGGCGTGAACCTGTGCGAACGGACCTCCTTGGTGGATATTGCCGATATCGCCTCGCTGACCGATGCCTTCGTGGGCAACGATACCGGCGTGATGCATCTGGCGGCGGCGGCCGCCCCCCGGGTGCTGGCGATCTACGGCTCGACCCACCCCGACTACGCGCCGCCGCTGTCGGATGCCGAGGCCCGTTTCTGGCTTGGCATGGCCTGTGCGCCCTGTCGCGAGCGACAGTGCCCGCTTGGGCACAATGCCTGCATGCGCGATATCCCCGTCGCCGATGTACTGCGCGCCTGTCTTGACCCGTCGGCCCGCGATATCGCTTCCCTGCATTACGCCAGCGGGAGCGCGCCACACACCTCGTCACTCGAAGACGAAGTTCTATCATGACCGCATCACCGGATCGCTATGCCGTGATCGGCCACCCGGTCGACCACAGCCGATCACCCGATATTCATGCCGCGTTCGCGCGCCAGACCGGGCAGACGCTCGTCTACGAGCGGCTGCCGGCCGCGCCCGATGCGTTCGCTGCCACCGTGGCCGCGTTCTTTGCCGAAGGCGGTGCCGGTCTGAACGTCACGCTGCCTTTCAAGGGCGAAGCCGCGGCTTATGCCGATCGGCTGACCGACCGCGCCCGACGCGCTGGCGCGGTGAACACCCTTGCACGCGAGGACGACGGTACGTTGTTGGGCGATAACACCGACGGCATCGGCCTCGCGCGTGACCTGGAGCGCCAGCTGCAGATTCCGATTGCCGGGAGTCGAATTCTCATTCTGGGCGCGGGCGGCGCGGTGCGTGGCGTGATTCCGGTACTGTTCGAACACGGGGCGGCCGCGATCCATGTGGCCAACCGAACCGCGGCAAAGGCTGAAGCCATGGCGGCCGATTTTACCGACCTGGGCGATATAGGCGGCGGTGCCCTGAGCCGCGCAACCGGCGGCTGGGATATCGTCGTCAACGCCATTTCGGCGGGGCTCACAGGCGAAACCCCGGATGTATCCCCCGCCGTTCTCGACGATGCACGCGGCGCCTACGACATGATCTATGCCGACCAGCCCACGCCGTTTCTGCGCTGGGTGGCAGAGCACGGCATCGAGCGCCGCTGCGACGGCTTCGGCATGCTGGTCGAACAGGCAGCCGAATCATTTGCGTTATGGCGCGGCGTACATCCGCAAACCGCAGACGTCATCGCAGCACTACGGCCTGGCGGCGACCGGCACCCCTCATAACCGTTATAATTGCGCGGTCATGAGCGCACACGAACCGCTGCAAAATCTCGATCACGTCCTGCGTGGCGATACCTCGGGCGAGCTGCTTCACCCGGAGGACCACGCGCGCCAGTACAGCCATGTGCGCAAGGCGCACGAGACCGAACTGGTCGAAGACTATGTCGAGCTTATCGCCGATCTGATCGACGCCAAGGGCGAAGCGCGTGCGGTCGAGCTCGCCCAGCGCATGGGCGTGACCCAGGCCACCGTGGGCAAGATGATCCGTCGGATGACCGAATCCGGCCTGGTGACCAGCGAACCGTATCGCTCGATCTTTCTCACCGACTACGGCAAGCAGGTCGCGGCCGAATCGCGCGACCGGCATATCGTGGTACTGCGTTTTCTGCGTGCGCTGGGCGTATCCGAGGCCACCGCCCGCAAGGACGCCGAAGGCGTGGAACACCACGTCAGCACCGAGACAATCGATATCATGCGCGCCTTTGTGGAGCGTAACGAATCGGGGAACCATGCCTGAAAGCCGCTCTGAAGTTCGCGTTGTCGAGGCCGGGCCCTATGGCCATCGCGTTATCGAGCACGACTGGCCACACGAGGCACGCGCCTGCCGCACGGTACAGAAAGCGCTCGCCACGCACGTAAATACGACCGACGACCTGCCGCCGGTACGCTGGCTCGGCGGGGTGGATATCGGCTTCGAAGACGGCGGTCAGACCACGCGCGCGGCCGCTGTGGTACTCGATGCACACACGCTCGAAGTGGTCGATACCCAACTGGCACGGGTTCCGACCCGCATGCCCTATATCCCGGGCCTGCTGTCGTTTCGCGAGATTCCGGGGGCGTTGGCCGCACTCGAACGTCTGACCACCCTGCCCGACCTGATACTGGTCGACGGTCACGGCATTGCCCACCCGCGCCGGCTGGGCGTTGCCACGCATCTTGGCCTGGTGACGGGCCTGCCCACGATAGGCGTGGCCAAGAAACGTCTCACCGGCACCCACGCCGAGCCGCCCGACGAGCGCGGGGCCTGGGCCGAACTCAACGATCGAGACGAAACGATTGGCGCGGTACTGCGGTCGCGGGTCGGCGTTAAGCCGATCTTCATCTCGCCCGGGCATCGTATTGGCCTGGAGAGTGCGCTTTCGTTCACGATGAGCGCACTCACGCGGTATCGATTGCCGGAAACCACGCGAGTGGCCGACAAGCTCGCCTCGAATCGATAAATCGGAACGCCCTACGGGCCGATTTCAAGATTTTGAGGGCTTTCTACGGCACTGATAGGCTTAGCCGCGGTCACAGACAGTTCAACGACATTCGCACAACGGATTAACCCTATGATCAAACGCGCAACCACCATTACGGCGCTGGCACTGGCCGCGCTGACCTTCGGCACCGTGCCCGGTCTGGCGACGGCGCAGAGCAACGGCGCCACGGCGGATCAGCAGCAGGCCCAGGAGCTCATGCAGCAGTACCGCCAGAAGGCGTCGAAGTTGCAGCAGATTCACGAAGAGACGATTCAGTCGCATCCCGAGCTCGCGCAGCAGCAGGAAGACTTCGAAGAAAAGGTTCGCGACGCGGTCGAAGACCAGGGCTACGATGTCGACAAGGGCCAGGAACGCGTTCAGGAAATGGCCCAGAAGCTGCAGTCCGGCGATCTGAGCGACGATGAACGCAAGGCCGTGATGAAGGACTTCCAGGCCGAACGCCAGCAGATGGTCCAGGCCCGCGATGCCGCGCTGCAGAAGCCGGAAATCCGTTCGGCCGGTGAAAAGCTTCAGGAGGACACGCTGGCCGCGATGAAGGATCAGAACAGCCAGACCAGCGAGCTGCTCGACGATATGGACGAGCTGCGCGGCAAACTGCGTCAGCAGATGCCCGCTGCAGCAGCGGCCGGCGGCAACGGCTAAACCAGCCGGTCAATCCGCCCGTCTCAAGCCCGGCCTCGAGCCGGGCTTTTTTTGCCCGCAGTGTGGGCAGGCGCATGCACGCCCGGCGCGTCGCTGTTCAAGACCGCCATTCTTGCTGCACATCGGGCAGCGCAAAACGCAGCGGCCTTTCAGGCCACCACGCGCGTCGTGGCAGAAACGCCAGCGCTCGGTCAGCCGCGCGACGTCGTGCCAGCGCATCCGCCTTATCAATTCAGTACCAGAACAGCTGACTGGAGCCTAGTTTTCAACGCCGCCCAAAAGCAACGCGCGCCTCTGTTCGTTGCTCATCCTGCGCTGTCTGTTCCGCCTTCGGACGCGTTGGGTCGCCGTTCGCGCGAATGCGTTTCCCATGAAAACCACCTGCTCGATTCCAGGTAAGCAGCGTGGCTACAGAGCGTCCGTCAATTTCGAATCGTATCGCCACGTGCCGGACGGGCAGTGCGCTAAAACAAGGCCGACAAACCGACGCCGGAATCAGTCCGCACACCGAGCCTTCCTGAACGGTCGCCCGTCGAAAATAATAGGGCGCCGGCTGCGCCACCCGTCGCATGCAAAACCGCGCAGGCCTTTTCGGGGTCCTCAGGCGCGATGCGCGCGCTGTTTACGACACACACACCCGTGAGGCGCGCCTGCGGCGCAGCGAATGACCCGCCGCATAAAAAAGCCCCCGTACCCGAAGGTACGAGGGCGGCCCCTTGCGCGGGCCCTGAAACGCCTCAGCGTTTTCAGGCAGCGTATGGGTGATGTTCAGGGCACTTAATGACCCAAACGCTGGATCGAGCCATTGCTTTCAACCTTGCCCTGGGCATGGGCGCCTTCCGGCCCGTAACCGGCCTGGCCCTGCACGTTACCCTGGCCCTGAACCTGGCCAGGCGCGCGTTGCTGCATATCGCGGGCATTCTGCTGAGCGCGGTCGCGCTGGCGCTGCATTTCGTTACGGCTTTCGGTCATGCCGTCCTGCGCACGGTTGTGCATCGACTGCGAGCGCTCCTGCATGCGCTGTTGCTGGCTACGCGCTTCGGCGCCGGCCTGATCAGCCATGCCGCGTGCCGCGCCGGCAGCGGACGATGCCGCGCGCCCGGCGCCATCGCGAACCCGCGCGGCGGAATCCGAAGCGCCCTGCTTGAGCTGGCGCGTACCATCTCGCATGATCGTGTAGGTTTCGCCGCCGGAAACCGCCGGCCCAAAGCTGCCGGAACCCGAAGATGCCGCCTGCATGCCGGCCTGGAACTGCTCGCGGGAGATGCCGTCGGACATGCTCTGCTTGTCGCGATCTTCGATCGTGTCGGCCGTGTTCATGGAGTCGTAGAGCTTCGATACGCGCGGGTTAGCGTCGGCCTCGGCGCGGCTGAGCACGCCGTCGCCATTGGTATCGAGGGCATCAAACTGGGTATTGATCGCGGCTTCGGCATTAATGCCGGCCCCGGACTTCGAGGCGTTGGCGTTGACCTGAGCGTTGACCCCGGCCCCGTTCTGGGCGGCGATGCCCAGACTCGAAACCATGGTCAGACCCAGTGCGATAGCGGTTTTCTTCATCATGGCGTTTCGTTTCCATAACGGATGAAAAGGTGGCTCTACCCTAGGGCCACGCCATGAACCTTGACTTAATCTTGGGAAGCTCTGCATAACCTCTCGCGGTTCGAGTTCTAGCCCTCACAGACGGTGCGGCAAGGCGTCCGAGCGAAGCGCCTGCCTCATTGGCAGGTCAAGCTCGGCAACGCAGTCGCGGCGTCTGTGAGGCCGAACCCCTTGCGGGGCTGGGCTTTGCGCGCGCTTGATCGGCG
>NZ_PBYA01000010.1 GCF_002729955.1 Salinisphaera sp. | reverse complement strand
GCACACCAGCGCGCCAGCGCCTGCACGCGCCGTTCCAGATCGACGTCGTCGCCCGGCAGCAGCGGCGTAAAACTCAGGTCCGGATCGAACAGGCCTTCGAGCGTCATCTCGCGCAGGGCATCCAGCGCGCCTTCGATCTTGTCGTTCTTGACGTCTTCGACGGCCCGCGCGCCGCTGATTTCGTTATCGACACAGAGCATGCCGGTAAGCGTGCCGTGCACCTCGCCCGGCGTCTGTACCGACTCGGCCTGGGTCAGGCCCACCTGGAGGGCGTCGAAGATATTGTTCTGGCTGTTGCCTTGGCTCATGTCGCGCTGCTTTTTTGCAATACGGCATGGTAGCAAAGCCGGCCGTTGACCCGGCGCATAGCCTGCCGTGCGCGATTATGCTTGGCGGGCTTAAAGCCTGCGTCCCGCGCCTCGATCCGCCAGTCGCTATCCAGCGCCCAGACAGCAGAAATAGACGAGGTTATAGAAGGCATGCACGCTCACCGGCGACCACAGCCGGGCGTGACGCTCCCAGAGCGCGCCGAATACGAGCGCGGGAAAAAAGGTCGCCAGCGCCCAGGCCGGCGGATGGGCGAGCAGATGGGCGACCGCAAACAACGCGGCGGTGAAGAGATTGGCCGCGCTCAGCGGCCCCCAACGCGCACGGATGTGCCCACGCAGCCAGTCGTGCACGCCGAGCCGGAACACGATTTCTTCGAGCAGGGGCAGAACCCCGACCGCCATGATCAGAACCGGAAAGCCCGGCCAGCGCAGTACAAACTGCGCTGGCGTGGCGAGCGTGATCAGCCAGAGCGCGGGCACGGCGGCGACAAGCGCCGCCGCATAGACCGGGTCGCGGCCCGGCGACCGCGCCGGCGGGTCAGACGAGCCGACGACGGCGACAGACCCCGAACGCGCCCACCGCGAGCAACAAGGCCCATAGCGGGTCGAAACGGCCTTCGCCGGTCAGCGTACAGCCGCCGCCGCTGCCACTGCTGCTGTTCGAACTTGAAGAACCACCCGTGCTCACGACCGGCTCGGTCACCGGCTCAGTGGGCTCTTCCTCGGGCTCCTGCGGATTCGCGATCGCCTGATCGGCTTCGTCCGGGCAGCGCGCACCGTTGGCGAGCGTCCAGCCGATGTCTTCAAGCACGCAGGTGGTCAGACCGATGCCGCTGGCGACATCGTCGTTGCCGGTGGCAAAAGGCTCCATGATCTGGTCCGGAGAAAGCGACTCGTCCCAGTGCGAGATCGAGCTGCCGGGACTGACAGGCGACGGCGCATACAGCTTGACCCGGCCTTCCTTAAGACCGGCGGTGAGGATACTGGCCGCGCGGCTGCCGGTATTGATATCGCTCCAGACCACGTTTTCGCCGTTGGTCAAGGACCGGGCACGCTGCTCGTCGGTGAGATCGGTCCAAAGCGGGTCGTTGGGGAAGGACAGATCCTGGATGAAGGTGCTGTAAATATCGGGCAAGCGTGCGCCGCCGTCGCTGGTCTGCGGAAACTGACCGGCTCGCGAGTTGGCGTCGTCGGTCAGTGCCACCAGCGATATGAAGCCCACGCCGTGCGTGAGTTCGTGTTCTACCGTGCTTACGAAGCTCGGGCGGTCGCTGGGCGTTACGCCGTCGATACCGTAGTACCAGCTGGCGCTCTCCAGGCAATTGGTGCCCTCGTCGAGAGTCGGATTGAACGTGGCACGGATATCGTTTGCCGTATCCGGCACCCGCGAACCACGCAGGGCATTCGCCAGCGCCAGCGGATAGAAGACGTTGCTTCGCGCGCGGCTCGTCGTGGTGAAATTGGCGACGTAGGTTATCGGCCCGGCCGCGCCCAAGGTCGCGCTCTCGCGGTCGCAGCTCAACGTCTCGTCGAAGTCGGCGACGATGCGAATCGGCACCCTGCTGTCAATTCGGCTGCCCAGGATATCGGCGGCGTACTGAAAGGCGATACGGCGCTGCTGTCCCAGCGTGGCACCGTTATTGCCACCTTCCGGTGCGACCGGCGTGGGGTCGTTGAAGCCGCTGTCCGGGCCGTCGTTGACGACCAGCACCATGTCGGCCGCGCTGGCGGTCGAGGCCGTGCCGAACAGCAGGGCCATGCCGAGCGTTGTGGCTCCGGCTAACGATCGTGCGTAGCGCATAACGCCTCCGTGCCATCGCTGGCTTCGTCGTGGCCAACGTGGCCCATATGCAGACTGCCGTCCGCGCAACGCACCGCGCGCGTGCGCGGCGCGGATTCAAAACGGGGGGTCAACATCTGTGCGCCTTCGCTGTTCGTCCAGGCCTTCGGCGCCGGGGCGCGCGTCTTCTGCGCGGCCTCACCCGGTTTCGGGGCTTCCCGCTTTTCCGCCGGCGGCGCGACGATTTCGCCGGTTTCCGGGTCGATGAAGATCTTCTGCTCGGCGGCGAACGCAGCCGGCGAACCCGCCACGCCGAGGCTGGCGGCAAGCAGCAACGCTGCTACCGGTGTCTTAAACAATCGCATTGGTTTTGTAACCCTCATACGTGAATATCCAACCTGGCTTACGCCGCATGATTTCATCAGGTTTCGAACCGCCGGTATACCATGCGGTGTTCCGAAGATGACAGGCCCGGCGCAGGCCCACGATAGAACCGCATATGACCGTACTCGACTGGCAACAAACGCTCTCCACGCTGATCGGCCATCGCACCATCAGCAGCGACAATCCGAACTTCGATTGCGGCAATCGCGCCGCCGTCGAAGACCTGGCCGATCGGCTCGAGCAGGCCGGTTTTGCCTGCACGATCACCCCCATGCCCGACCGCGACGACAAGGTGAACCTCGTCGCACGCCTGGGCGCTGACGACCCGACCGGTGAACACGGCCTGGTGTTCGCCGGACATATCGATACCGTGCCCTATGACGATAACGGCTGGCACAGCGACCCCTTTAGCCTGACCGAGCGCGATGGTCGACTCTACGGCCTGGGCACCTGTGACATGAAAG
Organism: Salinisphaera sp.; assembly: GCF_002729955.1. Taxonomy (GTDB): domain Bacteria; phylum Pseudomonadota; class Gammaproteobacteria; order Nevskiales; family Salinisphaeraceae; genus Salinisphaera. Next base: position 43,350 of record NZ_PBYA01000010.1, on the reverse strand, counting down.
GCTTCATCGCGATCGCCGCCGCCGTGGCCAGCGAATACGCGGCCGAAAAACTGGCCGCACCCGTGAGCCTGCTGGTATCGGCCGACGAGGAATGCGGCATGGACGGCGCCCGTGCCCTGCTCGATGCCCACCGAGAGCACGGTCGGCGCCCGGGCCGCTACTGCGTGATCGGCGAGCCCACCAATCTGGTACCCATTCGCCAGCACAAGGGCATCTTCATGGAAACGCTGGAGGTGCACGGCGCCTCCGGGCATTCGAGCAACCCGGCCCTGGGCGCGAACGCCATCGAGGGCATGTACCGGGCACTGAGCGCGATTCGCGCCCTGCGTGACGAACTGGTGGAACGCCAGCGCATCGCCGGTTTTCCCGTACCCCATGCCACGCTCAACCTGGGCGCGATCTCTGGCGGCGACAACGCCAATCGCATTCCGGCCCGCTGCCGGCTGGACATGGACCTGCGTTTTCTGCCCGGCATGACCATCGACGGCCTGCGAGCGGAACTGCATGAACGCGTGGCCGCCGCGCTCGCCGATAGCGATTGCACGCTGCATTTTCGCGAGCTGTTCACCGGCACGCCGGCTTTCGAGACCGCCGGCGACTCGCCGATCGTCACCGCCTGCGAGGATTTGTCCGGCCAGGCCGCGGCGGCCGTCGATTTCGGCACCGAAGGCTCGTTCTACAATGCCATGGGCATGGACAGCGTGGTGCTCGGCCCGGGCGATATCGCCCAGGCGCATCAGCCCAACGAATATCTCGCCCTGGAACGCATCGCGCCGATGCAACGCATCCTGCACGGGCTCATCGAGCGCTTCTGCCTCGCCCGCTAGCCGCGACACCCGCATAATATCGGGATGAACACGCCGCACACTGCCCCGCAGCCGGTCGCGCCCGAGCGCGCCGAAGAACCGCGCCACCCCGACATGGTCGCCTCGCTGCGCGCGAGCGCGCCCTATGTGCATGCCCACCGCGGGCGCACTTTCGTGATCCATGTGCCCGGCGAGGCCGCGGCATCGCCAGCTTTTGCCGATCTGGTCTACGACATCGCCCTCCTGGCGAGCCTGGGCGTTCGGCTGGTGATCGTGTTCGGCGCGCGCCCGCAGATCGATGCCGCGCTGGCCGATGCCGGGCTTGCCACCCGCTTCGTCGATGGCGTGCGCGTGACCGACAGCGCAGCACTTGCCTGCGTGAAACGCGCGGTCGGCAGCCTGCAGATGGATATGGAGGCGCTGCTGTCAACCAGCCTGGCGAGCACGCCCATGGGCGGCGCACGCATCGTGACCGCCAGCGGCAATCTGGTGACCGCACGGCCCGTGGGCATTGCCGGCGGTATCGATCACGGCCATACCGGCGAAGTCCGGCGTATCGACGTGGCCAGCATCAATGACCATCTGGAGCGCGGCACCATCGTGCTGATGTCCTGCGTGGGTTATTCGCCGTCCGGCGAAATCTTCAACCTGTATGCCGAAGAGGTGGCGACCGCGACCGCCACGGCCCTGGCCGCCGACAAATTCGTCGTGCTGCACCCGGGCGCCTCTCTGCACGAACGGTTTGCCGATACCCCGGCCGAGCTGGATATCCAGACCGCACGACGGCTGCTGGCGACCGAATCCGCGCCGTTGCAGGCCGCCGATCGCGCTCGCCTGCAGGCCGCGATCAACGCCTGCCAGGCAGGCGTGGCCCGGGCCCATCTGGTGAGCTTCGATACCGACGGCGCGTTGCTGCGCGAGCTGTATTCCCGCGACGGCGCCGGCACCATGATCGCCGCCGACACCTACGACATCACCCGTACCGCGACCGCCGACGATCTCGGCGGCGTGCTCGCGCTCATCGAGCCGCTGGCCGAGGCGGGCATTCTGGTCGCACGTTCGCGCGAACAGATCGAGCTGGACATCGGCCACTACGTGGTGCTGGAACGCGACGGCCTGATCACGGCCTGTTGCTCGCTCATGCCCTATGCCGAAGAAGGCGTGGGCGAACTGGCCTGCGTCGCCGTGCATCCGGACTATCGTGGCCAGGACCGGGCCGAGCGATTGCTGGTCGAGGTCGAGCGGCGTGCACGGGCAGCAGGCCTTGCACGCATCTTCGTACTCACCACAAAGACGCCGCACTGGTTCGTCGAACACGGCTTTGCCCCGGCCGATCTGGATGCCCTGCCTCTGGCCAAGCGCGCCCTCTACAACTATCAGCGCAACTCGGCGGTGCTGATCAAGACGCTGGCATGAGTCGCCGGGCCCACGTCCCTCGGGTGTTCGTCGAGACCCCGCTCGCGGTCGGCGAGGTAATCGAACTGGCCGATGCCAAGCGCCATCATCTGGCCACCGTGCTGCGCCTCGACAGCGACGCAGCGGTTACGCTGTTCAACGGCGATGGCCATGAATACGGGGCGCGCATCCGCGAGGCGGGGCGCAAGCGCATGACGCTGGCGATCGAAACCCGGGATACGCCGGAACGCGAATCGCCGTTGTCGATCACCCTCTATCAGGCCATCGCACGCGGTGATCGCATGGACTTCGCCCTGGCCAAGGCGGTGGAACTGGGCGTGACCGCGATCCGCCCCGTGTTCACCGAACGCGGCAAGGTCAAGCTCGAAGGTGACCGGCTCGCCAAGAAACAGGCGCACTGGCAGGCCGTGGTCGAATCCGCCGCCGAACAGAGCGGCCGGCTTGTATGCCCGCCGCTTCAACCGGCCATTAACCTGGCGCAGGTACTCGATGAAGACGCGCACGCCGATGCCCTGCGACTGATGCTCGCCCCCACCGCCACCACGGGCCTGACCGCGCTGGCGAAAAACACGCGCATGACCCTGCTCATCGGCCCCGAATCGGGCCTGTCCGAGGCCGAAATCGCCAGCGCAGAAGCCGCCGGCTGGCAGCCCATCACCCTCGGCCCGCGCGTACTGCGTACAGAAACCGCGGGCATGGCGGCACTCGCCGCGCTGCAGTCGCTCTGGGGCGATCTGGCCGGCTAGATAAACTCTGCATAGCCTCTCGCGGATCGCGACAGGTCGTGCAGAGCTTCCCTAGGCCGGTTCCGCACGCCACGCCGCGACTTCTGGCGCTTTCCAGGCATTCATTCGCGAGCGCTACGGCCTGCGCCCGCGGTGGCCGAACCGACCTGCGTCGCATTCCCGCCAGTCGCACATCCGCGTTCTGCGCACGGCAGCGGGTCTCGCAGTGAGGGGCCACAAGATTGACGCATGTAAAACGATCGTTTTACATTGAGCGCATGGATATTGATCAACAGCTGCTGGCGGCTGCAGAACGCCTGTTCGATCGCAACGGTTTCAATGCCACCGGCATGGGCAAACTGGTTCGCGAAGCGCGGCTTTCGAGTCGAACCGTCTACAAGCATGCGGGCAACAAGAATGCGTTGATGGCGCGGGTACTGGCGGAACGCCATCGGCGTTTCTTCGAACACACCGACTTCAGCACGACCACCGCGCTGTTCGACTCGCTCGCCGAGTGGTTCGCCGCGGAAGGCATACGCGGCTGCCTGTTCTTCCGGGCCGAGGCCGAGACTGGCGGCGACATACCGGAGATCGCCGCCGAGGTCGCGGCCTACCATCGGGAGTTGACCGAGCGCATCGCCGATCTGGTCGTGCGCGAAACCGGCCAGGCGGATGCACAACTGGCCGATCAGATACTGGCCCTGTTCGAAGGGGCAACCACGGCTGCCACCTACCGCGGCGCGGCCGTAATCGAAGCCGCACGCACCTGTGCCTGTCAGCTGGTAAACGCACGGGCTCGGCCATGACGCCCGCGCTTCGGATCGGCGCGACCGGCTTCGGGCTGATCGCGGTCTGCTACGGCTTTGCCCGCTTTGCCTTCGGCCTGTTCCTGCCCCAGATCCGTAGCGATCTGGGGCTGTCTGCCAGCCTGGCCGGCGTCATATCCGGCGGCGCCTTTGCCGCCTACTGTGTCGCCATCATCGTCTCGGCCCGCTGCTCGGAGCGTTTCGGGGCACGCATCGTCGCGGTCGCCGCGGCGGCCGTGGCGACGGCGGGTCTGGTCGGCATCGCGGTTTGTACTTCACCGGTATGGCTGGCGGTATTCGTCATTCTTGCCGGCACCAGCACCGGCCTGGCCTCGCCGCCATTGGCCGAGGCGGTGTCCTACGCGGTGGCCCCGGCACGTCGCGATCTCACCAACACGATCATCAACGCCGGCACCAGCGCGGGCGTGGCGCTGTCGGGGCCGTTCGCGCTGGGGCTCGGTGAGCAGTGGCGCCTCGTTTTCATGATCTTCGCCGCCACGGCCGCCGCGTTGGGCGTCGCCTCCTACCTGGCCTTGCCGGCCCGCGGCTCGAAAAACGGTCGGATCGACGGGCTGGGTATGCCGCCGCTGCATGCCAACCTGCTACGGCTGGTGGCGGCGTCGTTTCTCATGGGCGCGGCCAGCACCGCGCTCTGGTCGTTTGGCGGCGAGATCGCACAGGCACGGCTCGACTGGTCCACCCGGCTGACCGGCATGCTCTGGATAGCGATCGGCGCGGCCGGCATCCTGGGTGCCGCGGCCGGGTGGCTGGTCGCGCGCCTGGGCATCAATACCGTACATCGATTGTTCCTGGTGGCGCTCGTGGCCAGTATCGGCATGACCGGGCTGGCGTTCACCACGCCCACCCTCACGCTCGTCGGCGGCGCACTGTTCGGCGCGGCCTACGTGATGCTCACCGGCGTCTATCTGGTCTGGGGCACCACGACGCTGCCCGACCGTCCCGGGACCGGCCTGATGGCCGGGTTTCTCACGATCGCCGTCGGCCAGACCGCGGGCGCACCCTTGTTCGGGGTGCTGATGAGTCAGTTGTCGTTACAGGCGGCCGTCTTGGTGTTCGCCGGCCTGGGGGTGACGCCCGGACTGTTCTGGTTTCGCGCGGTAACCGACTGATCGAAAGCCTTAAGCGAAGCCCTTGGCAAAGCCGCTCGAAACAGGCTTTCGAGACCATTCAACGCGGCTATCGAACTGCCATGAAAATTTAATTTACCAAGTACTTCAGAAGCGCTTGCAAGCGCCGTAATATACCGTCTCGAAGCCCACTCGGCGCCCGCCGCGTGTCGTTCATCAGCCTTAAGTAGTTGCCGTGAAAGCGCTGATTTCTCTCGGATTTGTGGTTCGTCGCGATTATGCGTCGATGGTTGTGCGTCTGTCGCGTTGGCGCGCCGTGCTCGCATGGTGGTGGATGCTGCGCTCGCGTCGCTATATCGTGCTGCGCAATCTGGCCGTCCAGACCCCGGCGGCGCTCATCCATCTCGGGCTGGTGGTGGTCAGCACCCGCGGGCTTTTCATCATCGAACCGCTGGATGCCGGCATCGCCCACGACCTGGGTTCCACCGACTGGGCCCCGCGACCCATGGCGGATGCCGCGAACGACGACAACCCCGTCGACCGTTGCGAACAGCAGGCCCGGGACGTGGCGGAATTGCTCGAGGAAAACCGCAGCTTCGTCAGCCCGGTGCTGGTCACCGTCAGCAACCTGCCCGCAGAGCGCCCAGCCAATATGGTGCACGGGCCCGAGCTTGCCGAATATATCCGCAGTTATCGGGTCGAAGTATTCTCTGCACGACGCCTGCAGCAGATCGTCACCCAGCTGTCCGGGCAAGCCCCGGCTCAACTCAAGACTGCTGCCTGAGCGCACGGCCCGATGTAGAGCGGCTGAAACGCCAATTCGGATCCGCCGGACTGGCTGCTGGTGTAACTGTCCGCCAAGGCGCGCTTCGAGTGGTGTGCTGTCTTTGAACGAAAGACAGGAACCACAGATTTCGCAGATCAACACAGATTGCCTGACAGACCACTTCGCGCTACGTCGGCATGCATGCCCCGTTCGCGTTTATTCTCGTGCATTCGCGGTCCGAGTCGTCCTCTAAGACAAGGCAGGAACCACAGATTTCGCAGATCGACACAGATTGTGTGACAGGCCTGTTCGCACTACGTCCGCATGCACGAAGCTTGAGGCAAGTGAAAGGGCCGAAAACGCCCCCCTTTTTAATCCCTTAAATCTGTGCAATCTGTGGTTGCCTTCAAGGAACGAGGCCAGCCAACGCGAAGCCCCACGTTCACACTGCATGCCCCGTTCGCGTTTATTCTCGTTCATTCGCGGTCCGAGTCGTCCTCTAAGACAAGGCAGGAACCACAGATTTCGCAGATCGACGCAGATTGTGTGACAGGCCGCTTCGCGCTACGTCGGCATGCATGATGCTTGAGGCAGGCGTAAGAGTAGAAAGTGCCCTCTTCTTAATCCCCTAAATCTGCGCAATCTGTGGTTGCCTTCAAGGAACGAAGCCAGCTAACGCGAAAGCCGCACGTTCTCAATGCATGCCTCATACGCGTTTATTCGCGTGCATTCGCGGTCCGAGTCGTCTTCCAAAACAGGACAGGAACCGCAGATTTCGCAGATCGACGCAGATTGTCTGACAGGCCGCTTCGCGCTCTATCTGCACGCACGATGCTTGAGGCAAGCACGAGCGCCGAAAACGCCCCATTCTTAATCCCCAAAATCTGCGTAATCTGCGGTTGCCTTCAAGGAACGAAGCCAGTCCACTCGAAGCCCCACGTTCACAATGCATGCCTCATACGCGTTTATTCGCGTGCATTCGCGGTCCGAGTCGTCTTCCAAGACAGGACAGGAACCGCAGATTTCGCAGATCGACGCAGATTGTGTGAAAGGCCGCGTCGCACTACGTCGGCATGCACGAGGCTTGGGGCACGTGCGAGGCCGGGAAGCGCCCCATTCTTCAATCCCCTAAATCTGCGCAATCTGTGGTTGCCTTCAAGGAACGAAGCCAGCCAACGCGAAGCCCCACGTTCACACTGCATGCCCCGTTCGCGTTCATTCGCGGCCCGAGTCGTCCTCTAAGACAAGACAGGAACCGCGGATTTCGCAGATCAACGCAGATTCCATGAGAGGTCGCTTCGTACTACGTCCGCATGCACGAGGCTTGGGGCAGACGTAAGGGTAGAGAGTGCCGTTTTCTTAATCCCTTAAATCTGCGCAATCTGTGGTTGCCTTCAAGGAACGAAGCCGTCCCGCCCACCCGCGGGCATGTGTTCGCAGAAAACGCGGCGACGTCAGGTTGCGTGGACGAAAGCCAGGCATGGCATGCCTGCGCTACCATGCGCGCTTATTCGACAATCGCTGGGCGCGCTGATGCGCGTCCGGTATCAGGAGCTGCGGCATGGCCACCCGTCTCGGCGTCGTGATGGACCCCATCGCGGATATCACCCCTTACAAGGACACCACCCTGGCATTGCTGCTCGAAGCCATGCGCCGCGAGTACGAAATCATCTATTTCGAGATGTCCGATCTGTTCGTGCGCGACGGCGTGGGCTACGGCACGGGACGCCGCCTGGAAGTGTTCGACGACAACGACGACTGGTATCGCTTTACCGGCGAGTCGGAGATTCTGGCCCTGGCCGATCTCGATACCATCCTCATGCGCAAGGATCCGCCGTTCGATACCGAATACATCTATGCCACCTATATTCTCGAGCTGGCCGAAAACGAAGGCACGCTGGTGGTCAATCGCTGCGATGCGCTGCGCGACGTCAACGAGAAGATGTCGATCAACCGCTTTGCCCATCTGACCGCGCCCACGCTGGTGGCGCGCCGCAGCGCCGACTTCAAGCGCTTTATCGCCGAACACGGCGATGCCGTGATCAAACCGCTCGACGGCATGGGTGGCTCGCGGATCTTTCGGGTCAAGACCGGCGACGACAATATTTCGGTGGTGCTGGAAGTACTCACCGAACACGGCAGTCGCTATGCGATGGCCCAGGCCTACCTGCCGGCGATCAAGGAAGGCGACAAACGTATTCTGGTGGTCGACGGCGTGCCGGTGGATTACGCGCTGGCACGCGTGCCGGCCGAAGGCGAACTGCGCGGCAACCTCGCCGCCGGCGGGCGCGGCGTGGGCCGTCCGCTTACCGATGCCGACCGGGCGATCGCCGAGGAGATCGGCCCCTATGTGCGCGAAAAGGGCCTGCTGTTCGTGGGCCTGGACGTGATCGGCGACAAGCTCACCGAAATCAACGTCACCAGCCCCACCTGCGTGCGTGAGCTGGACAAGCAGTTCGGCATCAATATCGCCGCGAAGCTGTTCGACGCGATCGAGCTGCGGCTGAACTAGCCCATGTCCAGCGTTCGCGCGCGGTTCTGTTTCTGCCTGGCGATCGCGCTGATCCTGCATGCCCTGCTGCTCGGCTGGTCGAGTGGTTCGTCGCAGACCCACCCGGACGACGCCCGCCTGCTTTCGGCCACGCGCAGCGTGGGCGAGGCGGCTGTGAACGCGCCGGATACGTCGATCCGCGCGGCCCAAAACCAGCAGGGCGACGCCCGTGCTTCGCAGCGTGCACAGCTAGCCAATACGCCGTCGCAAACCCCGCCGAATACGCGTTCTCACCCCCCCGGTGAACGCACCCTCACCCGCTTCGTGGTGGTCGCCGAGCCCGAAGCACGGCCGCAAGCGCAAACGCCGGATACGCCCGCCACCCCCAACGCGGCGATCGAGATCATCCGAAAACCCCGCCCTGCGCAGATCTCGGCGGCCGCCCGGGATGCGCGGGCGGCCTATCTCGAACTCTGGCAGGAACGAATCGAAGCACGGGGCAGCCGCCGCTATCCGGCCGAACTGCTGGACGCCGCGCAGCCGCGACGGCTGACCATGGCCGTGCGCGTGCGCGCCGACGGCAGCCTGCTCGCGGTGCGCGTGCTGCGTTCCTCCGGCAACGACGCGCTCGACAACATCGCGCTTGCCATTGTGCGCGGTGCGGCGCCCTATCCGACTTTTGACGAGCCGCTCAAGGAGATCACCAGCGAACTGAGCTTTGCCTACGACTGGCTGTTCGAGGCGGGCGACTCGAACGAAATCAGTCGCAACGATTGAATGGCCCGGGCGCTCATTTGCCCGTACGCAAGCGCTCGGCGGATAATGACGCCATGACACATGGAATATTCCGCAACCAGTTCCTGCTTGCCATGCCGGGCCGTGTGGGCGGCGATTTCGCCGATAGCGTGACCTTCATCGCCGAGCACAACGACGACGGCGCCATGGGGCTGGTGATCAACAAACCCAGCGATCTGTCCGTGCACGAAATGCTCGGGCATATGGATATCGAAGCGCATGTGCCGGCCAAGCAGCCGGTCTACTGGGGCGGCCCGGTACAGACCGAGCGCGGCTTCGTATTGCATCGCGACGAGGGCCGGTGGGAGTCCACGCTCAAGGTGGGCGGCGGTCTCGCCCTGACCACCTCGCGCGACGTGCTGGAAGCGATCGGCAACGGCTTCGGCCCCAGCGAGTATCTGATCACCCTCGGCTATGCCGGCTGGGGCGAAGGCCAGCTCGAAGACGAAATGCTCGCCAACAGCTGGCTCAATACACCGGCCAGCGACCAGATCATCTTCTCCACGCCGGTGGAAGGCCGCTGGGCCGCGGCCGCGCGCCTGCTCGGCCTGGAAGCGCATCAGCTATCGGGCCTGGTCGGCCATGCCTAGCATCGTGGAGTACGCCCATGGCCGGTGATGCGAACGTATTGCTGGGCTTCGATTTCGGCACAAAACGCATCGGCGTGGCCGTAGGCAATGCGATTACCGGCAATGCCCAGGCCTTGACCACCCTGCACCACAGCAACGCCGGCGGCGGGCCGGACTGGCAGGGCCTGACCCGTATCGTGGCCGCGTGGCGCCCGGGCGCGCTGGTGGTCGGCCTGCCCCTGGCCAACGACGGCTCGAGCCAGCCGATGACCGAAAACGCCCAACAGTTCATGCGCCAGCTCGGCGAGCATTTCGATATCCCCGTGCATGCCATGGACGAGCGCTTCTCCACCATCGAGGCCATGGAACGACTGCGCACCGCACGCGCCAGCGGCAGCCGTGGCAAGCGTTTGGCCAAGGGCGATTCCGACTCCATGGCCGCCCAGGTCATCCTCGAAGGCTGGCTCGCCAACGGCAGCCCGTCGTGATGCGTTCGTCTGCCCCTGTTTTTCGCTGCAAAGAGCCACACCATGACGCCTACCGATAGCCCAACGTCCCGGACTTTCGACGTGGATGCCGCGATAGCGGCCCTGGAATCGGCCCTGGCGCCCATGATCGCGGCGGATCCGAGCGCGGTCATGGTCGGCGTGGAAACCGGCGGCGCCTGGATCGCCGAGCGCCTGCATCGGCATTTCGCCCTGGCCGCGCCGTTGGGCACGCTCAATATCAGCTTCTATCGAGACGATTTCTCCACCATCGGCCTGCACCCCAGCGTGGGGCCCTCGCGTATCGATGCCGATATCGACGGCAAGACGGTGATCCTGGTCGACGATGTGCTTTATACCGGACGGACCGTACGGGCCGCGCTCAACGAACTGTTCGACTATGGCCGCCCCGCGGCGGTGAAGCTGGCCGTGCTGGTCGATCGCGGCGCCCGCGAGCTGCCCTTCGCGCCGGACGCCGTTGGCCTGCAGCTGGATATTGCCAAGGGCGAACGCATCAAACTCACCGGCCCCGAGCCGCTGCGTCTGATCATGCAGTGAGCCCGGCGCAGCTCGGCCGCGACGAGGGCGAACGCGATCTTGCCCGGCTTTTGCGAGGACTGCGTCCCGAACGCCAGGCGGGCGTCTATCGATTCGCAAGCGTCGCCCGTATCGACGATATCGACTTGGCGCGGGTGCTGTGTTTCATGCACGAACCCGAGGGCATCTCGATCGTGGCGCGGGAATCCGACATACCGCCCACAGCCGATGCCAGCGAACTGCGCTGCTGCTGGATCACCCTCAACGTTTACTCGTCGCTGGCCGCGGTCGGCCTGACCGCTGCCGTGGCCGGCGTGCTTGCCGAGGCCGATATCGCCTGCAACGTCGTGGCCGGTACGCGCCACGATCATCTGTTCGTGCCGCTGGATCAGGCCGATCGGGCGATGGCCCTGCTTGAGGCACTGCAGCGCCGATCCGCCCCTGGTTCAAACGATGGAGCCCGTTCATGAGCCCGGATATTCAGCTCGATCCCAACGGCGGCCTGCGCCATCTGATCACCACCGAGGGCCTGCCCCGCGCCCTGGTCGAACAGATCCTGGACACCGCCGAGACGTTCGTACCGACGCCCGGCACAGCCCCGAAAAAGGTGCCGCTGCTACGCGGCAAGACGGTCTTCAACCTGTTCTTCGAAAACTCCACACGTACACGCACCACCTTCGAGCTCGCGGGCAAGCGCCTGTCGGCCGACGTGATCAACATGGACGTGGCCCATTCCTCGCGCTCCAAGGGCGAGGACGATCTCGACACGCTCTATACCCTGCAGGCCATGGGCGCCGACATCTTCGCCATCCGCCACCCGGAAAACGGCGCGGCAGCGCGGTTTGCCGCCCACGCGGCCGAGCACGTCGCAATCATCAACGCCGGCGACGGCAGTCATGCCCACCCCACCCAGGCATTGCTCGACGTATTCACCATTCGGCGCCACCGGCCCGATTTCGCCAACCTGCGCGTGGCGATCGTGGGCGACGTACGCCACTCGCGGGTGGCCCACTCCACCATTCACGCGCTGCGCACGCTCGGCACCACCGATATTCGCGTGGTCGGCCCGGAACATTTCCTGCCGGACAATGCCGATACGCTCGGCGTGACCGCCCTGGGCGATATCGTCCAGGGCCTGGCCGATGCCGATGTGGTCATGGGCCTGCGCATCCAGCGCGAGCGTATCGAGGGCGATGCCCTGGCCGGCGTTGACGACTACCACCAGCAGTTCGGCCTGACCGCGGCCAATCTCGCCCATGCGAAAAAAGATGCGCTGATCATGCACCCCGGGCCCATCAACCGCGGCGTGGAAATCAACGCCGATATCGCCTACGGCCAGCAATCGGTGATTCTGGAACAGGTGACCAACGGCATCGCGATCCGCATGGCAGTGATGGCGATCATCGCCGGCAACCGCAACGCGCGCTGATCTCCGCCCCCGCCGTTGCCGACGACACGCCCTAAAGCGTGCGCCACACGGCCGGCCCCGGCGAATCCAGCCGCTCGCGGATCGTGGCCAGGGCTCGTTGCAGTGCCTCGCGATCGGCTGCCGCGCTAATACAAATACGAACCGCCTGCGGCGCCGGCTCGCTGCCCACACAGAACGGCTCGGCCGGGGTGACGCGGATCCCGCTTTCGGCCAGCTCGTCGACAAACCCGTTCGCGCGCCGACCGGCCGGCAAGCGCAGCCAGATATAAAAGCCGTCCGTCCGGCCGCTGTAGTCATAACCTGCCAGATACGTTTCGACCAGCGCATGGCGCGCGGCCATTTCCTCGCACTGCCATGCCAATAAGCGATCGGCATCGCCGCTCTCGATCCAGCGACAGACCAGGCTGGCGATCAGCGGCGGCGGCATCCAGCTCTGGTTGCGCAGTGCTGCGGCCATGCGCGCGCTTAACGCCGCCGGTACACGAATCACGCCCGAACGCATACCGCCGCCGAACATCTTGGCCACCGAAAACAGATAGACCGTGCGCTCGGGCGCGAGCTGATAAAGCGGCGTCGCCCGCTCGCGGATGTATTGCACGCCGTCCTCGATCAACCAGAAATCGCGTTCGCGGGCGAGCGCTACAAGCGCCTGACGGCGCGACTCCGACAGGGCCGCGGTGGTCGGGTTCTGATGCTCCGGCATGACATACAACGCCGCGAAAGGCTGACGTTCGTGGCGCATGACCAGGGCATCGATATCGATGCCCTGGTCATCGTGCTCGACCGCGACCGTGCGTATACCCAGCTGCTGGGCAACGCTGATGAGGCCGGGATAGGTCAGCATCTCGGCGGCGAGGCGCTCGCCCGGCGCCAGCAGGGTCGACAGGCTCAGAAAGATCCCGTTCATGCCGCCCTGGTCGATGAGCAGCTCATCGGCGGCCATGGGCAGGCCCAGCTGCGTGAGCCACCGTGCATAGACGCGACGGTGCATAGCCAACCCGCCTTCAGGCTGGTAGTCCATGGCGTGCGTGAGCGCCGATACGTCGTTCTGCAGCGCGGCCATGGCACGTCCCAGCCCCTGCGCTCGCAAGGCACAGGGTGGCGGCAGGGACAGCGACAGATCGACCTGTCCGGCATCAGCCTGCGCTCGGACGTGCGTGAACGTATCGGCCACCGCGGCGCACACATACGTACCGCTGCCGACACGGGCCTGTACGAAGCCGCGCCGCTCCACTTCGGCGTACGCCCGCGTGATCGTGCCGGTGGTGACCCCCAGCGCATGGGCCAGCCGGCGCTGCGGCGGCAGCTTCTCGGCCTCCGCCAATTCACCGGTACCGATGGCGGCCACGATGGCATCGGCCACCTGGCGGTAGCGTGGCCCCTCGCCGGATAGAACGGGCACCCACATTGTCATGGTGACAATAAAAACATTGACGCTGCCTTCATGCGTTATAGAGTTCGAATAAGCGGTACGACTCAAAACCGAATCGCTATTTTGAACCCATACAATTAAGCAGAAATCATGTTCACGCGCAATACGTTTCGCCGGCCTGTCGCCGGGCCTCACCACCGATCCACGTCATGACAACGCTCAGCGGGCTGCTATCGATCGCCCTGTTCAGCGTGGCCATGTCCGGCACGCCGGGACCGAACAACCTGATGCTGACCGCTTCGGGCGCACGCTATGGCTATCTCCGTACGCTGCCCCATATCGCCGGTATTCTCGGCGGCTGCGTGGTGCTGTTCATGGCTATCGCGCTGGGGCTGGGCGCCGTGTTCGAACGCTATGAAAGCGTGCAATGGGTGCTGCGGCTTGCCGGCAGCGCCTATCTGCTCTATCTCGCCTGGCGTATCGCCACAGCGCCCCCGCCGAATCTGGATACGACGCAATCCGCGCGGCCGCTCAACGCCTGGGAGGCCGCCGCCTTTCAGTTCGCCAACCCCAAGGCCTGGATCATGGGGCTGACGCTGACGGCTTCATTCCTCCCCGCCGAGGGCTCGCTGATGGTCAACGCCCTGTTGCTGGCGCTGCTCATGGAAGCCGTTGCCTTTCCCTGCGTGTCCTTCTGGGCGTTGTTCGGTCGTACGCTGGGCGCGCGGCTGCGCTCGCCCAGATCGTGGCGGGTGTTCAACGCGCTCATGGGGGCGCTGACCGCGGCCTGCGTGGTGCTGATCTTCAGCGACTAGGCATGGCGTGCCGGCAGGCTGCCAGGCAAGCGCTGCACGGCCTCTCGCGGGTCGCGTTCGAGTCTTCGCAGACGGTGCGGCAAGGCGCCCCGGCGCAGCGCCTGCCTTTCTGGCAGGTCAAGCCTGGCAACGCAGCCGCGGCGTCTTTGCGGCCGAACCCCTCGCGGGGCCGGGGCTTTGCGCACGCTTGATCGGGGTCAGTGTTCGCTACCGTGCCACTTGTTGTCGGTTTGGGCACGCTACGCTTTCACTCGTCTGTCAATCACGCGCAAAGCAGGCCGGCGCGATCGCTACAGGTTGTGCAGCGCTTCCCTAGACGATCGGCGGCTCGCCCGATTCGCCGCGGTCGTCGAAGTTATCCGGTTCGTTATCGGACTGGTAGGCCTCGACCCGGCTGGCGAGCTTCTGGGCGCCCTTGACCCGGGCGACGTGGTACAGCGCGTCGCCGGCATGGGCCAGCGGCAGGTAGGAGCGTCCGATCACGATGCCCGAGTGCTCGGACGTGACCGCGACCTCGGTTTCGCCGAACGGGTCGGCGATATAGGCGAGCACCTGATCCTTGCTGACATATTCGCCCAGCTCGACCAGCGAACGCAGAATGCCGGACTCGGGGGCGCGCTCCCAGTTGGAATCGAGGGCGACCACGGACTTGTGCGGGGCGCGCTTGCCGCGCATGGGCAGCATGCCCAGTTCGCGCATGACGCCGGAAACCCCGCGTACGCCGGCCCGAATGGAAAACTCGTCAAAGCGTAGCGCCTCGCCCGCTTCGTAGAGCAGCAGCGGCACGCCTTTTTCGTTGGCGTGCTCGCGCGGCGAGCCTTCACGCAGACTGGCATCGATGAGCAGCGGGCAGCCGAAGGCCTCGGCCAGGCGCCGTGTTTCCTCGTTGGACAGATCGGCGCGAATCTGTGGCAGATTGGCGCGATGGATAGCGCCGGTATGCAGGTCGATGCCGTAGTCGGCTTTGGCCAGAATCTCGTCGACGAATACCTTGGCCAGACGCGAGGCCACCGAGCCCTTCGACGAGCCCGGAAACGAGCGGTTGAGATCGCGCCGGTCCGGCAGATATCGCGAGTGGCGCAAAAAGCCGTGCACGTTGACGATCGGCACCGCGATCAGGGTGCCGCGCATCTGTTTGAGGCCGCGCAGCTTGAGCAGCCGCCGGATGATCTCCACGCCGTTGAGTTCGTCACCGTGAACCGCGGCCGACACGAACAGCGTCGGCCCGGGGCGCCGGCCCCGAATGACGTTGACCGGCATGGTGAGTTTGGCGTGGGTGTAGAGATCGGTCACCGGCAGATCGATCGTCGTTCGGGTCCCGGCTTCGATGGTCTGGCCGCCGATCTCCAGCGCTTCGAAGGCGCGGTACTTGTCGTCGGCAGGGTTTTGCTTGTTGTTGTCGTCGCTCATACGCAGGCTCGAAATTCTATTGATCCAGCACCAGGCAGCCGGGGTGGTCGGCTGTTCTCAACGCGCATCGAAAAACGGCAGCGCCGATAACGCTGCCGTTTCCGAGAGGGTGGCTCGCGCCAGGCCGATAATCAGCCGCCGCCGCGAGTACGGGTCTTGCCGCGTTTCGAGTAGGTTTCGATGAAGCCGATGATCTGGCCGGCCACATCCTTGCCGGTGGCCGTCTCGATGCCTTCGAGCCCGGGGGAGGAATTGACTTCCATGACCACCGGGCCGTGGTTGGAGCGCAGCAGATCGACGCCGGCCACGTTCAGACCCATGATCTTGGCCGCGCGAACCGCGGTCGAGCGTTCTTCGGGCGTGATCTTGATCACGGAGGCCGAGCCGCCGCGGTGCAGGTTGGAGCGGAACTCGCCTTCCTTGCCCTGGCGTTTCATGGAGGCCACGACCTTGTCGCCGATCACGAAACAGCGAATATCCGCACCCTTGGCTTCCTTGACGAACTCCTGCACGAGAAAGTGCGCGTCCAGGCCGCGGAAGGCATCGATCACCGACTCGGCAGCGCCGCGGGTTTCGGTGAGCACCACGCCCTTGCCCTGCGTGCCTTCGGTGAGCTTGATCACGTACTGATTGCCGCCCACGAGCTCGAGCAGGTCGTCGGTATCGTCGGGCGAATGGGCAAAGCCGGTCACCGGCAGGCCGATGCCCTTGCGACACAGCAGCTGCATGGAGCGCAGCTTGTCGCGCGAGCGCGAAATCGCCACCGACTCGTTGAGCGGATAAACGCCGATCATCTCGAACTGGCGCAGTACCGCCGTCGCATAGAAGGTGATGGAGGCGCCGATACGCGGGATGACCGCATCGAAGCCTTCCAGGCGCTTGCCCTTGTAGTGGATTTCGGGCGCATGCGGAACGATGTTCATGTAGCAGCGCAGCGGGTCGATTACCGTGACCTCGTGACCGCGCGATTTGCCGGCCTCGACCAGCCGACGCGTGGAATACAGGTTGCGGTTACGCGACATAATGGCAATTTGCATAGCGATCAGCCTTCCGGCGGCCGGCCGGTAATAAAGGAAGCAAGCGGGTCGACCCGAAGATAACGCATGGCCGTTCGACCGAGGAGCATGCGAAACAACATTGTATCGCGCGCGGTCAAAGTAATCTCGATTGGCCACTCGCGCTGTGCCATGCGCACCGGCGTTTCGATCACGAACCGCCATTCCTGGTGGCCGCCGGAATCGCGCACGCTGCGTTCGTCCACCACCGGCGCGCTGCACCAGGTGATCGTATCGTTATCGCGCTGAAACGGATGCACGCCAAAACGCGCGACCTTGGCGCCGTGTTCCTGGCCCACATCGAGCTGGAAGGTATGCAGCGCCGAGGTGCGCGCGCCGGTGTCGATCTTGGCCTTGATCCAGTCGATGCCCAGTTCCGGCAGGCTGACCCATTCACGCCAGCCGATCACGGCCTTGTCCACGCTATCGGACTCGGCGCCCGTGTTGGGCGATTGCGAACTCATCCACCATCCCGGTTAATAAGGAGCGCCAATCCTCGCCGCAATAGGCCCGCCCTGGCAAGGCGGCAACGCTAGAGATGCTCGAAGGCCATGCGGCTTTGCAGATTCTCGCGCGAATCCGCGTAGGCCAGCGCCTGTTCCTGGCTGATCTGGCCCTCGCGCACGAGATTCAACAGGGAATCGTCGAAGGTCGCCATGCCTTCGCCACCGTCGCCTTCCGACATGGCCTCGCGCACGGAGTCGATACGTCCCTGACGGATGAGATCGGCGATATAGGGCGTATTGAGCAGAATCTCGAAGGCGGCCACGCGTTTGCCCCCCACGCCGCGCACCAGACGCTGGGAGATGATTGCACGCAGGTTGAGCGACAGGTCCATGAACAACGCCTCGCGCGCGAACTCCGGAAACAGCGCGATCAGACGTTGCAGCGCCTGGTAGGCGTTGTTGCCGTGCAGGGTGGTGAGCGCCAGATGGCCGGTGCCGGCCAGCTGAATCGCCGCCTCGGCGGTGGCCAGATCGCGGGTTTCACCAATCTGGACGACGTCGGGGGCTTCGCGCATCGCGCTGCGCACGGCGCGCGCGAAATCCAGCGTATCGGTGCCCAGCTCGCGCTGGTTGACGATTGAGCGCTTGTGGCGATACATGAATTCGATCGGGTCCTCGATGGTGAGGATATGCCCGTTCGCGTTCTCGCTGCGATGGTTGATCATCGCGGCCAGCGTGGTCGACTTACCCGAGCCGGTCGCGCCTACCACCATGATCAGACCGCGCTTTTGCATGGACAGGCGCTTCAGCACCGGCGGCAGGTCGAAGGTATCGAAATCCGGCACGTTGCCGATGTTGCGCAACACCATCGCCGCCGAGCCGCGCTGGCGGAACACGTTCACGCGAAAGCGCCCCTGCAGCCCGAAGCGATAGGCAAAGTCCACTTCGTGATGCTGTTCGTAGTGGGCCTTCTGATCGTCGGTCATGATGCTGAGCACCAGCGCTTCCACACGGTCCGGCGTCAACGGCTCGCGGGTCTTGCTCTTGACCGGATAGATCTCGCCTTCCACGCGCAGCATGACCGGCGCATGGGTGGTGAAATACAGATCCGAGGCGTTCTTGTCGATCGCCAGCTGCAGATACGGCTCTACCGCCTCGAGGGCGTTATCGGTGTCGTGCGCGCTATCGCTCATCGCGGTACATCCCCTCGTCGGCGGCTTCGTCTTCTTCATCGTCGTGGACGGACAGCGCGTTCACGTCGGCGTCGTCGCGCAGATCCTTGCGTACACGTTTGCTGTTGAGCTTGATGTTCAGACGCAGCTCGTTCTGCGAATCGGCATGTCGAAGCGCTTCGCCGTAGTCGATTTCGCCGGATTCGAACAGCTTGAACAGGCTCTGATCGAAGGTGATCATGCCCTGCTCGTTGCCGCGGCCCATGACTTCCTTGAGCTCACCGACCTTGCCCTTGAAGATCATGTCCGCCACATGCGGCGTATTCAGCAGGATTTCCATCGCCGCGCAGCGCCCGCCGCCTTCCTTGCGCACCAGTCGCTGCGACAGCAGCGCGCGCAGGTTCAGCGACAGGTCCATGAGCAGCTGTTCGCGCCGGGCTTCGTCGAAGAAGTTGATGATGCGATCAAGCGCCTGGTTCGCCGAGTTGGCGTGCAGCGTGCACAGCACCAGATGACCGGTCTCGGCGAAGTTGATCGCGTATTCCATGGTTTCGCGGGTACGCACTTCGCCCACGAGAATGACGTTAGGCGCCTGGCGCAGCGTATTCTTGAGGGCGTTGTCCCAGGACTGGGTATCCACACCCACTTCACGCTGGGTGACGATCGATTTCTTGTGCGGATGCACGAACTCGATCGGATCCTCGATGGTGATGATATGCCCGGCCGCGTTGTTGTTGCGATGGCCGAGCATCGCCGCCAGCGAGGTCGATTTACCCGAGCCGGTCGCGCCCGCCATGATCACCAGGCCACGCTCGCCCATGACTACATCCTTGAGCACGGGCGGCAGGCCGAGGTCGTCGAAGTCCGGAATTTCGGTGTTGATCACGCGGATGACCGCGCCGACCCGGCCCTGCTGCACGAACGCCGAGATACGAAAACGCCCGGACGGCGGCGAAATGGCGAACTGGCATTCCTTGTATTCGTCGAACTCGCGAGCCTGACGGTCGTTCATGATCGAGCGCACGATCAGCGACGACTGCTCGTGGGTGAGTGGGCGCTCCATCAGCGGCGAAATCTGGCCGTCGTGCTTGATCGCCGGCGGAAAACCGGCGGTGATGAACAGATCCGATCCGCCTTCGGCCACCAGCCGCTCGAGCAGGACGGTGAGAAGTTTTGTTGCCTGTGCACGATCCATGACGAACGTCCCTAGCTGTTGCTACCCAGCGACTCGCGGTTGACCGCCTTGCGGCCCGCCTCGTCGCGGGTGACCACGCCCCGGCGCACCAGATCCTGCAGGCACTGATCGAGCGTCTGCATGCCGGCCGACTGGCCGGTCTGGATCGACGAGTACATCTGCGCGATCTTGCCTTCGCGGATCAGGTTACGAATCGCCGGCGTGCCCATCATGATTTCGTGGGCCGCGACACGGCCGCCGGCCTTCTTCTTGAGCAGCGTCTGGGAAATCACCGCGCGCAGCGATTCCGACAGCATCGCCCGCACCATGTCCTTTTCCGCGCCGGGGAAGACGTCGATGATACGGTCGATGGTCTTAGCCGCCGACGAGGTATGCAGGGTGCCGAACACGAGATGGCCGGTTTCGGCCGCGGTCAGCGCCAGGCGGATGGTTTCCAGATCGCGCAGCTCGCCCACCAGAATGGTGTCCGGATCCTCGCGCAGGGCGCTGCGCAGCGCCGCCGCGAAGGAATGGGTGTCGCGCTCGACTTCACGCTGGTTGACCAGGCATTTCTGCGAGCTGTGCACGAACTCGATCGGATCCTCGATGGTGAGGATATGTCCGAGTTCGGTTTCGTTCTTGTGGTTGACCATCGCCGCCAGCGTGGTCGACTTACCGGAACCGGTCGGCCCGGTCACCAGCACCAGCCCGCGCGGCAGTGCCGCGATGTCGCGAAAGACCTTGGGCGCGTCCAGCTCTTCGAGCGTGAGCACCTGCGAAGGAATGGTACGAAACACCGCCGCCGCGCCGCGGTTCTGGTTGAACACGTTGACACGAAAACGCGCGAGATTCGGGATCTCGAACGAAAAGTCGGTCTCAAGGTGCTCGTCGTAGGCCTTGCGCTGACGGTCGTTCATGATGTCGTAGACGAGATCGAACACTTCCTTGTGTTCCAGCGGCGGCAGATTGATGCGCCGCATGTCGCCGTCTACGCGGATCATCGGCGGCAGGCCGCCCGACAAATGCAGATCCGAGGCATTCTGTTTGACCGAAAAGGCCAGTAACTGGGAAATATCCATAGGTTCCCGACGTGCTCCCTGCTAGGCCGGCCGCGTTATCCTAATCCTAACCCAACGCAGCCGAACGAAAACTGTTTCCATGCCGACCGATTCAACCCCATCCATCGCCGACGCCCTCGATCGTGTGCGCGATCGCATTGCCCGTGCGGCGGCAGCCGCGCACCGCGATTCGGGCGAAGTCACCCTGGTGGCGGTCTCCAAGACCAAACCGGTCGAACGCGTACGCGAAGCGCTCGATCACGGGCAGCGCGATTTTGGCGAAAACTACCTCCAGGACGCGCTCGCCAAGATCGGCGTACTGACCGAACGCACACCTCTCTGGCACTTTATCGGCGACATTCAGTCGAACAAGACCCGTGATATCGCATCAAATTTCGACTGGGCCCATGCCATCGACCGTTTCAAGATCGCGCGCCGGCTCGCCGATCAGCGTCCGGCGGGCCTGGCGCCGCTGAATCTATGCATCCAGGTCAACATCGATGGCGAAGCCAGCAAGTCCGGCCTGGCGCCCGACGCCGTGGCCGAACTCGCCGACCAGATCGTCGAGCTCGATGGCGTGCGGCTACGCGGGCTGATGACCATTCCCGCACCCCGCGACGACGAAGCCAGCCAGCGCAAACCCTTTGCCGCGCTGCGCGAACTCATGCAGCACCTCAATGCGAGCGGCCACCGACTCGATACCCTGTCGATGGGCATGAGCAGCGACCTGGAAGCCGCGATCGCCGAGGGCGCGACGCATGTACGTGTCGGCACCGACATATTCGGCGCGCGCGACCACTGATTCTCACAACCTATCTTTTTTCGACATCGCAGCAGGAAAGCTTTAATGGGCAAACAGGACGATCTCAAGCGCGCCGCGGCCGAAGCCGCCTACGAATACGTCAACGACGGCGAATACCTGGGCGTGGGCACGGGTTCGACGGTCAATCACTTCATTGACGTGCTCGCCGAGCGCGAGCCGGATATCCCCGGCTGCGTATCCAGCTCGAAAGCCACCACCGAACGCCTGCGCGCGGCCGGCTTCGACGTGGTGGACCTGAACACCGCCGGCGCGCTGGGCGTGTATATCGACGGCGCGGACGAAGCCAACGAGCACCTGGAGCTGATCAAGGGCGGCGGCGGCGCGCTGACCCGGGAAAAGATCATCGCCGGGGCCTCGCGTACCTTCATCTGCATGGTCGACGCCTCCAAGCAGGTCGATCTGCTGGGGCGCTTCCCGCTACCGGTGGAAGTCATCGAAATGGGCCGCTCGAGCGTGGCGCGGGCGCTGGTCAAACTCGGCGGCGAGCCGGAACTGCGCACAGGCTTCGTCTCCGACAACGGCCACCCGATTCTCGACGTGCATAACCTCGAAATCATGAACCCGATCGAACTCGAGGACGCCATCAACGCCATTCCGGGCGTGGTCACGGTCGGCCTGTTCGCACGCCGCCCGGCCGACGTTCTTATCGTGGCCGCAGACGGCGGCGTACAGACGCACAAGCGCTAGAACGCGTCCGGCGAGCGTGGCAACGTCAGCCGCGCCGAGAGCCCACCCAGCTCGGCGTCTTCGAGGCGCAGGGCGCCGGCATAGGCTTCGGCCAGATCGCTGACGATGGCCAGACCAAGCCCCGAGCCGGGCACGGCCTCATCGAAACGCTGGCCGGGCCGGATGGCCTGGCTGCGTTGTTCGGCGCTCAGGCCCGGCCCGTCGTCGTCGACCTGTACGAGCAGCGACGCGCCCGTGGCCGCGACGTGGACCTCGACCACGCCGCGGGCCCATTTGCAGGCGTTTTCCATGAGGTTGCCGAGCATCTGCTCCAGATCCCGCTGCTCGCCGGCAAAACGCAGCGCCTGCGACGAATCGATATCGATCACCAGCCCGTCGGCGCCGTAGAGGCGTTGCAGGGTACGCTGCAGCCGGGCCAGCACCTCGGCCACCGGCGTGGACTTGTGACTGCCCGCCTGCCCGGCGATACGCGTGCGCGCCAGATGCCAGTCGATATGGCGCTGCATCGCCGCCACTTCATGCTGCAAACGCTCGGCGCGCCGGCCCTGACCGTCGGCACCCAGGCGGGCGGCCTCATTGCCGATGACCGACAGCGGCGTCTTCAATGCATGGGCCAGATTGCCGGCCTGGCGACGCGCGCGCTCGATGAGTGTTTCGTTATGGGCGAGCACGCTGTTGAGATCGGCCACCAGCGGCTCGACCTCGGCCGGGTAATCGCCGGATAGCCGGGTGGCCCGCGCATCGCGGATCGTCGCCAGCTCGCCGCGCAGCTTGCCGAGCGGGCGCAGACCCAGGCGCACCTGCAATGCCGCGGCCAGAATCAGGCCGGCCGCCAGCACGCCGAGTGCGATAAGCGTGGTACGCCGAAACTCGGCCACCGCCGTGTCGACCGGCGCCAGGCTTGCGGCCACGGTCAGGCGCAGCGGCTCGGCCACGTTGGGCACGGTGATATTGCGCACCACCGCCAGCAGCGGCGCGCCGCGCGGGCCGGCCAGGCGCACCCGCGCGCCGGTCTGATGTTCTTCGACAGCCAGGGTGGCGTCCCAGAGCGAGCGCGAATGCAGGCTCACCACGCCCCCACGCTCGACCTGCCAGTAGCGCCCGGAGAGTACGCGCTGATAGAGCGGATCGCTCATGGCCACCGAATGCAGCAGCCGGCCCTGTTCGTTGACATCGAACTGGGAGACGAGCTGGAGGAAATCGGCGTCCAGCCGCCGGGCGAGATCGTTTTCCAGATGGTCACGAAACAGCACCGACAGCAGCAGCGCGGTGGTCGCAAGCGCGAGTACGATCCAGATCGCCGCGCCCAGAAACAGGCGCCGCTGTAGAGACATGCGGGCCATGCCCGTTCAGCCGCTCGCGTTCGCGTCGAAGCGATAGCCGAAGCCGCGTACGGTCACGATGGCGTCGTTGTCGAGTTTCTGGCGCAGGCGCCGGATGAAGACCTCGATCGTATTCGAGTCACGATCGAAATCCTGTGCATAGATATGCTCGATGAGCTCGCTGCGCGATACCACCTCGTCGGGGTGGTGCATCAGATAAGACAGCACGCGGTATTCGTGGCCGGTGAGCTTGACCGGCCGGCCCGCGACCGCGACCCGTGCGCTGCGTGTATCCAGACTGACGTCGCCCACCTCGAGCACCGGCGTGGCCATGCCGCTGGCGCGACGAATCAGCGCCCGCAATCGGGCCAGCAGCTCTTCCATGCGAAACGGCTTGGCCAGATAGTCGTCGGCGCCGGCATCCATGCCATCGACCTTTTCATGCCATTCGCCGCGGGCGGTGAGAATGCATACCGGCACATTCACGCCCTCGGCGCGCCAGCCGCGCAGTACGCTCAAACCGTCCAGTCGCGGCAGACCCAGATCGAGCACGATCGCGTCATAGGGTTCGGTGGCGCCGCGATAGGCCCCGTCCTCGCCATCGACGGCGATATCCACGGCATAGCCCGCCTCGCCCAGTGCTTCTTCGAGCTGTTCGCAGAGCGTGGGCTCGTCTTCGACAATCAGCAGTCTCATAGGCGCAATACTTCGAATCAGTCCGGGGTGCCGGGCGGTACGCATTCAAGCGCGTCAAGGCGCTTGCCTTCGGCTTCGAGCAGGCGCAAATCCGTCGCATCGTATTCGAGTTCCGCGACATCTCCACCCGGGCCGATGAGCTTGATCTCGTAGGTCCAGCGGCCGTCGTCTTCTTCCAGCTCCATTTCGACAAAACGGCCGCGACATTCGCGCTCGACCTTGTCGAAGAGGTGGCGCAGCGGCGCGATCTTGCCGGCATCGCTCGCCTGCCGGGCATCTTCGGCGTCGACGTCACCGGCACGCAAGGCCGCGCTGGCGCCGATGAGCAGGCCGCCCACGCATAACCACGGCAAGAATGAGCTGAAGGCACGAGACATACGACTATTGTCCATGCTGCAGCGATGAATTGACGATGAATGCCCTATTCACAACGTATTCGACGGTCGACGCCCACACTCGGCGCCGAACTCAACCCAAGGAGGACGCATGTCCCACTTCAACAGCCGTATCGCCACCCTCGCCCTGGCCGCCGCACTGACCGCGGGTCCGGCCGTCGCCCTCGCCCAGAACGAGGCCGGCGCGAACGCCAACGCGAACACGAAATCGCTGGTGGACGTCGTACAGATGCTGGAGAGCCAGGACTATACCCAGATCGATGAAGTCGATCGCGATATGGATCGCTACGACGTCGAGGCCACCGACCCGGCCGGCCAGCGCGTCGAACTCACGATCGATGCCCGTACCGGCGAGATCCTGCGCAGCGAACGCGACGACGACTGATCGATCGCCCCGTCGGCGTTCGAGCCGATCTGTCGCACGCCGACGCCCCGGCCCGCCTGTTTTCAGGCGGGCTTTTTTTGTTTGCCCGCCGGACATAGGCGATGGCTACGGCCCGCGGCCGCGCGGCCGGCAAAAACACGCGTCACCGAAGCAGCGAGTACGGGTCCGCGCCGCCGCAAAACACACCACTGCACGATACAACGTTAGAATCCGCTGCCTTTTCCCGAACCCTTCGCCGCTGTGACGAACGAACATACCGAACTCACCCCGTCGGCCCCGCTGGCCTGGCTGATGGCCGTCGCCTGCGGCCTGTCGGTCGCCAATATCTACTACGCCCAGCCGCTGCTCGATCTGCTCACCCGCAGCTTCGATATCTCTTCGGCGGGCGCGACCACGATCATTACCGTCACCCAGCTGGGCTATGCCGCCGGCCTGGTGTTCATCGTACCCGTCGGCGATTTCTTCAATCGTCGTCGGCTGATCGGCGCGGTATGCCTGATCACCGCCCTGGCCCTCGCGGCGGCCGCGCTGGCACCGGCCTTCGGCTATTTCGTGCTCGCCAGCTTCGTGATCGGCCTGTCGGCGACCTCGGCCCAGATCATGGTGCCCATGGCGGCCACCCTGGCCGCCCCCGCCCAGCGCGGCGCGGTGGTCGGCCGCGTGATGAGCGGGCTGTTGATCGGCATCCTGCTGGCCCGGGCGTTTTCCGGCATCGTCGCCGATATGGCCGGTTGGCGGGCTGTATTCGGCTGCGCTGCGCTCGCCATGCTGGCCCAGACGATCCTGCTCTGGCGGGTTCTGCCGAACAACGCCCCCCCGGCCAATACGCTGCGCTACGGCCAGGTATTGCGGTCGGTCGGCGCGTTGCTGGTGGAAGAACCGGTGCTACGGCGGCGTATCGTCTATGGCGCTTTTGGCTTTGCTGGCTTCACCATCACCTGGACGGTGCTGCCCTTCCTGCTTGCCGGCGAACCCTACAACTACAGTGAAACCACCATTGGCCTGTTCAGCCTGTTCGGCGCCGCGGGCGCCCTCGGTGCGTCGCTGGCCGGGCGTTTTCACGACAGCGGCTACGAACGCTGGGCGACCGGCGGTTTTCTGTTGCTTGCCTGTGCTTCCTTCGTGTTCATGGGCTTGAACCCGCACAGCCTGACCGCGATCATCATCGGCCTGCTGCTGATGGATCTGGGCGTACAGGGCGTGCAGATTCTCAACCAGAGCACCATCTATACCCTGCGCCCGGATGCACGCAGCCGGATCACGACCGCCTATATGGGCTGTTTCTTTCTGTTCGGCGCGCTCGGATCGCTCGTCTCCGGTATTGCCTATGAACTCGGTGGCTGGGCGGGCGCGCTCGCCGTGGCCGCGGTACTCGAGGCCAGCGCGCTGGCGTTCTGGTGCACCGGCGCAGCTCGTGGAACGGCCCGTGCGAACGACCACTGACCGGGCGCTGCGCCCGCGACGCTGAGCCGTCGGCGATTGCCCCGTCTGCCGCCACACTCTAGCCTTGCGTATTGCATACCTGCCTTGACCCGATCATGAGCGATTCGATTACCGTCCATGCCGAATGCTTCGGCGAGCTTGCCGCGCTGATGGGCGCCGATACGGCGGCCCTTCGGCTCGCCGCCCCCTGCACGCCCGCGCAGCTTATCGAGACCGCCCAGCAGCAGTATCCGCGCGCGCACGACCTGCTTTCGCGCACCGCCTGTGCACGCGGGGATACGCTGCTCGCCGCGGATACGCCACTGGCCGACGGCGATCGCGTCGCCCTGATCCCGCCGGTTTCAGGCGGCCAGCCGGATTCAGACCGCCATCTGAGCGATGCGCCGCTGGATCTCGACGCGCTGATGGCCGAAACCGAAGACGATCGCTGCGGCGCGCTGGTGGTGTTCGGTGGCACCGTGCGCCTGAACAACGCCGGCCGCGAGGTCGAGTCGATGGACTATTCCGCCTACGGCCCGCTTGCGGCGCGCACGCTGGCCGATATCGAGGCCGAAACCACCGACCGATTCGATGCCCATGCCTGCCGCATTCAGCATCGTACCGGCCGTCTGGGTCTGGGCGAGGTGAGCGTCTATGTGGTGGTGCGTGCCGTGCACCGCGACGCCGCCTTTGCCGCCGCCCGCCATGCGCTGGAAGAACTCAAGGCACGCGTGGCGGTGTGGAAGAACGAATTCTATGCCGACGGCAGCAGCGCCTATCTCGAAGGCACGGAAGTGCCCCGCCCGGAACGCCCGCGCGACGCAGACGCAGACACTGGCCGCGACACAGGACCACAGTCATGAAAGATGTCGGCATGAAGCCCGAGACCCTGCGCTCGGCCACCGCCACCACGAGCTTCCATGCGCCGGCGCATTGCCTGCAGCGTATTGCCGATCGCGATACCGAAAA
Source organism: Salinisphaera sp. (assembly GCF_002729955.1). Classification (GTDB taxonomy): domain Bacteria; phylum Pseudomonadota; class Gammaproteobacteria; order Nevskiales; family Salinisphaeraceae; genus Salinisphaera. The sequence continues at coordinate 16,236 of NZ_PBYA01000010.1, read as the reverse complement.
AGGCGATCCCCAGGCCAGCGCCCGTATTGCCGGCATTCTGGCCGCCAAGCGCACGGATGAACTGCTGCCGTTGTGTCACCCGCTGCCCATTCATGCGGCCGAGGTGCATTTCCATATCGAGTCCGAGCGCGTGGTCATCGAGGCCGAGGTGCATACGATCGGCCCCACCGGCGTGGAAATGGAAGCGCTCACCGCCGCCAGCATGGCCGCCCTCACGCTCTACGACATGCTCAAGCCCTATGCCGAGGCCGAAGAGCTGGCCGTCGGCGAAACGCGGCTGCTCGACAAGACCGGCGGCAAGAGTCATTTCAAGCGAACCCTCAAAAAACCGTTGTCGGCGACCGTGCTGATGGTCTCGGACCCGGTGGCCGATGGCCACAAGCCGGATACCGCCGGCCGCCATGTCCTCGAAGGCCTGGAAAAAGCCGGTTTCGCGCCGGTCGACTACCGGCTGCTGCACGACGATGAAACACAGGTTCGCGAAGCACTCGATACCGCGATCGCAGCCGACACCCAGCTGATCGTCACCGTCGGTGGCACCGGCATCGGCCCGAAGGATCGGGTGGTGGAGACCGTCGAACCGTTGTTGACCACGCCCATGCCGGGTCTGATGGAAGCCGCCCGCGCCTTCGGCCAGCGGCGCACGCCCTATGCCGTGCTATCGCGGGGCGTATCGGGCTTTGCCGGCAATTCGCTCGTGCTGACCTTCCCTGGCAGTCGCTCGGGCGCACAGGAAACGCTGGCCGCCCTGCTGCCCAGCATCGTGCACGTACTCGAAATCCATCAGCGCTTCGCCGGCCATACCGGCTGAATCGGGTATACGTCGGGCGCCGGTAACGGCGCCCGACGACAAAAGCCAGCCACGCTGGCGAACCGATGCCTCGGTCAGGCCCCGGATTCCATGGGCACCCAACTCAGCGCATTGGTACCGGCGTTCTTGTCCATTTTGCAGACGTAGGGCTTTTCATTCATCGTGACCACCGCGCCCGCGCTGTAGATATTGCTTCGCTGTATACAGACCTTGTCGAGCGGCATCTCCGAGGCCTTGGCCGCATCCGCCGATTTCGAACTCAAGGTTTCCGATTGCTGGCCAAACGCCGGCGCGAACACCGAGGCCGACAGCAACAACGCACCCGCCAGAACGAACCCTTTCTTCATGATTATCTCCGTGGGAACAGGCGTGTTGAATCTAGCAGAAAGTTCGCCCGCAAAGCAGCGCCTGCAGACGCTATAGCCCGCCCAGCCGTTCCCATGCCTGCTCGGCCAGCGCGAGGCTCTTGATGACGGCATGAACAGTCTGGCCCGGTGCAAGCGCCAGGGCCTGGGCCGAACGCCGGGTAATACGCGCCTCGAGGGGCTGCTCGCCGACCCGCATTTGCACATTCACGGCATAGTCGCCGTCGTTGGCGAGGCGTTCAATACGCGCCTCGAGCACGTTCAAGGCGCTGATGTCCTGCGGGCGCTCACGCGCGAGCATGACGTCGCGTGCCCGTACATGCAGGGTGATCTCGGCACCGGCTGCGTGCTCCACCTGCGGCACGTACAACAACTGCCCGCCACAGGCAAGCTCGGTCAGCCCGTCGGCCAGCACATGCGCGACGATTTCGCCGCGCAACAGCACGCCGGCATCCCGGGCCTGCTCGGCGCCCAGCAGGGCGGGCTGCGCCAGAAACTCGGCGGTGGGACCGCTGAAGGTCACTCGGCCGTCGCGAATAGCCACGACCCGACGATTGGCCAGCCGCAGCAGTTCGTCCAGCTGATGACTCACGAACAGGATCGGCAGCTCGGACTCTGCGCTCAGGCGTTCGATATAGGGCAGCACTTCCTGACGCCGTGCAACGTCCAAAGACGCCAGAGGTTCGTCGAGCAGCAGCATGGCCGGGTTCGACAACAGCGCCCGGCCGATGGCCACACGCTGTTGTTCACCGCCGGACAGCCCGTGGATACGACGCCCGAGCAGCGGGCCGATATCGAGCATATCGACCACCTGCTCGAAGCGCGCACGAACGGGCTTCTCACGGGCGAACCAGGCGCCATAGCCGAGGTTGTGGCGAACGTTCAGGTGCGCGAACAGGCGCGCGCGCTGGAACACATAGCCGATACGACGCCTGTGCGCCGGCACATGCACACCCGCCTGGCTATCGAATACGCAGCGCCCGGCCAGCTCCACCCGGCCCCGATCGGGCCGCACCAGCCCGGCGATGATCCGCAGCAGGCTGCTCTTGCCCGCGCCCGAGGGGCCGAACAGCCCGGTCACGCGGGCATCGCTGTCGAAGGCGCATTCGAGCGTGAAATCGCCCTGCCGGTGTGCGATATCGATCGACAGCATCAGGCAAGCGCCTGGAGTCGTTTCACGCGGCGGGCGATCAGTTCGGAGGCCACCAGCGCCGCCAGCGATACCGCAACCGATATGAGAATGAGCTGTGCGGCCCGGCCTTCACCGCCCGGCACCTGGATGAAGGTATAGATGGCGATCGGCAGGGTACGGGTCTCGCCGGGAATATTCGAGGCAAAGGTGATGGTGGCGCCGAATTCACCCAGCGCGCGCGCAAAGGCCAGTACCAGCCCGGCGATGACCCCCGGCAGGGCGAGCGGCAGGGTCACGGTGAGCGCTACCCACAGCGGCGACGCCCCGAGGGTGGCCGCGGCCGACTCCACGCGCGTATCGATGGCTTCCAGCGATAACCGAATCGGGCGGACCAGCAACGGAAAACCCATGATTGCCCCGGCAAGCGCCGCGCCGGTCCAGCGAAAGGCGAATACCAGCCCGAAGGTATCCGCCAGCCAGCCACCCACCAAACTGTTGCGGCCCAGGCCGACCAGCAGCAGATAGCCGGTCACCACCGGCGGTAGGACCAGCGGTAGATGCACCAGCGCATCGACCAGCATCTTGCCGCGCCAGCGCGAACGGGCCAGAAACCAGGCCACCACCAACGCCAGCGGCAGGCTGAGCAGTACGGCCGTCGTGGCGACCCATAGACTCAGCGACAGAACCTCGAGCGTGGCGGGATCGAACATGGTGCGCCTCAGTCGTTGCCGACGACTTCGAATCCCCAGCGTTCGAAGATGGCCTGTGCGGCATCCTCGCGCATGAAGGCCAGCAGCTGCTGCGCCGCGGGTTTGTCGACATCGGCCAGCAGCGCCGCCGGGTAGATGATCGGATCGTGGCTGTCGGCCGCGAATTTCGCCACCACGCGGACTCTCTTCTCGGCGAGCGCGTCACTGGCATACACCACGCCCAGCGGCGCCTCGCCACGCGCGACGAGGGCCAGCGCGGCGCGCACGTCCTCGGACTGGGCGATATGCCCCTGCAACTCTTGCCACAGACCCAGCCGTTGCAACGACTGGCGACCATAGATGCCGGCCGGCACCGCGTCGGTATTGGCCATGGCCAGATAGCCGTTGTCGCCGAGCGCAGCGCGCAGGTCGGTCTGCCGATCGAGGGTGATGTGCGTATCGCTGCCCGCGGGCGCGACCAGCACCAGCGTGTTGCGTAGCAGATCGACCCGCGACGAGGTACGAATCAGGCCACGCTCGTGCAGCCGATCCATCCATTTCTGATTGGCGGATACATAGAGGTCGGCCGGCGCGCCCTGCTCGATCTGGCGCGCGAGCGTCGAGCTGCCGGCATAGCTGACCCGTACCGACGTGTCGTGCCCGCGTTCGTAGTCGGCCACGACTTCATCCATCGCGTTCTTTAGGCTGGCGGCCGCGAAGACCATCACCCCGTCGCTAGCGGCCAGTGCGACGGGCGCTACGCCCATGAGTGCCAGCGTAACCAATAGCGCCAGCGCAATCCTGTGCAGGCGGCGTTTCGCTCTCATTAATATTCCTTCCCGGCGAATCGGCTCGAAAAACTCTCGTGGCGTGATGAAAATTACAGCTCGATGAAAGTCGTATTACATTTTTCAACAAATGCTTGCAGGCGAAGTCGGCTGTCACCACGCGTCATGTCTTGCCTGGGGGTAATTCCGGATATCGCCCCCTGCCGCCCGCGCCATATTATTTGATCAGCCACGTTTTCAGGGCAGCCGCTGTTCAGGTGCCATTCGAAAAACGTCATTAGGCTGAAGTTTCCGGCCACCCATTTTCCCGGCCGGAAAAGAACACCACAGGAGTTGCATTATGCATTCCATTTCCAAGTTTACCCCCTCCGTTCTGACCGCACTCGTCGTTGCCGGCGCGGTCACGCTCGCGCCGGCGGCCTTTGCTGCCGACTCGGCCGGAAGCGCCTCGGGCAACACCAGCAGCACCATGTCCAGCGAAAGCAGCATGGGCAGCGATAGCGACATGGCCGGCGGTAGCAGCATGTCGAACGATGGCGGCATGAGCAGCGACCACGACATGTCCGGCGACGACAGCATGAGCAGCCAGAGCCACGCACGCGACGACAGCTACGGCAGCGCCGAGGGCCAGCGCGATAGCCAGGACTACGATGCCGATCGCTCCAACGAAGGCGCGATGTCGAACGACAACGGCATGCAGGGCCAGGGCTCGATGTCGAACGATGGCTCGCTGAATCAGGACACGATGTCCGGCGGCAACACCATGGGCGACGGCAACAGCGCTGACGGCGACAAAGGCATGGGCCAGCGTGATCCGTCCAGCCCGGACGAGCTCAACCAGCAGCGCGATTCGGATATGTAATCCGCATTCGGCATGGTCGTGACCGGCCGTCGCTGGCCGACACAGACCGACGCTAAAAAGGGCAGCTTTCGAGCTGCCCTTTTTTATGTCAAAAGATCGGCCGGCCGTCACCACAAACTCGATACCGGCCTTCACGCTATCGCCGAATCGCTCGCCTACCGGCAACCCGTCGCACCCGAGTCCGTCGCCTGTATGCTGGAACAAGACAGGCGCGCCCGGGATATTGAGTCGTTACGGCTGAATGCCGTCGCATGCTCAGCGAGGCGGGCGCCTCTACAGCGTTTGCACGAACGCCCGTGTATCAAACCAGCGAGGCCGACGATGCCCGACCACGATGCGCCCCTGCGCGTTCTGCTCATACTCGCGCATCCGCGCCCGGATTCTCTTTGCGGCGCACTGGCCAGCGCCTATCGGGAGGGGGCAGCGCAGGCCGGCGTCACGCTGCGCTCGCTGGTGCTCGGCGAGCTGGAGTTCGCCCGCGACGTCTGTGCCGACTCCCCCGAGAACCAGCCGCTGGAGCCCGACCTCGCCGCCGCCCGCGACGATCTCGTCTGGGCCGACCATCTGGTATTCGTCTACCCGACGTGGTGGGGCACCATGCCGGCGCTGCTCAAAAGTTTTCTCGACCGCCTCGTGATGCCGGGGCTGGCGTTTCGTTTCTACGGGCCGGGCGCAGCAGAATGGGAAGGGCTCTGGCAGGGAAAATCCGCCCAGCTGATTACCACCATGGACACGCCGCCACCGATCTATCGCTGGCTGTTCAAGGCGCCCGGGCACAATGCCATGGCACGGGCGACGCTGGGTTTCTGTGGCGTACGCCCGACCCGGATTCTGCACTTCGGCCCGGTGCGTACCTCCACGCCCGCCAAGCGCGCGCGCTGGCTCGAGAAAACACGCGCTGCGGGGTTTGCGCTACGCGCCGGCGTGCACTCACCGCTAGGGCGCGCCTGGCAGCGCGCCAAACCCTGGCTGGCCGCACTCCGGCTGCAGTTCTATCCGATGAGCTGGGCGGCCTACAGTCTGGGCGCCGTGGCCGTCAGCGCCTCGCTCGACTGGGTCCTGTTCTTGTGGGGCCTGATCGCCATCGCACTGCTTGAAGCCGCGACCGTGTTCAGCAACGAACGTCTCGATCTCGCTACCGACCGGGCCAACGCAAATTGCGGCCCGTTCACCGGCGGCTCGCGCGTACTCGTCGACGGCAAGATCGACCCCTCGCGATTACGCTTCGCGACCGGGCTGCTGCTTATCGGCGTACTGGCCGTGGCAGCACTCGTGCTGACTCTCGCGCCGGCGCCCTGGGTCACCGCGCTCTGGATGAGCATCGCCGCGGTGACCACGCTCGGCTATACCGCCGCCCCGCTCAAGTTGAGTTATCGCGGCCTGGGCGAGCTGGACGTCGCATTCACCCACAGCGCCCTCGTGGTCGTACTCGGCGGACTGCTGCAAGGCGCGACCCTGTTCGAGCCGGTGCTCTGGCTCGTATCGGCCCCGCTGGCCCTGGCCATCCTGCCCTCGATCATACTGGCCGGCGTGCCGGACCGCCCGGCCGACCAGAGCGTTGGCAAGCGCACGCTCGCGGTACGCTTCGGCCATCTGAGCGCCTTCAAACTCGCAGCGATCAGCGTTGCCGCGGCTGCCGGCCTGGGGCTGGCATTCGAGCGCATGCACGTAGCGGGCGGCGCGTACGAGGGCGTCGCCGGTTTCGTTATCGCCCATGCCACGCTCGCGCTCGGTCTGTTGTGGTGGTATGCGCACAAGCCCGCACAGAAACTGCAGCGCATCGATGGTCTGTTGGTGGCCCTGCTGACCTATATGCTGTGGTTCGTCCTCATACCGTGGATCAACCTGGCATGAGCTTCGAACATGCACCTGCCCTGCCGGGACGGCCATGAGCCCGCCGAACATCGAGGCGCCCGCGCCCTGGCAACTCACCGGCCGCGGCTATGTCATCGCCCTGTCCTGTTCACCCGCATTCGGCGAGCGCTGCGCAGAGAACGTGCCCGCTCTTGCCGGCCGGGCCCGTGGCGGCATGGGCGCGCTGATGCTCATCGACTACGCCAGCTCGAACGTCGGCCCGTACCGTGAACTGCTGCTATGCCCGGGGCGTTTCGACTTCGGCGATCGCCGGGCCGCGGCCATCACCCATATCTGGGTATCCACCTCGGCCAGTGTCGACAACGGCCAGCGCAACTGGGGCCTGCCCAAACGTCTGGCCCGCTTCGAAACCCTAGCCAGCAACGATGTGCGCGAGCGTTTTCGCGTGCAACTGCCGAATCACACCGCGCTCACGCTGTCGTTCACCCGGCGCGGGCCTCGCCTGCCGCTTTCGACCGGTATTCTGCCTCGGGCCTGGCGCACGCTCGAACAGCCCTGGCAGGGCCGCTACTACCGCACCCTGATCCGTGCACGCACCCGTTCGCGGCTGGCCCGCCTGGCCGACTACGACATTCCCGACGACAGCGGCTTTCCCGATATCGCCGGGCAGACGCCGCGCATCGGCCTGTACGCGGATAGATTCAACCTGTGCTTTCCGCCCGCCACGTATCGCGATATCGAAAGCGCGCCGCCGCAGGCATAGCCGGCTGGATCAGACCGGCGCGCCTCGTGTTCGCTGGCACGAGCCTTGCTGTGCTTCGGCTTCGCTTCCAACTGAAGGATAATGCCGCGCCGGGTTGCCCCGTTTGGGTGCAGCCGCCTGTCGCCGACCGCGCGCCGTATGTCCTCACCCACTCGAATACCGACCGATGCCGCAACCCGAACACGATTTCCAGGACTTTGAATTCTCTGCCGTTCCCGCCGGCGCACGCCGCGGTTTCTGGACCATGCTCGCCGTCATGCTCGGCTTCACCTTCTTTTCGGCCAGCATGTGGGCCGGCGGCACGCTCGGCCAGGGCCTGACGCTGTGGGAGTTTGCCGCGGTCGTGATGGCGGGCAATTTCGTGCTCGGGCTGTATGCCGTGGCGCTGGCCTTCATCGCCAGCCGCACCGGGCTGTCCACGCATCTGCTCAGCCGCTATGCCTTCGGCGTGCGCGGCTCGTGGCTGCCATCGTTTCTGCTCGGTGGCACCCAGGTGGGCTGGTTCGGCGTGGGCGTGGTGATGTTCGCCCTGCCGATCCAGGCCGCGACCGGCTTCAATATGTATGCGCTGATCGCTATCGGCGGCGTGCTCATGACCGCGACCGCCTGGGTGGGTTTCAAGGCCCTCACCATCCTGAGCTTCATCGCGGTGCCGGCGATCTTCGTACTCGGCAACATGTCGGTCGCGATGGCCGTGGGCGAAGCCGGCGGCCTCGACGCGCTGGCCTCGATCACCCCGGAGGAGCCGATCACCCTGGCCGTGGCGCTGACCGCCTGTATCGGTTCGTTCATCAGCGGCGCGACCCTCACGCCGGATTTCGTACGCTTTGCCCGTAGCCCGCGAGTTGGCGTGAGCACCACGCTGATCGCCTTCTTTCTGGGCAATTCGCTGATGTTCACTTTTGGTGCCGTGGGCGCGCTGGTCTACAGCGAAGCCGATATCTCCCAGGTCATGTTCGCCCAGGGGCTGATTCTGCCGGCCATTCTGGTGCTCGGACTCAATATCTGGACGACCAACGACAACGCCCTGTATGCCGCCTCGCTCGGCTTTGCCAACATCACCCGCCTGCCCAAGCACTGGATCGTGATCTTCAACGGCACGATCGGCACCCTCGCTGCCCTGTGGTTGTACAACAACTTCGTCGGCTGGCTGTCGTTTCTCAGTTCGGCCCTGCCGCCGATCGGCGCAATTCTGATCGCCGACTTCTTCATCGTCGCGCGCCGGCACTACCCGAGCCTTGAACAGGCAGCGCTCAAGCAAGTGAACTGGATCGCCGTCGGCGCCTGGGGCGTGGGCTTCGCGGCAGCGAATCTCCTCCCCGGGATTGCACCGGTCAACGCCGTGCTGAGCGCGCTGGTCGCCTATATCGCTGCAAGCTACGGCTTTGCCCAGGTCGAGCAGCGACGGGCCATGCCGGCGAAATAGTCCGTCCACGATGGCGCCGAGCCGGTCTAACAACCCACGGCTGTCGACGTAACCGACATAGGCTAGACTGGCGCGCCTTTCGCAACCCGGCGCGTTGTCGCCCGTTCGCCGATGTTTGGTCTGTTCGAACGCCTGGTCGCGCCTTTTCCGGACGACGGCCGTACGCCGCCCAGCGACAGCCTGCTGCGCTTTATCGCCTTTTATGCGAAGCCGGTCTGGCCGTTGCTTGTCGCCATGGCGGTGCTTACCGCGACCATTTCCGTCATCGAAGTCTCGCTGTTCGCCTTTCTCGGCCATATCGTCGACTGGTTCGCGAATTCGCCGCGCGAGACGTTCGTGGCCGACAATGCGCTGGCGCTGTCGGGCATGGCGGTGGTGATCCTCGTCGTACTGCCGCTGCTGGTGTTCATCGAGGGGCTGGTCACGTTTCAGGCGCTCTCCGGCAATTTCCCCATGCGTTTTCGCTGGACGGTGCATCGCTGGCTGCTCGGCCAGTCGCTGACCTTCTTTCAGGACGAGTTCGCCGGGCGCATCGCCACCAAGCTCATGCAGACCGCGCTCGCCGTGCGCGAAACGGTCATGAAGTTCCTGGATGTGATGCTCTATGTAGCCGTGTATTTCACCGGCATCGTGGTGCTGGTGGCCGGCGCGGACTGGCGCCTGGCCATACCGTTCGTGTTCTGGCTGGCCGGCTATATCGCCCTGCTGCGTTATTTCGTGCCGCGCCTGGGCCGGGTGGCCGAACGCCAGGCCGATGCACGAGCGGCGATGACCGGGCGCGTGGTCGATGCCTATACCAATATCGCCACGGTCAAGCTGTTCGCCCATACCGAACGCGAGGGCGACTATGCCCGCCAGAGCATGCAGGCGTTCTTGAGCACGGTCTATGCCCAGATGCGCAAGGTCAATGGCTTCTACGCCAGCCTGTATCTGCTCAATTCGCTGCTGTTGATCGCGGTCGCCGCCCTCGGCATCGGGCTGTGGCAGTCGAACCTGATCACGGGCGGGGCGATCGCGGCCGCACTCGGCCTGGTGCTGCGCATCAACGGCATGGCGCAGTGGATCATGTGGGAAGTCTCGCAGCTGTTCGAGAATATCGGCACCCTGCGCGACGGCATGGCTACCTTCTCCAGGACCCAGGCGCTGGTCGACGCCCCCGATGCGACCCGCCTGACCGTGCGCGAGGGCGCGATCGCCTTCGACAAGGTCGGCTTCCACTATGGGCGCGGCACGGGGGTGATCGAAAACCTTTCGCTCACGGTCGCGCCCGGCGAAAAGGTCGGCCTGGTGGGGCGCTCCGGCGCCGGCAAGTCGACGCTGCTGTCGCTGCTGCTGCGTTTTCACGACGTGGAATCCGGTGCCATCACCATCGACGGCCAGAACGTCGCGGGCGTCACCCAGGCATCGCTGCGCGAGAATATCGGCATGGTCACCCAGGACACCGCGCTGCTGCATCGCTCGGTGGGCGACAACGTCCGCTACGGCCGCCCCGACGCCAGCGATGCCGAGGTCGAGGCTGCACTGGTGGCGGCCCACGCACGCGACTTCATCGATGATCTGGTGGATGCCCAGGGCCGGCGCGGCCTCGATGCCATGGTGGGCGAACGCGGCGTGAAGCTTTCGGGTGGCCAGCGCCAGCGTATCGCCCTGGCCCGCGTCATGCTCAAGAACGCGCCGATTCTGCTGCTCGACGAGGCTACCTCGGCACTGGATTCGGAGGTGGAAGCCGCGATCACCGAGAACCTGCACCGCCTCATGGACAACAAGACCGTGATCGCGATCGCGCATCGGCTGTCTACCATCGCCGAACTCGACCGGCTGATCGTGATCGACGATGGCGCGATCGTGGAAGCCGGCACCCACGCCGAGCTGCTCGCCGCCGGCGGGCTCTATGCACGCCTTTGGCAGATGCAGTCCGGCGGTTTCCTGGCCGAGGACGGCGCGAACACGAACGACCCGCGAATCGTGCACTGATGCCGCGCGCCGCTGCCCAGAAGGCCGCGCTCGCCTATCCGCTGCTCGTTGCCACCACACTGGCCTGGGGGCTGAACGCGGTCGCCGGCAAGTTCGCGGTCGGCCATATCAGCCCGCTGCTGCTCACTCACCTGCGCTGGGGTGGTGCGTTCATTGCCGCCTTGCCCTTCGCCTGGCCCTATCTCAAGCAGGACTGGCCGGTCATTCGTCGGCATGCGCCGTTGCTCGTCGCCTACGGTGCGATCGGTTTTACCGGCTTCAACGCGGCCCTTTACAGCGCGCTCAATCATACGAGTGCGATCAACGTGGTGATCGAACAGGCCGGCATGCCGGGGGTGATTTTTGCGCTCAACTTTCTGCTGCTGCGTGAAACCATCACCGCGCGCCAGCTGCTGGGCTTTGTGATCACCGTGTCCGGCGTGGCATTGATCGTATCCGGTGGCCAGCTGTCTCGACTGCTCGCGCTCGATCTCAACCGCGGCGATGCGCTCATGCTGGTGGCCATCACCTGTTACGGCGGTTATACCGCAGCGCTGCGGATCAAACCGCCGATGCACTGGCTGAGTTTTATCGCCGTGATCTCGGCCACTGCATGGGCCGGCTCACTGCCCTTTGCTGGCTGGGAGTTCGCCACCAACACGATCGTCTGGCCGGATGCGATCGGCCTGTCCGTGGTCGCGTTTGCGGCACTGGTGCCGGGTCTGATCGCGCAGAGCGCCTTCATTCGCGGCAACGAACTGATCGGCGGCAACCGGGCGGGCATCTTCCTGAACCTGGTCCCGATATTCGGCACCCTGCTGTCGGTGCTCCTGCTGGGCGAGCGCCTGCACGTCTTTCATGTCGTCGCTTTGACGCTGGTGCTCGGCGGCATCGCCCTGGCCGAGCGCGGCCGGCGTTGATGCTGCGACCGATTGTCGCAGGCGGCGGCCCGCGGGCACGACACCCGTTATTCTAGGCGGTCGAACCGACCGACCCGAGCCCATGCAGGCTGTTTTTAGACTTACGCCCATCCGGCTGCTGGCCTGGCTGCACTGGCTGCGCTGGGGCGCGATTGCCTGCGTCCTGTCGGCGGTCGCCGTCGCGCCGATGCTGGCGCAGGTCCGCGTCAATACCGATGGCCTGCTCGCGGTCAGCGCGGTGGTGGCCGCGATCAATGCCCTGATCGGCTGGAGCCTGCGCCGACCCCGCCCGGCCACCCAGGCCGAACTGCTGGCCCATCTGCTGCTCGACGTGGGCGCCCTCACCGCCTGGCTTGCCTGTACCGGCGGTTCGTCGAGCGCGTTCGTCTCGCTCTATCTGCTGCCGATCGCGATTGCCGCCGCGGCCCTGCCACGCGCCCAGGCCTGGCTGGTGGCCGCCCTGGCCGGCGGGGCCTATACCGCGCTGCTGCTGCGCTTTCTCTATCCGGCGTCGATGGCCGGGCATCACGGCGACTTCACCCTGCATGTGCTGGGTATGTGGGCCACCTTCGTGGTCAGTGCGGCGTTGCTGGTGATCTTCGTGGGCAGCATGGCCTCGGCGGTACGACGGCGCGATCGCTCGCTGGCCGCCGCCCGCGAGCAGATGCTGCGCAACGAACAGATCACCGCCATCGGCGCGCTCGCGGCGGGCGCGGCACATGAACTGAGCACGCCACTGTCGACGATGTCGGTGATCGTCTCCGAGCTGCGCGATACCGAGGCCGCCGATACGCCGCTACAGGCCGACCTGGCCGTGCTCGAGCAACAGCTTGCCCTGTGCGCGCACCAGATCGACCAGCTGCTCGGCGCGGCCGAACCCGCCGAGCCCGCGAGTGCAACGCCGGTGGCCGCCCCCGCCGCGCTCGATCGAATCGTGGCTCGCTGGCGATTGATGCGACCGGAAATCCAGGCCACGGTGGATATCGACCCCGCCCTCAATACTGCGTCGTTAGACGACGAAACCGCTCTGGCTCAGGCCTTGACCAACGTGCTCAACAACGCCGCCGATGCCTCGCAGGCCAACGCCAGCAGCCGGGTGGATATCGCAGCACAACGCCTTGAGACACGCCTTGTGCTGACCATCGACGACGAAGGCCGCGGCATCGCCGATGCCGATACCGCCCGGGCCGGGCGTATCCGCTTTTCGAGCAAGCGCGACGGCCGCGGGCTCGGCCTGATCGTCTCCCATGTGAGCCTCGAACGCCTGGGCGGCGAAATCAGCCTCAAGCGTCGGCCCGAGGGGGGTACGCGCACCCAGGTCGCCATACCGCTGTCGTCACAGACGGCCCGGTCATGAACGCAGCAAAGGCCCGGATCATGCGCGTACTGCTGGTCGACGACGATCCGGTCTTCGCGGCCACGCTCGCCCGCGCGCTGGACCGGCGGGGTATCGAAACCGCACTGGCCCACGACCCCGCCAGCGCGCTCGAACATGCCGAACAATGGCAGCCCAGCCATGTGCTGCTCGATTTGAATCTCGGCGACGAGGTGTCCGGACTCGATCTGATCGCACCGCTATGCGAGCGCGTGGCAGGCGTACGGATCACGGTGCTCACCGGCTATGCCAGTATTGCCACGACCGTCACCGCCATGCAGCGCGGCGCGGCCGGTTATCTGGCAAAGCCCGTCGATGCGCCCACGGTGCTGGCCGCGCTCGCCGACGACAGCGATGCCGCCGCGCCGAGCGCCCCCGGCGAGCGCATGTCGTTGAAACGTCTGGAATGGGAGCATATCCAGCGCGTGCTGGCCGAACACGACGGCAATATTTCCGAAGCTGCTCGCGCGCTGGGGCTGCATCGGCGCACCCTGCAACGCAAGCTCGACAAGAAGCCGGTACGTTTCTAGCGGCGATCGCCGTGGGGCTCGATCCCGCTTTCACCGAGGGTGACGACATCGGTGATGCAGCTACCGTCCCAGATATAGCCGAAATGTCGCCCCTGGACCGCCGGCGAGAGGGCTGACGCCCGCAGCACCGCCACGCATTCGCCCCCCGCATCCCGCACGCTCGGGTAGACGATGCCGCTCTCGCTCGCTGTGTACGCCTGCACGCCGTAGCGTTGCGACTGCGCGTAGCTGTAGGGGTCGAGCAAGGGCTTTGCTTCGGCCTGGCCGCGCAGGTCGCGCAGAGCCCCATCCACATCGACCTGATAGACGCGCATTTCGATGGTCATCGGCGGCTGGGCGCTGTCGGCCAGAAAACGCTCGCGATGAAACACCGTCTCGCGTACTGCCGTGGCTTCGCTTTTCGCCGCATAGAACACGCCAAAGCTGCCATCCGAGAAGCGCGAACCGGCCGGATTGACGTGGGTGAAGGCAGCCATCACCGGGGTTGCTCCCGGGCCGGTCATCCGTTCTTCACGCGGCACCCGCGACAGCTCGCCTACTTCGTCGCGCAGGCGGTCGTTGGTGAGCGACTCGACCGCGAAGGTCGCCTCCAGGTCGGCCGGATCGGCAACGCGGTCGAACAGCCCCCGCGGCGGAAAACGCGAGGGCACGATGCGATAGCTCGGCCGCCAGCGCACGCGGCGACGCGGAAAGCTTTCGACGGCCGAAGCGCTCATGCCCAGCCGCCACGCTCGGCGTCCAGATGACGACGCACCACGGCCAGATCCTCGATATGCCCGGCCAGCATGCGCTCCAACGGGGTGCTGCCGCCGAACAACGGGTTGCGGTTGGGCTGCTTGATCCAGCCATCGGCCGCATCCGCGCGTGGCAGCAGCATTTCCAGGCTCTTGTAGATACCCAGCAACAAAGACAACCGCTCCATCTGGCCGACATCCAGGGTGATATCGGGCGCACGCTTCCAGCGCCGGTACGTACTTGTCGGCGTCCCCAGCAGGCGTGCGGCCTGAATATCGGTCAGCCCCCACTGGCGGGCAATACCGAACCAGCTTCGCAGCGCACCGGGGCTGACCCGACGACGCAGCTCGACGTCGTGAATATCCGCACGGGCTTCTTTTTGGACGGCAGCAGCTGATGTCATGACCGGCTCCGATTAATCATATGATCATTTTATATTATTTTCTGATCATTTGATAACCTCCGATCCCAGCGCCGCGTTTGGCCTGTATCCGCCGCTGCCCGATAATGCGCCATCGTTGCATGAGCCAGGCAGTATTTATGAGCACCCACACGATTCAGATCGACGCCCCCGACGGCAGCCGTTTCAGCGCCTATCGCGCCCTGCCGGAAGCCGGCCATGGCCCCGCCGTGATCGTGCTGCAGGAAATATTCGGCGTGAATCGCCATATCCGCGAGGTCTGCGAGTTCTATGCCGAAGAAGGCTATGTCGCCATTGCGCCCGATCTGTTTCATCAGTTCGAGCCGGGCATCGAACTGGGTTATAGCCCGGAAGACTTCGAACAGGCCTTCGGCTATTTCCAGAATCTGAACGTCGAGCGCACCGTGGCCGATATCGGCGCCACCGTAGCCGCCGCCCGGGCCACGGACGAAGTCGTGGCCGAACCGCGGCGCGGTGACGTGGGCGTGGTGGGTTTCTGCCTGGGCGGCAAGCTCGCCTATCTGGCGGCTGCCCATTGCGACGTGGACTGCGCGGTCGGCTACTACGGCGTGGGCATCGACGAGTCGCTGGATTTGGCCGAGGCGATCGACTGTCCGATGGCGCTGCACTTCGGCGGCCTGGACAAGTTCTCGCCCCCCGAGACGATCGAGAAAATTCGCAGCGCGTTTGCCGGCAACCCGGACGCCCAGGTGTTCGTCTACGACAACGCCGATCATGCCTTCAATCGCTGGGGCAACGACCACTACAACCCCGGGGCGGCGCGGCTGGCGCATACCCGTACGCTGGGCGTGCTGCGGGCTGCGCTTGGGCCGCGCTACGACCTGGCCGCCCTGGCCGATCATCACTTCGAGCTGGAATTCGCCGCCCGCGACGTCGATGAAACCATGAAGACCATGGTGGCCGAGCCCTATGTGAACCATGTGCCGACCATGACCGGCGGCACCGGCCACGACTATCTCAAGCGGTTCTACAAACACCATTTCATCCCGAAGAACCCGGCCGATCTGCAGATGAAGCCGATCTCGCGCACGGTCGGGGTCGATCGCATGGTCGACGAGTTCGTGCTCTGCTTCACCCACGACTGCGAAATCGACTGGCTGCTGCCGGGCATCGAGCCCACCGGCAAATACGTCGAGATTCCGTTCGTGGCGATCGTGACCTTTCGCGGCAACAAGCTCTACAACGAGCATATCTACTGGGATCAGGCCTCGGTGCTGGTCCAGATCGGCAAGCTCGACCCCACGGGCCTGCCCATCGCCGGCGTGGAAACCGCGCACAAGCTGCTCGACAAGAAACAGCCCAGCAACGACCTCATGCCCAACTGGGCCACCAGCGCCGATCTCGACCAATGATCGCCTGCCGTCGCTGCCCGTCCAAGCCCCCGACCGGATGACCTGATGCTGGCCCGTGCCCTGCCCCTGTTCTTCGTGCTGATCTGGTCGACCGGCTTCATCGCCGCACGACTGGTCGCGCCCTATTCCGATCCGCTGACGTTTCTGTGCTACCGCTATGCGCTCACGGTCGTTGCATTCGTGATCATCGCCGTCGCCGTGGGCGCGCCCTGGCCGCGCGGTCTGCGGGCCTGGGCCAACGCGCTGGTTGCCGGCGTGCTGTTGCAGGGCATCTATCT